>PBHA01000014.1 GCA_002719425.1 Chloroflexota bacterium
ACTCCTACCCCTCAACCTATTCCAACAGCCCAGCCAACTCCTACCCCTCAACCTACTCCAACAGTTATTCCTTTTCAAGAAGATGAAATAAGAAAAATTGCAGTAAATGAGGCTATTGAAATAGCAAGAATAGGTGATATTTACCTCGCAGAAGAATTAATCCCTGAAATAGTACCACTTTTAGTTCCAGAACCAACACCTCAACCTACAGCAACACCCCAATCATTCGAGTCTAATACTACAAATGACCTTGCTTATGAAATATATAGAAAACATAAAAATAAAGTTGTAATGATAGAAGTTGGAAATAGTACTGGAACAGGCTGGATTATAGAAGATGATTGGGTAATTACTAATGAGCATGTAGTTGGATCGAATGCTTTTGTTATAGTTTTTGTACCAGATCCAAGCAGTGATAATGGATTCACAAGTATGCAAGGACAGGTATTTGGAGTTGATAAAAAAAGAGATTTAGCAGCAATAAAAGTTATTCATAATATAGAACCTTTTAGGACTAGAGTAGTTGATGTAAATGAAATTGGTAAGGACATTTTTACCATAGGTTACTCAGCAGGTAATCCTGGAGTTCCATCGAGTCATTCCGGAATAATAAGTTATGTGAAAACTGTTTCTACTACTCTAAAATTTGAGAAAGGTGAATCATACTATAGAGGTGATCTCTTAGGAAAAAATGTATCAGTTATTGTGTTTGATGCTGCAGCAGATCCTGGAGACTCAGGGGGTCCTATAATTGATAGTGAAGGAAACGTTGTAGGTATTATCTACGGCTTTCTTGAGTCAACATCTGGTAAAAGAGTTACAGGACAACAAACAGGAACTAGTTTTGCATCAATAAGTGATGTTTGGGAAACATTAAAGAGTGGAGAAGATACTACTTTTAAGTAAACTACTTAGAATATTCTTCTAAATACCTAAACAATTCGCTCTTTGGGTCCAATATAACTGTTGTGTCAGTACTTAATGATTTTTCATAAGCTTCTAAAGATCTGACAAAACCATAAAATTCTGGATCAGAACTCAAGGCTTCTGCTAGAGCTTCAATTGCTAGAGCTTCACCCTCACCTCTAATAATTGCAGATTGACCATTTGCAGTTTCTAACGTAATTTCTACTTCCCTATCAACTGCAGCTCTGATCTCTTTATCTTGTTCTTCACCTTCTGCTCTAAATGCACTAGCTTTTCTAAATCTTTCGGCAACCATTCTTTCAAAAATAGATGATTCAACAGAATCAGGAAAGTCAGCTCTCTTTATTCTTACATCTAATACTTCAACACCCCAAATATTTTGTAGAGGGACATAATATTTAACTTCTATACCTTCACCAACTGTATCAGTAATAACAGATGCTATCTCATCAGAAGTAGCCAAAGAAAACCTAGCCTCACCCTCTGATCTGGTATAAATAACTAAATCAGTATTTTGGTAAGAGTTTTGTAAAGATTTAGCATCAGCTTGAGAGATTTCAAACAAATTTGACATAGTAGTTATGTTATTCATGATGGGTTCTCTTTTTTCTGAGATAATTTCATCTTGAGTATCCTGGGCTATTTCTTCTCTTACTTTGGAACCAACAATACTACCTATTCTTGAATCAGCAGTTGATTCATTTGTTAAGTTCTTAAAAAATAACAGAGGGTTTATAATTTTGTACCTTGCATAGGCATCTACACTTATTCTTTTCTTATCACTTGTAAGAAGTTGCTCTGGTGGCACATCTACTCTTTGTAATCTTTTATCAAATTTAGTCACTTGATCAATAAATGGTGTCTTGAACTTGAGACCAGGGTCTGTGTGAGATTGTTTAAACTCACCAAATGTTGTAACTATAGCAACTTCAGTTTCATCCACCGTAAAAAAGGCCTGCAAAACAACAAATATTGCTATAACAAAAAAAACAATTATTGGCGTAGATTTTTTATTCATATTTCTTCCTAATTATTTGATTCAATATCTAAAAGAGGCAAAATTTTAGCATCATCAATTATGTATTTATTAAAATTTGGAAAGACTCTTTCGACCATTTCTAAATAAAGTCTCTGTCTTGTAACATCAGGAGATTTTTCATAAGCTTCAAGAAGTTTCTTAAAACCTTCTGCTTCACCCTCTGCCCTTGCAATTCTTCCTTGTTTGAATGCATTTGCAGCTTCAGTAATTTTTGCTGCTTCACCTCTAGCTCTTGGTATTTCAGACTCTTTATACGCGTCAGCTAAGTTTATAATTCGATCTCTTTCTTCTCTAGCTCTTGTAACATCATCGAAAGCATCTTGAACTTGAACTGGAGGATTTACATTTTGAAGTCTAACTGCAATTACTTCTATTCCAGTGCTATAGTNAAAGGTTAATCCTCTCATCAAAAGAAGAACTTCATCTTGCACTTCTGCTTTTTGAGTTGTTAAAACATCATCAATATTTCTTTTACCAACTACTTGCCTAAGAGCAGTTTCTGTAATATCTCTAAGCGTGACACCATCTGGTTCACCTGGTTCAACATTTCTATCTCTTTCTCCTGGATCATCAACTGAAAACAAATAATTTCTCAAATCTGATATTTTGTACTGTATAACAGCTTGAACGTCAACTAAATTCTCGTCTCCTGTAATCATGATAGATTCGTAGGGAACAGGTTTAGTAATTTCTTCACCTTCACTTCTAAAACCTAATTCAAGTTGTCTGGTTGCAGTAGTTATAACTACATCTCTTTGTCCAATAGGTGAAGGCCACCACCAATGAAGACCATTAGTTTGTATAGTCTGAAATTTACCGAACATTCTCAATGCAGCTTGTTGATCAGGACCGACTGTATAAATTCCTGAAGCAGCCCAAATAATAGCTAGAACAATAAAACCTATTAGAAATAAAGATTTGTTTCCCTGAGGAAATTTATTTAGGAAAGGCAAGTTACCTTTTAAGTTATCTATAAATTCTTGGAAAGAAATATCATATTCATCTTTCCTTCCTCCTGATGGAGGTCTATAAGATTTTGCAACNCCAATTGTTTTTTTTATTAGATTCATAATTTAATTATAACTCATAATTTCAGATTAATATGATCTTATTTTAATCAAATTTTCTAATTGTTCTGGTTCGTCTATATTTTTTATTTCGTTCAAAAAATCCTCAAATGTTTCGTAGGTGCTTAGAAGGTATTCTAGCTGTTTATTGTAGTCATTAACAGAAGAAGGTGAATCTCCATAGTTTCCGTGAAAAGCAAAGTAAGCTTGATTGATTTTTCTTATCTTGTAACCTTCATTATTGATAAAATTTTTCCTTTGGTTCATATAAACTTCGGCTTCATCTACTAGTCCATCTGCAAGTAATTGATCCACATTCAATCTTGTTTCTCTCATCATTATTTTAAATTTATTATGAGTAGATTTTCTATTGTCTGATCTACCCATTATTTCTTTAGCAAAGAGATCTGCTAAAGTTTCATTGATAGATATCATATCTCCTCCCTTGAAATAAGATCGACCTAAGGGCGAGAAAATAAGATAGTGATGTAACCATTCATGAGCAATTGTTGAAAGTAAAAAATCATAATTTTTACTTGGTTTTATTATGCTAGGATATGCAGCAAAACCACCTGTATCTAAAATAAGCGAAGATAAGTCCATGCTATCAATACTATTTTCTATGAGTATAATTTCTTCTTCTGGTATTTGATTATTTAATAAAATTGCTCTTTGTTGAAAAATTTTATCTCTAGGCGAAATAACTAAAACTTTTGGAGGCTTCTCAATTGAAAAGCTCAATGGTGGGAACAAAAACTTCATCGATAATGTTTCTTTAATTCTAGTAGATAATTCTTTTTGAAAAAAACCTTCTAAATCATCGGGAGAAATGCCCTCTTCAAGAATTTCTTTTCTAACCTCTTCTTCAGTAAGATTACTAGTGTCAGTAAAATTAAATATTTTTTTTGGTAAGTTTTCTAATTCCCAAAATAAAATATTAAACTTATGAGTAACAATAAGTTTTTCTATGTTGGATATTCTTTCTACATCCCTAACGAACACAATTATAAGAATAAAAGAAAAAAACATTATAAATTTAGAGAATTTCTTGATCAAACTTTACTGAATATTTTTTAACTCTTTTATAACTTCATCCAAAAACTCATTACAATCAGCAATAATTCCAAATTTGGAATGAAGAAAAATTGATGCATCAGGATCATTGTTCACAGCTACAATATTTTTTGAATTTATACATCCAGCAAGGTGCTGACTAGCTCCAGATATTCCAAAAGTAAAATATAGATTTGGACTTATCCATTTCCCTGTAAGCCCAACAAGCTGACTTGTTTCTATCCATTCAGATTCTACTGCTGCTCTAGATGCACCAACAGCTCCATTAAGAATGTTCGCAAGCTCTTTTATTTTTTCAAAGCCCTCTTTACCTCCAATACCTCTACCACCAGATACAACAATATCTGCATCATCCAGTTGAATTCCTTCTGGTTCAGCCTTATTCGTTTCTAAGATATTGAATGTTTTATCTTTTTCAGATAGAAGTAAAATTTCTTTTACATCTTTATTTACACTATTAAGTGGCTTTGGTTCAAAAGAACTTTTTCTCATTTTTAGTATCACTGAATTTTCTAAACTTACTGAATAAATAGCCTCAGCAGACTCTCCATGAATAGGCCTAATTAACTTTAAAATATTTTTTTCTTTAGTGATAAATTTTTTCACATCAGGTAAGTATGGAATAGCCTTTCTAAATGAGATAGAAGGAGCAACATAGTTTGATAAATCATCTTTTTGAAAAATTATAATATCAAATTGATTTTCATCAATAAATTTATCTATTGTGAATAAAATATCGTTAGGATTTACGGCTTGATTATCTGAAGAAACAAAAAAAATTTCATCTACGGGTAATTTTGATACAGACAATTTATCGCCCCCAAATACCAATGCAGAAGACGAGCTTACACCAGGTAATTTATCAACAAAGGAAAAAACTTCTAATGAAGAAATATCAATTTTTTCATTTTCATTAACTAATATGGATAAAACTTTCAATTAGATCACACCCTCTTCTTTTAACTTTGAGAGAAGATTTATTGCTTTTTCTTTACTTGAATCTCCTTCTATAAATTCAACCTTGTTATCATTCTCAGGAAAATACACTTCCTCTATTCTAATTTTTGGATTTATATCTTCATTGGTAATTTCTAAATCATTTAGTGAAATTTTAGTGATTTCTTTTTTTGAAGCANTCATAATACCTTTTAAAGTTGGGTACCTTGGATCTCCAACCTGATTACCTGTAGTTACAATCACAGGTGTTTCTACCTCTACTTTTTGAAATCCATCAGTAATAACTCTTTCCATTTGCAATTTTTGATCTTGAATTTTTATATCTTTAACAATATTTACAATAGGTATAGAAAGATTTTCTGATAAACCAAAAGGTATGCTCGCATTATCAAAATCTGATGCATGGCGACCACAAAAAATAATATCATAAGGCCCTGTTTTTGTAATAATTTTAGACAAAATAAGTGATGTTCCGAGAATATCAGTTTCTTCAATAAGGGGGTCTTCACAAGTGATAATTTCATCAGCCCCCATAGCTATGGGTTTTTTTATAACGTCACTAGTAAGATTATTTCCTATAGAAATTATAGTCACATAAGAATCTTCGTGATTTTCAGAAAACCTAAGTGCTAACTCAACAGCATTTAAATCAAACCCATTAACAATGTTCGACACATTTTCTATAGGAATCAACTTGTTTTTTACAGTATCTATTTGAAGTTTGTTAGATGGAATATCAGAGTCCGGAACTTCTTTTATACAAACACATATTTTCATATGAAATAATCATCCTTATAGTATAAATTTTATATGATTCTTATCAATTATTATAAACATCGAAAAGAATATTTTCTTAGTATAGGAAACATAAATGAATTATATTTAAAGGTATGGATGAAATTAATAAAAATTTTCATAATCAAATTAAAGATTTAGAAATATCTTTTGATGATCAAAAATTTAGTAATTTATACGATTATTTCGTCATGATTGAAAAATCATCAAAAGAATTTAATCTAACATCTTTGAGTGGATGGAATAATATTTCAAATGAATTATTCACCAGATCTCTAAGGTATATATTTTTTTTAAAAAATTATATATCCAATATAAATTATAAATTTCTTGACGTTGGAACTGGAGCAGGAATTCCCTCAATTCCAATAAAAATATTTTATCCTGAGATAAGCCTATCACTATGCGAACCTTCTCAAAAGAAATGTTCTTTCCTAGAAGAAGTAATTAAAAAATTAAATCTTAGGAATATAAAGATAGAAAACGAAAGAGCAGAAAATTTAGGCCAATCTATTAAGAGAGAATCATATGACTTTGTACTAACAAGAGCTCTAGCTAAATTACCTGTACTAGCTGAACTAACATTACCCCTAGTTAAGGTTGGTGGAAAGGTAATAACAGCAAAAGGAAAGTTTCCAAAGGTTGAACTAGGTGAATCAAAATATATTACTGAATTATTAGGTTCTAAAAAAACGTTAGTCGAAAAAATTACAATACCAAAGTCATTACCTACAGATCATTTTATTATTTGGGAAAAATATAAATCAACACCAGTAAATTTTCCAAGAAGAAACGGTATCCCAAATAAAAGACCCATAGTATCAAAATAATAAAGACACATAAAAGGCTAAAAAACTTTAATCTTGACTTATTAAAGTTTTTTTAATTGATACATAATCTTTTTATCAAAAAAAGAATGGATAAATATTCATGCTGTATTTTGTTAGAAATATAAAAAATATATAAATTATATTGATATTTAAATTGATACAACATATCATATATTTAATAAAATATATTTGAGTGAAAAAAATCTTAATAATTATTCTTGATTTATCCGAAATTTTATTTTCACACTCTAAAAATTTATGTATAATTGAAAAATATGAAATTTGATACCAAGTATCATCATAAGAAGGAAAAAGTAATGAATTTTAAGCGTTTTTTTAAGCTGACAGTTTTATGTATATCAATGTTAATAATATTCGCATGTGAAAGCGTAGATGAGCCTGCTCAAGAAAGCCAGGTAAATGATGAAGCTGTNACCACAGAAGAATCTGTTGATAAGATTAGTGTATTGGCAACAACTCCAATGATTGCCGAGTATGTTAGACGTATAGGAAATGATAATATAGATCTAAGCATCCTAATGCCATATTCTGTAGATCCTCATAGTTTTGAGGCTTCTCCTCAAGATGCAATAAAGATAGCTAATTCTGACATTGTATTTTACGTAGGCTTAAAATATGAATCTGCTAATTTAGTTGAATTACTAGAGAACTCAGTAGC
This sequence comes from Chloroflexota bacterium, assembly GCA_002719425.1. Next base: position 7,369 of record PBHA01000014.1, read on the forward strand.
ATCACCAGATGCACTAATAGAAATAGGGACTAGTATAAATCCAATCGAATTCTCAGAAAATAAGCACAAAGATGATGACGACGACCATGATGGACACGATCATGGAATTTATGACCCGCATTTTTGGTTTGACCCTATGAGAGTTGCGCTAGCAGTAGAAGTCATTAAGGATGAACTAATAAAATCTGATTCTGCTAACCAAAATAGTTACGAAGATTCAGCTAATAATTTTGTAGATCAATTGAAAGCTCTTGATGAAGAAGTATCAGTAATGATTAGTACCATACCTGCCGAAAACAGAAAAATTATTACTACCCACGAAGCTCTAGGTTACTTAGAAACTCGTTATGGTTTTGAGGTGCTAACAACTGTAATTCCTAGCTTGAATTCTGAAGATGGAATAACTCCACAAAGCTTAAAGAATACTATAGATGTTATAGAAAAAAATCATATCGAGGTAATGTTCTTAGAAGCGGAAACATCTTCTCAGTATAGTGATACAATTGAGCAGGAAACTGGAATAAGGCTAGTTTCAGGTCTTTGGGTTGAAACTCTTCAAGAAAATCAATCCTATGAAGAATGGTTAGAAAATAATATTAATATAATAGTAAGCAACTTACCTTTGGAAGTTAATGATGCCGACGATCATGATCATGACCACGATGATAATCATGATGACGAGGATGATGATGACCATAAAGGGCATAATCATAAATAAAAAACAAATAATTTCCTTTACAATGTAGTGATAGATGTAAAGTTTGTAGCTCTTAATATAATCTCAATAAGAACCACAAATTTGAAAGAGGGTAAAATTTGGTAAATAATACTATAGTATCTAGTTCCTGTTGTGTAGAGATAGGAGAAACTTTAATCTTAGATGATGTAAGTTTCTCTGTTAACAAAAATAGTCTAATAGCTGTAGTTGGTCCAAATGGTGGAGGAAAAACAACTCTGTTTAACGCTATAACAGGCCTTATTCCTATTACTAATGGATCTATTGAAATTAATGGTGAAGACGTAAGAAAAGGTAATGGAAATATAGGATATGTCCCGCAAAACGAAAGCCTAAATTGGAACTTTCCCCTAACTGCCAGACAAGTTGTAAGTTTAGGTATTACAAGAAATACTCCAAAACTACCTTTTATAAATAATAAAAATGATAACTTGATCGAAGAGTGCCTTAATGATGTTGGCCTGTATAAACAAATAGATGATCGTGTAGATGAGATGTCAGGAGGACAAAAACAGAGAGTTTTATTAGCTAAAATCCTAGCACAAGGTGCAAATATTTTACTACTTGATGAAGCTTTTAGTGGAGTCGATTTAGGATCCCAAATAAGCTTAATTGAAGTATTGAAAAAGCTTAAGGATTTAGGAAAAACTATCATGATTGCTACTCACGATATAAATAATATTGCTGATAGGTTTGATGAGGTTTTATGCCTCAATAGGCATTGTTGTGCGTATGGTGACCCACTAAAAGTTTTTACCCAAGAAGTTCTTTCTGAGTTATATGGGAATCATTCTAAAATGTTTGAAAATCACAAAATAGGAAATCACGGTAAAACAAATGTTTGACACCTTGCTTGAACCATTTTCATATTCGTTTATGATTCGCTCTTTTCTTATTTCAATTTTTGTTGGAATTTCACTTCCGATGATTGGATCTTTCGTAATTAATAGAAACCTTGGGTTTATGGGAGATGCTATTGCGCATGCAAGTCTTCCTGTTTTAGTAATAGGAGCTGTTTTAGGAGCAAGTGTTTTTTTATCAGCAATACCTGCAGCTATAATAATAGCAATAACTCTTAGTTTTATTATCTCTAGGTCTACAGTAGGTGAAGATACTGCTATTGGAATAGTATTTTCTACATTTTTTGCTGTGGGAATTATACTTCTAAAGAGATACAACCTTGCAACTACTTTAAACATAGAAGATATTTTATTTGGACAGATATTAGGTGTATCTAGAGCAGATGTTATAAGCACAATTGTTTTATCGGTTATCACAATTCTAACTATAATGATTTTTTACAAACAAATTTTATATCTTAGTTTTGACCCTATTGGAGCTCAAGTAACAGGATTAAGAGTTAAGTTATATGACAATATATTTTTAGTAATCTTATCATTAGCTGTAATTGGGGCTTTACAGTCTGTGGGAATTATACTTGTTCTAAGCATGTTAATTACTCCTGCTGCTGCTGCAAAATTGATAATGAAAAACTTCAAAACTGCAATACTATTAAGTTCAATATTTGGTGTTATAGCCTCAGTATCTGGACTATATTTTTCTTTCTACTTAAACCTACCATCAGGCCCAGCAATGGCACTATCATCATCAGCAATATTTACCATATGCTGGATTTTCAGAAGAAGCGTTAGGCTCATATAAAAAGCCTAATAAGGAGTCATTCCTGCAAAAGTTATACCAGCAGATGCTATGATCTCGTCTTCCTGAGGAGTACCACCACTTACTCCTACAGCTCCAATTATTACACCATCTTTATAAACGGGTAATCCGCCTTGACCAGGTATCATTCTACCCCCAAGCATAGCCATTAATCCTTGATGAATTGGATTCGGCCCTCCTTCAGCTAATTTACCACTGGATTGCATAAAAGCAGCAGAAGCTGCTGCTTTTCCTTGGCTTATGAATATACTTCTCCAAGGAGCTTCATCCTCACGAACAAATAAAATCAAATCTCCACGAGGATCAACTATACTAATACAAAAGTTAGCAGATAACTCTTTTGATTTTTTTTGAGCTCCCTCAATTATTTTTTGAGCTGTACTTAAATCTATCACTTATTTTTCCTTCCTTTATTTTTCTGATTATTATATATAATTTAATTTGTACTAAAATTTTGGGGCTGTAGCTCAGCTGGGAGAGCGCATCGCTGGCAGCGATGAGGTCAGGGGTTCGATCCCCCTCAGCTCCACCAAATCTTTAGCCTAACTTTACCCTACTCTCCAACTAGATTTTTACTAAATATGTTCATAAATTCTAAAAATTTCCTAACATTTCAAATTCTTACACTTTAGAATATTATTCTATAAATTCTTTTTTTTTCTAAAACATTAATAAAAAAAGAGGGATTGAGGAAAATACCCATGTTCCCCAACCCCTTGTACTTAAGGCTCATATTTCACGGAAGCATATTGCAAAACAATTAGCCTAAATACGATAAATAAAAGTGTTTATCCAATCTGCTTTTCAACCTCTGCTACGTCTTTATCACTCAAGATTCTAAAAACTTTTGACGAAGGATCTTCTGCAGCAACACCTTGGACTGCTTTTCTACCATTTTTCATTGTCACTATTTGTGGATTTGCAATATCCACTACTTTTTTTAATTTAACGCTGTAAGCTGTTAACTTCATATTATACTCCATTTTGATACTATATATCATTAAAAATCACCCTTAAATCATTACATTTTAAATTTGTAGTGTCAAGGTAATTATTAGTTAATTTTATGATACTATATATCTTTAATGTTTTAATCTGAAAGAAGGTTATAAATTCTAACTTATCGAAAATGAAATAAATCTAGTATTTTAGGTATAATATTAGTATCTAAACAACAAAGATAAAATGTTTTTACTCAATATAATTCTACTTCCAATAAAATTACTGATTGTTCTTCCAATTAAGATTCTAATTAAAGCGATTATTCCTGGTAAATAAATATGATTAATAAAGAGGACTTAAAATATCCTTTAATTATACTTTTTTGCATATTTATATTAGTGATTTTTCATGTTTGGTTTTCTTCATTTGTAGATGAAGATGATTGGCGTAGACCAACTCCGATACCAGATAGACTTGAAAATCCTTACTATTGGCCCCCAAATGTTAATTACTTAGGAACACCAATTCCAGAAAATCAAGAAATGGATCCATTCAGAAAACAAGTTATTGAAGATTATAAAAAATTCATGGAAATGAGAAGAGATGTGTATAGAGAATGGAAAAAATCAAAATTTAAGCCCTCTAATATCACAGTAGATAAGTAGAAATCAGAATATACAGTTATGCTTAACTAAAAGAAAATATCAGGATGATAAGAAAAGGATTATACATATTTTGTGTGGTTTTTATAGTTTGGTTTTTTATTTATAATGTTCTACATTATGAACTATATGATTTTGCCAAAAATGAAAAAGGTGAAATCAAAGGTTGGTCTTTTGAAACGGAAGAATATAGATCAAGAAAATAATAAAACGCATATTATAACTGAAACTGAAACATGTGAAATATGTTCTTCAGAAACATTAAAATTACACTGTAAAATAATATGTAATAATTGTGGGTTTATTCGAGATTGCTCAGATCCATAGAGTATATAACGCTATGCGATTTCTCCGATGGGAAATACTCCATCTGTCCATGTAGGTTCGCTGGCAAGAAATTCCATCATCTTCTCAAATGCTTTATTTTGCTCTGCACTTTCAGCATTTTTTATATGATGCTCCTTAGATTCAAAGATAGCAACACCTATTAAATCTTTAGAAGAATCATCTGGTGACATTAAAAACCACGCCACCATACCTTCTGGATTATCAGAGTTTGACTTCATTTCTCTGATAAGACTTTCTTTTTGTCCAGCTTTAACATTCAAGTTAAATATAGTTCCGTACATTACATCTCCTTATTCTTGATTTACGATAATATACTTATAATACATTTTGAAGAAAGAAATATTAAATTTATGAAAAAAATAATAATAACAAAAAAAAATAAACTTGAGGAAGAAATAAATTCAGGAGCAATGATAAGGTTGGCTGGTGTTTCAGAAGGATTAAGTAATGCTAAAAATATACATATGGCTATCGCAAGTATTCCAAAAGACAGATGCTCCACTACTCATTACCACACTAATTGTGAATCAGCTATTTATGTCTTATCAGGAGAAGGATTATTTCTTCATGGTGAAAACTTAGAAATTGAAGAGAGTATCAGTGAAGGTGATTTTATTTTCGTTCCAGATGGGGCAATGCACCAACCTGTCAACACAGGGGATCTGGAATTAAAATTAATTGTAGCAAGAAATACTCCCATAGAAATTGTTGAAGAAGTTCCAGATTTAGGCAGAAAAGACTGTTAGAATCGAAGTTTTTTTTTATACTATAATAAAAAAACTCTCGAGACTTTATAAAAATGAAAAAAATATTACCAACAATACTAGAATCAGGAAAAGATTCAGATGTAGCAATCTCTATACCAAATAAGGAAAAAATCAGTTATAAAAAACTGAAATACTTGGTAGACGAATTATCAAAAAAACTAACCTCATTTGGAACCCAAAATGAGAGACCAATAATAATAGTACTTAAAAATAATGCTGAATTCATGATTAGTTTTTTAGCTGTTACAAAAACTAATTCAATCGCAGCTCCACTTAACCCAGATTTTACAGAAGAGGAATTTAATTTTTATCTTGATGATATAAACCCTTCAATGATAATAACTACAGAAAATCACCCTGTAATCTCTCAAGCAAATGCAAAAGAAATACCAGTATCTACTGTTTTATTTGGAAACGGTAAAATCGATATTAAATTTCATTCTGATGATTACATAAAAAAAGATTTTTCAGAACCAAACGAAAATAACTCTTGTTTATTTCTTCATACTTCAGGTACGACAAGTAGACCAAAAGGAGTCCCTTTAAAACATAAAAACTTGCTTAAATCTTTGGATAACATCATAAATACATACAATCTTTCTCAAGATGATATAGCTTTGGTTGTGATGCCACTATTTCATGTACATGGATTAATTGGTGTGGCATTGTCGACTCTAGCCAGCGGGGGACAAATAGTAATTCCTGAAAAATTCTCGGCTAGTAATTTTTGGGGATTACAAGAAGAGTATAAGGCTACTTGGTATTCTGCAGTTCCAACCATACATCAAATTTTATTAATTAGAGCAGATGAGGATAATGCTCCACAAAAATCGTTTAGATTTATACGATCTTGTTCTGCAGCTCTAGCACCATCAGTCTTAGAAGATTTAGAAAAACGTTTTGGAGCGCCAGTACTAGAAGCATATGGAATGACAGAGGCGTCTCATCAAATGAGTTCAAATCCAATGCCTCCTGAGAAAAGAAAGGCTGGTAGCGTAGGTAAACCTACTGGGGTAAAAATTAACATTATGTCTATGGAAAGTAACGGAGAAATGTTAGAAACTAATAAAATTGGTGAGGTAGTAATTAAAGGCGAGAACGTAACGAGCGGTTATCATAATAATGAGGATGCAAATAAAGATTCATACGTCAGCGGATGGTTTAGGACAGGCGATCAAGGATTTATAGATGAAGATGGATACTTAAATCTAACTGGAAGAATTAAAGAATTGATAAATAGGGGTGGTGAAAAGATATCCCCGCTTGAAGTTGATGCTGTTTTGTTAAATCATCCAAGTGTTAATGAAGCTGTATGCTTTGCATTTCCTGATGAAAAATATGGTGAAGTTGTGCATGCAGCATTGGTAACTAATTCTGAAGTAACTCAAGATGAGATACAAAAATTTTGCTCAAATTCAATTGCAAGTTTCAAAATTCCTGAAAAAATTCATTTTGCAGAGGAACTACCTAGGACGGCTACTGGAAAAATACAAAGAAGAAACGTGGCAAAATTTTTTGCAGAATAAATCAAAATTAATTTGGAGCAATTATGAATATAAGTATGAAAAATAAAAAGGTTATCATAACTGGCGGATCAACAGGAATAGGAAGGGAAGTAGTTAAGGTTTTTGCAAAAAATCAAGCAAAGGTAGCTATCTTTGACGTGAATAATGAGGAAGGGATTAACCTTACAAATGAATTAACTAAAGAAGGATTTGATATAAGATATTGGAACGTGGATGTAAGAGATTCAAACCAAGTTTCAGGTGGTGTTCTTGCAGCTACTCAATGGCTTGAAGGTATAGATATATTAATCAACCTAGCAGGTGTTCTACAGGGAGCGTCATTAGAACTAGACGAGTTTCCTGATGAAGTTTGGGATTCAGTAATAAGTATCAATCTTACTGGAAGTTACTTAATGACAAAACATATAGCTTCTATAATGCAAAAACAAAAAAGGGGTACGATTATCCTTACAAGCTCAGGAGCTGGGGTTTTAGGAAGTTCATCTTCATTCGCTTATGGATCTTCAAAAGGTGGAGTACATGGATTGACCCTTGTGTTAGCAGATAAGCTCGCAAAATATGGAGTTAGAGTTCATGATATTTTGCCTGGTTCGGTTGATACTCCATTAAAAAATTCACAGATTGAAACAACCAGAGATATAACAGGTGATGAAGAATTATACTTAGATACAAAAAAAATTCTGGCCGATCCCACTGGCGTTGCCAATATAATTTATTTTATGTGCTCTGACGAAGCTTCCTTACTAAGAGGGTCAATAAGAACCGCATGAGTATAAATTTATCTCAGTATAAGGGTGTTGTTTTTGATCTAGATGATACATTAATTGATAGGAAATCAGCTTATAATCAATTTATTGAAATTATGCATGATAATTTTGAAATATTTAAACATTTTTCAAAAATTAAAGCCCAAGAATATTTTTGGAACTTGAGTCCCAACAATTCATTTAATATTCAAAAAGCACTTGAAAAAATAAAAAGTGATTTCAATGAATTTAATATGAATTATGAAGAATTCTATGAATTTTATTACGATAATATGTCTAGATTGGTAAAACCGTTTAATGGTGTAGCAAAATTTTTAGATGAATTAAAAACAAAAAATATAAAATTGGGCATTGTTACAAATGGAGGTATGCACCAATATAAAAAACTAAAAAATACTGGTTTAGAAAACAAACATGACTTTGTAATTGCCTCAGAAATATTTGGATATGAAAAGCCTCATAAAAAAATATTTATAGAAACGTTGAGACAATTAAATTTATCTCCGAAAGAAGTTGAAAATGTCGTCTTTATAGGCGACAATCCTTATACAGATATAATTGGAGCTCAATCTGTAGGATTCAAAACTATATGGATAAGTATGGGTAGAGAATACCCTAAAGATTTAAGACCTCCAGATTATATGATAAGCAATTTTAAAGAATTAAGAGTTTAGAAAGATGTATTTATGAAACCTCAGGATATAAAAGATAAATTAAAACAAGGTGGAAAAGTTTTTGGAACGATGATCAATTTTATCGAAGGAGTAAGATGGGTCTCTGCATTTTCTTCAAAAGCATTAGATTATGTAATAATTGATGCAGAGCATGGATCATACTCAAGAGGAGAAATAGCAAGAATGGTTACTGCTGGCCAGTCTGTTGGTCTAACTGTAATTGTTAGAGTAGCAGACCCAGACCCTACTCTCGTAGCTATTGCTTTAGACGCTAAAGCGGATGGAGTTCTTGTACCTTACTGTGAAGACCCTGAAACTATACAAAGATGTGCATGGAAAACATACCTTCATCCACTCAAAGGTAAAGCATTTGAGGATGTATTAACCTCAGAAAAATTTCCAAGTAAAAAAACCAAAGACTATCTTCATAAAAAGAATGGTCATAAAATTTTCATAGTTGGTATTGAAAGCATTACTGCAGTAAACAATTTAGATAACTTAATAGAAAAAGGTCCTATTGATGGTGTATTTGTTGGCCCAAATGATTTATCAACATCTATGGGTATACCTGACGAGTTAGAAAATTCAGAATACATTGATGCACTCACAAAAATCATCAATATATCAGAATCTCATAACATTCCAGTGATGGTTCATGGATTTACACCTGAAAGAACATTAAAAACTATGGAACTAGGTGCAAGATTTGTTTTACATAGTTCGGATGGAGGAATGATAACTCAGTCCATTGATAGAGAATTTAGTACAATCCGAGACGAGAACTTAGGTGTAACTGAAAACGAAGCAATATAGATAAATAACTAATTAAGTTGAAACCTAGCAAAAGCTTCAGCGTACTTAGTATTACATATATTTCCTATATCCTCTCTTCTTCTGGCCATAAATTCTTTAGCTCTTTCAGGATCAGAGATTTGACTTGTATGTGCTAGAAGAGCATTTATAGCTGTGTTTAAATCAGATTGTTCAATAGGATTAAAAAACCAATTTTGGTTACTACCTGAACTCATATTGAACATATTTATCCAGACTTCCTTGACTTTGTGGGGTTCATAACCTTCTTCTAAAAGTTCTGGAAATGTAAGATGATCTCTTGCACTTGGAAATACAGCAGATAAAGCAGCTTCTCCAGCAGCAAAATGATCTGGATGTCCTAGGTATGAACCATTTACTAGATCTCTATTTGGATTAGTTGTAATTAATACTGAAGGTTTATATTTTCGGATTTCTCTAGAAATATCTCTTCGAACATCTAAGGTAGGTTCAAGATATCCATCGGGATAACCAAGAAATTCAATTGCTTTTAATCCAAGTATTTTTCCTGCATCTCTTTGTTCTTTTTCTCTAATTTTGGCTAATTCTTGACTAGAAATAGACCTGTCTTCGGTTCCTTTTGAACCATCGGTACAAAGAACATATACTACGTCCCATCCTAATCTAGTCCATTTAGCTACAGAGGCTGAGCAACCCCATTCTGCATCATCAGGATGAGCAGTTACAACCATAGCAGTTTTTTCAAGATTTTCACTCAAATATAACCTCCAAAAAATTAGTTACCATATAATAATAATTACATAAAAATAATAAAAACAGAGCTTATGATGTCATATTTAACTTTTGGAGAGGGACAAGACCTGATTTTAGGTCATGGAATGGCTCAAAATAAAAATTTATGGTTAGAAAATGGTTGGGTAAAAGAACTTTCAAAAATTAGGAGAGTTCATATTTTTGACTTTCCTGGTCATGGAGACAATCTAGATTCTGATGAATCTAATTTGTCTGTTCAAGAGATGGCAAATTATATATTAGAAATCGGTAATGATATAAATTGTGAAAGTTTTGATTATATAGGTTTTTCTATGGGTGCAAGAGCTGGTTTTGAGCTAGCGTCCTACAATAATAATCTTAAAAAAATAATCTCATTAGGGATGCACCCTGGAGCTCCATATCTAGAAGCAAAAAGATTTAATAAGCGTGCCGCTGCAATGAAAAATCTAGGAGAAAAAACTGGAGAAAAAAAATATATTATATATAGTAAAATTTTTGAAAAAGCTCTTGATTGGGAAGGAGCCATACATAAAATTAATTGGGAAAATGAAAAACATAAAATAATCATTGGTGAAAAGGATGACAATTACAAGCTCACCAAATCTATAATGAAAGAAAAAAATAATAAAGTTTTACACACCTTAAAGGGAGTTAATCATAAAAATACATTCAATGAACCTAAGCATTCAATGAGTGCTATAATTAATTTTTTACAGGACAGCAGATGAACAATAAACCAAAAGTTTCAATAATAATGGGAAGTAAAAGTGATTTAGATACTATGAGACTTGCTTCTGAGGTATTAAGAGAATTAGAAGTAAATCATGAAATTAAGATTATTTCTGCTCATAGAACCCCTGATCTAATGTACGAATTCGCTAAAAATGCACAAAATCGGGGAATTGAAATTATAATTGCAGGTGCAGGTGGAGCAGCTCATCTACCAGGAATGGTTGCTGCTATAACTGAACTTCCAGTAATAGGTGTTCCTATAAAATCTTCAAATCTAAATGGAATTGACTCTTTACTATCAATAGTACAAATGCCAAAAGGTGTTCCTGTAGCGACTGTTGCTATTGGAGACCATGGCGCTGAAAATGCAGCTCTCATTTCTGCCAAAATCTTAGCACTCAATGATAAAAAAGTATCAAATAATCTAAAAAAACGAATTTCTAATACGAGTAATTCAGTCAAGAAGGATAGCGATATAGGCGAATGGCCATAGTTATAAAATAATGAAAAAAAATACTATAGGTATTCTTGGAGGAGGACAATTATGTCAGATGCTCGCAGAATACCTAACTAAAAATAATAAAATTGTGTATTTTATAGATCCTTCAGATAGCCCACCTGCAAGCCATACACTCGCAAAACATATAAAAAAAGCTTATGATGACACAGTAGCGTTAGATGAACTAATTAATAAATGCAACGTAATAACTTACGAATTTGAAAATATTCCTTTAGAAACCCTTGAATACCTAGAAAAAAAAATAGAAATACTTCCCAGTAAATTTGTACTTTCTATATCTCAAAACAGATTAAATGAAAAAAGAAATTTTATTAAATGTGGAATCAGAACTCCAAAATTCGTACCTTACAATAACAAAATAGACCTAGAAGAACAATTAATTTCAGCAAAAATAAATTTACCTGTAATTATAAAAACAAACAGATTAGGTTATGATGGAAAAGGTCAGTTTCGCGTAAATAATAAAAATGAAATCAATCATCTAATGAACCAACTAGATGAAAATATTGACTATATAGTTGAGGAGAAAATCAGCTTTAAAAAGGAAATTTCTATTGTTATTGGAAGAAATAAAGAAAAGGAGATTTTTTTCTTTGATCCAATTGAAAATATCCATAAAAACGGAATTCTAGATACTTCAATTTTTCCTGCAAGAATAGATGAATCAACTAAGAATAAAGCAATAGATTTATCAAAAAGATTCGTCAAAGAAATAGATCTAATAGGAATCATCGCGATAGAAATGTTTATAGATGAGGATAATGAAATTCTCTTCAATGAAATAGCTCCTAGGCCTCATAATTCAGGACATCTTACAAGAGAGCCTCACCTACTCTCTCAGTTTGGTCTGTTAGGAAAAATTATTTGTGATGAAAAACTAGAAAATCCTGAGCCAATAAATACAGCATTAATGAAGAATATTTTAGGAGAATTTTTTCTCAAAAAAGATCATGAAAAAATAATTTCAAAATTGAAGAGTTCTTCAAATTATTTTATTAAATTGTACAACAAGGATGAAGCAAAGATTGGTAGAAAAATGGGACATATAACCGTAATAACAAATGATATAGAAAATACAATTATTAAAATTAATCAATTAATAGATTAGAATTATGAAAATTCAATATTTATAAATGAGGAACTTATGGAAAAAGAACTAAAAGGTAAGGTTGCTATAGTTACAGGAGCTGGAAGATTAAGAGGTATAGGAAGAGCAGCTGCGGTTGCTTTAGCAAGACTTGGAGCTGATGTAGTAGTTACAGGAACAGGAAGAAAACCAGAAAATTATCCTGAAGATGAGAAGGCAGTAGGATGGAGAGATGTAGAAAGTGTTGCAGACCTAATAAGAGAAGAAGGCTCAAGAGCATTGCCTCTTGTAGCTAATGTAACTGATGAGAATGATGTAAAAAATATGATAGAAAAAACCATCAAGGAATTCGGGAGAATAGATATTTTAATTAATAATGCTGCTTATGCTAGAGCTGAAGATAGAGTTCCAATACTTGATTTAGATGAAAGTGTTTTTCAAAGAGTTGTAGATATTAAGCTAACTGGAACTTTTTTATGCACAAAAGGCGTAGTTGAACATATGATCAAGCAGGGTGATGGAGGAAAAATAGTTAATATCTCTTCTACTGCAGGAAAAAAAGGACAAGAAAACTTCTTAGCTTATAATGCAGGTAATTTTGGAGTAGTAGGAATGACTCAATCCTTAGCTAGAGAGCTTGGTAAATATAATATAAACGTAAATGCAGTTTGTCCTGGAGCTGTTGATACTTCTAGAATGGATGTAGTAAGAGATAATTGGGATCAAATGGCAGCTGCGACTCCTATAGGACGTAATGGTACAGATAAGGAGGTTGGAGATTTTTGTGCTTATTTATGTACTGAGGCTGCTTCTTGGATTCATGGGCAATCCATTAATCAAAATGGTGGTTCAGTAATGGAGCATTAAAAAAAATATAAAACTGAGGAAAATCATGGAAAAAGAGCTAAAAGGTAAGGTTGCTATAGTTACAGGAGCTGGAAGACTGAGAGGTATTGGTAGGGCTACTGCTGTGGCATTGGGTTCTCTAGGAGCTAATGTTGTTGTAACAGGAACAGGAAGGGATCCAGAGACATACCCTGAAGATGAAAAAGCCGTTGAATGGAAAGATATCGAGTCTACAGCAGAGCAAATTCGAGAAAAAGGCTCTAAAGCAAAGACTTTAGTTATGGATATTTCTAAAGAAGACGATGTTGATAATTTAATCAAGCAAACATTAGATGAATTTGGAAGAATAGATATTCTCGTAAATAATGCTGCACCGCCTTATGGAGAAGATAGGGTCCCTGTAATCGAAGTAGACAATGAAGTGTTTAAGAAAGTTTTCATGGTTAAGATCTATGGTTCTTATTTATGTTCCAAAGCAGTTGCAAAAATTATGATTGATCAAGGAGATGGAGGAAGGATTATCAATCTGTCTTCGTCTGCAGGAAAAGAAGGTAATGCTAGAATGGCTGCTTATAATGCTGCAAATTTTGGTTTAGAAGGTTTTTCTCAATCTTTAGCTAAAGAACTAGCTAAAGAACAAATTACAGTTAACTGTGTATGCCCTGGACAGACAGAAACTGCAAGATTAGATCCTCTAGGAAGAGGAGCCATGTGGAAGAGTAAGATTGAAAATATACCTATGGGACGAGTAGGTACAGACGAAGAGGTTGCAGACTTAATTTCATTTCTTGCATCAGATAAGGCAAAGTTTATTACAGGGCAAGCAATTAATATCAATGGGGGATCAATAACTGCTAGATAGCTCAAAAAATACATTTCAAAACTGGTTTGTTATGATCAAGTTACTGCAAGCTTATTTGACAGGCTCTCAAAATATTTTAAAATAGAAAATGTGTAATTATTTATACTATGATTTATGAAGTTGGTAATTAATAAAAATTAGTAATAAATAATAATAAAATAAATAAATAGGAAGGAATGATTAAGTGGCACTTAAATTACAACCATTAGGAGACAGAATTATCATCGAACCAAATGAGGAAGATGACTCAAAGAGTTCTGGAGGTATTATTATTCCTGATACTGCAAAAGAAAAACCTC
>PBHA01000015.1 GCA_002719425.1 Chloroflexota bacterium
TTAGGTACACACGGACAATTAACTACATATAGTGCTATAAGAGTTGCTAAGGCTATTGAGCCCTACCAGCCTTTTTGGTTTGAAGAACCTGTTTCACCTGAAAATATTGATGAGATGGCAAGAGTAGCTGCTCACACAAGCATACCTATTGCAACGGGCGAAAGACTTGCTACTATTTTTCAATTTTCTGAATTATTAAAAAAACAAGCAGCTCAAATAATTCAAATTGATATTGGTCAAGCAGGAGGGATTCTTGTTGGTAAAAAAGTTGCCGCTATGGCAGAAGCAAACTATGCCGTCATAGCTCCACATATGTATTGTGGACCAGTTGCAGCAGCAGCGGCATTACAAGTAGCTACTTGTGCACCAAATTTCATGATAGCTGAAGCTAACCAAGGCCCTCTTCATAAAAAAATATTTAAGGAACCTCTTGTGTTTGAAAATGGTTTTATAGAAATTCCAACTGGACCAGGATTAGGGATTGAATTTGATCCTAAAGTTCTAGAAAAGCATATAGTTAGTTAACTATAAGTTAATCGTTGCAAAAGATGGTTTGCCCATTAATGTATTACTATGTAATTTTCCACCAAAATTTGAATCAGAGATCCACATCTTATCTTTTTTTATAGACATTCCATGAGGATATGGATCATCTTTATCAAGTTGAATAGTATCAAGTATTGACCCATTATCTATATCATACTTTATTATTTTCTTTGTTGATGTATGGGCACACCATATGCCCTTATCTTGTCTTGCGAGACCATGTAATCTTTCTTCTTCAACAAGAAATCTAGAAATGATTTCATAAGTCTCTGCATCAACCTTATATATAGCTTTTGGATTAAATGCAGTTATCCAAATGAAACCTTCGTCCCATTCAATACCATGTATTCCTCCTCCATCTGGAGTTGGAAATTTATCAACATACTCTCCTGTGTCTAGGTCTAGCTTGTATATTAATCCTTTATGAGTGTCTGTTTTTCTAAAACTTCTAGCTTGTGTTTCACCATTTGAAGCAGTCCAGATAAACCCTCCTCCAACTGTTATACCTGATCCGTTTTCAGTGATTGTTTGAAGTTTATTTTTTGTATTTCCTTTTTCATCTAATATATATACATCATCAAGTTCTTGATCCATTACATATAATCCATTTTCAGTCCACTGAAGTCCATTAGGATGTTTACATGGAGAACTAAATACTTCTGAAGTAATCATTTTAACCTCGTTTGCTTTTATACATGCTAATTTACATAAATAATGAAATAATTGTATAAAATAATTTTATTTTTTTATATTATTACAAAATACGTAAGAGATGTTTTCAATATTTAAGAGAAAAAAGAAAGTAATGATTTTTATAGATGGTTCTAATCTTTATCATGTGCTTTTAAAAAATTGTGGAAGAAGTGATTTGATGTTTTCTTCCTTTGGAAAAAAATTGACTGGAAAAGATAGAGTTCTAAAGAAAATTTTTTACTATAATGTAAAACAAGAATTACAGGGGAAAATAAAGATTCCAGAGGAACAAAAAAAATTCTTAAAAAGTTTGGACAAGATTGATAACTTGGAAGTCAAATTAGGTATTTGGAAAGAACAAAATGGTTCCATTGTTGAAAAAGGTGTAGATGTTTTACTTGCAACAGATTTAGTATTAAATTCTGTAAAAAACAAATTTGATACTGCTATTATTGTTAGTGGAGATGGAGATTTTTTCCCAGCAATAGAAGCTGCAAAAAAACAGGGAAAAAAAGTAGAAGTAGCTGCATTTGAATCCAACATATCTAAGGAAGCTAGCGATTCAGCAGATAAAGTAATCAAGTTAAAAAAATCTTTTTTTAATCGTCTTTGGATGCCTAAGAAAAATAATAAAAGAAATTATAAGTCTAATAAAAAAAATTCAACCAATAAAAATTCTAAATCAAGAAGTAATACTAAAAGAAAATTATTAGTATAATTTTATGAATTTATCTATTTCTATACCCAGACAAATTACTTTTACAATCATTCCTTTAGCCCTAATAATAATGGGTGATAGCATATTATATGTAGTCTTACCAACAAATTATGAGTTCTTTAAAATTGATTCATATCTTGGAATTCCTTTTGAATTCTGGATTGGATTTATCCTTTCAATTAATAGATTTGTTAGATTCTTTTCAAATATTTTTTCAGTTAAGGTTTTTAGTAAATTAGGATTTAGAAATACTATTTTTTTAGCCTGTATTTTAGGGGCAACTTCTACTTTGTCTTATGTTGTTTTTAAGGGAGTTTTATTAATAATATTAGCTAGGATTATTTGGGGATTGTCATATTCTATTTTCAGGTTAGGATACCAACTTAGAGTTTTTACATTTTCTCCAAGTAGTTACGGTAAATATTTAGGATATTGTTTGGGAGTTCAAAGAACGGGTAGTTTTTTGGTAGTTACATTAGGTGTATTACTGACAATTAAGTTTGGTATTTTTATTACTTTTGTTGGATTATTTTTCCTTGTAATTCCAGCTCTTTTTATATCTTTATTTATTAAGAATATTGATATTTCGAAATACAGTCCCAAAAAAGTTAATTGGAATCTTAGCTATGCTGATCAGAACAATAATATTAGTAAAAAAATCATGTTGATTTCATTTTTCAAATTTTCGTCTTCTTTTACATCAAACGGTTTAGCTATTGCTACAATTACTCCATTTTTACTATCAATAAATGGAAGTATATATTCGAAAGAAATTATTATTGCAATTGCGGGTTTTATAGTAGGATTTAGATGGATTGCTGATATTTTCTTTGGAATAATTTTTGGTGCAATCTCAGATAGATTTGGAAGAAAAATGAATATAGTAATTAGCTCTTTACTAATGCTTTTAGCTATAGTTATTTGCATAAGTGGTATAAATTTCTATCTAAGTGTAATTACTATTGTTTTAATGTTTTTTTTCAGCGTGTCATTAGAGACCTCACTTGATGCATTATTAGGAGAAATTTCTCCTGAAAATCAAAAATCAAGTATTGTTTCTAGGTATTCTACTTGGCAAGATTTAGGTGCTGCATTAGGCCCAATAGTTGGATTCCTTTTTGCAAGTAATTTGGGAATTTCTTTTGGATATTATATTTCAATATTTATGTTTTTATGGTGTATCATTCTTTTCTTGAAAACTTTTACCAATCAAGAGAAGAAAAACTATCTTTAGAATTTAATATTATTTCTTGAGATGATCCATCTGGTTTCATTTGGTAAATATCAGAATTGTTATGAGCATTTGAAATGAACAAAATACTTCTATATTTTTCAGACCAGACTATATTATTTTCATCTACCTTATTATTTGTGAGTCTTTCAATATTTTTTGATTTTACATCAAGAATATAAATTTCTTTATTATTATTATTATGATCATTTATATATAGAATTTTATTTCCTCCATAGGCCCAATCATACTCACTAATATTTACTTTTTCAGACTCATGTAATACTTCACCAAAATAATCACTATCTTTGACATTTTTGCCCGTATTTTTTACTATCTTATCTATATTTTTATAGATCCATAGGGATTGTATTTCGTTTTCAATCCTATTAAAAATCACATATTCTCCATTCGGACTCCATTTTGGATTTTTGCCTTTTGTTATAAAAATCTCATTTACCCCTTTAGGATTAGACAGATAAATAGAATCTTCAATATTATAAACGATCCATTCACTATCTGGAGACCATGATCCTAATGAAGCGTTTTTTTGTGGTCTAGTTATTGGTAAAAAACTTTTTTGACTCAAAGAGTATAAAAATATATTTCCTTCATCTGAGTTTTGTAGAAACTCAATTGCAATTTCTTTTGAATTTGGGGCCCATTCAAAATTTGAAATTTCTCTATCTTTATACTTAACTACTTCTAATTGAGTTCCTTTTGAGTTAGAGACCCATAAACTTTTCTTATTGTTTTTTTCAGACATATAAGCAAAATTATTTTTATCTGGAGCCCATTTTGGCATTGTGGATATAGATTCAAGATCAGTAATAAACTTAAAAGATGGTTTTGAAGAAGTATTTACAAGTACTATTCTAGAAAATTCTCCAATTTTTTGTTCTGCTAATATTTCCTTATTCTGATCAAAATCACAACCTAAAATCAGGTAAAGATTTGTTACTAAAAGTAATATTATTGTTATTTTTTTCACTATATTTTTTTTAGGTGGTTTTTTTTTATCAATTTAATGATTATAATCAAAATCAAATTTTGTGGCATTTATAGAATTTTACGAAAATATATCCTAGGAGGAATTTTATGAAATTTTCTTTTTTTTCAATGCCTTTGCATTTACCTAATGAAAATCCAGCTTTAGCTTTCAAGAGAGACATAGACTTAATCAAAACGGCAGATGATCTTGGTTATGATGGTTTTTTTGTTGGAGAGCATCATACTGCTGCTTGGGAGAACATTCCCTCTCCTGAGCTTTTTTTATCTAAGGCTTCAGCTTATGCTAATAGAATTCAACTAGGATCTTCTTTAGTAAGTCTTCCTTTTCATCATCCATTTAATGTTGCTGAAAGATTTGCATTTTTAGATCATCTAACGGAGGGAAGGGCAGTATTAGGAGTTGGCCCATGTAGCTTGCCACCAGATGTGAAACTATACGGTATTCCTCCACAAGAATTAAATCCTATGATGAGAGAATCATTAGAAATTATTGATTTATTGCTTAAGTCGGATGAACCCATTTCGTACTCAGGTAAATATTGGAATATCAAAGATATGTTTATTCAATTGAAATCTTTTCAGCAGCCAAGATTACCATATGCAACTGCATCCGTAGGATCTGAAAGGTCAATAGAGTTTGCTTCAATGTATGACATGCATTTGTGGTCTTTGGCTCTAGAAAATCTCCCACCTAATTCAATTCACTGGTCTAAACAATGGCAAAAAACAGAAGAAATATCACAAAGATTAGGAACAAATCCATCAAAAGATGATTGGAGAGTGGTAACTTATGTTCATCTTGCAGAAACAACCAAACAAGCTTGGGATGAGGTAGAAAAAGCTATAGAAAGAGATATTCATGAATATTTCTACGTCATAACTGGTACAGAAGGTTGGTTATTAGATAAAGAACGTGATCCATATTCATTGACAGCAAAAGAAATAGTAGAATCTAGAAATTGGATAATCGGAACTCCTGAAGATGCTATAAAAAAGATTAATGAAATGGATGAAAAAGCAGAAGGTTTAGGAGGTTTAATGTTTACTACCCACGAATGGACTTCTCAAAATTCTATAAATAATTCTTTGGAGCTATTTGCAAGATATGTCATGCCAGAGTTCAAAGGTCATACTAAATCAATAAAAAAAGCATGGGAACTTACAAAGGAAGATAGAAAAAATAATAAAATCCCATCATTAAGTTCAAAAGATAATATTCCTAGTACTGAAAAGCATAAATCAAATATATTTGTTAACAGGTAGAAATGGAGTTTGATTATGCAAAATAAAAGTTTGATTTCTTTGATGAATGAGATTGATCAGAATTCTGAAGAATTAGTAAAATTACATCAAAATTTAGTAAAAATTCAATCTATAAACTCAGGTTATATGCCTACAGGAAATGAAACAAAAGTTGTAGATTATTGTACTAAATGGCTTTCTGATTTTGGTATTCCGTCAAAAAAATTATCTAGAGTTGAAGAGAGAGCTAATATTATTTCAAGGTATCCTTATTCTGGCGATAACAAAAAATTATTACTTATGTCTCACACTGACGTAGTACCGGTAGAAAATTATGATAAATGGGAATTTGAACCTTTCAGTGCTGAGCTAAAAAATGGAAAAATTTTAGGTAGAGGATCCTCTGATTGCAAAGGTTTGTTAGCTTCACAAATGATGGCTATGGCAATTTTAGCTAAAAATAAAGTTAAATTTGAGGATAACTTTACCTTAATTTCGGGGGCTGATGAAGAACATGGAGGAAGATATGGTTTTGGTTGGTTACTTGAAAATCATCCAGATGAATTAAGATTTCAATTTGCAATTAATGAAGGAGGTGGATCACCTGTTACTGTAGGAAATAATCTGTATTATCTTTTAGGTACGGGCGAAAAAGGAAGACTTGAGATAAAAATTAAAATTAAAGGAGAAAGTGCTCACGCTTCTGTACCATGGCTCGGATCAAATGCCTTAGGTCCAACTTCTAAAGCTATAGATAAAATATTAAGTTATACACCTGATTTAGATTGCTCTACAGATATTTTTAATTATTTAGGTTTATTTGGAATTGAAAC
This sequence comes from Chloroflexota bacterium, assembly GCA_002719425.1. The sequence continues at coordinate 6,275 of PBHA01000015.1, forward strand.
TAAGCCAAGTGTAGAAAATTTAGAGTTAATAATTAATGAAGCATATGAAAAAAATCCAAGTTTAGGATCTTTACTTAAAGCTTTATCTAGGATGACTGTGACTCCGACTATTATTAAAGGAGGAATTAAGTCTAACTCAGTACCAGAGTCTATAGAGATGGTTTTAGATGTTAGAACTTTACCATTCCAGAATGATGATGATGTAGAAAAAGAGCTTAAGAAGATTTTCTCAGAAATCCCAAATCTGTCTTTCGAAATAGACTACATGGCAAAACCTAATTCATCTCCATTTAAAACTGAATTACTAGAAGCAATCAAAAAATCACAGGCTATTAGTATAGGTAGAGATGATATTCAGTGGATTCCATCTGTATCTAATGGTTTTACAGACTCAAGATTTACGAGAGAACTTGATGTTATTACTTATGGATTCAGAGGAACGCATCCAGATGATGATCCAAATTCGGAAAATGTTCATGGTACTAATGAAAACTATGGAATTAAGTCATTAATTAGTTCATCAAAAACTATGTTGGGAACTATTTGGGAAATATGTAATCCAATTTAGTTAGTGACTGCGCCTTGAGATGCTGGTTGCACCAGCTTTATATATTTTCCTAAAGTACCTTTTTCATAAAGCGGTTTTCTTGGTTTCCAACTTTTTAGTCTCTCAACAATTTTTTCGGAAGAAATCTTTAAGTTTAATTCAAATTTTTCAAGATCTATTTCTACTGTGTCTCCATTTTCTACTGCAGCTATTGGGCCTCCTACAGCTGCTTCTGGTCCTAAATGACCTATAATTGCTCCAGTTGAGCCTCCCGAAAATCTTCCATCTGTAATAAGGTATACACTTTCGCTTAAGCCTTGACCAACAAGAGCACCAGTTATTGAAAGCATTTCTCTCATACCTGGTCCTCCCTTAGGACCTTCATATCTAATAATAACTACATCTCCTGCTTTTATTTCTCTTTTTCTCAGTGACTCCATAGCCTGCTCTTCTTGATCAAAAACTTTTGCTGGTCCAGTAAATTTCTTCCCAAAATCATGACCTGCAACTTTTAACACGCATCCATCAGGAGCTAAGTTACCAAATAGTGTCACCAAACCGCCAGTTTTTGATATAGGATTATCTGTATGTCTAACAATATTATTTTCTCCTTTATTGATATCTATTTCTTTGAGATTTTCTTCTATTGTTTTACCTGTAACAGTCAATTGATCTCCGTGAATCAAGCCTGCTTCCAGTAATCTTTTCATTACTACTTGTACACCCCCAACCTTATCTAGATCATACATTACATATTTACCACCTGGTTTTAAGTCAGCAAGTAGAGGTGTTCTCATAGAAATATCATGAATTTCTTTTAGAGTAAGACTTATTCCCATTTCATTAGCTATTGCGGGTAAGTGAAGAGCTGTATTTGTTGATCCTCCCATTGCAACAACTAATGTTACTGCATTTTCAAAAGCTTTTTTAGTAAGTATGTCGGAAGGCCTAATATTTTCTCTGACAAGATTCATTACTGCCTCTCCTGCTTCCATTGAAGAATCTTTTTTTCTTTGGTCGACTGCCGGTTCAGATGCAGATCCAGGTATACTTAATCCAAGAGCTTCTCCTATACTCGACATTGTGTTAGCAGTAAACATTCCCCCGCATGCACCAGGACCAGGACATGCATGAATTTCAATTTGTCTAAGCTCTTCGTCATTTATTTCACCCGCCTGTCTTCTACCTACTGCTTCAAAAGCACTAATTATTGTTAAATCTTCCCCATTAAGTTTGCCTGGTAATATTGAACCTGCATAAACAAAAACACTAGGTATATTTAATCTAGCCATGGCCATCATTGCTCCAGGTAAAGATTTATCACACCCAGCAATTGCTACTAATCCATCATACCTTTCAGCAAAACATACTGTTTCAATTGAATCTGCTATTATTTCCCTTGAAACTAAGGAACCTTTCATGCCTTCTGTTCCCATAGATATAGCATCTGAAACAGTTATTGTTCCAAACTCAAAAGGCGTTCCATCTGAAGACTTTATTCCTTTTTTAACTTCATCAGCTAAAGGTTTTATTCCTGAATTACAGGGGGTAACTTCGTTATGAGTAGAAGCAACTCCAATGAAAGGAGCGTTAATTGCATCATCATTTAATCCCATCGCTCTCATCATTGATCTATGAGGGGCTCTTGCAACTCCTTCTGTAGTTTCCCAACTTCTCCATTTTCCTTTTTGTCTCAACTCTCTTTTATTTATCATTTTTTCCTCAATTTTTTATAAAAATCAAATAATTCTTTTTATCACATTTAGTATATAACGTTACTAATATTATAGGGGTATACTATTTCAAGAAATTATAAAACTTTGGAGTTATTTATGACACAAAAGACTACTGATTTTAGACTTCCAAAATATGCTTCTCCTGCTAAGTATCATATTGAATTAAAACCTAATTTAGAACAAAAAACTTTCGAAGGAATCGTTCAAATAGAAATAAATATCCTTGAAAAAACAAATGAAATATCACTTAATGTAGCAGACCTTGAGATTCACAAAATTTCAATAAATCAAGATTCCAATATTAAATCAAAAGTTTCAGAATGGGAAATAGATAAAGAGTATCAAATTATGAAGATTTCATTTGAAGATAATCTATCAGTTGGTCAGCTGATATTGTCTATCAAATACTCTGGGGTTTTAAATGATAAATTAAGAGGTTTTTATCATTCAACATTTACTGACAACAATGGAATTAAACAATCTATTGCGACAACTCAGTTTGAATCTACGGATGCAAGAAGAGCATTTCCTTGCTTTGATGAACCAGAGTATAAATCAGTTTTTTCTATTTCACTTGTTATTGATAAGAATCTTTTTTGTGTTTCTAATGCAGCAACAAAAAAAGTTAATGAAAATTTTTCTAAGGGATTAAAAAAAGTAGACTTCGAAGATACAATTCCTATGTCTACTTACTTAGTGGCATTTATCGTTGGTCCTTTTGAGGCATCTAGAACAGTAAAAGTTTCAGGCACAGAACTAAGAATAATATATCCAATTGGTAAGGGGAATTTATGCGATTTTGCACTTGAACTTGGTGAATATTCATTAAATTATTTCTCTTCATATTATAAAATCCCATACCCTGGAGACAAACTTGATATGATTGCTATTCCAGACTTTGCTTTCGGAGCGATGGAGAATCTAGGTTGTATAACTTATAGAGAAGCGTTATTACTTGTAAATGATAAAGAAGCAACTTCTAATGAATTAATAAGAATAGCTGATGTTATCGCTCATGAAATTGCTCATATGTGGTTTGGTGATTTAGTCACAATGAAATGGTGGAATGGAATTTGGCTAAATGAAGCTTTTGCTACATTTATGGCTACAAAGGCTGTTGCAGATTACAAGAAAGAATGGGACAGATGGGCTCAATTTTCTTTAGAAAAATCAATGGCATTAGATATAGACTCATTAAACTCTACCAGAGCAATTGAGTATCCAGTGATATCTCCTTCAGATGCCGATGGAATGTTTGATTTAATAACTTATGAAAAAGGTGGTTCTATATTAAGAATGTTGGAGCAATTTTTAGGTGAAGAGATTTTCAGAGATGGAGTATCTTTATATTTGACTAAACACTCATATGGAAATACTGAAACAGATGATCTTTGGGAAGCTTTAGAGGAAGTATCAAAGCTTCCCGTAAAAAAAGTTATGGATTCTTGGATTTTTCAACCAGGTCATCCTATGATAACTTACTCGGTAAGAGATAAAAACTTATTAGTTTCACAAAAAACTTTTAGATACTTGAATTCAGATCATGAGACTTTATGGGGTGTTCCTATTTTTATTAAGTATTTATCAAATAACAAGACAAGGGAAGTTAAGTTTTTACTTGATAAAAAAGAAAATCAAATCGAACTAGAAAAAAGTATCGAAAGTATTATGTTGAATTCAAATTCTTATGGATTTTATAGAACAAATACTAAGGATTTTGATTCTATTTATGATGTTTCTCAACTTACATCGGAAGAAAAATATTCGATTTTAGATGATTATTGGGGGTTACTAATAAGTGGGTCAATGACAGTTGAAAAATTTCTAGATTTTACAGAAAAATTTTACGATGAGTTTGATCCAGATATTTTATCTCTTTTATACTCATGCCTAAGTAGTTTGAGTAAAAACTTACCCAATAAAGAAAGACTAATAAAAGTTGTACAAAAAATATTTAAAAACTCTTTATATGAACTTGATAAAATTTCAAAGCGAAGTGTCAGAGAAGCTCAATCTTTGGCTGTTTGCTTTAGAGCTATGGCTATTATAACTGAGGATAAAAAAATAAGAGATAAATCAAAAAAAATTCTAGAAGACTATCTTAATGGAAAAACTAATTATGAACCAGATATTGTATCAAGTATAATTTCAATAAATGCATATTTTGGGTCCTCTGAGTTATTTAAAACATATTTAGAAAATATGAATAACGCTAAAACTCCACAAGATGAGGTGAGATTTCAGAGATCTTTATCCCTTTTTCAAAATGATAAAGACATCGAGAAATTATTTTCTCTTATAATTGATAATAAAATCAGATCTCAAGACTCACCTTATTTACTTGCTTCCTGCTTGAACAATGAAAAAATGGGATGGAAAACTTGGAGTTTTATAGAAAAAAATTGGGATAATCTAACTTCTAAATTCCCTGAGAATTCTATAGTCAGGATGCTGTCAGGCGTTAGATCATTGAACAAAAGAAAATATTTAAACCACATAAACTCTTTTTTTTCACAAGAAGATAGAATCAAGCAAGGAAAACTTCAACTAAAGCAACATCTTGAAAAGCTTGAAATTAATGTAAAGTTTAGGGAATCTTTGGAAAATCAAGATTAATTATTATCTTCTAAATCTTTTAAGAAGCTTTCAATTTCAGGAGAAAGATCAACTTCTTCGGATCCCTCTGATTGGTTTTCAAATTGCTTTATCATTTCGTTTACTTGATTGTTATTTTGAAGATTTTTATGTATTTCTATGTACTGATTTTCTCCTTTTTTCCTTTCAGGAAAATCATTTCCAAATTTATAAATATGGGAAAGACTTTCAAGCAGTCGTGTTGTAGCAAGAAAATCATCGTCAAGTTTAATATAAAGTGGTATATGAACCATTAAAGACATAGTTTCTACCGATAAGTTTTTGTGTAAAATTTGAGAAAGCTGAGAAGTCATACTAGTTGGACCTGTATATCTAGATTTATTCTTTAGTGTCTCATTAAGGGGAGCTGGGGGGATCCATCCATTATAACTTCCAGTTACTGGTAAGGGTTTAGTATGAGGAACAGAATCAAACATTCCTCCAATTGAAATATATCTTTTACCTCCTAGACTAGAAATTAGATCAATAATGCTAGCATTAAAGTCTTCAGCAAAATTATGGGGTTCAAGAAGATACATTAAAAAAATATTTTTTTCAGTTGGATTCTTCTTACCAAAAATTACTGTGTTTGGAACTCTGATTTTTCTTTCACCTTTTTCATTTAGTATTTCAGGTCTATACCTAGTCATATCGTAATATTTACTAGGTTTTCTTAATTTTCCTATTTCTTCAAGATCAAAGATTTTTACTAATCTACTTATTGCGTTATGACCTACATTACCCACGTTTATCCAAGGTCTGAGGATACTTATAAAATGACTATCTTTATATTTTGAAAATGGTATATCTAGTTCAAATTCTTCTTTATTCAATATTTTTTTCCATATTCTTTAAGTGAAATTTTACATATATACATAATAAAAATAAACATTAGAAAAAAATATAAATATAAAAAGTCATTGAATTTAAATATTAACATTATTATCATTTAAGTAGATGTTTTATCATCAGATAACTAAAACTAGTAATGAAAGGAGGATATTTTAATTGGATACGAATAATAAGCGAGGTGTTCTTAACTGAAGGCGCCGAGAGGGTTAAGATACCTCCACTAAGAGTGAAATTATCCGGTAAGGATCGCCTTACCCGATAATTTCACTCTTAGTCTTTAAGAGACCTATGAAACAATGATTAGACATTTTACATCTACAGTATTTGTTGTTATTGAAGATAAAATAGCACTTCATTGGCACAGTAAAGTAAAAATGTGGTTGCCTCCAGGTGGACATGTTGATGAAAATGAAGATCCCGTACAAACAGCTTTAAGAGAGTGTAAAGAAGAAATGGGTATTGATATAAATATTATTTCAGAACATTCTTACAAATTTAATGATCCTAAATTATCAAATATTTATCCTCCTGAAGCAATATTAATTGAATCTGTTGAAGATCAAAAAATAGGACCTCATCAGCACATTGATTTTATTTATTTTGCTTATCCTAAAAACTTAAATTTCAATCTTTCTTCCGAATGGATATTGGTCTCTCAAAAAGACCTCATAAGTGAAACAAAATTTACTAATCCAAATGGAGAACAAATTTCTCCACCGCACGATGTTCTAGTTATAGGAATTGATGCTATAAATAAATTAAAAAAACCTAAGAAAAAATCTTAGGTTTTTTTAATTTAGAAACTTAATAAACTACTTAATGCTTCTTAATTTCAACTCCAGCTAAATCTTCAACGTGCTTTGCTATTGCAGAGTGATCGCTTTTACCTTCTCCCTTAGTTACTAAACTTGTTAAAACTTGTTGTAAGTTTGCTGTAACCTGTAGTGGAATATTTAGATCTCTTGCTGCTTCCATCGCATTATTAATATCTTTGTAATGTAATTCAATTCGGAATCCTGGTTCAAAATTTCTATCAACCATCATTGGTGCTTTCGCATTTATAACATTTGATCCTGCTAATCCTCCTTGTATTGCTTTATAAACCGTCTCTGGATTTACTCCTGATTTTGCTGCTAAAGCAAGAGCTTCAGCTAAAGCATGTATATTTGCTCCAACGCAAATTTGGTTGGCTAATTTTGTAACTTGCCCTGCTCCATGTTGTCCGCATAATATTGCTGATTTACCAAGTATATCGAATAATGGCTTTGCTTGTTCAAAATCATCGGCTGATCCACCAACCATTATCGCTAATTCACCGGATATAGCAAAGGGTTCTCCTCCTGATACAGGTGCATCTAGAAAATTAATTCCTTTTTCGGAACATCCAGCTCCAATTCTTTGAGACACTCCTGGAGCAATTGAACTCATATCAACTACAAGGTGTCCTTTAGATGCTCCATCTGCTACTCCATTTTCTCCTAAAATAGCTGATTCAGCTTGTGGCCCATCTTGAACCATTGTTATTGTAATATTTGTATTTGATGAAGCTTCAGCAGCAGATTTGCAACCTTTAGCTCCTTCTTTTTCTAGTTCTGCAACAGGTTCCGGAAACAGATCATATACATATAATTCGTAACCTGCTTTCATGAGATTTTTTGCCATTGGTTTACCCATGATTCCCAATCCTATAAATGCAATTTTCTCAGCCATAACTTTTCCCCCCTTAATTTTTCATTATTATAAATTTCAATGTTACAAGAAGAAATAAATTTAATCTTTCCAAAATCTTTCTTCTAAGAATGTGTAGTCAGTATTTTTTAATTTTTCATTAACGTCTTCTATCATTCCAGGATGTCCACAAGCATAAACAATAGTTTCACTAGGATTTAGTCCCCACTCTTCCAATCTTTCTAGGAGAATATTGTTAACTCTTCCTTTATAACCTTTCCAGTTATTGTTTCTTTCTTCATCAGGTCTACTTACTGATGCTTCAAAGGTTACATTATTATTGTTTTCATCTAATGACATCAATTCTTCTTCATAGCCAAACTCATCTAAGTATGATGCACCCTCTAAAATTATAAAGTTTTTATCTGATGATTCAGATTCTTTGAGGTGTTTTCTCATCATGCTTACGTATGGAGCAATACCAGTAACAGTACCAACCATCACGTGATTCTTGAATTCTGGTTTTAGAACAAAAATTCCTTTAGCTCTCAACCTCATCGTGACTGTATCACCAACATTTAGTTCATTTAATAGAGGTGTTAAATTTCCATCTGGGGGAGGTACTAGTTCAATAAATAGTTCTATTTGATCTTCATCAGGTGAAGATGCAATAGAATATGCTCTCTCAATTCCCCCTGAACCAATCGTACAGTATTGCCCTGGCTTGAAATCAAATTTTTGTTCAGGTTTCAACCACATTTTCCACAAATCTTCTGTTAACTGTTCTTTCTTTGTGAGTTTAGCCCACATAAACTTTCCTTTTACAACGTTTAAAGTCATTTGAAAGACCTCCTAATTATTATNATATTCAATNTTTTTTTAGAAAATTTTTATTTTTAACGNTAGTATTATAGACTTTTTATTTGATTATCAACANAAGNAAANGNANGNTTAAATATCATCAATNATAAATTATCTATTGTAATAATTTTTTTTATTGTTATCATTTACATGATCAAAATTCTTTAAGTAGGTTCAGAGAAACCACAAGGAAAAGTAGTTGAATTCATTAGAAAATTATAAGACACTTCTTGACGAAGATGATATCAGACGAGCCGTTGCTAGGTTATCTCACGAAATAATCGAATCAAATCATGGAATAAACGACTTGATATTGATAGGAATTCAAACAAGAGGCCATCATATCGCCTCTCGAATAATAAATATGATCAATGAATTTGAAAACTGTTCATTAAGATCGTATTCTATTGATCCACAATTTTTTCGTGATGACATAGTTTCTAATCAAAAACAAAATGATATTGATTTAGGAATTAATGTTGAGAATAAAAAATTAGTTCTAGTTGATGATGTTCTTTTTACAGGAAGAACAATTAGAGCAACATTGGAAGCTATTTTTACGGTTGGTAGACCTAAAAATATAAAACTTGCCACTTTGGTTGACAGGGGTCATAGAGAAATTCCCATCAGACCAGATTTTATCGGTAAAAATATTCCAACTTCAAATAGGGAACATGTAAAAGTTTTCATGAAAGAAGTTGATGGAATAGATAAAGTTTGTATTTCTAATAAAGGAATCATTAAGGTATGAATCATTTAGGGAATCATTTGTTAGATATTGATCATCTTAGTAAAGATTATATATATGATTTTTTTAAAGAAACAGAAAAAATCAAAAACACACCTGAAAGCTCAAAAAACTTTAACCATAATAAAAATATTTGTACATTATTTTACGAGAATTCTACTAGAACAAAGTTAAGTTTTCAAAAAGCTTGTAGTAATATAAATGCTGTCTTTCACAACTTAGATATACAAACTTCTAGCGTTAATAAAGGTGAAACTTTTTATAACACAATAAAAACAATTAATAGTATAGGAATGGACCTCATTATTATTAGACATTATTCATCAGGAGCACCTTATTTTCTAGCAAAAAATACTAAATCAAGCGTTATTAATGCAGGAGATGGAGCACATGCCCATCCTACTCAAACATTATCAGATCTTTTTACTATTTTTGAAAACTCAAAAAAATTTGAAGATTTAGAAATTTCTATAATAGGAGATGTTTTATACAGTAGGGTCGCTAGATCAAATATCCTAGGATTACTCAAAATGGGGTCAAAAATAAATATAATTGGACCAAGAGAACTAGTTCCTGTTGATGTAATTAATTTATACTCCTCTATTGAAAAATCTTATAAAAATAAGATTAATTATTACGAAGATTATGAAAAACCTATCTTAAGTTCAGATTTCTTGATGGCTTTGCGTATTCAAAAAGAGAGATTTGATAAAAATACAGACTTAAATTTTGATACCTACATAACGAACTGGAAGATTGATACAAAAGTTCTTAGCAATCTGGATAGAGAAGATATTTTTATCATGCATCCAGGACCTGTTAATGAAGAAATTGAACTTTCACATGAATTAGTTCATTCAGAAAAATCATTAATTTCTAAGCAAGTTGAAAATGGAGTTTATGTCAGACAAAAAATTATGGAGAAATTATTAGATGAAAAATAGTTTGTTGCTAAAAAATTTTAGACTTTTTGATCCTTCTGAAAAATTAGATAAAATATCCGATCTCTTGATTCAAGATGGAAAAATAAAAATAATAGATGAATTTATTAAGATAAATAATGTAAAAATTATACAAGGTAACGAACAAATTTTGTTACCTGGTCTGATAGATTTTCATGTTCATTACAGAGATCCCGGAGAAACATATAAAGAAGAAATTTTTACTGGTTCTAGGGCTTCGGCAAAAGGTGGATTTACTACTGTTATTATGATGGCTAACACTAATCCAGCAATGGATAATATTTCTTCATTATTGAATCAAAAAGAATCTATTGATAAAAATTCTATAATCAGAATTTTACAAACCGCAGCGGTAACTATTGGAAGGCAGGGGAAAAAAATAGTAGATATTGATTCATTGTCTAAATTAGGAGTTGTATCTTTCAGTGATGATGGAGATGTTATTCAAAATGAAAAAATATTAATTGAAGCATTGAGAAAANCAAATTCTTACAATAGAACTATTTTCGAGCATTGTGAGGATAAAGATTGGATTAGAGATGGAGTAATAAACTTAGGTCAAGTTTCAGTAAGACTTGGATTAAAAGGAAGGTCAAGAGAAGCTGAAATATCTTCTATTAGAAGGGATATTCAAGTTGCAAGAAAAAATAATCTATGGATTTACCTACAACATATTTCATGTAAAGAAAGTGTTGAATTGATCAGAGATGCTAAAGATGAAGGAGTAAATATTACTGCAGAAGTTACTCCTCATCATTTATTTATGAATGAAAATTGGACATATGGAAATCAGGAAAAGTTGCCAAAATGGATAGATATTGATTCCTTTGACACAAATACTAGGGTAAATCCTCCACTTCGTACTGAGGAGGATAGGCTTTGCCTTATAGATGGGTTGATAGATGGCACGATTGATATCATAGCTACTGATCATGCACCTCATAGTAAAGGTGAAAAAAACAATACTTTTGATGAGGCTCCTGCTGGTATTAACGGAGCAGAAACAGCTATCTTATCTATGATAACTATGATGAAGAAAAATGAATTAAGTCTAGAAAATATAGTTACCTCTTTATGTAGTAACCCGGGATCTATTCTGGAAAATATTTTAGGACTAAAAATTGGAAAAATCAAAGAAGGATTTAATGCAGATTTTGTATCAATAAACCCTGACACTGAAGTTTTTATTGATGAAGATTTTTTTGTATCTAAAAGTAGTAATTCACCTCTAATAGGAAAAAAAATGAAGGGTGCGGTAAATATGACAATATTTGATGGAAAAATAGTTTATGAGGGAAATAATGAAAAAGATTAGATTAATATTACAAGATGGTGCAACTTATGAAGGTTTTTCTTTTGGAAGTCAAAAAGATGTTATTGGAGAGGTTGTATTTAATACATCCATGACTGGCTATCAGGAAATGCTGACAGATCCCTCGTATAGAGGTCAAATCTTAATACCTACTTATCCAATGATAGGAAATTATGGTATTAGTGAAATTGATATAGAATCTGATGAAATTCAAGTTTCAGGATTCGTTGTTAGGCAATATTGTGAAATGCCATCTCATAACAATTCTTTAATGAATATTCATGACTATCTTCAAAAAAATGATATTCCTGGAATTTATGGATTAGATACAAGATCAATAGTAAAAAAAATAAGAAATTTTGGTGTGATGATGGGCTCTATTACTTCAGATAACAACACAGATAAAGTTATTGAGAAATTGAATTCTATAAAGGCTTATGAGGAACATAATTTTGTATCTGAAGTATCAAGTAAAAAAATACTTTCAAGTAATAAAAAAAATAAATATAAAGTCGCTTTATTAGACTTAGGTGTGAAAAAAAACATTATTAGATTACTCGAATCAAGAAACTGTGATGTTACAATATTTCCTTACAACACAGACTCAGAGGAAATTATTAATTTAAATCCAGATGGAATTGTTCTTTCTCCAGGTCCAGGTGATCCAAATAATCTACTAGATATACTAGAAAATATTAGAAAATTGATTAATTCTAATATTCCAATTTTAGGAATATGTTTAGGGCATCAATTAATAGCAAAATCATTGGGAGCATTTACTTTCAAACTTCCTTATGGTCATAGAGGAGGAAATCAACCAGTAAAAGATATTAATTCAAAAAAGGTTTACGTTACTGCTCAAAATCATGGCTATGCCGTTTCTGATAAAAATATTCCTGATCAACTAGATATTACTCACTTAAATCTAAATGATGGAACTATTTCTGGATTATCACACAAGACATTACCAGTTTTTTCAATACAATATCATTCTGAAGCGTCACCTGGACCTAAGGATTCAGAGTATATTTTTGACCAGTTTATAGAAAAAATTATAAGTAGGAATAAATAAATGAAAAATAATACAGTTTTAGTTGTTGGGTCAGGACCAATAATTATTGGTCAAGCCGCGGAATTCGATTATGCTGGTGCTCAAGCCTGCAAATCATTAAGAGAAGATGGTTATAGGGTTGTATTAATTAACTCAAATCCTGCTACTATTATGACTGATCAAGAGATGGCAGACAGAGTATATATTGAGCCTATAACAATCTCAATAGTTGAAGAAATAATCAAGAAAGAAAAACCATTTGGAATTTTAGGTACCTTAGGCGGGCAAACAGGTCTTAATTTAACATCAGAACTACATAAAGAAGGAATATTAGAAAAATATAATGTTCAAATATTAGGTACTAGTGTTCACTCAATTGAGACAGCTGAAGATAGAGATAAATTTAGAGAATTTCTAAATAAAATTGATCAACCTACTCCTCCTTCCTTCGCTGTNAATGATGTTAAAAATGCAAAAATTGCTGCAAAAAAAATAGGATATCCAGTTGTAATTAGACCAGCTTACACCTTAGGTGGTACAGGTGGAGGAATAGCCAAAGACGAAAATGAATTGGTGGAAATTGCTAATCAAGGAATTAGTTTATCTAGAGTTGGTCAAGTACTTATTGAAAAATCTTTGGTTGGATGGAAAGAAGTTGAATATGAAGTTATGAGAGATAATATCGGAAATGTTATAACTATTTGTAACATGGAAAATATTGATCCTATGGGAGTTCATACAGGAGATTCTATAGTTGTAGCCCCTTCACAAACTTTAAATGATAAAGAATATCAAATGTTAAGGTCAGCCAGTTTAGATATTATTTCAAACTTAGACATAAGAGGAGGATGCAATGTTCAACTAGCCTTAAAACCTTCACAATTAGTTAAAAAAACAATTGGTAACAATTTTGATTCTGATCCTGATTACTACGTTATTGAGGTTAATCCAAGAGTTTCACGATCGTCAGCCCTTGCATCAAAAGCAACTGGTTACCCAATTGCAAGAATTGCTTCAAAAATAGCTTTAGGTAAAAATTTAGATGAAATTACCAATCCTGTCACTGGAAAAACATTTTCAGTTTTTGAACCTTCGCTCGACTATTGTGTTGTCAAGATACCTAGATGGCCATTTGATAAATTTCCAGACGCAGATAGAAGTTTAGGAACCCAGATGAAAGCAACTGGGGAAGTTATGGGTATTGAGAGAACATTTGAGGCAGCTTTGCTAAAATCAATCAGGTCTTTAGAAAATAGTAAACCTGATTTACTTATTGATCCTGATAATGAAAATTCAAATATACCTATGGATGATAGGCTCTGGGATATTGCAAAAAAAATAAGAAATGGTTCGAATGCAGTAGAAGAAACTAAAAGAACCTTCATTGATTTTTGGTTTACAAATGCTATTGAGAGAATAATTAAAGTAGAAAACGAAATAATCTCCTCACCTTTAAGTAAAGAAATATTTCTAAAGGCTAAAGATTATGGATTTTCAGATAAGTATATAGCTAAGCTTAAAGATACTGAAGAGAGAAAAATAAGAGAACTTAGAAAATCTTTTGGAGTTATTCCAACCTATAAAATGGTTGATACATGCGCCGCAGAATTTGAAGCAAAAACTACTTATTTTTACAGCACATATGAAAGTGAAAATGAAGCTATTCCCCTAGAAGGGAATAAAGCTATTGTTTTAGGATCAGGTCCGATAAGAATAGGTCAAGGTATAGAATTTGACTATTGTTCTGTTCATGCATCAAAAAGCCTTCAAAATAATGGTATAAAATCTATTCTTATTAATTCAAATCCTGAAACTGTTTCAACCGATTTTGATACATCATCAAGACTATATTTTGAACCACTAGATTCAGAAAGTGTAATGGACATAATTGAAAATGAATCTTTGAAAGGCAAACTTGTAGATTCTCTTGTTCAATTTGGTGGTCAAACAGCAATTAATATGTCTCAAGATTTGGGTAATTATAAATTTCCAATCAAAGGATCATCTGCTAATGTTATTGATTTAGCCTCAGAAAGAGGTAGCTTTGAGGAAATTTGTAAAAAGTCTGGTGTATTGCAACCTGAGGGAGCTGCTACAGTGAATCTGGACGAGGCTATTTCTATAGCAAATAAAGTAGGATATCCGGTTATGGTTAGGCCCTCCTATGTTTTAGGCGGAAGAGCAATGGAAATTGTACATAGAGAAAGTGATTTGACTCGATACTTCAAGAGAGCTCAGAATTTTGTTCCAGGCCAAACAATATTAGTTGATCATTATATTGATGGAATTGAAATAGAAGTTGATGCATTATGTGACGAAGAAGATATATTGATACCAGGAATAATGCAACATGTTGAAAGAGCAGGAATTCATTCTGGTGATAGTACGGCAGTCTACCCAGCTTATGATCTTTCAGATACTGAAAAAAATGATCTTGTTGATGCAACTAGGAAATTGGGAAGAACTCTTGGAATAAGAGGTTTGATGAATATTCAGTTTATTGTAAAAAGGGCTAAAAAATCTTTCTTTGATTCTTCAAGGAAGAAAGAACCTGAAGATTCAACTCTCTATGTTATTGAGGTAAATCCTAGATCAAGTAGAACAATTCCATTTATATCAAAAGTTACTGGAGTTCCAATGATTGATCTTGCAATCAAAGTAATTTATGGAGAGAAATTATCTAATCTTGATTATTCAACAGGTCTAGTTAAAGAGAAAAACCTTTATGCTGTAAAATCTCCAGTTTTTTCAATGTCTAAATTATCAGGTGTGGACACTTACTTAGGTCCTGAAATGAAATCTACTGGTGAAGTCATGGGAATAGATAAAAATCTTCCAAGTGCTATGAAAAAAGCTATGATTGCTTCAGGTCTCGAGGTAGATTCAAAAACAAGTTTTTTATTATCGATTGCTGATCGAGATAAAACTGACTCTAAAAATTTTATTGAAAAACTAAGTAAAAATGGAAATAAAATTTATGCAACAGAAGGTACTTATAATTTTATAAAGTCTCTAGATATAAAAGTCGAAAAAGTAAATAAAATACTTAGTCAATCTCCCACTGTAATAGACTTAATAGTTGAGGGTAAGGTTGGAGCAGTTTTAAATACCGTTACAGGTGACAGATCTTCTATTCAGGATGGATATCATATTAGAAGAAAAGCAACCGAGCTTTCTATCCCATGCTACACTTCAATAGACACAGCCTATGCAACTATTGTAGATAATGATAATCAACCTGTGAGCGTTAGGACTGTTGATGATTACTATGAATAATTATACTTTTACCGCCTTAACAGACAACCAATTTCTTGGAACAGTAGTTAAGTTCATTTCAGAGAAAACTTCCTTTAGAGCTTTTTGAAGAGTAGATTTGCCCTTCTCTAGAGGAATCCCTGGAAGTACACCTTCGATCCAGTCTTTAAATTCACTGATGTAATGAAATCCATCTATTGGTACTTGATAAGACTTAGCTCTAATATGTTCAACTTTATAACCAGTACTTTCTAATAATTCTTTATAGTCATCAGGTCTTAGTTGCTTTCTAGAAGACACCTTAGCTGACTTGTCAGGTCGTAATCCAAAATCTTTACTTAGAAGTCTTAATGATCTAAACATCCATTTTCTATAAAATTCTAATGAATCATCGGGATGAGACCCATCATAAAAAGATGTATTGAAAGCTAGAATTCCATTTGAATTTAATTTATTTCTTATTTCTGTCAATAACTTATTTTTATCAGGAACATAATGTATTGAGTTACAGTAAATCATAGCATCAGCCCTTTCTTTTACTGCATCAGTGAGATTTTGAACTTCAGAATGTATAAACTTAACAATAGAATTATTTTCTAGCTCTTTTGCAGCTGTACTTAATGCAGATTTAGAACTATCTACAGCGTATATTACGGATTCTTTGGCAATAATAAGTTTCTTTAGAATCAATTTTGTTATATTCCCTGTGCCACATCCAAGATCTACAATGGATTTTTTATCATACACATTAGCTAGTTCTATAAATTCTGAATTTATAGATCCATAGAATGGAAGATTTGCAAATGCATTAAATGCATATTGTTCACTTTCAGTTTGATTAGCCATAATTTAAAATTTCTTTTTACCAGTTATTAATTGATATTTGTAAATATATTATCTTAGAATAACAGTATATCGTATAGATTTCATTCTAAAAATGAATAATAAAATTATAAAAAAAATACTTTTTAGCATCGCACTATTATTGTGTAATTTTTTGATATTGTCATGTTCTGATGACAAAACAAGTATCATTATGGTTGCAACATCTCTTAATGAAATTATTAACGAACAATATGAGAAATCAGATAATAATAATAAATTTTATATAAGTTATGGAGGATCTATGACTCTGGCTAGAAGAGTAGAAAATAATGATAAAAAAATTGGTGCAGTAATTTTCGCTTCAAATTCTTCCATAGATATTCTTACGGATAAGAATTTATTAAGAGAATCTGATATTAGCTCATTTGCAAAAAATTCTTTAGTTCTAGCATCTAGTAATAGTTCATATACTTATGAAACCTTCCTTAATGAAAATGAATCTGGCAATGAAAATAAAATAATAATTGCAGATCCAGAAATAGCTCCTGCAGGAGTATATTCTACTCAGGTTTTACAAAATATTTTTTCTCAGAAAGAAATTGAAAATAAAATAATTTCATCTGGTGACGTATCTTATGTATCCAGCTTATTGGTTTCAAATAATAAATATTATGGGATTTTATATAAAACTGAAGCATTGAAAAATGATCTTTACATAATTCATGAATTTCCAAATAAATTTCATGATGATATTGAGTACAAAATAGGTGTCTTAAGTCAAAATAATAATTTATATATAAATAACTTTATTGATAGACTGAATTCACCATTAGTTAAAAAAAAACTTTCTGATTTAGGATTTGAGGTTGAAAGATGAATTATTTAGAAATCTTGCTAACAACTTTAAAAATTTCTTTGACAGCTACCATTCTCTGTTTTATTTTTTCGATTATTCTAATACTAGTAGCTAGGAAATTTAAGAAAACTAGACTTTTCTTTGATTTTATAACCTCTCTACCACTTGCTCTCCCACCAGTAATTTCTGGTTATGTGATAATAATTCTTTCTAATGGTAGACTATCTTTTGAATGGTTTGGAGGGAGTTTGGCTTGTGCAGTTATTTCTTTACCACTAGTCTATAGAATGATTTTTGTAACTATTTTGAATGTAGATCAAAAATTAGTTAATACTTCTAGAATTTTGGGAGCAAATATTTATAAGACTTTTTTTTATGTTATTTTTCCCTCTATCAGGACAGGACTAATTTCATCAATATTTATAGGATTTATTAGATCTATAAGTGAATTTGGTGCAACTATGATTGTTGCAGGAAATATTTCTGGAAAAACTCAAACTTTGTCAACCGCAATATATACGTCTATTCAAACAGGTAATAGAGATTCAATTCTTGCCTTATCATTGATATCTCTAACGATAGCTGTAATAACTATTTTAACTTTTAACTTTATAAATAAAAAAGGTTTCAATTATGAGTAGGTTAGATTTCAAATTTAGATCCGTTATAGGAAATTTTTCTCTAGATGCTTCTTCAGAATTTAATCCAGGAATTAATTTTATTTGGGGAAGGTCAGGTAATGGAAAGACTACATTACTTAATAATCTTGCAGGGTTTCTAAAACCAATTCAAGGTGAAATAAAACTGAGCAATAGAATAATATTTTCTTCATATGAAAATATTAATATTTCTCCTGAAAATAGAAAAGTTGCATATGTTCAGCAAGATGAAGTTTTATTTGGAAATATGAACGTTCTAGGAAATATTGAGTTTGGTTATAATATTTTGANTGATAGTCAGAAAAAAATCACTCCTTCTGAATGTTTGGAAATTTTTGATATTAAGGATTTAGAAAAATCATATCCAGATGAATTATCAGGGGGACAAAAACAAAAAGTATCATTAGCTAGAGCTGTAGCAAGGAATGGTGATGTTTTACTTTTAGATGAGCCTATAAATTCTTTAGATTTTCTTTCATCAAAAAAAATTTTTCAATCTTTAGAAAATATAACTAAAGATCTTGATTTATGTGTTCTATATATTACTCATTCAATTGATGAAATTTTTAAGACTAAAAATGAAATTTTATTTGTTGATAAAGGAATAGCAAATAAAAAATACCTTAGAAATAACTTATTAGATTATTGGAAGGATGAAATATTAATCAATACAATTGAAAAAGATGAATATAAAGATAAATATTTTTTATCCGATAGTTCAATGATCTCTAGGAATCCTTTTGATCATTCAGATATGGGCTTTTATTTTTCGGGTCAAATAAAAAATATTTTTTCAAAATCAAATTACTCGATGTTAGAGATAAAATCTGATAAAGATTATTTTGTAACACTTGATAATAAGATTCTTAACAAACTAATATTGAAAAATAACGATAAAATTTACGGCTTTGTTTATAAAAACCATATCTCATGATTTCATTTAATCAAAAATTAGTTCAGAATATTTCTGATAAAAAAAGTTTCCTAATTGTAGGCCTTGATCCGAACTTGAATAGCATGCCAATCAAGAATTTTTTTGAATTCAACAGAACAATTATTGATTCTACTTATGATCTTGTCGTTGGATATAAACCTCAATTTGCATATTATGAATCACAAGGAATTGAAGGATTAGATGCTTTATACAAGACAATTGACTATATTAAGCAATTGCCTGAAAAAAAATTAATTATTGGTGACTGCAAGAGATCAGATATAGACTCTACAAGTGATGCCTATGCTAAGGCTATGTTTGAATACTGGGATTTTGATGCTATAACAGTTGTACCTTTTTTTGGTAGGGATGGAATTTTACCTTTTATCCGTTATAAAGATAAAGGCGTTTTTATTGTTTGTAAATCAAGTAATAAATCTGGAGGAGAAATTCAAGATTTTTTTTCTGAAAAAAATAACATAAAGTTGTATGAACACATAGCTCAAATATCCTCCGATATAAACACAGACAATAATGTATGTTTGGTTATGGGTGCTACATATCCCCATGAACTAAAAATTATAAGAGAAAAATTTCCTGAAATCCCTTTCTTGATACCAGGAGTTGGGCATCAAAAAGGAGATCTTTCAGATGTAATCAATAATGCAATTTTGCATAAAAATCCAAATATTCTAATTAATTCATCAAGGGGAATAATTTATGCTTCAAAAGATCCTCAAAAATATGGACAGTTCTCTAGGATTAAAGTACAAGAAATAAATTCAGAAATAAGTAAACTTTATTCATTTTAAACCTTTATTTCATTGACCATTAGCAAAAAATAAATATTCTATATTTATGGATGAAATGATTATCGACAGCTTAAAAATAAATGCAATGGGTCAAAGAGTTATGATACTCAAACAAAAGAAAGGATCTTTGTTTTTGGCAATTTGGATAGCTGCCGCAGAAGCCGATGCGATTGCTATTAGGATGCAAAAAGTTGATATCCCTAGACCTTTAACTCATGATCTATTTTGTAACATGGTAGAAAATTTTGGTGGAAAAATTCAAAAAATCATTATCGATAACTTAGATAATGGTACTTTTTTTGCAAAAATTATAATCTTAACAAATGGTAAAGAAATAGAGATGGATTCTAGACCTTCTGATGCCATGGTGATAGCTCTAAAATTAGGGGTTCCTGTATTTTGTGAGAGTAAAGTTATTGAAAAAGCTGGTTTTAGAAAATCAAATCTCGATATAGATCAACCAAATCAAGAAGAATCTGAAATCAAAGATGAATCAGCTTCATATTCTCCATTAGGTGAGAAAGAAAGAAAAAGTTTATCAGTTTTTGAATCTTTCATAGATAGCTTAGATATTGATGAAAAATAAAGACAAGGAAGAAAATACCAAAACATATTTTTTTTCTTCTTTTTATACACTTGGGAAATTCATAGGAATTGGATGGATTATCGTTACACCAATTGTAATTTTTACTTTTGGAGGTAATTTTTTAGATAATCGATTAAATCTTGGCTATTTTATGACCTTATTGGGTTTGATGATTGGACTTTTTGTAGGTATTATTTGTACGGTTAGAATTTTAAAAAGCTAAATTTAAGGGAAAAATACTTTTAAATGTTTTTAAAACCCAAAATAATTTTTATATTATCAGTAGTATTAGGAATATTTGTAGTTTCAGTTCTTGGTGGTGCGCTAGGAGACGGTTTTGGTTTAGGTTTTCTAGGTGGTCCACTTCCTTTTATATCTATCGCAGCTGAAACTGTTTTACATATATCTACTCCTTTCTCATATGACTTAAAAAATTCAACGGTAATGTTATGGATTGCAATGCTACTGTTGATAATTCTTTCTTGGAGAGCAACTAGAAACATGAAAGAAATTCCATCAGGTTTGCAAAATGTTTTTGAAATGATTTTTCAATTTTGGATTGATACTGCAGAAGAAGCTGGAGGAAAGAGTGCTAGAAGATTTTTACCAGTTGTAATAACTATATTTTTAGGAGTTTTGGCTTTTAACTGGTTAGGAATTATGCCTGGTGTTGGTTCTATTGGAAAAGTTGAGACTATCGAAGAATGGGTACATCATCATTCTCATTCAGGTCATTGTGCTGAAGACTATAAAGATTCATTGCCAATTATGGCTGAATTATGTGTTCTAGAAGAAGAACATTACCATGGCTTCGTTGTTTTTGATAAAACTGCAGGCATAAGTTTGATGCCTNTNGGAAGAGGAGAATCAACTAGAGCTCCACTAAGTGCAATTGGTGGTTACACTCCAGACGAAATTAAAGATATCAAGAAAAAAATTGATTCAGGAACCTCGCCTGATGATATAACAAGATTGAACGAAATATTAGAAAATATACATAATGGTAGAGTAGTTCAATTATATGAAAAAGAATCAGATGGAACTATTAGCCCAAAATCATATTTGGGTAAAAAGACAGGTGAATTGATTCCGTTTTTTAGAGGGGCTTCTACAGATGTAAATACCACTTTGGCTATAGCTATTTTTTCTATGATAGCTATTCAATTTTGGGGTTTTTCTTCTCTAGGATTTAAGGGCTATGGTGGAAAATTTATTAACTTTTCACAAGGTCCAATAAATGCATTTGTAGGAATATTAGAATTATTTGGTGAATTTGCAAAAACTATTAGTTTTACGTTTAGGCTTTTTGGAAATATGTTCGCGGGTGAAATCGTACTTATTTCAATGGGATTTTTATTGCCTTTGGTTGGAATGATGCCGTTCATGGGTCTTGAACTTTTTGTTGGTGTCATACAGGCTCTAATATTTTCAATGTTAACATTAGTTTTTGGGGTAATGGCTGTTACATCTCACTCGGATCATGACGACCATTAGGGCAAATTAAATAAGCAAAAAAATAAAAATAGTGAAGGGAGAAAAAAATGGCAAGTGAATGGCAACCTATAGGGGCTGCACTATCAATGGGACTAGGAGCTGTTGGATCAAGTCTTGGTATTGGTATGTTAGCTAATGGAGCTTTACAATCATTGGGACGAAATCCTGAGGCAAGAGGTCCAATCCAACAGAGTATGATTCTAGCTATTGCTTTTACAGAAGCGATCGCTATCTATGCTCTAGTTGTAGCCATATTGATTTTGTTCGTTTTATAAACTTTTCGGCTGAGAAAAACTCTCAGCTGAAAAATAGGAGATTAGATATGGATGCATTAGGTATAAATTTATCGGGTTTAATAACTCAGTTAATAAGTTTTACAGTGTTGTTTTTAATTCTTAGGAAACTTTTATTTGGACCTATTGGTACTATGCTTCAAACTCGTTCTGAAAAGATTAAAGAAAGTTTAGAAGCAGCTGAAAAAGTTAAGAATGAGGCTGATGAATCAGCTCAAAAATTAGAGGATGAAATAAATGCTGCTAGACAAGAAGGACAGAAGCTTATTCAAGACGCACGAGAAGCGGCTGAAAAATATAGGCTTCAACAAGCTGAAAAAGCTGAACAAGATTCTCTGGAATTAGTAAAGAAGACAGAGAAGGAAATGGCTAAGCTTGAAGAAAAAACTATTCAAAACGTCAAGAAAGAATTTTCCTCTTTAGTAATTTCAGCAGCTACTAAAGTTGTTGATAAATCTATTGATGAGAAAGATCATAAAGAATTAATTGACAAAACTCTAAAAGAAGAAATTAACAATTAGGAAATATGGCAAGTTCACTAACTAAAAGATACGGGAAAGCAATTCTCGATATAGCTAAAGAAAAAAATAATACTAACATCTGGATAGATAACTTTAGTAATTCTAAAGAAATAATGAATGATGATGATTTGTATTCTTTTTTGAGCTCTCCACAAGTTCCTAATTCTGAGAAATATAAGTCAATAGATACCTTATTTAAAGGTTATGAAAAACTTTTTATTAATTTCTTGAAATTGTTGATCAATAAAGGTCATATAAATTATTTTGAACGAGTTATGAATGAATTCTTTGATCAAAACCAAATTTCAGAAGGTAAAGTTTCAGCAATTGTAACTTCCTTCGTGAAATTGACAGTTGCTCAAAAGGATGAAATTACAAAAAAAATATGTGATGTTTTTAAAGTAGATGATGTTGAAATTTCTGAGAATTTAGACAAATCTATACTTGGAGGATACATCATAAAAGTAGGGGATACAATTATCGATTGTTCCACTAAAAATAAACTAAATGGTTTAGAAAATCATTTATTAAGATCAACGACATTATAGTTATGGAGAAGAATTATGTCACCAAATAGTCAAGATATAGCGTCAATAATAAAACGTCAAATAGAAGAATTTGGCGGAGATTTCAGTATGGTAGATATTGGTACTGTTGTTGAAGCAGGAGATGGTGTTGTAACTATACACGGACTCTCAAGCGTAAAAGTTAATGAGTTGTTACAATTCCCTAATGATATTATTGGACTTGCGCTAAACCTAGAAGAAGATAGTGTCGGAGCAGTAATCTTGGGAGATTATCTTTCAATTAAAGAAGGAGATGAGGTAAGGTCAACAGGTAGAATTGTTGAAGTTCCAGTAGGGGATAATTTGCTAGGAAGAGTTGTGGATCCTCTTGGTAGGCCAATGGATGGTAAAGGCGATGTATCAACATCAGAATCTTTACCTGTTGAAAAAATAGCTGCAGGTGTTGTTGAAAGGAAATCTGTTGATGAGCCTGTTCAGTTTGGTTTGAAAATTGTCGATGCTATGGTTCCAGTAGGAAGAGGTCAAAGAGAATTGGTCATTGGTGATAGAACAACAGGTAAAACATCATTATGTGTAGATGCTCTTATTAATCAAAAAGACTCTGATATTATTGGAATTTATGTAGCCGTAGGTCAAAAAGCATCAAAAGTAGCTGCAGTAGTTACCAGATTAGAAGAGCAGGGAGCTTTAGATAATACAGTTGTTGTAACTGCTAATGCTTCTGATTCAGCTGCATTACAGTATTTGGCTCCTTATGCAGGAGTGACTATGGCAGAATATTTCATGTCTCAAGGAAAAGATGTATTGATTGTATACGATGACTTGAGCAAACATGCTTGGGCATACAGACAAATGTCTCTATTGCTAAGAAGACCTCCAGGTCGTGAAGCTTATCCTGGGGATGTTTTTTATTTACATTCAAGACTTCTAGAAAGAGCAGTAAAACTAGACGATGCGTATGGTGGTGGCTCAATCACAGCCTTACCAATAATTGAAACGCAAGCAGGTGACGTTTCGGGTTATATTCCCACAAATGTTATTTCAATAACTGATGGTCAGTTGTATTTAGAACCAGATCTATTCAACTCAGGTATAAGGCCAGCTGTAAATGCTGGGCTTTCTGTAACACGAGTTGGTTCATCAGCACAAAAAAAAGCTATGAAAGAAGTATCAGGTTCACTTAAGGGTGAGATGGCTCAATATGATTCTCTGAAAACATTTGCTCAGTTTGGAACGGATGATCTAGATGCAATTACTAAACAACAACTTGCTAGGGGAGAAAGATTGACTGAGCTTCTCAAACAAAATGAAAATGAGCCTTTATCATTTGAAAATCAAGTTTCAATTTTTTATGCTGCAAATCAAGGATCCTTGGATGATGTTGAGATAGAAAAAATTTCTGAATTTGAGACTGGCTGGTATGATTTCATTTCAGCAAATATACCTGATGTAATGAAAGAAATTCATGATAAAGGTGAACTTTCAGATGAAATTAAAAAGAAATTAGATGAAGCATTAAAAACCTATAAAGGAACTTTTGGAAAGTAAATATGCCTAGTACTAAAGAATTAAGAGCAAGAATAAGATCAGTTTCTAATACTGCAAAGGTTACCGGAGCCATGCAATTAATTGCTGCTTCAAAAATGAGAAGAGCCCAACAAAACGTGATAATGGGTAAAAAATATGCAGAAACAATTAAGTCATTGCTTACTAATTTGTCCTCTTCTGTTGATTTAGAAAGAGTAAACATTCCATTGTTGGAAAAAAGAGAAATAAAGAATAAATTAATGATTTTAGTTACACCTGATAGAGGTTTGGCAGGAGCTTTAGTTGGAAACATTAATAGAAAAGCTTTAGAAGTTATTCAATCTTCTAAAGAAAGTTATAGT
>PBHA01000001.1 GCA_002719425.1 Chloroflexota bacterium
GATGTTTCTAAATAAGGGACAGCTAATGTAATAATTACTAAAAATAATATAAAAAATAAAAAGCTTGAGATGGGATGTTTTTTAATTCTTTCTTTTATTTTTTTTAAATAATTCATAATTATTCTTTTTTATCAAAAAATTTATTGAGGTAATTTATAGCGAAAACATAACCCAAAATTTCTAATAGGATTCTAATAATTAATTCAAAATCATTATATGAATTACCTTCATCAGAATAATTTATTCTAAGAGTTATGTAATTTGTATGAATAATAGCAACCATCCATAACCAATAAATTATTCTTTTAGAATTTAATTTATTAAATCTTTGATAAGAAAGTCTAAAACAAAAAGCAAGGGAAATAGATTTAAAAACTGGTGAGAAAAAAATCGAATAAACTATTGATGAGTCAAAAATCCAACCTATTAGATTTCCTATTGTAATAGAAAAAATATTATTGATTATTATCGTTATTAAAAGAGATATAACAAATGAAAAAACATAATTTTTCTTTGAAGGAATATTGATTTTTTTGATATTCTTTTCTAAATTGTCTTCAATTTTATTCATAATTCTTATACTGTAATATCTGTATCCACATAAAGGATATAGAATTTTTAGAGGTTTTATGAAATATTACAGAATTTTAGAAGAGTTTGGGGACAAACATCTTTGTGTTCAAACTAATGAAAAAGAAATCGTTTCTTTGACTAGTATCAATGATCTGGTTTCAGATTACAAATCATTGCTTGAAACAAGTAATATTACGGGATTAAAAGTTGATGAGATTACTAAAGATTTACTTAAATCTAAGCAGGGTAGATCATTTGATTTAAATAAGCTAATTGATGATTCTATCAATAAAAAAGGATCAGCTAGAATTATTAAGCCAATTGAACCTGATGAAATGTGGGCAGAAGGCTTTGGGAATCGATTGATACTTACTGAGGATCAAATTAGAGAATCTTCTGATGATTCTCTAATTCCATTTCAAAATCCAAATATTTCAACTTTATTATACAAAGGTTCTAATAATAGATTAGTTGGACCCTATGAGAATATAGGAGTTAGATCAGATACCGAAAAAACTATTTCAGAAGGAGAAATTATATTTATAATTTATAAAGGTAAATTTGTTGGTATTTCTGTAGGAAATGAGGTTGCAGGGAACTTAAGAGCTCAATCTCAATTTTGGGTTTCTCCATCAAAAGTGTTCAAGGGGTGCGCCTCAATAGGACCATGTATTTTATCAATGGAAGATGAAGAAGAAAATTCTATGCCAATCAGACTTAAATTAGAAATAAATCAGTATAGAAATAATAAATTGATCGCTGAAGGGTCAATAATTTCAGATTTCAAGTTATCTCCAAATGATATTGTTTCTGCTACCACAGCTCATGATTCACCTCCAGACTTAGTGATTCAATATTCAGGTGGTTTTGCGATTGCAAGAAAAGATGAAGATATAATTCCATTAGAGGATGGTGACACTGTAAAGATTGATCTTGAGAATGTTGGTTTTGTACAAAATAAAGTAGAGATAGTTTAGAAGATTTTTCTATCTAATAATAATTTTTTACTAAGATCGAAAAGTTCCTTTTGATCATCTTCATTATATGAGTATTCATGGGAATCACTTATTTTTCTTTCGTCAAAATATTTACCAGTAAGATTTTCATCATTAACTTTTTCAACTACATATAAAATATTTTTTGCGCCTTCTTTTGAGCTTCTAAAAAACAGCTTAAATAGAGGAGTAAGTAATTTACCAAAAATTCCATTTTCAAATATAACATTACTTCCTAATAAACCCGGATGAATTGAATTTATGTTTATTCCATTGAGAGATTTTGATCTGTAGTATGACCACATTATTTGAGCCATTTTACTCCTTGAATAGAATAAACTTGTAAAACCTCTGAATTTTTCATTTTCATAATTTATATCTTTGAAATTCATTTTTCCAACCAATTTTTTATACTTGATTGAATCTAGACTATTGATTGAAGAATTTGGATTATGTGCTACTGATGAAACATTAATTATTTGAGAATTTTCACCTAAGATGTTTTTTTCTAATAATTTTTCAGTTATATAAAAGTGAGATAAATAATTTATTTGAAAAGATCTTTCTATTCCGTCCTTTGTCTTATCATAAGAGAAATATACTTTACCTGCATTATTTATAATACAATCTATTTTTTTTGTATTTTTTATTAATTCTTCTGTTGCTTTTTTAACTGTCTTAAGATCACTAAAATCACAGATATAGTACTGACTTATTACATTATATTTTTCATTTAGTAGATTATTTAATTCAAATGATTTTTTCTCGTTTCTAGCTAAAAAAATTATGTTATTCTTTCTCTCTGCTAAAAGTTTAATAACCTCATAACCTATCCCAGATGTGGCTCCAGTAACTAGTATATTTTTCATTTATATTAGTGCTTGATAAACTAGAGTTCTTAGGTCTTCTCTTAAGTTTTGACTTAATGGGTTGCCTAGCATTTGAGTCATAAAAACAACACTGATTTTTTCTCTAGGATCAACCCAGAAAAGGGTTGAGGCTGCGCCTCCCCATGAAAATTCATCTTTTGATCTTAAGCTCATATTCTTAATAGGGTCTATTACTATTGAGCCCCCAAGACTAAACCCTACTCCTTTACCAATATTAGTACCCCATTTTCCTTTGGCTATATCGTACAAATCAACATCTTTTTCTAAATGATTAGACATCATGAAACTTGCTGTACGTGAACCAATGATATTTACATCATTAAGTGTCCCTTTATTTTGTAGTAATTCACAGAATTTCATATAATCATCAATTGTAGATAATAGTCCACCACCTCCTGAATAGCATGAAGGTTTTTCTATATATGAACTCTTTTCAAAATCATCCTCAACAATATATCTGTCATTAGTTTGATCGTATATATAACAATTTGCTAATCTACTAATTTTATTTTCTGGGATTTGAAAAAAAGTATCTTTCATTCCTAAAGGATCAAATATTTTTTCTTTGAAATAATCTTCAAGAGATTTTCCAGTGACTCGCTCAATTATAAATCCCAAAATATCTGTAGAAATTGAATAATTAAAGTATTCTCCAGGGGAAAAAGCTAAAGGTATATCAGCTAACTTTTTAATGTATTGGTCAGCTGTAAGTTTTTCTTTTGATCTAGCTATCTTAATTTCTTCTTTTAGATATATTTTTTGAACGAATGAAGTCTCTTCAAAATCATGAGTCAAACCAGATCTATGCATTAAGAGATCTTTTACTTTCATTTTTCTTTTAGGAGGCTCAGTAATTAAGTTCTCAAAGCTTCCTGATTGATAAACACTTAAGTTTTTCCATTCGGGAATAAATTTTTCAACATCATCATTTATGTTTATTAGACCTTGCTCTAACAAGATCATAATACAGATACTTGTTATTGGTTTGGTCATAGAATAAATTCTGAAAATTGTATCCCGACTTATTTTTCTTTCTCTATTTACATCTATAAGTCCTGACTCAAAATAATAAATTTCTTTATTATCTTGCTGAATTAAAATTGAATAACCAGGAATATTATTCGGTACATAAGAATTATTTAAGGAATTTCCTAAGAATTCTAATTTTTTTTTTGACAAGTTCATATATTAATCTAGAGGTTCAGCTCCAAACCTGTTATTTTCATTCTTTGATGCTGAAGCAAGCCATATAACTAAAGGAATCCAACCTATAAAAATTACTATCCATAAGAGTTGCCACCAACCAGATCTATTTATGTCATGCAATCTTCTTGCACCAACTGCTAAGCTTGGTAAAAATGTAGCTAACTGAATCAAGGTAGTAAAAAGTCCGTTTCCTCCAATTGAACTATCAAGACCTAGGCTTGTATCAACCACTTGTCCCATTAAGCCAAGGATCGCGCAAAAAAGAAAAAACCACCAAAACTCAGCTCTTTTTGATCTACCTGTAAAAACTGCATAGAGCATAAAACATTTTATAATCGCTATTCTAAAATTCATTCTTTTCCTCTCTCAATCCTTCTATTGAATCAGCCAGAGAATAATCGCTATCAGTTATAGCATTTTTATCATGACTCCAAAGTTCAAATTCAACAGTATTGTACACATTTTTTATAACTGGATGATGATCCATTGCATCCGCAATTTCAGCCACTTGATTGATAAAGTTTATTGCATCCATAAAACTGCTAAACTCATATTTTCTATATAATCTGTTATCTTTTATTTCCCAATTGTCTACAGGGTTGCTCAATTGTATAATCCTTTTTATATTTATTATTAAATAATAGTGAGGTTTCAATATGATAGCAAAAGATTTAGAAGATTATAAAGGTTTTTTTCCTGCTAATCCTACTCCGGTAATTGAAGGAGAAGGAGTAAAAGAGGATGCATTGAGAGCAATCCTAGAGTATAACATTCAAAATGGTGCAGGAGGTTTTTGGCTAGCAGGTACAACTGGAGAAGGGCCTATACTTTCTGAAAAACAGAGAAGAGAAACCGCAGAAATATCAGCGGATGTATGCAAAGGAAAAGTTAAGACTATAATGCATGTTGGAGGTATAACTACTGAACTTTCTATTGAAGGAGCAAAAGCCGCTAAAAAGTCAGGATGTGATGCTATCTGTTTGCTACCTCCATTTCTTTATCCTACTGATGAGCAAGGCGTTTTAGATTTTTATAAAGAAGTTTCTGATGCATGTGATAATCTCCCTTTCTTCGTCTATAATTTACCACAGATTACTGGTGTGGAATTTGTTCCTGGAAATGCATCCGCCCCCGGTCAGGTTTCTATGGATAAAGTAGTAGATCAAATTCCTAATGTTGCAGGATTAAAACATTCTGCTGCTAACCAAGCAATGATACCTGTTTTTAATAACATGGGACTGGCATGTTTTTCTGGGAATGGATTTCTTCCTCTTCCATCTTTAACTCTAGGAGCTGTAGGAACTGTAGACGCTCCTTTGTCAATAATCCCATCTGTTTACAATGCTTTGTATCAGGCATGGATAGCTGGAGATATTGATCTTGCTCAAGAAAAACAAAAAGAAGTTACAAAGAAAGTTAGTGTATTAAAATCTTACAATTCTGCTGCAGATGCATCAAAAAATCTTTTATCTGAAATTTTAGAGATTGATTGTGGAAGATCTATTCAACCTAATAGAAGATTATTAGATAGTGAAGTTAAAGAATTAATTTCAAAAGCTAAAGAAGTTGGTTTGATCTAGAAATTACATGCCATTTCAACTGCATTTTCTGCATATGTAGTAGCGTTAGAAATCCTAGATTTTGCTTGACTATGATTTTCAACAGTGAGAATTCCAAAAATAATTGGAATTTCTTGTTCGATTGAAACTTTTTGAATTCCAAAACTTGAGTTTTCAGCGATGAACTTATAGTGATCTGTTTCACCTCTTATTATGCACCCAATTGCAATTATTGCATCGTAATTTTCAGAAATTTTTTTACATGCAAAAGGTAATTCGTAAGATCCTGGAACTTCATAACTAGAGATATTTTTTACACCCAGTTCTTTCAACCTCTTGATTGCTATTGTTTCCATTTCTTCAGTAATATCATAGTTATATTTTGATTTGACTAAAGCAACTTTTATTTTTGAAGGATCTTTATCAAGAACTCCTATCTCTCCACTTAATTTACTCAATTTCATGCCCCATTTTAGACTTTTTTGTTTCNATATATTTTTTATTTTCAGGCCTTTTTTTAGTGCTAAGTTTTATTGTTGAATTTATTTCTAAACCAAAGCCCTCAAGCCCTATAACTTTTCTAGGATTATTTGTCAGAAGATCAAANTTTTTTATACCCAAAGACCTTAATATCTGTGCACCTATTCCATATGTTCTTAGGTCTGTAGGAAAACCTAATGATAAGTTTGCATCAACAGTGTCCATTCCTTCATCTTGAAGTTTGTANGCTTTTAGTTTATTTAATAATCCTATACCTCTTCCTTCTTGTCTCATATATACAAATACTCCTGAATCAGATTTAGATATTTTTTCAAGTGCCAACTCGAGTTGATCTCCACAATCACATCTTACAGATTCAAGTATGTCACCGGTAGTACATTCTGAATGAACTCGTACCAAAACTGGCTTGTTATCTTTTATTTCTCCTTTTATAAGTACTATAGGTTCAGATTTATCAACTTGAGATTTGAATCCGATAACCTTAAAATCTCCAAATTTAGTGGGGAGATTAGTTTCTATAATTTTTTCAACTAGATTTTCCTTAGCAANTCTATAGGCAATAATATCTTCTATAGAAACAATCGGCATATTATATTTTTCTGAAATCTTTTTTAGGTCATCNCCTCTTGCCATTGTTCCATCTTCGTTCATAACNTCACAAATAACAGCAGCAGGTCTTTTCCCAGAAAGCTTAACTAGATCTACAGAGCCTTCAGTATGTCCTGCTCTTACTAAGACTCCTCCTTTTTGATATCTTAGTGGAAATATATGACCTGGTTTTACAAAATCTGTTTTTTCTGATTTTGGATTTGATAGTTTTTCTACTGTGTTTGCTCTATCTTTAGCTGATATTCCTGACTCAATATCATTTGAAGCATCTACAGAAACTGTAAAAGCAGTTCCCATAGATTCAGTATTCTGCGTAACCATTGGTTCAAGATCCAACTTGTCTATAATACTTCCATCAAGAGGTGTGCAAATAAGTCCTCTTGCAATAGTTGCCATAAAATTTATGTCTTCAGGTTTACAATCTTGCGCTGGAAGAGCAATATCTCCTTCATTTTCTCTACCCTCATCGTCAACTATAATTACCATCTTTCCATTTTTGAAATAATCTATTGCTTTTTCTACAGACTTCATCTGTTTTTCAGTTGGACCTTGGGTGTTCAGTTTTGAGTTCATAAGCTTTTTCTTTTGATTATGTCTTCTACATATTTTTTAATGTATCTTGCATTTACATCAGTTTCTACATTAACATATTGATTTATTTTGAGATTCTTAAAAGTTGTTTCTTTTAAGGTGTGAGGAATAATAGACACTTGAAATGAATTCCCAATTATTTTATTCACAGTTAAGCTTGTTCCATCGATTGCAATATATCCTTTTTCAATAACATTTTCTAGGACATTATTATCTACTTCAAAAGTTATTAACGTACTTTCTTTCAATTTTTCAATTTCTTTACATACTCCAGTATCTTCAACATGTCCTTCTACTAAATGACCTCCAATACGAGTTTCTAATGTTGCAGATCTTTCTAAGTTAACATGAGTTATTTCTTGTTTTGTCCCAAAAATAGATTTGCTCATGGTTTCTTCCGACAAATCAAAACTTATTTTGTTATCTTCCATGTTTGTAATAGTTAAACATATTCCAGAAGTAGATATAGAGTCACCTACTTTAATTCCCTCCATAATTTTTTCACATTCAATAATTAATTCGAAATTACTAAATGAATTAACTTTTCCTACTTCTTCAACTATTCCAGTAAACATATTTAATTTATTATCCCTGTAATAAGTATATCTTCTTCAATGGTTTCTATAGATATATTTCTTAAGTTTATTCTATCTATGATTTTATTAATACCTTCTCCTTGAACAGGAGAAGGTGCAGATAATCCCCCAAAAATAGTAGGCGCTATAAAAGCGAATACTTTATCTACAAGTTTTTGATCAAAAAACGATCCAAGCAAAGTACCACCAGACTCTATAAGGATATCTAAACAACCTTTTTCTGAAAGATGATCTATTACTTCTTTGGGGTCAATATTATCAAATTTTGAGTTTTGATGACTTACATGTTTTGGGATNTTTCTTGGTGAAGAATTCTTGGATGTAAACCATATTACTTCTCCAGCACTTTCATCTTTAAAAATCTTATACGATTCGTCTAGCTTGGAATTATTATCAAGTATAACTCTATATTTTGGCTTNCCTGTAGGTNTTTTNTCTTTTCTAGCCGTCAACATAGCATCATCTTTTATGATTGTGTTTATCCCCGAAATAATTGCATCAGATGAGTCTCTTATTTCATGAACTTTACTTCTGGATTTATCAGAAGTTATCCATTTAGATTCACCATTTTTTGTTGAAATTTTACCATCAAGAGTCATAGCAAATTTAGCTGATACTCTTGGACGGTTATACCTTTGATTAAATTCATATCCTTCGTATAGCTTATCAACTTCTATTGCAAGTTCATCAGCCCAATCATTGTCTATGATAATTCCATTATTTCTCAAATATTTGAATCCTTGTCCATTAACTTTTGGGTTGATGTCTATTTTAGGACAAGAAACCTTTCTTATTCCTGAGCTTATTATTTTTTCAGTACATGGTGTGTCATAAGTAGTAAAATTATGAGGTTCTAGTGTGCAATAAAGAGTAGATCCTTTTATGTCTTCTTTAGCTTTATTGATAGCATCTGCTTCTGCATGAAGGGCAGGTCTAGGTTTAGTAAATCCTTCAGATATTATTCTCCCATCTTTTACTATTACTGCTCCAACAGCGGGTCTAGGAGAAACCATACCTTGAGATTTTTTAGCTAGATATATAACTCTTTCTTGAAACTTAATTTCATCCATCTAATTTTTTTTTGAAATTTGATTCTCAAAATCCTTAAAAACCCTACTCTCAGTAGGATTCACTTGGCCTTGATACCTGCTAGAAAGCTCAGGAGATCCATATGGTTTTTCTGCAGCAGAATTCATTTTTTGAAAAGATATTTGTCCTATTCTCATTCCGTAATATAGCGTTATTGGGAGTCTTGAGACATTTGCAAGTTCTAAAGTTAGATTTCCATCGAATCCAGGATCAACAAATCCTGCTGTTGAATGGATAAGCAAACCTAATCTNCCNAAAGAACTTTTACCTTCTATTCTTGCAACCATTGAGTTAGGGATAGTAATTTTTTCTAATGTTGAACCAAGTACAAATTCTCCAGGATGTAGTATGAAAGGTTCATCTCCCTGAATTTGTACCTTTGTATTAAGGTCAGGTAGCTCTTTTTTGAGGTCAATATATGGTGCATTAGAGTTATTGAAAATTAGTAATGTCTCGTCTAAATGAAGGTCGACACTTGCAGGTTGAACATCTTTTTCAAAATAAGGATCAATTCCAATCAGCCCAGATTTTATTGCCTCTTTAATATCCTTGTCAGATAATACCATTTTTTCCTCATCATAATTTTTTCTTAAAGAAGATTATATTTCATTAAAAGATTTATTTGAATATAAATTACCATCTACTTGTCTGCATCTCTAATTTCTCTGAGTGAAAAATTTTTAGGAGCTGAGTCTTGAGGAGAATATCTTAGCATTTCTTTTGCTTTTTCTATTGACCAAATCTTCCAAAAATTATCTGATGTTGCATAAAATGTTTCATATTTTATTTTTTCTGATGCTTCTATACTTTTTTCGACTATTTGACATAAATCTCTGTGACTTAACCACAGATTTAATGCTGTTGGCGAAAAAGTGGGATCATCATCAGATATCACCCAACCTATTCTAAGATTTATTGTAGAGATTCCAAAATAATCTGAATAATAACTCCCCAATGCTTCACCAAAAGCTTTTGATGCTCCGTAATAGCTGTCTGGTCTTATTCTAGTCTTTTCATCTAAGGGATGATAATTCGAAGGNACTTTGTTGTACTCCCCTTTATCAATAAAAGTATAAGGTATTTGATCATAGTTGCCTCCTGTTGCGTGCTGAGAACTTGCAAAAATAATTCTTTTTATATTATTTTCTTTTGCTGCTTCGTAAATGTTATATATACCAACAATATTGTTATTTAAAATTGAATCCCAATTTCCATGAACTCTTCTGTCTCCCGCTAGATGAATGACCGTATCAATTTCTTTAAAAGCTTTTTTTATTGATTCAAGATTACTTATATCGCCAATTATAGTTTCATTCGAACCATTTTTCTGATCAAGAATTCTGATTTTATATTTCTTTGATAAATAATTGGATATGATTTTACCTACTAATCCTGATCCCCCAGTTATAAGTATTTTTTTCATGATAACTTTCTGTTTTGTATTTTTATCTAATATAAATTATTCATCTAAACAATATAAGATATTTAAATGATTCAAAATTTAACAAATATCTCAAAAACTATTATTCTGTCCTCTATGACACTTGTTGTTATTTCTTTATTATTTTCTCCTTATGAAGTTAATGGTAGGTCTATGCAACCCACTTTAGAGGATGGAGATAAAGTCTTAATATTTAGACTAAACTATATTAACTTACCGATAATTGATAAAAAAATAATAATTAATTTTCCAAAAAAAAATTCTATTATTGCATTTAAGAAAAGTAACTCTGAAACAGAGCTTATTAAACGAATTATAGGACTTCCTAATCAGGAAATTGATATCAGAAACAGAACTGTTTTTATTGATGGGAAANTTCAAGATCAAGGAGTTGGAATAACTAATNCTAANTCTGATTTTCCTGTAATAGTTGATGAAAATTGTGTTTTTGTTCTAGGTGATAACCGAAATCTATCAAATGATTCAAGATCATTTGGATGTGTTCCTATAGAAAATATTGATGGTCAATTAGCTGTAAGAATCTGGCCCATAAATAAACTTAAGCTATTTAGATAAAATTTTCTGAAAAAAGTCTATTTCTTTAGGAAATAATG
Organism: Chloroflexota bacterium; assembly: GCA_002719425.1. The sequence continues at coordinate 10,665 of PBHA01000001.1, forward strand.
AAGGCTTTCTTCCAACAAGCAACTCATATTGTCCGAAATTATTTTTTTCTCTAACGAAAGAAGGGGGGGCAACAATATACCCATCTGAGTATATTCTAATTCCTTTTAGAAGATCAATCTTATTATAATTATTTTCAATTGTTGGAAGATTTTTTGAGTAATTGAACCAAAATTGTAATTTCTTTTCCGGTGTAAGCACCATAGTTGTAGAATGATTTAAATTTTCTAAAAAATTCCCAAATATTAAGTTAGAAATATTTTCATTATTTTTTATTGTTTTATATAAATTTGATAATATTTCTTGATTATCAAACTCTAAAACTGATAGATTGCCCTTTTCCCCAGCGATAAGTCCACAATTATCAAGTTTTTTTTCTCCGAACCATTCAATAATTTCATTTTCTTTCATTTGAATTCCTTGTGAGGCTTTATGGAATAGCATTCTTCCATCAATAGAATCATGAATTTTTGTTGAAAATGGAGAACATGGAAATGGAACTAATCCAAAATTTTGGTATTCGGATAAAGTTTGTATCATTTCTAGTTCGTTTTCCATAGTAATTCTAATGTTGAAATAAACCTTTGGGATGAGTCCATTTTTTTGATACTCTAACCGAAAGGACTTCACCTACGCATGTGACTTCATTGTTTTTATCAAAAAATTTAGCGATAAACAAAGTTTTGTTATTTTTCTTTTCAGAAACTTTAGCTCTCACAGTTACTTTTCCATCAATCCTTGTTGGTTTTTTGAAATCTATTTTGAGGTAGCCTGTTGCGTACCAAATCGGCTCACCTTCTCCTATTTTCCTTCCTTCGCTTTTATACGCTTCTGCTATAGATGAACATACACAATGACAATCAATTATGGTAGATATAGTTCCTCCATTCATTACATCTGGAGGCATAGCGGCGTGATGAGGTTTAGGATCAAAAATGCAAACAGTTTCATCTTTATCCCAGAAAGATTTTATTTGAAGTCCTTTTGAGTTCCATGCTCCACAACCATAGCAATTATTACCAAAAAGATTGTCTTGAAAAAAATCAGGCATCTATCTTAAGATCTAAAATGTTTTACATAAATACTAATAANAATTAGTGAAATTATAATTATTATTGTTCCAAGTATCATTTGATTTGTTCCCATTAGTTGTACATCTTGAAAATAAGATTGTTGGGAAAAATTTACTGCCTCATTGAATTGTCTGTATTTTGCTTGAGATTTAACCAGCCATCCATCAATTAGTACATACAAACCTAAAATTTTAATTATTGCACTTAAAACTATGAAAAAAATATCAATTACTTTTAAATTTTTTATATTCATACTTTAATTTTACACCATGATAGACGTATAATTTATAAAAATATTTAAAAAAATTATTACTCATGAAACATCAAGATTTATTAGAGATTATAAAAAATCGTAGAAACACGAAACAATTTTCAGAAAAAGAAGTAGATAATGCAGATATCAAAGTTATAATCGAATCTGCTGTTTGGGCTCCAAATCATAGAAATACTGAACCATGGAGATTTGTGGTTATTTCTAAAACATCTCCTATTAAAAATAATATTTCAAACGGATTGATAAATCTTCAGGAAAATAATCAAAAAAAATTGAACGAAGATCAAAAAAAAGATATTGTTTTAGGAGTTGAAAAAACACCATTATATATTTTTGTTTTTACTGAAATCAGTGAAAACCCAGAAATTTCTGAAGAAAATTATGGTGCTGTATGTTGCGCTATTCAAAATATGCAATTGACAGCAACTACTCTTGGTTTAGGTGTGGGATGGTCTACTGGTAAAATTTCTAAAATANATAACTTAAANAGTATTTTAGGAATTGATGTTTCATTAAAAATTGTAGGAGTTCTTTCTATTGGATATCCATCGACTGTAGTAAACAAAACAAGAATTGATCACGATTCATTAACTAAATGGCTTTAAATTAAGTAACATTTTAGTAACATTAATGTAACAAATTATCCACATTTTTATAACATAATTTATCCTTATATATTCATTTAAGGAGAGATGATGGATTCTGGTTCAATTGCATGGATGCTAGTTGCCTCTGCTATGGTTTTATTTATGACACCTGGCTTAGCATTTTTTTACGGAGGCTTAGTAAGAAATAGAAATATTGTTTCAACGATTATGTACTCATTCATATCTTTGGGACTAATGAGTGTTGTTTGGGTGTTATGGGGTTATACAATAGCTTTTGGTGAAGGAGGAAATGGTTATTTTGGCTCATTTGATAATTTTGCATTGAATGGGATAGATACAACTGACGCTCAAGTATTTGCTATATTCCAAATGATGTTTGCGATAATTACTCCTGCTCTTATTACAGGCGCTTTTTGTGAAAGGTTTAGATTTAAGACATACTTGATTTTCTTGATTTTGTGGATAACCTTTGTCTATGCTCCAATTGCTCATTGGGTTTGGTCATCAGAAGGATGGCTATTTAAGAGGGGAGCATTAGATTTTGCAGGTGGTGCAGTTGTTCATATAAATGCAGGAGTTGCAGCCATTGCAGCTGCAGCTCTTGTTGGAAGAAGGAGAAATCCTGGCCTTCCAAGTAATGTACCATTCGTAATTTTAGGTGCCTCCATGTTGTGGTTTGGTTGGTTTGGATTTAACGCGGGTTCTGGCNTAGCTGCAAACGGCCAAGCAGTTAATGCATTTCTTGTTACTAATACTTGTGCTGCAATGGCAATGATTATTTGGGTTTTATTAGGAACAATTCATGGTGGAGGGAAATTTAGCGGAGTAGGTGCTGCAACTGGTGCTATAGCAGGTTTAGCAACAATCACTCCTGCTTCGGGTTTTATAAGTGTGGGTTCAGCCTTAATTCTTGGGATAGTTACTGGAATTATCACTTTCTATGCAGTTTATTATAAGAATAAAATTAATTTAGATGATGCATTAGATGTATTTGCTGTACATGGTCTAGGTGGAATTGTTGGAATTATTGGAACAGGTATTTTTGCTACAGAAAAAATTGGTGGAGCAAAAGGATTGATAGAAGGTTCTTCTTCTCTTTTAATTGAAAATCTAATAATGATTTTTGCGACATTTGTTTATTCATTAGTGATAAGCTTAGTTATCTTAAAAATTCTTGATTTGATACCTGGATTGGGACTTAGATCTAATGAATTAGAAGAAGATGCTGGTTTAGATATCAGTGATCACGGTGAAAGAGCCTTTATAGAAGATGGAGCAGATTAATATTATAAATTTATAATTGATTTACCTCATAAATTTTTAGNATTTATGAGGTAAAATTAAANTATGAAATATTTCTGCTTCTTATTATTTTTATTATCTTTTTTTGCTTGTTCAAGTATGGAAGAAGAAATTAGTCTCAACCAAACAAATAATGACATAGAAATTATTCAAAATAACAATACTTGTAAACTTTCAGAAGGTGAGATAGTTGATGAAGGCTGGTCAGGTAATGATAACGGAAGTAATTTTTGTAACAAGTGTAGATGCATAAATGGTAATCTTGCTTGCACAAAAATGGCCTGTTTNTCTCCTGATTTTATTAATGAAAAACCAACGAGTACTCCTGAACTAACTAGTATTCCTGAACCAACGAGTACTCCTGAACCAACGAGTACTCCTGAACCAACGAGTACTCCTGAACCAGCGATTACTCCTGAACCAACGAGTACTCCTGAACCAGCGATTACTCCTGAACCAACGAGTACTCCTGAGCCAATATCTCAAGATTATTCAGATGATCCATTAAATCCTTCAATCGAAGTATTTAATGATAAAAAATTGATAATTTCTGATAAATTTGGTGGAGTTGATAGAGATTATGTTAATTTTTCTGTGCCTGAAGGAGAAATAGTCAAATCTATGATTTTAGATACTTTCACTGGCGATGATAAAGTTGCTTTCTTTGCTATTCAAAATAACGATAAATATACTGCAAATGATGACATCAACCTAATGATTTCTTATGGACATTTTGGACCAGGAACAGAACTTAACAAAATTGGTATGGATGTTCTCTATTATGAAAAAAGTTCCTATTATGGTTACAATCAAAGAGAAAAGATTGAACTTGGGCCTGGTAAATATACATTGAGAGTCCAACAGGGAAGTAGTTCAGATGCTTCATACTCATTTATCTTTTATTTGAAATAAAATTTATTTGATTTCTTCCCAAAATTCAACCCAGGAGTTTGGTCCATCTGAGTCATCTAATAGTTCCTTAAATTTATCATATCTTCCTCCCATACTAGGAAATTTATTATCGGATCTGTAGGGTGAATCAATAATTTCTGTGGACCAATGCATATAAATTTTGTTCAGATCTTCTTTGGGNCCAGGAAGTGTTCCTCCATTGTAGTAAATCAAGCTTTTTTCTCTTTGACCTGCTTCAGTATATATGTCTGCAATTTCTCTTAACAATAGTGCCGCTTCTCTAGCTTTTCCTGGTTTAGTTTTGTAAACTCTTCGAATACTATACATGCTTGCTCCGTTCATAGTCTTAATATATTTATATATAGAATTATAAATTGAATTAAATTAAAGTAATTTCCATTCTGTATATTTTTTTCAGAATTGTATAATTACTAAAAAAACTAACCATTATCAATTGAAATTAAGAACTAATAACAAAATAGAAAATCTTGAAGTTATTATTGTTGGGGCGGGGATAGCTGGTATAGCCGCTGCTTACCAATTAGGTAAAGATAGACCAGATTCTAACTATGTTATTNTAGAAGCTTTAGATACTTTTGGNGGAACATGGTATACACATAAATATCCTGGAATTAGATCAGATAGTGACTTATATACTTTTGGATTTAAATTCAAGCCATGGACTAAGGATGTGATTGCTACNGCAGATGAAATATTAAGTTATCTTGGAGAAACAATTGAAGAGAATAAGATTGATGAAAATATAAGATATCATCATAAAATTATAAGTGCAGAATGGTCATCAAAATCTAAATTGTGGGAATTAATAGTCTATAAATCTGATACTGATGAAGAATTATATTTTTCATGTAAATTTTTAATGATGTGTCAGGGTTATTATAGGCATAATCAAGGATTTACTCCAAATTGGAATGATATGGAAAAATTTGANGGAAAAATAATTCACACCGAAGAATGGCCAAAAGATTTAGATTATTCTAATAAAAAAATTATAGTTATAGGATCAGGTGCAACTTCAGCAACAACAATTCCAGCTATGGCAAAAAAAGCTGGTCATGTAACAATGCTTCAAAGAACTCCTACTTTTTATAGAACATCGACAGTAGGAACTGAAGAACTTGTCGATCGGTTGAAAAAATTTAGTTCTGATGAAAGATGGATATACAGTATAGTACGTCAACAAATAATTTTGAATCAAGAAATTTTTATTAGNAGATGCATTGATGAACCCGAAATTGTCAAAGAAGAGCTTATTTCTGATGTAAAGAAAATATTAGGGCCAGAGTATGATGTTGAAAAACATTTCACTCCAAGCTATAGGCCATGGCAACAAAGGATTGCCTTAACTTCAAATGGTGAACTATTTAAGTGTATCGCCCGAGGTGAAGTCTCTGTTGTAACTGATGAAATTAATAGATTTACAAAGAAAGGAATTCTGTTAAAATCTGGATCCGAATTAAATGCAGATTTAGTGGCAACAGCAACAGGTTTTAATATGAATATTCTTGGGGATATAAAATTCAAAATTGATGGAAAAAAATTGATCCTTAATGACACTGTAACTTATAGAGGGATGATGTTTACATCAGTCCCAAATTTATTATGGGTCTTTGGATACTTTAGAGGAGCATGGACACTTAGAGCTGAACTNCTTGCTGATTTTCTTACTAGAATGCTTTCTCATATGGAAAATAAAAATTTTAAGAAAGTTTCTGTTAGTCTNAGAAATCAAGATAAAGATATGAAATTACTTCCATGGATAACAGAAGAAGAATTTAACCCTGGTTATTTATCTAGAGCTTTGCCTAATCTTCCTAAAAGTGGAGATAAGCCTGAATGGGTTCACAACCAGAATTATTGGTATGAAAGAGAAGTTATTCCAAAAATAGATTTAGATGGAGAAGAATTCATTTATGAATAAAATAAGTATTTATTTTTTTGAAACNGTGATTATTTTATTAAAATAATCTTTATTACCTAGAATATTAACAATATATTTTGATAAAGATTTTCTACTTATTATGGTATTTGGTTTGGGATTATTATCGAAAGTTTCTAGAACATTATGATCAAAAAAATTTATTAAAGCTGCTGGNCTTAAAATAGTCCAATTAAGTTTCGAATTTTTTATCATTTCTTCTTGTTTGTTGTGATCTTCATACGGATATCTTATATTTGAAAATTTTATTAAGTACTTAAACCAAACAGGAATCTCGTTTATTGTACTTCCTACCCCCCATGCTGATACTGAAATAAGGTGTTTGATGTTGAGATCATTTGTTATTTCAATTAAGTTTTTTATTGAATCAGAAATTGTAGTTTTAGAATTTGTAAGCTTTGACCAAGGGAAAATATTTTTGCGCATTACATTCAAAGAGTTGATAATATAGTCACTATCCTTTAATGTTGATCTAAGATCATTTATTTTTGTAGAATCCCCTTTGTAAAGATTCAGATTTTTGTGATTTATTTGTATTTTATCGGGGTTTCTTACTAAACATCCTACTTCAAAATTATTATTCAATAACTGAAATAGTATTTGTTTTCCAAGCCCTCTTGATCCACCTAGTAGAAAAATTTTCATTCTTTTCTTAATTTATTATTGATGATAAGTTTCTTGACCAATGAAAAATTTAAACATATCTTATTCATTTAAATAAAACTAATTTTCTTTATTAATTTTATTTTAAAATATTAAATTCGACAATAAAAAAATATATACATGGACTTAGTCATAATAGCTCAAATTATTACTGGACTTGCAACGCTAATTGTAGCTTTGGTTTTACTTTATCAACTTAGACAACAACACAAAGATGCTGAAAGAGATTTAATTCTGTCAATAAATGCTCAAAGATTAAACTTAGTTTCTATGCTTGCATCAGATAAAGAGTTATCTGAAATACAATATCGAGGTAATCATAATTTTGATGAATTAAAAAACCAAGAAGAAAGAACTAGATATTACAGACAATTTTCAGCAGAAATGCATTTAAATAATATAAGTGTTCTCTATTCAAAATTAACGAATCTGGATGCAGAAACTTATCTGAAAAATCAATTAGGCTTGTTCCCAGGTATGAGAAAAATGTACAGAGAAAGTATGATTCGCCACCAATTACCAGAAGATTTTGTAAAGTTATGCGATAGATTTATAATTGAAATTGAAAATGAGGTTGGAATTGATGGTCAAATAACTGAATTGACTAGAAGTGATATTCAATCAAACTAGATATTAAAATTCGCACATTTTTCACATACATCTTCAGGTATGATTCCTACCTTCATTAAGACCTTAAATACCTTGCATCCTGCACAAAATCCAAAGAAAGCTTCTAACGAAGCAAAAGTGATAAGGATAGATAATAAAGCTATAGATATATAACTTAATCCTAAAGTAAGGAACCCGGCAATTAGTAAAGAAAATATTAATCCAACACCTTGTGCAAATCTTTTAGGTGGCCCAGGTACTATTTTTTCTCTGAAGCTTAATTTAGGAACTATAACTTTAGTAACTAAAAGAGCAAGTGGACTAATTTTTGGCCCTGAAGAAACCCTAGCAAGAAATCCATAAATTAGCATTACCAAAAATATATAAGTTATATCACTTTGGTTTATCATAAACAATAGACAACTTACTGACAAAATTAAAACACCTGATGCTACCAATCTAGCAGACACTTCATTAATTAGCTCTGGGAATGTAAAAAAATCACTTACTTTATTCATCTTTAATCCTTAATAAAAAAAACCCCTTTTGTTTAGGGGTTTCATAATAATTTANAATAAATCAAAAAATACTATAGAAACCTCATGTTTCTACACATACAGCAACAATTTTGATTTATTCTAAATTTTTTCATAATAAAATTATTCTAGCATTAACAAACTGAATAACTGAAATTTTAGCTGGATTTACTACTTTTTTTTGTTTCTGAAAATACAGTAATAATATTCAGGATAATTGTGAATAACCAAAATGGGACTAGAATATAAACTCCCCAACCTATTTCAGAATCTCCACCTTCATTAGTTATAGCTTCAAATAAATCAGGAACTATCAGTAAGTAACCAATAGTTGGGATTGTAAGTAAGGCTGCTCCAATTTTTCCTCTAAAGTAATATGCACCAGTGATCAATAATCCTACTGGTAAAACTATTAATAGAAAATCTATTCCCTCTACTGCAAAAGCTATATAAATATGAAATATAACTATTATTAAGTTTGCAATAAATGCATTACGTATATTTGATAAAAAATTCATTTTATTTTTCCTTTTATAATCTATTCTAGGAATGTGCTACAAATCCTTGGAATAGAAATAATTTTACTTATCTTCTTTTTTTGATCTACGGAAGAGCTCTTTAGTCTCCTCAGAAATAGGGTAATAAGTTCCTGGAGGAACTCGCTCTGAATCTATCAAACTAATAACGAACTCCTCTGCCTCTTCCTGTTCCTCTATCCAATCAATCACTTCCTCTGCACGATCCGATGGTACAACAACAACACCATCGTCATCAGCAATGATCACATCTCCAGGCATTACCAGAACACCACCTACATTTATATACTTTCCTTCTTCGAATGATTCTAAAAACGGCAAATTTCCAGCAGGGGATCTATTATTTGCAAAAACTGCCAATCCATAATCATTAGAAATCATATCTAAATCACGAATTGCACCCTCAGTTATTAATCCTTGAGCATTGTTATGCCATAGTTGACGAGTTTTCATATTACCCATAGTGCAAGAGTACTCATCAAAAGTATTTGCCTCCACAACTAGTACATCATTTGGTCCACACTTAGCCATAGCTCTATATTCTGGAGAATCTCCACCTCTACGAGTCTCTTTGAGTAGATCAGGACGTGCNGGAAGAAAACGAAGAGTTTGAGCTCTACCNACTAATTTTTTACCAGGTGTAAAAGCTTTTATACCGCGCATAAGGCACAACTGATAATTTGCAGATGCAAACCACTCTTGTCCACTAGGTGGTGACAGTCTCCAAACGGCACTATAAACTGTTGCTGATGTAACCTTACGGAATCTATCTAAAATTTCATCAGATACTTTCTTTTGCATCTTTTTCCCTTAATTTAATGATCTTAATTTCATGGGTTAATACTATTAAGCCATTAACCCAAGAAATTTCTTTGTATTATTTACCTGTTCTTATAAGCTCTATTCCAGTCGCTATAGTAGTGATTGTGAGAGAGAAGTAATAAGCAGCAATCAATCCCTGATCATAAAATAAAATACTTCCAATAACTCCAAAAACACCAACAAGCATGAACGCAGATGAGCTAATCACATGAATAGTTTTACTTTTGAACATACTATAACCTAAGAGACCAATACCTAATGCAAGAATAGCTGTTCCAAATCCGCCTGCAGTAGTTGCTAGTGTAAGCATAGAAACTGCCTCAGGTACTAATCCTTCGCTTGATAAACTTGCAGCTGCTGAATAAGCTCCATTTTCTGCTATAGTTCCGGCATAACCTATAACTATAAGAACTCCTGCCAAAGCAGTAAATACTGAATTACTATTTTCGGCTACTTTTCCTCTAAGGCTAATAAAAGATGCCATTAATACTGCATAGGCAATTGCAGCTAGGCCCATATTAACGTGTATTCTATCTGGATTTCCCCCAATCTCTGTAGCAAATGCCGCGTATCCTCCTTCAAATTCACCTGCNGGAGATGTTGGTAAACCTGCAGTGGCCCAAGAAAGAAGACCTAAAATAGGAAAAATTGTTAACAGCCAACCTAAAGTTTTTGTGCTCATAATTTAAACTCCATATCTATTTATTTTGATTAAAGCTTATTTGATTGAAAAAAAAAATGGTACCCCTATGAGTTAGTCATATTTTTATAAAATAAAAAATAATAGTATGTTTTTGGGAAATATTTATTATTATAAATTAATTTTTAATTTGAATTTAATTTCCAAATATTAGAATCTTTTTCGTCCGTAATTATAAATATTTCACCTGCTGAATTTATATCGATATCCCTTAATCTTCCTATCTTATTCTTGAATATTATTTCTTCATTAGAAATTTTTCCGTTTTCTAAAGTAAGTTTTATTAGTAATTTATATTTAAGAGATGTAACGAGAATATCATTTTCCCAGTCTGAAAATTCTTTACCTTCATAAAAAATTAAATCACTAGGAGCTATTGACGGAACCCAAGATAGAATAGGCAAATTATATTCTTCAGAAAATTTTTCTCCAGATCCAATACTGGTCCCAATATAATTTTTCCCACCCCAGCCTATATTATTCCAACCATAATTACCACCTGATTCAATTTTGCCAATAAAATCTCCTCCTTTAGCTCCATGGTTGCTTATATATAAATTTCCATCTTTTGCTATTGCCATACCTTGAGGATTTCTAACTCCTATCATATATATTTCTTCTAATTCTGTTTGACCTTTGTAAGGATTTTNAGGAACAGAGCCATCTAGGTTTATTCGAATAATAGTACCTGCATGAGANTCCAATTCTTGAGCAACATTTCCTTTACCCCTTTCTCCAATAGATGCATACAAGTAATTTTCATGAATTATTATTCTTGAACCAAAGTGAACAGTTTCTTTGTAATAGGGGAGTGCTTCAAATAAAATTTCAAAATCTAATAATTTACTATAATCCTCTGAAAGCTTGCCTCTGCCTATTGCAGTGGTGAAATTATCGTTTTCATTTTTTATGCTAAATGATACATATAAAAAATTTTTATATAATAAGACGTCTAATAATCCACCCTGTCCAACCTGCAATGAAGGTATATTGTTCTCAATAAATTTAGTTGAGTTTGTANTCAAGTCTACATAANTNAGATTGCCATTTTTTTCAGTGATTATTAATTCNTNGTCATTTATAAATTCAATGGCCCAAGGATTATCAAATGTTCTATCAAGNTCTATCCTTTTGAGATTATAATCANCTTCATTAGAAACTTCGTAGGTTTTATAATCTCTTANTANNTTATCTANATTNGTNTTAAATTCNNTAGTTATTACAGGNGNCTTTATTTCTTCACNTTGACATCCAAAGATTATGATTGNAAAAATTATNAGNNAGTACTTANTAAGAATATTTTTTTTCATAAATTAGTCTATGTAATCACAGCAATAATTTGTTATCTCATGAATTTTTAACTTAAAAGAACTNTTTTNTGGGACTTCAAATGATTCTCCAGATTTTATATTNATCCATTCAGAATTATTAGGNAATAANACTTCAAGTTTTCCAGTCATGATTTCCATTATTTCTTTTTGATCTGTACTAAACTCATATTCACCTTTTTGCATTACTCCTAAAGTTTTCTTTGAACCATCTGCAAAAGATACTGATGTACTAATCACATTCCCATCAAAGTAAATATTAGCTTTTTTTTGAACTGTTACATTTTTAAATTCAGTCATTATTTTCCTTTACAAGATACTTAATTATTATAAATCCTTAATAGTGCTTTTCTGATAGAATTTTTCTATGGATTTAGTAGTAATTGCTCAATTAGTNACCGGTTTAGCAACATTAGTTGTTGCTAGTATTTTGATTTGGCAAATGACCATTCAAAAAAAGACTTTAGATATAGCTCATAAAGATGCAGATAATGATTTTTCAGTTCAAGTTATATCTGAAAGAAATGCGATGCGNAGATGGTTTATGGATAAATTGAATCCTGATTTTGAAAAAAGATTAAATTCTGGGCTAAAAGACTTAAGCGAATTTGAAACTCAGACTCTAGCTATATATTTTAGAGGTATGGCTACAATGACTACTACTGAATGGAGGCTCGAAAGAGTAGGTGGGAATCCAGAATATTATAAATTTGCGTTTAATGCTTTATTTACTCATAAGGCAATTTTAGATTATTACAAAGAAATTGGGAGATTATTTTTCACGGATGGAAATTTTGGTAAACCTGGATTGGGTAAAATAGCTGATTTAGTTTATGAAGACCTTTCAGGAGAAAAAATAGGAGATTAGTTGGTANCCTGTATTAATTCAAAAGATGATGNGGCATAGAGNTTTGAAACCTACAATNAAACATTCCTGCTAAGCTAATTTTGCAACAGATAATTTCCCATCCACTTTATGTTTCAATATAAGTTTTTTCACAAAGCCACTTTCTTTCATTTTCTCTACAAAATCTGCTATATATTTTGATGCTTCTGTATTTTCTTTTGAAGTTCCTATAGCTTGTTGAACTGACATAAAGTACCCTTCTAATAATTTAGAATCATTTAGTTTCTTAACTGTTTCCATTAATTGTGGTCGCAATCCTGCCAGTGCATCTAAGTTTTTATTAATAAAATTGTCGACTGAATTTTCTACCCCGTCTACTTTTAATAATTTTGCATTTTTAATATTTCTTTCTAGCCATAAACAGTATGCTGATCTGTCTGCAACCGAAATTGTTTTCCCATCCATATCTACATCTTCTATATTAGATATTGTTGAATTTGATTTTACTAAATATGTCGCCTGAATCTCGGCATATGCAGAACTGAAGTATATTTTTTCAGCTCTTTGTGGCTCTGCGCCAATATTGCATATATCCCATTTGTTTTTGTCTGCATCATCTGCAATTTCTCCGGGACTAGAATATGGAATCAGTTCAAGTTTTAGATTTAGGTTTCTAGCTAATTCTTGTGCCATATCAGGTGATACACCAATAGGAGTACCATCTGACATCTTGTCTGTAACAAGAAGAATGTTCGACATATTTATAGCAGCTCTAAGAACGCCATTAGGACCTAATTCACTTCTTATTTTTGTAATATTATATTTCATGATTTATATTTGGATTTTTGTTTATTCCAACTATTATAATCGCCTTGTCATCAGTAAGTATCTTATTTTTTTCAAAATCTAATATTTTTAGACAAATTAAAGATTAAATTAACCCTAGAACTACCCTGTATAGGACTCGAACCTATGACCTTATCCTTAAAAGAGGTTTTCTGATAAAATCTTTTCTATGGATTTAGTGGTAATTGCACAAATAATCACAGGAATCGCAACCCTAACTGTTGCTACGGTTCTTGTGTTTCAACTAAGAAAACAAAATGAACAACTCTCTTTGCAGCATAGAGATGCAGAGCGTAACTTGATTGTATCTATTAGAGAAATAGCATCTTCAAGAGGTAGTGCAATGGGTGCAAATCCAGAATGGCAAGAAATCACATATAGAGGTTTGCATGATTTTGATTCACTAACAAACCAATTAGAAAGAGTCCAATTTTATTCTGCATTTACACATCAACTTCATTTGCATAATTTACAAACAATGTATTCAGATTTACTTGAAATTGATGCTGAAAAGAATTTAAAAAATTGGTTTGCTGTTTTTCCAGGTACACGTAAATTTTATAGAGAAAGCATGATTAGAAATGAATTGCCAGAAAGATTTGTAAAATTATGTGACAGATTTATCAAAGAAATAGAATCTGAAGTTGGAGAAAAAGGTCAAAAAAGCGAGCTCGTTCGAAGTGATTTAGATGATTGATGAAAATGTTTGAATAATTTTTGAATCAGTACTGGTACCCCGTATAGGACTCGAACCTATGACCTTATCCTTAAAAGTGGTTTTCTGATAAAATTTTTCTATGGATTTAGTAGTAATAGCACAAATAATAACTGGTCTTGC
>PBHA01000002.1 GCA_002719425.1 Chloroflexota bacterium
TTCTCTTCCAGGATCAACAACTTCCATCATAATGTGGTTTGGAATACTAGTAGCAATCTGTGCATTATAGTTACCTATACAATTCATTGTTGTTACTGGGAGTTCATATGCATATGCAAAATTTCCAATTTGTCTTAATCCTGTTATTCCTGATTGATATGAACTAACATTCAAAATATCTACAGCTTGATTATCTATGAGAGGATAAAAATCCCCAACATTATTAAGATTTTCTCCACTTGCTACAGCAGCCTTAATATTTTCTGAAACCATTTTTAGTCCCTTATAATCCCATCTCCTTGCGGGCTCTTCCGCCCAGAAAATATCAAATTTTTCTTCCAATTTGCTAATAGTTTGTACAGCTTGCTTTACTGACCAATATTCGTTTGAATCAACCATTATTCTGGGTCTTTTACAATTTTCAGCTAATGCATCATGAACTATACCTACTCTTCTTAGGTCATCCTCATATGATAAACCTATCTTAACTTTTCCAGAGTCAACTCCTTTATCTGACATCTCTTTAAAAAATTTGTATAAATCCTCATCTGTCAAACAATATCCTATATCAGAGGCATATACTTTACATTTAGGATCATCACTTCCAAGAGTCTTCCATAAAGGTTGATCATTTACCTTTGATTTAATATCCCATAATGCAATATCAATAGCTGATATTGCACCATGCACTTCTCCTTCATCTCCACCCTTGAAAGCATAACGAATCATATTTTGCCAATGTGTGAAAGTTTCTCTAGGATCTTTACCTTCAATAATATTAAATAAATTATCAACTTGGCTATTTCCTAAAGGAGCGATACCGCTTATTCCTTGATCAGTATTTAGTATCAAAATACTTGAAACTATCAAATCATCTCCTTCAGGCCCGTTAGCATCTCCCAATGGTCTATCCATTAGTTCAAGATATGTCTCTAATTTATAGTCAGTTATTTTCATTTTGAATTTGCCTCTTTAATTTCATCCTTTGTTGGAGGAACCTCAAATAATCCTGCTCCAACTCTTCTACCATAAGGACTAGGTCCTGACCTTACAGAAATTTTATTGACTATAGATTTATTCAATTCTTCGTAATTTATCGTTATTCCGTGACCAGGCTTATCTCCTAATACAGCAAACCCATCTTTAATTTTTACATCCCATTTATAAACCGCTGACTCAGGTTCAGGATGAGGAACTTCTATTGTTATGCAGTTTGGAATCGCACTTGCTATATGAGCATGGAGTATTCCGGCAGAACCTCCTAAAGTTATAGGCAACTCTAATCCATAAGCGGTATCCGCAATTTGAAGTGCACCAGTAATTCCGGTCATTCCATGGCTTACTTGAATAACATCGGCAGATCTATGATGAAAATAAGGTAAAAAATCTCCTAATGTATCAAGGTTTTCGCCAGCACAAACTGGTGTTTTCAGTGCATCAGATACTTTTTTTAATCCTAAAAAATCCCATCTTCTAGCTGGTTCTTCTATCCAGCCTAGAGTAAATCTTTCTTCCATTTCTGAAACTTTTCTGATGGTTTGTTTAGGAGACCAATATTCGTTAGAATCTACATAAAGAATTGGATCATTAGTATTAAGCGTTAATGCATTTTTCATTATTTCTAATCTTCTTAAATCAGAATCTTGATCAAGCCCAACCTTAAGTTTTGCTGATTTAAATCCATAATTTTTAGCCATTTTTTTGTACCAGTTACCAAGTTTTTCATCACTGAGAGGTAGAGCAATATCTGAGGCATATGCATTGATTTGTTTTTTACTCCCACCGAGAGTTTTCCATAGAGGTTCATCATTTATCTTTGATCTGAGATCCCACATTGCAACATCCAAAGTTGAAATAGCATCATTGGCTATACCATCGTGCCCTCCTTTGAAAAATCTATCAACCATTTTTTTCCATATCCCATAAACAGATTTAGGGTCAGATCCTTTAATTATTCCTTCAAAAAGAGATTGCATCTGAGGTACAGAGTTCCCTCCTCCAATTGAAATTCCAATTAATCCTTCGTCAGTAATTAATTCAACTAAGCAAGAGGCGGATCTAGTTCTTCCTCTAGGGGAATTTGCATCTCCCATTACTCTATCTAGCTCAAATTCAAATAATGTTGTTTTTAATTCAACGATTTTCATTTTATTAATATCTTGGATAAATTCATTAGGGATTTATCTTGAGAAAAAGTTTATTATTTAATAATGAACCATATCAAACCAAAAATTATAAGTAACTTTAATGCATTTTCTAAAGTATTTTTTAAATTATTACTTATTGTGTTTATTTGTAATTTAATTTTTGAGGACTCAACAATAATTAATGCTGATGAAAATTCAAAAGAAAAAACAGTTTTTTTAGCTTTTGATATGAATTATAAGGATCAAGAAGAGCTTGAGACTTCTAAAGATATTATAAATCAAATATTAAAGTACTACTCTAAAAACTTAAATGTAGAGGTTGTTTTCCAACCATATGGATCAAAGAGTTATGATCCTCAAATAATAACTCTAGATAATCATGAATCTATACTTTCTGAATTTTTTAATTCTAACAGTAAAGAATCATATGATTTATTCTCAAATCACTATCTGATAATCTCTGAAGCTTTTACAAAAATAGCTGAAAATTTAGACACAACTGATTCCGAACTATTCATTATTTCTAATTTGAGAATCAATAAATCTGAGGAATATTCACGAGTAAAATTAAGTAATCTCTCAGATTTATATCTATCATCAGGAATAAAATTCAATGTAATGTCTCTACAATCAGCAACTGCAGATGAAAGAAATTTATTTATTGAACTTTCTGCAAATACTGGTGGTTCATATGTTGATTTCGGGTCCAGTTCTGCAATGGTAGAATTCCTAAAATTATTTATGGATAATCCAATTTCTATTTTGCAAACTAACCTTACACCTAAGCCACTCTCAAATTTTATTAATATACCCCCAACAGTAAATAGAATTAAAGTTGGTTTTTATAGACAAGATAATACTACTGAAGTATCCGTAATTAATCCAAATGGCTTAGAAATAAAGCCAAAAATTGATTATGATTATTGGCATCTTTCAAAAATATTATTTTTGGATATTTTAGAACCAGAATCAGGAACATGGACTATTATTACAAATGGTAATTCTGGGAGATTTGAAATAATAACAGATACGTATAACCCTCTGAGTTTAGCCACTCAAGGGGAGAAAGTTTTTTCATCTGGTTCTCCGGTAATTCTTGAAGTAGGAGCTTTTATTGAGGGAAAATTATCAAATATTCAAAATGCTGAAATGCAATTAAGGGTTCGTGATAATAATGGATCAGAAACTATACAAATAATGAATGATTTAGGCCAAAAGATGGATAAGGAAGCATTTGATGGAATTTATACTGTTGAACTTTCTCCTTTTTTGGAACAATCAATATTAGACCTTGAATATACTTTACAATGGAAAAATGTATCGACCCCAGTAGTTCATAATGATCAAATTAAGATTGAATATTTTCCAGAAATTGAAATTACTAAAATCTCGGATTTGAAGGGTAGAACTAAGGACGAATTTAATGTCATAACATTTGAAACAAGGGTTAATTCCTATCCTTATTTAGTTAGTCTAGATGAAATTCAAAGTATTATAATTCCAAACGATAATTTTTCTTTCAGAATTGAAAAAGTTAATCTGAAAGATACGGATAAATCTTATATTTTTAATTTATTTCTTGAATCCGAAGAAAAAATTAAGGGAGAAGTAATTTTTGACCTAAATATAGATACAAATTATTTAGAAAAAGAGTATAAAAGCTCCATAAAAAAAATTCAAATAAATGTAAATACTAAATACTTATACATCCTTGGGCTTAGATATTATTATTGGATAGCTATTTTTATAGCTATAACAATTACTTTGATTTTAATCCTCAATAACTTAAGACAAACTAAAATAACAGGATACTTAACTGATACTCAGAATAATATTATTGTTGATTTTTCAACAATAAAAAGAAATCCAATCTCAAAATTTCTGTATCCGAAAAGAATAGATTTTATTTCAATTAGTCAATTGCCTTATTCTGGTGGATATTTTGAATTTGTTGGTGATGAGGTATACATTAATATTCAGCCCATTGAAGGAGACCCAAGTATTAGAATAAACTCCATCCCAGCTAATGGTAAAATCGAGATAACAAATGGACCTTGGATAGGTTCTTCAGGTAAACAAGTAAGATTTAGGAAAAATATCCCTTATATTGACGTGTAATCTATTTGATTTCAATTTTTATTGAATTAATTACGGTTCCTGGAGTAGTATCTCTCATTGGATCTCTAAGTCTAATATTCTTAACCACATCCATTCCTTCTGATACTTTTCCAAAAACTGCATGACAAGATACCTGCATGCTTTGACAATTTTTAGGCATGTCATTTTCATCAAAAGCATCCAAAAATGGTTGTGGCGCGAAGGTTATAAAAAATTGACTTCCATTTGTATTTACACCAGAGTTAGCCATAGATAGAATGCCTTCAGTATTATGTCTTAGGTCAACGTGGAATTCATCTTCAAATCTATAACCCGGATTTCCAGCTCCTGTACCTGAAGGATCTCCTCCTTGAGCCATAAAGTTTGGTAATACCCTATGAAATGTTGTTTTATCATAATAGCCAGATTGTGCTAAGTTGATAAAATTTTCAACGGTGTATGGAACCTGGTCATCATAAAGATAAATAGAAAATGAGCCAACTTCAGTATCAAAAATAGCTGTATATTCCTTTGATTGGTCAATATTCCCTGAAGGAGGTCCAATTATTTGATCGTTATTTTCTAGAGTATTTTCAGGATCTGAACAAGCTATGAAAACGGCAAGAATGGAAAATATTATTAGATAAGTATTTATTCCAAGCATTTTTTTTATATTCATCAAATTCTCCTGTATATATAATTTTTTTTAAACTAGTAATTAATTATGGATAAAAAACATCAATACATTCAAGCATTTTTTTTAGGTAAGATAGATTATTTATCAGCTTTAAGTTTTCAAGAAAAAATTAACCATCTAGTTTATTCTAATGAAATAAATCATACAATTTTATTTTTAGAGCATAACAATGTGTTGACTTACGGATCAAATGAAAAAATTTCAGATGAAGAGATCTATAAATTAGATAAAAAAAATGAAGAATTATCTCATGTCAGAACAAGTAGGGGAGGTCAAGTAACTTTGCATAACCCTGGTCAGCTAATTTGTTATCCAATAATTAATATAAAAAGTTATTTTGAAGGAGTACTTGAATATGTTAGATTTTTGGAAAATACTATTATAAAATCTCTAAGTCATTATGGTATTGAGTCGCACACGGTAAAAAATAGAAGAGGTATATGGGTCAACGGCGATCAAAATGAAAATTATATGGAGAATAAAAACCCTTCAGGAGAAAAAATTGCCGCAATAGGTCTAAAAGTTATCAAATATATAACTCTACATGGTTTCTCACTAAATGTTAGTAATGATCTGGATATGTTTAAAAGTTTTACACCTTGCGGAATGCCAGGACTGGAAGTTAGTTCAATCAAGAATATTTTAAATAAAGAAATAAATCTTCATGAAGTTTCTCAAAAAATATGTGTTTCCATGAGTGAAATTTTACAAATACCAATAAAATTAGAAACTGAAATTACTAAATTAGGAGTAAAAATTGACTAAAACTTTATCAGGATTTGAGTTTTTAGAATGTTCATTAACTGGTGAAAAATATCCAATCGATAAACCTATGAGACTTAGCCCCAGCTCTGAAAAACCACTACTTGCTAGATATAATTTTGAAAAAATTTCAAAATCTTTTACTCCAAAAAATCTTTTTGGCAGAAGAAACGATATGTGGAGATATGAAGAATTGTTACCAGTTCTTGATGATGAAAAAATTGTTTCTTTGGGAGAGGGTAATACTCCATTTATGAAAATGTGTAATTTATCAAAGAAGTTTTCTATAAAAAATTTTTTTGTAAAAGATGAGAGTAATAATCCAACAGGTTCTTTCAAAGCAAGAGGTTTATCAGCAGCTATATCAAAAGCTAATGAATACGGTATTAAGGAGATAGTTATGCCATCAGCTGGCAATGCAGCTGGGGCAATGTCTGCTTATGCTTCAAAGGCAAATATGGAGGCTAATATTTATATGCCAAAAGATGCACCATTGGCAAATAAAATGGAATGTACTGCTTTTGGAGCTAAGGTAAATTTAGTGGATGGATTTATTTCTGATGCTGGTAAAGCATCGGCATTAGCTGCAGAAAAGAATGGATATTTTGATGTATCCACATTAAAAGAACCCTATAGAGTTGAAGGGAAAAAAACGATGGGATTAGAGATCGCTGAACAAATGAACTGGGAAGTTCCTGATGTGATTATCTATCCTACTGGAGGAGGAACAGGAATTGTTGGTATTTGGAAAGCTTTCGAAGAACTTGAAAGTTTAGGTTTAGTTTCATCGAAAAAACCCAAAATGGTTGTGGTTCAAGCAGAAGGATGTTCGCCCCTAGTAGATGCTTATGAAAAAAAAGAAAAATTTGCAAAACCATTTGAAAACCCTAAGACACTAGCTGCAGGAATGAGAGTACCTCTAGCAGTAGGAGATTTCATAATTTATGAGATTTTACATAAAAGTAAGGGAACTGCAATAAGAATTAGCGACGATGAAATGTTAGAGGGTGTATCTTTACTTGCTTCAGAAGAAGGTATTTTTGCAGCTCCTGAAGGTGGAGCAATAGTAATGGCATCAAAGAAATTAAGAGATAATAGTTTTATAAAAGATACTGATAAAGTTGTTCTTGTAAACACTGGCTCAGCTTATAAGTATTTAGATATGATGGGAAAACGTTTTTGGGGTGACTAAATTTCTTGTCCATCCCATTCGATAACATGGCTAGATATACCGTTTGGGTAAGCATCTCTATATTCGTCTATAAGTAAACCCATTATCACAGAATTGTATCTCTTCCCATCTTTTGGTCTGCTTTTTCTGAACGTTCCTTCATGAACAAATCCAATTTTTTTGAACAAATCAATAGCATTTATATTATACTCGGGTATATCAACCCATGCTCTGTACATTCCTAAATTTAGAAAACTATGTTCGAGTAATGCTAGTGCAGTTTGCGTTCCATATCCTTTATGCCAATAATTTTTATCTCCTATTAATACGGAAATCTGTACATCTCCTAATGATTCATCTATTGAAAGTTGTCCTTCACCTATATGAACTTCATCATGATATATTGAAAAAATTGACCTGTGAGGCTCATGATGTGGGTCATGAAAAACCTCATCCCATTCTTCTTGTGTAGCATTTAATATTTCATTGGGCTCATAACCCAAATGAGCTGACTTGTTGAAAGCATATTGACCAAACCAATTCTCGTATACTTCCTTGTCCTCAATCCATTTGATTATTCTTGGAATATCTTCTCTAATCACATTTTTTAAGCTGACAAAATTATTATTTTTCATAAAACCATATTAAAACTTATCAAAATTGTTGTAATCATATATTTACCTTTATTAGGATTATAGTAAATTATAATAAAAGAGAATTATATATTCAAAAGGGGTTACATTATGGCAGATTGGAAAATGGAAGCAGAAATAGAGTATTGTGTACCTTGTGGTTATGCAAATTTAGCTGCATGGATGACAAGTGAGCTTTTTCAGGCAGCTGGTACAGCTATAGCTATCTCATTGAAACCAGGAACAGCTGGTGCGTTCAAAGTTACAGTAGATAATGAGGTACTTTGGGATAAAAAAGCTCAAGGAAAGTCACCGGATATTATGGAAGCTAAAGAACTGAAAGCTAAGGTTATCAACAAGCTTGAATCTTTAGCAAAAGTTTAAGATAATATTCAACAAATCAACTCTAAATGGAACAATCGTATTTACAAGAATATAGTTTGTTGTTAATTTTTGTCGTGTTATCAATTGTAGTACCAATTGGAATGTTAGCAGCAGCCAAATTTGGGTCTAAATTTGGAATTACTCCCATAAGATCTTCAAAAATCAAGAAATCTGCCTATGAAGGTGGCCATCCTGCATTCAGTGAGAAGCCCTCATTATTTAGTTTCGGCTACTTTTACTACGCTTTGTTGTTTGTTGCATTCGATGTTGAAACTGTACTTATTTTTCCTTGGGCTGTAAGTCACGGATTGATCACAAATGTTTGGGGAATAATCCCTTTTTTAGGGATAATGTTTTTCTTGGCAGTTTTGACTGTCTCATTTATATATGTTTGGCTTAAGGGGTGTTTAGAATGGATAAAATAGAAAGAATTCCTTTAGATATTTCAACTAAGGATCTTGATAAAGAAGAAGGCGGATTGATTAATTCAATGAAGTCGACTCATGTTTCACCTTTCCCAGAGCCTATTATCGATCAAGATGATATCGATAAAAACATTATAGTTTCTTCAGTTGATCAACTACTTAATTTCGCTAGAAAATCAAGTTTGTTTCCTCTTCAATTTGGGCTTGCTTGTTGTGCTTTTGAAATGATTGCATCTGCCATGAGTAGATTTGATATATCTAGATTTGGAATGGAAGTATTTAGAGCTACTCCTAGGCAGGCTGATTTAATGATCGTTGCAGGAACTGTAACTTGGAAAATGGCAGTTCCACTAAGGAGACTTTATGATCAGATGGCAGAACCAAAATGGGTTATTTCGATGGGGGTATGTGCCACTTCAGGAGGGCCTTATTATGAAAGCTATTCAGTAGTACCTGGTGTTAATCACATAGTGCCCGTGGATGTATATGTGCCTGGATGTCCTCCAAGACCAGATGCGTTACTTTATGGAATCATGCAATTACACGAAAAAATAAAGAAATACAGCCTGACCGGTCAGAAAGCAGGAGATGTCTAAGAATGATTGAGTGGAATGGTAATAAATTAGCCGAAGAAATTTCTAATCATATTTCAAATAGTGTAGAATCTTCCGATGACCAATCTGTTCATATTTCAACTAAAAAAATTTATGAAGTGTTAAAGTTTTTGAAAGAAACATCAGGTTTTTCGTTCGACTTATTGTCATCTATAACGGCGGTTGATTATATTGACCATTTTGAGGTTGTTTATCAGTTAAAATCACTGATTACTTTGTCTAAAGCTACCTTAAAAGTAAAACTAGGTTTTGGAAGGGAAGAACAACCTGAAATAGAGAGTGTTTATAGTCTTTGGAAAGGAGCTGATTTTCAAGAAAGGGAAGTTTTTGATCTAATGGGAATACATTTTACAAATCATCCAAATCTTAAAAGAATCCTTCTTTGGGACGGGTTTCCTGGGCATCCATTAAGAAAGGATTTTGTTACAAATTCTCAATCAATTGTAAATGATGGAGAGAGTATATAATGTCTATCAAAAGTGAACCTATAACAATCAATCTAGGCCCTCAACATCCCTCTACGCATGGTGTTTTTAGAATGAGAGTAACTTTTGATGGAGAAACTATTATTGATGTTGAGCCTATTTTTGGCTACCTTCACAGAGGAACAGAAAAATTAGCTGAAGAGAGAACCTATACTCAGGTGGTCACATTAACTGACAGAATGGATTATGTTTCTTCGATGTTAAATAACCAGGGATATATTCTTGCTTTAGAAAAACTTTCTAATATTACTCCTGAACCTAGAGGGGTTTGGCTACGAATGATAGCATCTGAGCTACAAAGAATAGCTAGTCATCTAGTCGCAGTTGGCTTTTTGATTCAAGATCTTGGTGCTTGGGGTACTCCACTAACATATGCTATGCGAGAAAGAGAAAAAATATTACAAATGTTTGAAATGTTATGTGGTGCAAGAATTACAAACTCATACTTAAGACCAGGTGGTGTTTTCATGGATGCTCCTGAACAATTTTGGATAGCATTAAAGGATTTTATAGATGACTTTCCTTCTAAAGTTGATGAATTAGAAAGACTCTTGACTTCTAATGAAATTATTTTTTCAAGAACAAAAGACATTGCAGTTCTTACTTCTGAACAAGCAATAAATGCATCAATTACTGGACCTATTTTAAGATCGACGGGTGTATCTTGGGATCTGAGAAAAGATGATACATATGATTTTTATGATCAAGTGAATTTTCATGTTCCAACTCACTCAGCTGGTGATAACTATTCTAGATATTTGCTTAGAGTGCAAGAAATGAGGGAGAGCTTAAAAATAGTTAAGCAATGTGTCGAAAAGATTGAACCTGGACCTGTTAGACCGCATCATGATCAGGTGCCTTTTCTTGTAAGACCTCCAAAAGGGGATTGTTATGTGGCAATCGAAGGTTCTAAGGGAGAATTAGGTTTTTACCTTGTTTCAGATGGATCTATATCTCCATACAGGTGGCATGTTAGATCCTCATCACTTATAAACCTCACTCTTTTAAGAGATATGTTAATCGGAACTTTATTTGGGGATTTATTTGTAACTTTTGGTGGTATTGACATTAATATGGGGGAGGTTGATAGATAGTGTTTGAATTTATATATAATATTCTTGATTCAATCGTTGATATTTTTATTAAAGATATTATGTTTGAAAATTATATACTTACAGCTATTACTGGCATTATCATAGCTTTTGCTGTTATAAATGGTGTACTTGGAGGTGTCATAGCTCTCATATGGGGAGAAAGAAGACTTCTTGGTAGATTTCAACAAAGAACTGGTCCAAACAGATGGGGACCACAAGGGTTACTTACACCTGTTGCTGATGCCTTAAAGGTAATGTTCAAGGAAGATATTGTTCCTGAAGAAGCTGATCACTATATATTTAATCTTGCCCCTCTTTTGCTAGTAATACCAGTTTTTATAATTTTCTCTGTTATACCTTTTGGAATTAGCTTGTATGCTGTTGATATAAACGTAAGTGTTTTATTCATTTTAGCTATAACTTCAATTAGTGGCCTTTCTATAATTTGTGCAGCATGGGCTTCTGCAAATAGAATAGCTATCTTTTCTGCCTTGAGATCAGTTGCCATGTTGATTTCATACGAAATACCCGTTGGACTATCTTTGGTTGGAATCCTGCTAATTACTGAATCAATGTCGGTTATGGATATAGTATTGTATCAAAGTATACCTTTCATCTTAATCCAGCCTGTTGCTGCAATAGTATTCTTCTTAGGATCACTGGCTGAAATAAACAGAACTCCTTTTGATTTAACCGAAGCTGAATCTGAACTGGCAGCTGGATACCAAAATGATTATTCTGGAATGAAATGGGGATTATTTTATTTAGGTGAATTTGCTGCAGCTATAGCTGCAGCTACAGTTTTTTCCACATTATTTTTAGGAGGGCCTAATGGACCAATTTTACCTGGTCTATTTTGGCTTACAATCAAGGTAGTAGCTGTTTTATTTTTCATAATTTGGATTAGAGCTTCTTGGCCTAGATTTAGAATAGATCAAGTACTAAATTTAGCTTGGAAAGGATTGTTTGAATTAACTTTGATAAATATTATTGTTACATCTATTGCAGTAATAATTTGGACTGATTTAGATTCAAATAGATTATTGTTTATTGGTTTAGCGAACTGGATTTTTGCATTTCCATTTGTTTTATTAATATTCAAACTGCTAAAAACAAAAAAATATGAATCTGACACAAAGTTATCATCAAATTATCCTGTTGGTTCGGACACTCCTAAATTTAAAAAGGAGATAAATTAAATGATAGGATTCGGACTAATAAAAGGACTGTCAGTAACCCTAAGAAATCTATTTGGTCCAGTTTTTACAATCCAATATCCCGATAAAAGAGTTGGTGTATTTGGTTTGGCTAAAAGTAAAAAAATATCAGTTTTAAATTTACTTAAATTACATCCTAAAGAATTTCTGTATGCTCTAGTTGGAATGGCTAAAGTTGAAGTAAAAATAGATCAATTTCCTCGGTTTAGAGGAAATGAATTCGTTTGGTATGATGATCGATGTACTGCCTGTGCTTCATGTGCCAAATATTGTCCTTTGGGAATAATTGAAATTGTTACGCATGCTAGCGGGGAAAATTTGCAAGCTGGAGAAAATTATGCAATAGATAAATTTGATATTGATACTGGAAGATGTATGTTTTGTGGATTATGTGTAGAGGCTTGCCCATATGATGCTTTGCATATGGGAACAGATTTTGAAAGAGGAAATTATCATAGATCTAAATTAGTTCTTGATAAAGAAACTCTAATTTCTCAGGATAAAAATCCAAGTAGTTGGTTCCGTCCTCAATTTGAAGAAAAAGAATATAATCCATGGGACTCTGATCTAGAAGATTATCGAGATGCTGGTAGGCATGAAAAACCAAGTTACGAAAAAATCAAACAGAATTGGGTAAATAAGAGGAAGTTTAATGGATAATTTACTTAATATTTTTCTAATTTTGGTTTCTATAATTGGAATAGCAAGTGCAAGTTATGTTGTTGCCCAAACAAACGTGTTTCGTGCAGCTTTAGCATTGGCTTTATCTTTTATGACAGTTGCAGTAGTATTTTTTGCTATAAATGCAGAATTTCTTGGAGCTGTACAAATTTTAGTATATATAGGGGCTGTTTCTGTTTTAATGGCTTTCTCAGTCCTACTAGTAAAAGATCTTCAAACAGCATCTAGTTCTACGGTGGGAACAAGATTTATACTTTCATCTATATCTTCTCTACTGATTTTTATTGTACTTGTCCTTGTAATATTAGGAACAGATTGGAATAAAACAAATCAAATCCAAAATGAAGAGTTCAGACAAGCTTTATTTGAAAAATATATCATTGATGAAGAAAATAAATTGATCATTACTTCTAATTTAGATAAAGCTAATAATCTTTCAAACTCAGATTTACGAGAAGGTTTATTTAACAATTCTATTATTCCAATTGGATCTTTACTATCGACAAAATATTTTATTTCTTTGCAACTCATAGGATTAATAATTGTTGCATGTGTTATTGGTTCCATAGCCATAACCAAAAACACTATTGAAAATGAAGAGGAAGGAGACAAAGAAACCATATGACCTTAGAGATTATATTGATTTTTTCAGCCGCATTATTTTCTATAGGAATTTTTGGATTACTTACTAGAAAAAATATAGTTATAACATTAATGTCATTAGAACTGGTTTTCAACTCAGTAGTACTGTCTATTGTTGGATTTAATAGGTTTACTATGAATTTTTTACCTAGTAACGAGATTGCTGTTGATTCATTTTTTGCTATTTTATCTGGTAATATTATGGGTATTTTTATTATTTGTGTAGCTGCAGGTGAAACGGCTCTTGCTTTAGCAATGGTTTTAGCTCTTGGAAAATTCAAGTCGACAGTGGAATTAAGTGATTTGTCAGAAATGAAGAATTAAAAATATGTGGATTGATTATAAAAAAGTTAATAACCTAACTATTGCTGAAGCATATAAAGATTTGCTTGAAGCAGAAGGTTTACCAACACGTATCATTCCAGAAAAAGGTTTGCTTGAATGGTCAGAATTGTCTGCTTTTAGAATTCTTGTGCCAAAAGGTCGAGAGCACGTAGCTGATGAAATTATAAGGAAGGTCTAGAGGGAAGCTTTTTTTGATCGAGACGCTAACATTATTAATTTTACTTATCCCATTTGTAGTTTTTCTATTTCACTCACTTTTATTGCTAACTGTAGGTCCAGATAAAAAAGAAGTAGCTGGTTATATTAATTCATTATTCATAGGACTATGTTTTTTCTTATCGATCATAGTAATTTTTAATGTTGATAATTTTTCTTCAACAATTTCTTTTACATGGATTAGTATAAGCAATACTGATCTGAATTTTTCACTGATGGTAGATCCTCTAACAGCAATTATGCTTGTTGTTGTCTCAGGAATATCATTTCTTGTTCAGATTTATTCAATAGGTTATATGCATGGTGACAAGAGTTTCTCAAAATATTTTGCTTATATGGCTCTTTTCACAGGATCAATGCTCGGTTTAGTTATTTCAAGAAATATATTACAGCTATTCATTTTTTGGGAACTAGTAGGAGTTTCTTCATATTTACTTATTGGCTTCTGGCATGAACGAAGCTCTGCAGCAGCTGCTGCAAAAAAAGCCTTTATTATGACTAGGCTTGGAGATTTTGGTTTTTTGTTCTCAATAATATATTTGTTCAATTTAGATTCAACTCTTTTAGAAATTCCTAAATTATATGAGGCTATCCTAAATGAAGAAATAACAAGTAGAGTTGCAACAATATTGGCAGCAGGTTTTCTTATAGGAGGTATAGGTAAATCAGCACAATTCCCTCTACATAATTGGCTTCCTGATGCTATGGAAGGACCCACTTCTGTTTCTGCACTTATTCATTCAGCAACTATGGTTACTGCAGGGGTTTTTCTTATTGCTCGATTGTTTCCATTATTTCAAATTTCAGAATTAATGCCCTTAATTGCAATAATTGGTTCTTTGACAGCTTTTATTTCTGCCACGATGGCTCTAGCAACTACAGATATCAAGAGAGTTCTTGCTTACTCAACTATTTCTCAACTTGGATATATGTTTATGGCATTAGGTCTAGGTGCATATACTGCTGCAATTTTTCACCTTTTTACTCATGCTTTTTTTAAAGCAGGATTATTCTTAAGTTCAGGTTCAGTTCATCATGCAGCAGGAACATTTAATATGAAATATATGGGTGGTCTCAAGGACAATATGAAGTTTACTTATTACAGTATGTTGATTTGTTCATTATCCTTAGCAGGTCTCTTTCCTTTGTCAGGATTTTGGTCTAAAGATGAAATCATTTTATCCGCATATTCATATGGAGGGTTTCTTGGAAATATTTGCTTAATTGTTGGTCTTTTAGTTGCCTTTCTTACAGCATTTTATATGTTCAGAGCAGTAACCTTAACATTCATGGGAGATTTTAGAGGAGGCGGAGATAAAGAATCTGAAGATTTGAAAAATAATAATCAACCTGTTCCTCCAACTGTAGAACATGTTCATCTGGGTGAATCTCCAAAAAATATGGTTTATCCAATTGTGGTGTTATCGTTTTTTGCAATATTTATTGGGTACCTAGTTAATCCTGTTTTTTCAAATATTATTTTCATAGACAAGCATCTTTTTGGAGTTTTCCTTGAGAAAAGTTTAGAAATTTTCCATTTCCATGCTCATCATGCATTTAATTTTTCTATTGCACTTGTTTCTTCTTTTGTAGGTATATTAGGAATACTTTTTGGTATAAACACATATAAAAATAAAATTGAGATAACAAAAAATAAATTTTTCTTATCTGTAAATAATTTTTTAGATAAGAAATATTTTATGGATCATTTATATGAAAAAATTATAGTAGAAAATATTTTTTATGAGATAATTTGTTGGGGAAGTGAATGGATAGATAAAAATATTTTTGATGGAATTAATATCAATCTCTCAAAGCTTACTAGTCGATTAAGCTTAAGATCTCTTGGATTACAAGATGGTCAAATACACACATATGGTTTAGCAATGATTATGTTTGCAAGCGTTGCTATATTCATAATGGTAATTATAGGATAGAGAGATGTTAGATTATATTGTTACAATTACTATATTTTTTCCAGCTATAACAGCTATACTTCTTCTTTTCATAAAAGATAGGAAAAAAATAGTAATCACAGCTATATCATCATCAATTGTGACATTTTTATTATCATTAATTGTTTTCCTTTCTTATGATAAATCAAAGGGAGGGATTCAATTTGTTGATCATTTTCAATGGATAGATTCATTGAATATTAAGTCATCCTACCTAGTGGGTGTTGATGGATTTTCTGCTCCACTCGTACTCCTGACAGGCCTACTATCTATGGTTGCAATTATGGCTTCATGGAGAATAGAAAAACGGGTCAAAGAATACTTTATTTGGATACTTTTACTTGTAACGAGTGTTATGGGAGTATTTACTGCATTAGATTTACTTTTGTTCTTTGTGTTTTTTGAATTTGAACTAATACCAATGTATATGTTAATTAGTATTTGGGGATCAGGAAGGAAAGAATATTCAGCAACGAAATTTGTTATTTTTACACTTGCTGGAGGAGCATTTATGCTAGTGGCAATTTTAGCTCTTTTCTCAAGTGAATCAGTAACTAATTTATCAATGGTTTCGATAGATGAAAAGGGAATAATAGGAATTCCCGAGTTGATTGCGGGGCAAAAACTAATTATTCCTGCATCAATAATATTTATATTTTTCTTTATAGCTTTTGCAGTAAAACTTCCACTTTGGCCTCTACATAACTGGTTACCAGATGCCCATACTGATGCTCCTACAGCTGTTTCCATAATGTTAGCAGGTGTACTGCTAAAGATGGCAGGATATGGATTATTCAGGATAAATCTTGGCTTTTTTCAAGATACGTATGGATTCCAAATTTTTGATTATACAAATTTCCTAGTTATATTAGGAACTATTTCCATAATATATGGAGCAATAGTTACATTAAGGCAAACTGATCTAAAGAGATTGATAGCATACTCTTCTATAAGTCATATGGGGTATGTCTTACTTGGTTTTTCAGCAATAACTAAGAATGGAGATTTCTCTTATTATGCTCTCAACGGGTCTGCAATGCAGATGTTTACTCATGGAACAATTACTGGATTATCTTTTTTGACAGTAGGATTGATTTATGACCGCACGCATACTAGAGATATAAATAAATTAGGAGCTATTGCTAGAAAAATGCCTATGGTTGCTTTGTTTTTTGTAATCTCTGGTTTAGCTTCGTTAGGTCTTCCAGGTTTTTCAGGTTTTGTGTCTGAAATAATGGTATTTTTGGGTAGCTACAAAGTCTATCCTGCAGAAACAATTATTTCAGCATTTGGAGTTGTATTAGCTGCTGGTTATATTCTTTGGATGACACAAAGAGCATTATTTGGGGACAATAATTTAGATAAATCAGATAAAACTTATGATTTTAACTCATTAAAAGATGCAAATGCCTTAGATTTATTACCAGCATTCATAATTACTATTCCAATTATTTTGATAGGTTTTTTCCCAAATTTATTTATTGAGTTTTTTGACCTGGGTATAAAGGAGATTATAAAGTAATGCTTTATGATGAAATGACATATATCTTATCTCCTATAATTCTTGTGATTACCTCATTAATTGTTTTATTGATTGAATTTGTTACCAAGAAAAAATCAGTTTTGCTCACAACTACTATATTTGGGTTGATTCTTTCTACATTGATATTATTCATTCAATACTTAACATTTGATCAACCAAGAAGTATTTTCTTTGGTACACTAATTTTTGATAAATTTTACTTGTTTTCAGCTATAGTATTATCGATCATAACCTCATCCATTCTAATAGGTTTTTATGATTATCTAATCAAACAAATTTCTTTTGTATCAGAATTTATAAGCTTGATTTTACTCTCATTAATAGGATCGCTCTTTGTAATTATGGCAGTAGACTTCATTACTATATATTTGTCTCTAGAGCTCTCATCATTGCCAATTATTGCTTTAATTGCTTTTGGGAGAGGAAAGTTTAGTCTTGAAGCTTCATTTAAGTATCTCATTTTAGCTTCTTTTTCTACTGGAATATTTCTTACAGGAGTAGCGTACATATACGGTGTTACTGGAAGCCTAAGTCTTGAAATAATAAATATTAGTGCAATAAATCCAGCAATAACATTAGGATTAATTTTCATATTCATAGGATTAGCTTTTAAGCTTTCAATCGCTCCATGGCACATGTGGACACCTGATACTTATCAAGGATCTCCTATGCCTGTAGTAACATATTTATCTACAGCTTCAAAAGTTGCTGGGTTTGTATTGGCTATAAGACTTTTTTCACAGATTTTTTCTGATAGCTTTACATATTCAAATCTGATTATTCTTCTTTCCTTAGTTTCTTTAGCCTCAATGACAATTGGAAACCTTGGAGCAATTTTACAAAAAGATTTGAAAAGACTTTTTGCTTATTCAACAGTTGCACATGCTGGATATATGATAATAGGAATAATTGCCCTGATTTCCTCTAACTCATCAGCGTCTACCACTATGTTTTATGTTGTTGGATATGCCATAACAAATCTATCCGTATTTTTCTCACTTCAACACATGATGAATCTTACAAAATCTACATCTATTGATAGCTTAAAAGGATTATTCCAATCGCATCCTTATGTTTCAATAATTTTTGGTTTGGGAATACTAAGCTTATTAGGAATTCCTGCAACTGTAGGTTTTATGGGTAAAGTTTTAGTTTTTTCTTCTGCTGTAAATAATGGTCTTGTTTTGTTAGCTATTGCTGGAGTTATAAACTCCTTCGTATCAGCGTACTACTATCTTGGTTTATTGAGAAATGTTTTTGTATCTTCAGATAAATTCGAACAAAATGGAAATAGCAACAATAGTTATATTTTAGTAGCATCTATATCATCAGTACTAGTTTTAGTTCTAGGTATTTATCCTGATCTAATATTATCTACTATAGATAATGTAATATCAGGACTTTAGTTTAAGAAGGTAGATTATTTGATATATAAAAAAATTTGCTCGGTTTTAAATCCAGAGTCTAGTCAAGCTAAAAATATATCTAAAAAGATTTCTAATCAATTTTCACAATGCACTTGGCAGGTAGTTGATAATTTTGACTTTTCAAATATCAACGTAATGGATCTTGTCATAGCTATTGGAGGAGACGGAACTTTATTAAGAGCTGTTTCTCTTTCGATCAAATATGATGTTCCAGTATTAGGTATTAATATGGGAAATGTGGGTTTTATGACAGAAATTGAAGGAGACAACGCGATTCATGAATTAGCATATTATTTGGAAAATAAAGTTAGAGTTGAAGAAAGATCATTATTGGAAGTTAACTTCCAAAAAGACAATAAAAATTTATCTTATAAAGCACTAAACGATATTGTTCTAGCTAGAGGCTCCTCAGTATCGATGATAGAAACTATTACTGAGATAGATGGAATACACTTAGCTACTTATAGAGGTGATGGAATAGTTTTATCTACTTCAACTGGTTCCACGGGATATTCTCTTGCACTTGGAGGGCCTGTTATTGATCCTAAATCAAATGATTACTACATAAAACCGATTGCCACTCATATGAGTCAGTTTGGAGGAGTAATAGTAAGCTCAGATTCTTCATGTGAAATTACAATTTCTTCTAGAAAGGACGCACAAATAAGTATTGATGGATTTATTGAGCATGAGCTCAAAAGTGGAGATAAAATTGAGGTAAAAATTTCTGAAACTAAAGCTAAGTTTCTAAGAAAAAATCCTGCTAATTATTATTGGTCAACAATTACTGAAAAACTTGGAATTAGAAAAGGAAATTTCAGTAAATAATGCCTGATGATAAAGAATTAGTTTATAGTTCTAAATCCCTAAATATTAGACGAGATGTCTACAAAACGTCTAATAAAGTTATCATTAATAAAGATTTTGTTGAACATCCTGGGTCTGTCCTCATAATAGGTAATAGGGGAGAAAAAATTTTGTTTGTTGAACAATGGAGGCAACCAGTAAAGGTAAGAACTTTAGAACTACCTTGTGGAACAATAAGATCAGGAGAAAGCGCTATTAACGCTGCTAAAAGAGAGTTTAGAGAAGAAACAGGTTTCGGAGCTAAAAAATTTCATTCAATTGGAAGTTTTTTTGTTGCTCCTGGATATAGCTCAGAAATTTCTGAATTTTTCATAGCTGAAGATCTTTATGAAGATCCACTGCCTCCCGATGATGACGAAGAGATAGATCTAAAGCAATTTACTTTGGAAGAGTCTTTCCACCAAATAAAAAACAAGAAAATTATTGATCAGGGTACAATATGTGCTCTAAATATTTATAAATCAATATTATAATTCATCTATGGAGGGAATCTAAATGTACGATCATGATTTACTTATTGTAGGAGCTGGTCTCGCAGGGCTAAGATGTGCTGTGGAGGCTCAGAAACTGGGACTTAAGGTTGCAGTTATCACAAAAGTTCATCCTGTAAGAAGTCACTCGAATGCTGCTCAGGGTGGAATAAATGCACCTCTTACTGACAGAGGTGATGATTGGAAAGGTCATGCTCTAGATACAATAAAAGGTAGTGATTACCTTGCTGACCAAGATGCTGTAGAAATAATGAGCCAAGAAGCAGGAGATGCAGTTCTTGAGCTTGAGAGAATGGGAGTTATTTTTTCTAGAGGTGATGATGGAAAACTTGGTACAAGAAGATTTGGTGGGCAGAAGGTTGCTAGAACTTTTTTTGTTGGAGCAATTACAGGGTCGGCTTTACTTCATGTATTATATGAACAGTCACTAAAAATGGGTCTACAAGTTTATGAAGAATGGTTTGTCACATCTTTGATTAAGCATGATGGAGCAGTTAAAGGAGTTGTAGCACTAGATCTAAAGACAGGAGAATTGGAATCAATAACAGCTAAATCTGTGGTAATTGCTGCTGGTGGCGCAGGAAGAGTGTTTGAACCATCTACCAATGCGTTGATATGTACAGGAGATGGTCTATCCTTAGCATGGAATAATGGAGCAGGGCTAATGGATATGGAAATGATTCAGTACCATCCTACTACCCTAGCTAGAACTGGAATTTTATTATCAGAAGCTGCGCGTGGAGAGGGTGCATATTTGCTTAACTCTGATGGAGATAGATTTATGCAAAAATATGCTCCAGATTACATGGAACTTGCATCAAGAGATGTGGTCTCAAGGGCAGAACAGACTGAAATAAATGAAGGTAGAGGAATCGATGGAAACGTTTTACTTGATCTAAGACATTTAGGTAAAGAATTTATCGAAACAAGGCTTGGTTATTTACAAGAAGTATCTGTTGAATTTTTAGGAATTGATATGGCTGAGAAACCAGTCCCCATTCGACCTGGAATGCACTATATCATGGGAGGAATTAAAACTGATGTAGACGGAGAGACTGGAGTTCCTGGGTTGTATGCTGCAGGAGAGTGCGCGAATGTAAGTGTACATGGTGCTAACAGATTAGGAGCTAACTCTCTTTTAGACACAGTAGTTTTTGGAAGACGATCAGCAGAAAAAGCTTCAGATTATGTAAAAAATATTTCTAATGAAATCATACCTACGGAAGAATTTGTAAAGCGTGATCTAGCGCTCATCAAGAAAATATTAAATTCTGAAGGTAAATTCAAAGTAGCTGAGGTAAGAAATAAAATGGCCACTGCTATGACCAAAGGTATTGGAGTTTTTAGAGATCAAGATTCTATGGAGTATGCAAAAAAAATAGTTGATCAAACAAAAATTGATTATAGAGATAATATAAGAATTGATAATAAAGGGAAAATTTATAATACAGATTTATTATTTGCTCTCGAGTTGGCTAATATGATTGATTGCGCTGAATCAATTGTGCATGGAGCTTTAACTCGAAAAGAAAGTAGGGGAGCTCATTTTAGAACCGATATACCAGGACGAAATGATGAAGAATGGCTTAAGCATACTCTCATCCACAAGCGTTCTGAAGGAGAAATAACTGTTAATACTCCTGATGTTACAATCACCGAGTGGCAACCAGTTGAAAGAGTATATTAAAATAGAGAGAAGATATGAAAGTTAGTATAGACGTAAAAAGATTTGACCCAGAAAAGATCAATGAAAATAACTGGGTCCAAAATTATAAAATGGATATTCACCCATCATCTACTGTTCTTGATGCATTGATTCATGTTAGAGAAGAAATAGATGGTACACTTGCTCTAAGGTGTGCTTGCAGAGCTTCAATATGTGGTTCTTGTGGGATGAGAGTTAATGGTCAGGCAAAACTTGTTTGTAAAACAAGGATAGAAGAATTAGTTGAAGAAGGTGAAACGTTATCAGTAGAACCTATGGGTAATCAACCTGTAATAAAAGATCTTATTGTAGATATAAGCTCATTTTTCGCTAAAATG
Source organism: Chloroflexota bacterium (assembly GCA_002719425.1). Next base: position 21,936 of record PBHA01000002.1, read on the forward strand.
ACCCAAGTAAGTCCCTTCCTTCAGCCAGATGATTTACCTGAACAAGGAGAATTTATAGCTTCAAACGATTCAATGGAGAAGTTATTGACGGAAATGAACTGTATTATGTGTGGTCTTTGTGTTTCGGACTGTACAATTCTTGAAGTTGATGACACTTTCATAGGTCCAGCAGCTTTGGCTAAGGCTTCAAGATTTGTTTATGACCCTAGGGATGACAAGACTGAAGAAAGGCTAAATTTTTTGAATGATGAACAAGGTGGTATATGGGACTGCACTAGATGTATGCAATGTGTAGAAGTTTGTCCAAAAGATGTTGCGCCTATGGAAAGAATTATGGATTTGAGGGAAACTGCAATTGAAATAGGTGCAAAGAAAACTCATGGATATGACCACACTAATTCTTTTGAAAAATCAGTCGTTGCTCATGGAAGATTAGATGAAAGTAGACTAGCTTTAGAATCAGCTGGTATATTCAATATTCCAAGATTACTTGAATTGGTACCTGTAGGTTTGAGAGCTCTTATTAAGGGAAAATTACCTCCGTTATTCCCACATAAAGCTGAGGACAATAAAAAGATAAAAGATATTGCTAAGAGAATTAAGGAGATGGAATAATGAAGTTTGCATTTTACCCAGGATGTGTTGCTAGAGGAGGAACACCAGAACTTCTCTCATCATCTATGGCAGTACTTAAGGCTCTAGATATTGAAGTTGAGGAACTTACAAAAGCTGGTTGTACTGGAGCTGGTGTTCTACAAGAGAAAAATCCTCTTCTTGGAGATACAATAAATGTTAGAACTTTAGCAATGGCTGAAGAAAAAAAACTCAATATAATGACTCTATGTTCAACATGTCAAGGAGTATTAAGTCAAGCAAATCATAAAGTTAAGAGCGACCCAAAATATTTGGATCAAATCAATGAAATTTTGAAAGACGAAGGTTATAAATATAATGGTACAACAGAGGTTAAGCATCTACTCTGGATATTAGTTGAAGATTATGGCTTAGAGAATATAAAAATTGAGAAACCATTATCAAACTTAAATTTCGCTCCATTCTATGGTTGTTACATGGTGAGGCCATCTGAAGCTCTGGGATTTGATGAAAGACCAGAAAGACAAGAGTATTTAGAAAAAGTTATTGAGGCAGTAGGTGCCATAGCTATTGATTTTCCTGGAAAATTTTCTTGTTGTGGGTTTCCTGTATTATTCATAAATCAGAAAAACTCATTAAAAATGGTCAGTAATCAGACTGGTTCTGCTAAAGATCTTGGAGCAGACGCAATGGTTACTCCTTGTCCTCTGTGTCACTTAAACCTAGATGGATATCAGGGAAAGGCACGAAAAAATAACAGAGGTGATAAAGCAGATCTACCCATAATTCATATGCCCCAAATGATTGCATTAGCAATGGGCTTAGAAACTAAAGATATAGGCCTTGGCAGACATATAGTCTCTCCCAAAGAAGTCTTAAGTAAAATTTAAGAATTTTTTTATGAATTTTTCTTCATAATGTCTAGCAGCTCAATCACTGAATCAACAGATTTAGAAAGAGCAGAATGTTCGTCTTTATTTAAGTCAACTTCTATCACTTCTTCTATACCATTTGCACCAAGTTTGACCGGTACTCCTGCATAAACATCATTAAATCCATATTCTCCATTTAATAATGCTGCACATGGTAGTATCTGTTGTTTATCTAATAAGATTGCTTCAACCATCTGAACTATTGATGCTGATGGTGCATAAAATGCAGATCCAGTTTTTAGCAAAGCAACAATTTCAGCTCCGCCGTCTCTGGTTCTTTGAACTATTGATGCTAATTTGTTTTTTTCGATCATATTCTCAACAGGCACACCACCTACGTTCGTTGCTCCTATAACAGGAACCATAGTGTCTCCATGACCTCCAAGAACATATGCGTTCACACTTTCAACAGAAACATTGAGTTCTTCAGCAATGAAAGTACTAAATCTAGCTGTATCTAAAATACCAGCCATTCCAATAACTCTTTTAGAGTCAAATCCACTTATATTGTAAGCATGCTGAACCATCGCATCTAGTGGGTTAGAAACTACAATAATTATAGAATTTGGTGAGTGTTTTACTACTTCTTCTGTAACACTACCTACGATTTTCATATTAGTTAGAAGAAGGTCATCTCTACTCATTCCAGGTTTTCTTGCAATTCCTGCAGTAATAACAACTACATCTGAGTTAGCAGTTTCTTCATATCCATTTGAACCAATTATTTTACTGTCAGTTCCTAAAACAGGGCCTGATTCCAATATATCCAATGCTTTACCTTGAGGCATATCCTCAACAACATCAACTAAAACTACGTCTGCATATTTTTTCTCAAAAATTCTTTGAGCTGTTGTTGCTCCAACATTTCCAGCTCCTATTACTGATACTTTAAATTTCATAATTTACCTCCAATATTTTTTTTATTTACCCCAAGGAGTAATCGCACTTTTTAAGGATTCATAACCTTCTATAAATCCTGGACGATCTCCACTATAAACTTCATCAAATTTTTTAAGAGCATTATCAAGCCAATCATGTAATTCTTTGTTTCCAGGATTTGCATCGATATAAGCATCTCTTATTAATACAAAATGTATTCTTGGATCATATGGTTGTTTTGTTCCTCCAACCCATTCGTCTCCATCTAACAATCTAAGTAACATAGCATCAGCTGATCCTAATGTTTGCTCATGTATTGGGGGGCCTGACATTCTATGCATAACTGATGTCATGTCTCTACCATTTCCAGTTGTATAACCCATTTCAGACCAAATATTCCTCATATCTACGTCTTGTCCTAAATGTTTAGCTACTTTACCTCCAAATGCTCTTAATGGATCAGAAATATCAGCCAATAAATCTGTTAGTCTATCTCCATCAAGATCTGTTGAAAGAACAATAGTCTCTTGTTTTTCAATTATGTCCCATACAAGTAAGCCATAATTTGTATCAGATATATGCTGCTCAATTCTTCCTGACCAGTTCTCCATACCATCTTTGAAATCAGGAGGTAAAAGTTTTATTATTTTGTCTATTCTTTCTTTATGCTCTTCATAAGGATCTACTGCATACTTTCTTCCAACTTCAAATTTTGTACCCTTTAGTAACCAAGAATGAAGACCAGCATTTATCCCATCTTCCATGGCTTGAGTAGGTTTAGTTGCTACTCTTCCTATAGCACCAGTATCATTTACTAATTTCAAAAATAATCGGTTTGCATAAGCCATCTGAACTGCAGGAGTATTCATTTCTGAATGAACTATTCCATCATCATTAACTTCAAATTTTTCTTTATTTTGTGAATAAGGAAGACAAGGCATTGATCTGACTACTGTTATAGGACCGTAAGGCCTTACATTACAATAAACACCTGCTTGAGTTCGCAGTGGAGCATTCCCAGATTTACCCATAACAACTACTTTATTTCCTTTACCGTCATTGACGTAGGCATCTCCAGCTGTTGACCATTTTATAGATGTACATGGCATGTTCCCAAACCANGCTAAGGCTTCTAGATTTGAATCATGTCTGTACTGAGACCACATNGGNACTGCATAATANGGGAGNCCAAGTATATCAATAGCNGCTATTGTACCNAGTAGGGCGTATGCATCTGTTAANGAATGTGCAACAGGATTTATAACTCCGTCATGATTTCCTCCTTGCCANACNATGGCATCTGGANAACCTTCAGGCTTAATATCAGCTNNTTCAAAAATATTGGATAATTCACNTAGTAAATCTCCNTCTGATTCAGTCTTAGCTATNTTCAATAAATCTATCATGAGTGTCCCTTTCTANCTAGAGTGGTATATTTCCATGTTTTTTTGNAGGATTNTCAAGAAATTTTTTNNTAAAAATTTCTAATGAAGACGCTATTTTATTTCTTGTTTCAGCAGGATCAATAACATCATCAATNTANCCTCTTGATGCTGCAAGAAAAGGTGAAGAAAATTTTTCTTTGTATTCNTCAATTAANTTATTTCTAGTTTCTTCAGGATTTTTNGATTCAGAAATNTCTTTTCTAGAAATAACATTCACAGCACCTTCAGGTCCCATAACAGCAATTTCTGCAGTCGGCCAGGCTAAGTTCAAATCTGATCTCAATTCTTTTGAGTTCATAACTATATATGCACCACCGTACGCTTTTCTAAGTATTATTGATATTTTGGGAACAGTAGCTTCAGCATAAGCATAAATCAATTTTGCTCCATGACGAATTATACCTTGATGTTCTTGATTGACTCCAGGCATAAATCCAGGAACGTCAACAAATGTAATAATTGGAATGTTATACGCATCACAAAATCTTACAAACCTTGCTGCTTTATCTGAAGCATTTATATCTAACATTCCAGCTAAACTAGCTGGTTGATTTGCAACTATTCCAACAGTATCTCCCTTAATTCTTCCAAAACCTACAACTATATTTGGTGCAAAATTTTCATGAACTTCAAGAAAATCTTTATTATCTATAACTCTATTTATAACTTCTTTTACGTCGTAAGCCTCTGTTGATTTTTCAGGAACTATTTGTCTTAATTCTTCATCTATTGATTTTGTTTCTGAGAAATTTTTCTTTATTGGATTTTCAAGATTATTTTGAGGAATGAAGTCTAGTAGTCTTTTGATTCCTTGCATGCATTCTTCTTCTGTTTCATAAACGAAATGAGCAACACCTGATTTAGTTGAGTGAGCATCTGACCCGCCAAGATCTTGGTGGCTTATTTCCTCTCCTGTCACAGACTTTACTACGTCAGGACCTGTTATGTACATTTGGCCAATTTCTTTGACCATAAAAATGAAATCTGTAATTGCAGGTGAATAAACCGCACCTCCTGCAGATGGTCCTACTATCACACTGATTTGAGGGATAACTCCAGAATAAAGAGTATTTCTTACAAACACTTCTCCATAACCTGCTAGAGAATCAACTCCTTCTTGAATTCTTGCACCTCCAGAGTCATTGAAGCCAATAATAGGTGCTCCATTTTTTGATGCTAGATCCATTACTTTTGCAATCTTTTTTCCAGCTACTAATGATAGGGACCCTCCAAGAACAGTAAAATCTTGAGCGTATGCAAATGTGGGTTTCCCATTTACTAATCCATAACCCGTTACGACAGAATCACCATCGAAAACATTTTTATCTAAACCTAAATCTTTAGACTGATGTTGAACAAAAATATCTAATTCTTCATATTTACCATTATCAAAAAATTTAGCTAGTCTCTCTCTAGCAGTAAGTTTCCCTTTCGCTTTTTGAGATTCTATCCTTTTATCCCCTCCACCTTTTTGAGCCTTAGATCTCCTATCATTTAGATCTTGCAATATATCTTTATTATTTTTTTCTGACAAATAATTTTCCTATTTATTATTTTCACAACTTTTATCAGACTTAATAATAAATATGAAATATAATATTTCATAGATAAAAATGCCTAATTATAAAACATTCTATGAAAAATTTAACCATAAATACGCAATCATGTATGATTATGAGTATTATTAATGCCACTGTTGATTCATTTTCGGGTGATGGTATATATTCAAATGATAAATTTGATCTTGATCGAGAAATTGAATCAATGATCGATAATGGTGTGGATATTGTGGATGTTGGAGGGGAATCTACTAGGCCTAAAAAACTTTATAGTAATGTGGTTGAAGTTTCTGAAGATGAAGAAATGGAAAGAGTTATCCCCATAATTGAAAGGATTAAGAATAATTTTGAAATAAATATTTCGATTGATTCAAAAAAACACAGAGTTATTGATGAAGCTATAAAATATGGAGCAGAAATAGTTAATGATATTTCTATGATTGAAGACGAAAATATTCTCAAAGTACTAAAAACTCACGATGTATTTTATGTTTTAGGACATTATAGAAAAAATAAAACTCATCAAAATCTTATACCTGAGGTTCTGATTGATCTTTCAAAAAAAATAGATTTATTAATTAACTCAGGTTTTGATAGATCTAAAATAATTTTAGATCCAGGAATAGGATTTGGAAAAACTCCAGAAGAATCTAAAGATATCCTTGCCAATATTGAAATCTTAAAGAAATCTTTTAATTTACCAGTGATGGTTGGTTCTTCTAGAAAATCCTTTATTGGAAAATACACAGGTAAAGGAATAGAAGAAAGAGTTTTTGGAACTGCATCTACAGTTGTATTTTCAATATTAAACGGAGCTAATATTTTGAGAGTTCATGACTATAAAGAGATGATCGATGTAAAAAATATGACTAAAGTATTGAGAGATTCTACTTATAGCCTATGAATTATTCAAAAGTATTTTTATCTCTAGGTACAAATCTAGGTAATCGTGAAAAAAATATATCTAATTGTTTAAACCAATTAGAAAAAATTTCTGAGATAAAGAATATCTCTAAAATTTATGAAACAATTCCTTATAAAGTTGAGATTGAACAAGAAAATTTTTTGAATTTAGCAGTCGAAATCAATTTTTTTGATTCTGTAGAAAATTTATTAATTCAGATTAATAAAATTGAAAAAGAACTTGGAAGAGTTAGATCAAGTATAAGAAATGAACCAAGAGAAATTGATATAGATATAATTTTTTTTGCAGATCAAATTATTAATGAAAAAGATTTGATAGTACCTCATCCTAGATTTAGAGAAAGATTATTTGTCCTAGAACCACTAAATGATATAGCGCCTAAATTTTTAGATCCTATTACAAATAAAACAGTCAGCGAATTGTTAATAAACGCTCAAAATAGTAGCTATTAAATAAATTATCATAGAGATAAATATTGATGGATTGATTCTATTTTCTTTAACAGCGTTTCTATTATTCCAGGTTAAGAAAAGGACCACAAAAGTAAGTAATACCTTTATAAGAAGTAAAATTGCCTTTGATGAAGAATAATCTCCATAAGTCAATCTATCAAATGCAATAATAACACCAGAGAAAAATAATAATATACTTGAAACAAGAAGAACTGAGTTATAGTCAGATATGAAATCCAAAGAAGATATTTTTTTATCCTTATATTTATAAGATTTTATTAGATACAATAAAGAACCTCCTAGCCAAATACCTGCAGACATACTATGGAGCCATAAAAAAAATGTAAAAATTATCTGATTCATTTTGGTTTTTCCAGTTCTTTAACAGATTGAAATACTAATTCTTCGTCAATGATTCCTAACCATCTCTTTACTTCTTTACCATTTTTATCAAATAAAATAGTAGTTGGAAAAACTGTTATATCCAAAGTTGAAACAACTTGATCCTTTTCATCTGTAACTGATGGATAACTAATGCCTTTATCCATAAACATTCTCTTTCCATCTTCTTTTGTATCCAAACCTAAAACTTGGATCCCTATAACTTTTGTAGCTGTAGATTTTGAGTTAATTTTATCTAATATTTCTAGCTCATATACACAAGGCGGACAAGACGGGAACCAAAAGTTTAGCAATATATTATTGTTTTCAAATGAAGAAAAATCGACTATGTCTTCAAAAATTGTTTGATTAGAAATTGGCAGATCATAAAAATTTGATTTATTAAAATCTTGGCTGCAACTTAATAAGATTAGAAAACTCAGAGAGAAGTAAATTTTTATATTTTTTTTATGAAAAGGAATTAATCTGATCATTTATTGCATCTAATAATTTATCTGAACTTACTCTAATTTGATTCATAGTATCTCTATGTCGAATTGTCACAGAGTCATCTTTTTCAACACTTTCAAAGTCAATTGTCACGCATAAAGGTGTCCCAATTTCATCTTGTCTTCGATACCTTCTTCCAATAGATTGAGTGTCGTCGTACTGGACTGTAAATTTTTTATTTATTTTTTCAAAGATTTTTCTACTATATTCAGATAGTTTCTCATTCTTTGATAATGGAAGTACAGCTATTTGTATAGGAGAAATCTCAGGATGTAACTTTAATAATGTTCTTGTTTCTTTTTCAGTTTCTTCTTCACAGTATGCATCGCAAAGAAAAGCTAAAACACTTCTATCAGCACCCATGGCGGGCTCTATCACATAAGGAGTATATCGTTTGTTATTTTCCTGGTCAAAATAAGATAAATCTTTTCCTGAAAGTTCAGAATGCGCCTTCAAGTCATAGTCAGTTCTGTTAGAGATTGTCTCTAATTCTCCCCAGCTCCATGGAAATAAATATTCAATATCAGAACTAGCTTTGGAATAATGAGGTAGTTCTTCTTTTCCATGTTTTCTAACCATCAAGTTTTCTTCTCTAATTCCAAATTTCGTGAACCATTCCATAGAAAAATCTATCCAGTAATCGTGCCATTTTTCATCCTCATCAGGACTACAAAAAAATTCCATTTCCATCTGTTCAAATTCTCTTGTCCTGAATGTGAAGTTACCTGGAGTTATTTCATTTCTGAATGATTTCCCTTGTTGAGCAATTCCAAAAGGTATTTTTTTTCTTGAAGTATTAAGTACGTTAAGGAAATTTACAAACATTGCTTGAGCAGTTTCTGGTCGAAGATAAACAGTCGAAGAGGAGTCTTCAACAGGTCCAATAAATGTTTTAAACATTAAATTGAAATTTCTGGCTTCTGATAATATACCTCCATCTGGAGAAGGATTTTCTTTATTCTCTGTATCTCGAAGATTAGTAATTGTTATTATTTCGTCACTTAATAAACTTCTTGCTTCTTCTTCATCGGATGCTTCAACTGAAATAACTTTTTTTTCTTTTTTAGTTTCAATTTCTACGATAAATATATGATCTTCTCTGTATCTTTTGCCTGTAACAGAACATTCTACTAGCGGATCTGAAAAAGAATCTAGATGACCTGAAGCTTTCCACACATTGGGATGCATCAGTATTGATGCGTCTATTCCGAATATATCTTCTCTCTCTGTTACGAATGATTTCCACCAAAGATTTTTTACATTCCTCTTTATTTCAACTCCAATTGGACCATAATCCCACACGGAAGCTAATCCTCCGTATATTTCACTTGAAGGAAAAATAATTCCTCTTCTTTTTGCTAGTGAGACTAATTTTTCTAAATCTTGTAATTTATACTTATTCTTTTCCAAAATTTACTCCTTGTTGTTAAGATTATCTCAGTTTTTATATATTTGATTAGGGAATAATAATTCAAAATAGCTCAATTTTTTAAATAAATAAAATTATTATCTAATTCGATTTTCATATAGTATGTAAATCAAATAGTAGGGAGTTATAAATGAAAATAGGATGGATTGGTGTTGGAAACATGGGTAAACCCATGGCTAAACATATTCAGGAATTTGCTAGCGAGTTTACAGTATGCGATTTAAATCAAGAAGCTGCAGTAGATATATTAGAAAATGGAGGAAAGTGGGCTGAAACTCCTTCAGAATGTGCACGGAATAAGGATATTCTATTCATGAGTTTGCCCATGCCTCAAGATGTCGAAAAAGTATCAACAGGCAAAGATGGGATAATTGAATCAGTAAACCCAGGAACAGTACTTCTAGATGCCTCAACAAACTCTTTATCTATGGTTAAGAAATTACATAAAATATTTGATGAAAAAGGTGTTGAGTTTTTGGATTGTCCCGTAAGTGGCGGAGTAATTGGAGCTATGAACAAAGATATGTCGATTATGGTTGGAGGGAAAGAAAGTACTTATAAAAAAATAAAACCTGTACTAGATGCTATGGGCGATAAAGCTATTTATTGTGGTCCTGTCGGAAGTGGAACAATATGCAAACTTTCACATCAATTATTCAGTGGATTATTACTAGGAATTACCACAGAGGTATTAACCTCAGGAGTAAAAGCAGGTATGGATTTAGACACCCTAATTGATGCCATATCTAGATGTGCGTCAGCAAAAAATCCGCCCTTTGATAATTGGAAAGCATCTCAAGAATATAATTTTGAAGGAGATGAAATGTCATTTTTTTTGGAATTGGCGGCTAAAGATATAAGGCTTGCTTGTGAGATGGCAAGAGAAAATAAGGTCCCTTTAGATATGGCAAATATTTTTGAACAAAATATTATTGAGGCAATGAATAACGGATGGGGTAAAAAAAATTCAGGTATAGTCAGAAAAATTATTGCTGACAGGGCTGGAGTCAGTCTTGATTATGCTCCTGGAGGCTTTTCTTCATAAAATGAAATATAGTAAAGATGATGTTGCAATCATAGTTGCTTTAGAAGAAGAATTGCCAAAATCTATTCTGCCGGAATTTAAGATATTTTATTCAGGTGTTGGTAAGATAAATGCTACTCTCATGACTGCCGAAGTAATTTACAAAATAAATCCTAAGTTAGTTATAAACTATGGAAGCGCAGGTGCATTAAATAAAGACCTGTCAGGATTACAACGAGTAACTAGGTTTTATCAAAGAGATATGGATGTAACTGATTTGGGCTTTAAGTTTGGAGAAACTCCATTAGACGATATTAATCAAATTTGCTTTGAAAGAGAGGGAATTTCATGTGGTACTGGAGATAATTTTGTTAGTTCTAATCAAGAATTACAAACAGATTTAGTTGATATGGAAGCATATGCAATTGCTAAAACTTGTTTGATTAATGAAGTAGATTTCTTATGCTATAAGTTTATATCTGATAATGCCGATACTGAAGCAGGAGATAATTGGGTTAAAAATGTGAGTTTAGGAAAGAATTCTTTTAGAGACAAAATACTTAATTTATTTAATTAGTAATATTTGTTTGCTATTATTATTCATACTCCTTATACTTCTTAATAATTTTAAGATAAAGAGGTGTGGTATGCCAAGAAAAGATTTAGAAGGAAAAGTCGCAATTGTCACAGGAGCCGGAAGTGGTATAGGAACTGGCATTTCCAAAATATTACATGATAGAGGAGCTACATTAGCTCTATGTGATTTATTTGGAGAATCAGCTGAAAAAACCGCTATCAGTCTTTCTAAAGAATTCATTTATGACTCTGTTGATGTAACTAAATTATCAGATATAGAGAAATTTAGAGATAAAACGATAAATAAATTTGGAAAAATTGATATCTTAGTATCTAATGCTGGAGTTATTGGAGCTCAAGGATTTGCTGAAAGAAAAAACTATTCTAAAAAAGATTGGGATGACACTTTTGACGTAAATGTTATTGGTGTTGTAAATAGTGCTGATGCAATCGTTGATCATATGAAAAATAATAAGTATGGGAAAATAATAAATATAGCATCTCACGGAGGAAGAAAGCCAAGAGGATTGGGAGATATGCATCGAGGGAATGTTCAAACTCCATATCTTGTATCAAAAGCTGCTGTTATACAATACACCCATTTATTGGCTATAGAGCTAGGTAAATTTAATATTAATGTAAATGCTGTTTGTCCTGGTGTTATATGGACTCCTATTTGGAGGGCAATTGCAGAAAATCATATAGAGCAAAACCCCAATCTTAAAGGAATGGATCCAAAACAAGTATTTGATGAATTAGCTGTAAAAGCTAGAACACCTTTAGGAAGAGGTCAAACACCAGAAGATATTGGAAAAACAGTTGCTTTTTTTGCCTCTGAAGATTCTTCAGAAATAACTGGTCAGGCTTTAAATGTAAATGGTGGAGCGTCATTAAATTAATTTTTTAGCATAAAAATATGAAAAAAATATATGATTACATTATTATTGGTGCGGGTTCGTCTGGTGGCGTAATAGCTTCGAGGCTAAGTGAAAATCCCAATAATCAGGTTCTCTTAATAGAGGCAGGAGATTCATTTGAAAATATTGAAGACGTGCCTGATGTATTGAAAAAAGGAATGGCTACTGGAGCAGATTGGACAGGTAATCTTGCAGTTGGGACTAAATTTGATTGGAAGTATGAAGGTATTTCTAATGAAGAGTTCAAAAAAATGGGAGTTCCACGTGGAAAAGTAATAGGGGGTACAAGTTCAATTAATGGACAAGTTTTTATTAGAGCTATACCTGAGGATTTTGAAAATTGGCATAATAAAGGATTGGATGATTGGTCATATGAAGAATGNTTGAAATANTATATCAAGCTTGAAAATGATCTTGATTTNANNAATGAATTTCACGGNAATGAAGGTCCNATNCCTGTTATGAGACATAAAATAGANNCTCTCTTAGAAGATCANTTNNCNTTTTATNAATCAGTTCAAGANATGGGATTCCCNNTAACAGAAGATCATAATTTNCCTTNNTCNGAAGGAGTGGGNCCNCTNCCATTAAANAANGTTAANGGNATGNGNTGGAGNACNGGTATTTCATANGTAATTCCTGCNNTNTATNGAGANAATNTTGANNTNTTNTCAAACNCNANATGTGAAAAAATNNTAATNGATAANGGNNTNCAAAGAGGNGTNATNCTNNAANANGGTANTNNGATNGAAGGTNNTGAAATNATATTNTCNGCNGGANCNGTAGANAGNCCNAAATTNTTATTGAACTCNGGNGTNGGANATAAAGATTCNCTNTCTAAAATTGGNATANANCATNNTCATCAANTNNNNGGAGTTGGNNNNAATCTTAGTGANCATCCTGCNGTAGANTTNGTATGGAAATCAAGNGANAAACTNTTAGATCAATTATCTGATGTAGGNGCNCANAAAGTTGCTCTNAGATATACTTCNGANAANTCNGATGACAGACTNGATATGATTTCTGTNATGAGATTTCAACCTGGAGGNATTTCAAAAGATGATTTACANTTNAGAAGNTCNGATTTTGGAGAATCAAGAATNGCTATAACNACAGGATTATTNTTNGCAAAAAGNCATGGNNAATTNTCTCTNNATCCNGAAGATCCNAAANNNTCTCCTNTAATTAACTATAATTANTTGAATAATGATTATGATACNGAAAGANTAATTNANGGNATAAAACTTAACTATGAGATAGCAAGAAANAGTAANTTTGANNCATTTAGGGGAGANNTAATAGANCCTTNNCCTNAAGCNTTAGAGGATGAAAAATTACTNAGNNATTGGATAAACTCTAAAGTTCATACNATGCATCATATTTCTGGAACNTGTAAAATGGGTTCAGAAGATGATGAAAATGCAGTTACTAANAAANATGGAAAAGTTCATGGAATTGAAGGTTTGAGAGTAGTAGATTGTTCNATTATGCCNGATTGNGTNAGAGCAAANACNAATGCTACNGCAATTATGATNGGAGAAAAAATTTCAGACCATATAAAATTNGGAGATTGATTAATTGAAACCNATTGATTTAAGAAAAAAAGCAAGNAATGGTGANAACTTTACNACATCNGGACTTGCAAAGGGACACGTTCAGACTAACNTGGTNATNATACCTAAATCCTATGCNTTCGATTTTACTNTATTTTGNTTGAGAAATCCTAAACCATGTCCAATTGTTGAAGTAATGGATCCNGGAAATTATGTNTCATCTTNTGCTGAAGACTCAGATATTAGNAAAGATGTNCCNGANTATAAAATTTTTAAGGATGGNAAATTTTCTGAATNTNCTACAGATATAAGNGAATTTTGGAGACCTGANTTTGTTGCATTTTTATTNGGTTGTTCTTTTACTTTTGANAATGAATTAGTNAAAAATGGAATTGAACTNCCATATTTTGAGAGTAAAAAAAATGTTCCTATGTTNATAACNTCAATTGANACAGAAAAAGCTGGAAATTTCCATGGAAAANTAGTTGTTACNCAAAGATGGATNANAAGAGAAAAAGTAGTGAAAGCNATACAAGCNACNAGTAGATTCCCAAANCAACANGGNACTCCTATTCANGTTGGAAATTCTGAAGAAATTGGNATTTNTGATCCTTATAANCCTNATTTTGGNGATCCTTGGATTCCTGAAAATGAAAAAGATTTNATACCTCTATATTGGGCNTGTGGNGTNACTCCACAGCTTGTTTTGGANTCTGCAAAAATAGATATTTCNATAACACATTCCCCGGGTAAAATGTTTGTTACNGATCTCACAGATGAGGANATGGCNGTAATATAGTGACCTTTCAAGAANTTGAGAAAATTATATTGTCNGATGATCANAGAGGAATGTCTTTATTGTATGAAAATATTAATAAAGGTTTTATTAAGAGATCAACAGATTTGGTATTAGGCNCTAAAGGTACAGTTTTTTTGTGCTCAGGTTTTTATATTTTGAATTCTAAATCTCCTGAAACTGATGGCCCCCCAGGAACTATAGCACTAGCAGAAACTTTAACTAAACTTGGTAATGATGTTTTTATAGTGACAGATAAATTTTCATCAGATATTTTTTNTGGAATGTATGNNAAGGATAAAGTTATTGANTTCCCAGTATTGAATCATTTTGAATCAAACAAATATGCAAACGAATTAATCAATAAATATAANCCTAATTTAATTATCTCNATTGAAAGGGCAGGGNTATCTAANGATGGTAAGTATAGAAATTTTAGAGGTGTAGATTTTTCTGATTTTAATGCAAAGTTAGATTATTTATTTGAACAAATTCCAAATTCAATTGGGGTAGGCGACGGGGGGAATGAAATTGGCATGGGATGTTATATGGAACAAATTTTAGAATTAGATGTTTATCCGCATCCATCAGTCATAAAGACTTCTGAGAATATAATTGCTAGTACTTCAAATTGGGGAGCTTACGGATTAATAGCTGGTATTTCATTNGTAGAAAAATCAAATTTTTTACCTTCTGTTAAAAAAGGNAAAGAATTAATAGAAAAATCCGTTGAACTTGGAGCTGTGGAAGGACTCTCAGGAGAGCCTAAACCTTGGGTTGATGGTAGATCATTAGAAAAAGATCAGATTTGTTTAGAAAAATTAAACTCTATTTTTTAGTTTTTTTAACAAGAGTCTCCTTCACTAAAAATCTTAAGAAAAAGATTCCAATTATTGCAATGAAACCGCTTGAATAACTAGCAATAGCTAATGAAAATGAATTTGCCACTATTCCCATTACAGTTGGGCCAGCAGCCCCTCCACCATCTGAAATTAGTCTCCATATACCTAGAAATCCTCCTTTATTTTCTGGAGGTGATAAATCAGACCCAAGAGTCAAGACTAGGCCGCTTGATATACCATTTCCTATTCCAGATAAAATTGATGCGATTATCAAGGTAGAATAACCTGTCAAGAATAGTAAAGGTGAGTCTATCGTACCGATTAATACAAGAGAGAACCCTAAAATCATAAATGCTGGGATTCCTGTGAATCTTCTTCCAAATTTATCCATAATATATCCTGCTATAGGAAACATCATAGAATCTACAGCAAAACTTAATGTAGTAATATAACCAATCTCATCTTTCCTAAGACCAATATTATCTCCCCATAATGGAATAACAATTTCTCTACTAGCTCTTAAGAATTGTAGTGCTATTGCAGCTATACCTGCGGTCAAATATGCATTTTTATGATCTAAAAATGTGTTTTTGAAATCTCCAAGATAGCCGTCAGTAGTTTTTCTCTGAGTTAATTCATAATTTACTGAAGTTCTAATTATTAATATTAGTGTGATGAAGGCAATAATACCTTGAAAGAAAAAAGGAGATCTGATTGAAATAAACTCTGCTAAAATACCTCCCATAAGAGGTCCAATAATTGTTGCGATTCTCCCCAACCCTCCAAAAAGAGATAATGCTTTACCTCTAGATTCATTTGGTACAACAGATGCAATATATGCATGTCTAGAAATAGACCACAATGCAAAACTAGCTCCTGCTAATAGTCTAGAAAAAAGCAAAATACTGAAGCTTCCACTTAGTCCTGCGATGATTGAACTAATTCCAAATAGTATCACTCCAGATATCATTGTTTTTTGTAAGCCAAACCTATTTATTAAGATTCCTGCTGGAACATCAAAACCCATAGTCCCAAAATGTCTTGCAGCTATAGCAAAACCCACTAATAAATCTCCTGATTGGAAGGTATCTCTAGCAAAAATTGGTAGGACAGGTATAAGAACACCTTGCCCCATTGATAGCAAAAAGCTAGGAGCATACACACTCCAAAATATAGACTTTATAGAAAAATTTTCTTTATTCAATTTGTTTATGAGTTCTTGGTATAACCCCACTCATCAACAATTCTTTCTGAATGATTTATGTTGTTGTGCGTGGCGAATTCTATAGTATTACCATCGATATCTTGGATATAAACAGCTCTTTGTCCATCATGTCTTGTTTGTGGACCATTAGTAATTTCATACTCAGACTTTTTTAGTATTTCTACAGTCTCATCAAAATTTTCTACCTCAAATGCTACATGAAATTGNACTAATTCATTTCCTGGACCATCAGCAGGTTCAATTAAGTGGACCATTGTTCCATCTGATGTTTTCGACCAAATAACGTGTTTTTCGTCCACCATTGAAGGAATAATTGTTAATCCTAAGAAATCTCTGTATAAACTAAATGATTTCTTTCTATCGTTTATAGGGATTGCCACATGATTAATTTTTTTTATTTTTATTTTCCCTGTCTCTGACATTTTTTCCTCGTAAATTAACTTATTTCAACAATGATCTCTATTTCTACAGCCATGTTATTTGGCAAAGAACCCATTCCTACTGCAGATCTAGCATGTCTTCCTTTTTCTCCAAATACTTCCACAAAAAAATCTGAGCATCCGTTAATTACTTTTGGATGGTCTTTAAAATCATTTTCTGCATTCACCATTCCAAAAACCTTTACTATCTTGGATACTTTTTCTAGTGATCCTAAATAAGATTTCATAGCTGACAAAAGATTTATTGCAGTATTTCTTGAAAGTTCATATGCTTCATCTGCACTTATCTCAGATCCTACCTTACCTGTGATAAAGTTTCCTGATTCATCTCTTGGTCCTTGTCCTGAAAGATAAATCAAGTTGCCTGTTTGTTGAACAGGTATATAGTTTGCGACTGGAGTAGGAGGGCTCTTCAGTTCTATTCCTAGTTCTTTTAATTTGTCTTCTATACTCATATTTTTCTCCTTTTCTTATTTAGGTTCAGTCATACTCAATGGTTCTAGGATAACATCTAATTCATCAGATGATAGGTCTGTTTCCTTGAGTGCAACTTCTTTAATAGTTTCTCCTGATAATGAAGCTTTATGTGCTATATCTGCTGCTTTATCATATCCTATTTTTGGTGCTAACGCAGTACAAATTGCAAGTCCTTGGTTAACCATTTGAGGACCTTTACTAGTAGCTTCTAACCCATCTATACATTGTTCTGAAAAGTTTTTACTTCCTGTTGAAAGTATCTCAATAGATTCAAGAAGATTATGAGCAGCAACAGGCATCATAACATTTAATTCAAAGTTTCCACTTTGACCTGCTATGCTGACTGTTTGATCGTTTCCCATAACTTGTGCACAAATCATTGTGATAGACTCTGCAATGACTGGATTTACCTTGCCTGGCATAATAGAAGAACCTGGCTGAACTTCAGGTAAACTTAACTCACCGATACCTGCTCTTGGTCCAGATCCTAACCATCTAATATCGTTTGCAATTTTCATTAAACTCACAGCATAACTTCTTATAATTCCAGAAGCAAAAACAATTCCATCTATAGTAGATTGAGATTGGAAGTGATTATCAGTTTCAGAAAAACTAATTCCAGTTTTATTTCCTATTCTTTTTATCACTTCTCCACAAAATTCAGGATTCATTCCTATTCCAGTACCTACAGCCGTTCCTCCCAAAGCAAGTATTGACAATTCATTCATTGCCAATTCTACTTTTTTAATAGAGTTTTTTATCTGACCAAAGTATCCTTTAAACTCTTGTCCTAGCCTAATAGGAGTAGCATCTTGTAAGTGCGTCCTGCCTGTTTTAACTATCTCCCAAAATTCCTTAGATTTTTTTTCTAATGAGGACTCTAATATTTTCATAGAAGGGATTAAATCGTCTTTAATTGATATAGCGGCTGCAATATGGATAGCAGTTGGAATTACATCATTTGATGATTGTCCTTTATTCACATGATCGTTTGGATGAACAGGGTTTCTTGAACCAATTTTTCCTCCTAGTTTTTGAATTGATAGGTTTGAAATAACTTCATTTACATTCATATTAGTTGAAGTGCCTGAACCTGTTTGAAAGATATCTAGNACGAAACTATCATCATGATCTCCATTAATTACTTCTTCAGCAGAGGATATAATTGCAGTTGCTAAATCTTTATCTATTAATCCTAATTTAAGATTTGTTTCTGCAGCGGATTGCTTGATAAGTCCTAATGATTTTATAAATGATCTCCCAAATCTTAAGTTTGAAATTGGAAAATTTAATTGTGCTCTACGAGTATTACCTCCATATAGGGCTTCTGCAGGAACCTCAAGCTCTCCCATTGAATCTTTTTCAAGTCTCATATCCATAGTTATTCTCCTAAAGATTTATTTATGTTTTTTATCATATTCTTCAAAAGTTTTTGCTGCAGCAGCCAACGAGTTTACCGCAGTAGGGTAGCCACCATAGAAAAGCATTTGCGTTATTAATTCTACTATCTGCTCTTTACTCCATCCATAATTTAAAGCTCCTGTAATGTGCCCAGGTAATTGATTCGGTTTATCTAGCACAATCAAAGCAGCTATCGTACACAAAGATCTAATTTTTGGTTCTAATTTGGGTCTTTGATATATATGGCCAAATAAAGTTGCATTTATGAGGTCAAATGCCTCCTCCGTGCTTTTGGCTACTTCTGGAGTACCAGGGTCTCCATCATAGTACCACTCTCTCCATTCTTTTGCTTTTGCAAGAAGCTCCTCATAGCTTTTCATATCAATTTACTCCTTTAAGGTTTGTTTTATATGGTTTATAAACTCCAATCAATAATGCAACTAGAGTTATAAAGCTTGATAACCAAAATATAGCATTAATTCCAAAGTTATTTACTACAATTCCTGAGATAGCAGGGCCTAAAAACATTCCTAATGCATAATATGCCTGATAAGCACCCATTGCTAGGCCAGTTGAACTATCTTCAAAACTGAAAAGTATAAGAGTTATTGTTACAGTGTATAAAATTCCTCTTCCAAAACCAGATATGAATTGTAGTAATGCTATTATGGATATATTTTCTACATAAGAAGTTAGTAACAAGCTAAAAATCATCGATGTTGAACCTAAAATCATTGTTTTTCTTATACCTATTTTACTTATAAACCAAGCTGATAATGCCATACCAGTAATTCCAGCTAATTGTGACAATGTAGTAATATCTCCAATATTTGTTTTAGAACCCCCTAAATTCTCAATTAATATAGGAAGAAAACCAAAATTTACACCAAAAGTAACAAAGTGAAAACCAATAGCAATTGCCGATATTCTGAGCAAAACATCATTCTTAAGCAAATTAAATATTTTATTTTTATTTAATTTAGTCTTTTTAGGTTTTTCATACTTTGCCCAAAATAAAATTACCATTCCGAGAATACTAACAATTAGAGAGGCTAAAAAAGGAGTTTTGTCTCCATATAAATCTGACAATCTTCCACTTAACAAAGTAGAAATAGTTATAGCTACTCCATTAATACCCATCATAAAGGAACTTGCATAATGTAATAACTCTTTTTTAAATTGAGAAGCAAATAGCAGACTTACTGCAACCCACCCTGATCCTGCAATACCAGTTATTAATCTAGCAAAAAAAATATCTAATGGACCATTAGATACTAAAAGTCCAAAAGATCCTATAGCCGAGCAGAGCATGGTTATTATTGCAAATGGTTTAGTACCCCATAAATCAACTGCTATTCCCAAGGGTATTCTGAGAATTATTTGTCCTATTGCATATGAAGCAACTATATAACCAATCATTGTTGCTGAGGCGCCCAAATCTTTTGAATGGTTTGGAAGAATGGGGACATAAAGATACAACGATGCCCAGAAAAAGAAAGTTCCTACTATAACAATAATAATAGCTGGATTCTTAATTATTTCCCTGATTAGTTCTTTCAAAATATGATATATTTTTTTATATAAATTCAAATTACTTATTTTTTATGTATAACTCCATAAAAAAGAGAGGGAAATATGAAATTTTGTTATGCAAATAGAAGAATGACTCTATACCCAAACTCAGTAGATCCATGGAATTTATCCCCCGAAGATTATACAGATCAATTCCTGAAAAAANTTAAAGATATGGGATTTGACGCTCTAGAGATAGGGAGTGATACATTAGATAAAACTGGGGGNTCTGAAAAAGCTGTTAAAGAATTTAGAATGAAAGTTAATTCATTTGGACTAGATATAGGATCTATTAGGAGTGGAGGAACTCTTACTGAAGCAAAGAATGGTCCTCAAAATATAGAGAAACTAAAAAAATCAATCAATTATGGTAAATACACTGGAGCTGAGGTTGTAAACGGAGCAATAAGCGCCCCAGCAAGATATCCAGGTAATCCAGAGGGGAGTTTGCCTGCATCAGGTTCAGGCTGGACTAAATCTCAAGATTCCTCAAAGGAAGCTTCTATGTGGGTGTATGAACACCTTTCTAAAATTTATCAAGATTCATGTGATGAAGCATCTGAGCACAATATAAATATTTCTGTTGAAATACACCAAAACTCTCCTGTAGATAATTCTTGGTCTGCAAAATATTTATATGGAATGGTAGATAGGACTAATTTTGGTATAAATCCTGATCTTGGAAATGTGTTATGGAATTATGATCAACCAGAAGAAAAATTTGAAGATTGTATAGATAATGTTGCATCAATATCTAATTACTGGCATTGTAAAAACTTACAAACTGTTTATCATCCTGAGAATGAAAGATCAGTTTTTATAAGAGTGCCCCTTCAGGATGGTGAAATAGACTATAGATATGCTATTAGCTCTATGGCAAATGCTGGGTATGAAGGCTATATGGCAATAGAAGGAACACAAAATGGAGATCAATTTTATAAAGATTATCAAAGTATTACTTATGCAAAGAGTGTATTTGAATCTTTAGATAGTTAACTATTTGGCTCTCTACCATATTTTGATATCCAAACTAAAAACATTGCAATGAAAAATAATCCTGCTATGCCTAAGAATGCATTTCTATAAGAACCTGTTTGATCATGAATTATTCCCGCAATCAAAGGTCCAAGTGCCATAGTAATAGAAGTTAGGAAAGCATTTATTCCCATCATACTCCCAATATTCTTCATCCCAAATTGTTCAACAATTGTCAGAGGAATCATTGCTCCAAACGCACCGAAACCGAGACCATAAATAAAACACCCTAACCACAAAATTGCATTGCTACTAGAGCTACATAAAACAATTGTCCCTATTGCTTGAAAAAAGATACATAGTATCAATGTTTTTCTTGCAGAATAAGTTTCACTAGCTCTTCCAAAAGTTATTTTTCCAACTACACCCATAACTGCAATCATCATAAGGCATGATGTAGCTACATTTTGAGACATGCCCTCATCTTCTAGAAATTGTGTTAATTGAGTTAATATACCTTGGTAAGTTAGTACTCCTATCATAAGTGAAATATTAATTGCCCAAAATCTGAATGAATTGATGGCTTCTTTTGCACTAAATCCTAACTCTGATTGCCTTCTAGCTAAATCTAAAAAATCTAGGTTTCTTTTTGTTCGGATTGATTCTTTTTCTACATCTTCTAAAGATTCAGAAATAATAAAATATGAGAATAATGCTAGAAAAAGCATGATTCCGCCAAAAATTAAATATGCTAACTCCCAACTTGAGAATGCTATTACTGATGCTGCTAAAGCTGGCATAGTAAATCCTCCGAAATTATTTCCTGAGGTGACTGCTCCCATTACTCTACCTCTTGTTTTAGGGAACCAAAGAGGAACAATTTTTCCAGAAGTAATTTGTGTTGCACCAGGAAATCCAGCATAAACTAGAGCACTATATAAATACCAATGCCAAAGACTTGTAATTGTAGGTCTCAGTAAAAATCCTAGGCTAATCATAATTAATGAAATCAGTAGGACAATCTTAATTCCGTACTTATCTGCAGATTTTCCAAGTAAAGGACCTGTTAGACCTGAAATAAAAGCTAGTGATAGAGCTCCATTTAACTGAGTTTTAGTCCATCCAAACTCTTCTTGCAAGGGATTTGCAAATTGACCAAAAGCATATTGTGACATACCTATGGATAATCCAGTTGACAGAAATGCAACAAGCGCAATTTGATAGCCTCTGTATGGAGCAATCATATATAAATCCTTGGAAAATAGTGAATTTATTTCATCTTATAGCTTCATTTATCTAAAGCAAACATTTATTATTAGTCAAAATGGCTTATATTAGGAAACTTACGGAGGCACAGAATGAGTTCAAACTATGAACCAGTTAAAAACTGGGCAAAAATTCCTATGGGTATTTCATTTTATGGTGATTGTGGAGGAGTTGCAGTAGATTCAAAAGATAATGTATATGTTTTCAACAGAGGTACAGATCCAGTATGTGTTTTTGATCCTGAAGGAAATTTCTTAAGATCTTTTGGTCATGGAGAATTTGATAGACCCCACGGTATAGAAATAGATAAAGAAGATAATATTTATCTAGTAGATGATGGCCCAGGAAATTTTGTACAAAAAAGAGATAATGATGGAAATGTAATTTTTACCGTTGGTGAACGAGGAAAAGAAGCTCCTTGGCAAGGTGGAGATATGTTTAATAGACCTACAGATATTGCAATACATCCAACAACAGGAGAACTTTTTATTTCAGATGGATATGGAAATTCAAGAGTACACAAACTAAATCCTGATGGAGAGCATATATTGAGTTGGGGTGTCCCTGGATCAGAAGAAGGAGAATTTTCACTTCCACATAATATTTCAATGATTGGAGAAGATAAAGTAATAGTAGCTGATAGAGAAAATTTTAGACTTCAAATATTTGATCTAGAAGGTAATTATATTGATCAATGGCATCTTCATCATCCAATGTCTGTTACAGAGGGGAAAAATGGAGATAAAAATCTTTATATTGGAGAAATGGGTCCTCCTGATGTTCAAATTGGAGTTAAAGGACTCGGAAATAGAATAGTTATCTTATCACCAGAAGGGGAAAAAATTGACTCATTTGGTCATGGTTTACCGGGCCAAAACGATGATCAATTTGTTGCCCCACATGGAGTGACTACTGATTCTAAAGGAAATGTGTATGTAGGTGAGGTTGCATGGACTTTTTGGGGCTCAAAACAAGATCCTCAACCTCTTGGAGAATTGATTTCATTAAGAAAATGGATAAAGAAATAAGGAGTGTAAATGACTTTAAAAAATAAAAATTATCAACCAGTTCCGTTATGGGCTAAACTGCCTCATCCTATGAGGTTTCATGAGGCAACAAGTGTGGCTACTGATTCAAATGATAATGTATATGTTTTTAATAGAGGGCTTTATCCACTAATAATATTTGATAAGGAAGGTAATTATAATGGTCATTGGGGTGAAGGAGAATTTAATAGGCCTCATGGAATTAGAATAGATAAAGATGACAATTTATACCTTATTGATGATTTAGATCATATAGTCCAAAAACGAACAAAATCAGGAGAAATTTTACTTACAATCGGAGAGAAAGGTAAACCTTCACCATGGCAGGAGGGTGGTTACTTTAATAGACCTACTGATGTAGCAATTGATGAATTCACAGGAGACATTTTTGTTTCAGACGGATATGGAAACTCAAGAATTCATAAGTTTAATTCAAAAGGGGATCACTTGAAAAGTTGGGGTAAATCAGGATCGGAAGAAGGAGAATTTTCGCTTCCTCATAATATTAGTATTTTTGATAAAAATAAAATTGCTTTATGTGATAGAGAAAATTTTAGAGTTCAAATTTTTGATTTTGATGGAAATTATTTAGACCAATGGCATTTTCATAGACCAATAGCAATCTATTCTGATCAAAATGAGAAAGAAGTTTATGTAGCTGAAGCAGGTGCTCCTGAAGTTCAAGCTAGAGTCCCAAATCTAGGATTAAGAGTTGTAATTGTAGATGAAAATGGAGATCGGATTAACTCTTTTGGAAAAGGAACACTGGGTGAAAACCCTGATCAATTTATTGGTCCTCATGGTATGGCAGTAGATTCAGTTGGATCAGTATATATAGCTGAGGTTTCTTATACTGCTTTTGGATCTAATCAAGATCCTCCAAGAGAGGTAGCTTCATTAAGAAAATGGGAAAGGATAAGTTAGATGATAGTTGGAGATGGAAATTTTAAGTTTGAGCTTGATAAAAATTGGCCTGTAAATATTCCAGAATATTGGATATTGGGTCAGTGTGCTGACATTGATATAGATTCAGATGATAACGCTTGGGTTTTTTCTAGGGGAAAACATCCTGTCACAAAATGGTCAAACGATGGCCATTTTATGGGCTCGTGGGGAAATCAAGGAGATCAAAAAGGAGAATTTAGAATTCCCCATGGTTTAAATATTGATAGTGAGGGGTTTATTTGGCTAACAGACCACCAAACTCATCAAGTAACTAAACATAAACCAAATGGTGAATGTGTAATGGAAATAGGAGAGTTTGGATTTGCAAACTTTACTCTAACTACTGATGGAACACAAGGTAATCCATTTAATATGCCAACAGGGTCAGCTATTGCCCCAGATGGAAAGATTTTTGTTAGTGATGGATATGGAAATAGAAGGGTTCATAGATTTTCTAGTGAGGGGAAACATGAAATATCTTGGGGTGAACATGGTACAGGAGATGGACAGTTTGCGATTGTTCATAAACTTGGTGTATATGAAGATAATAGGGTTTTTGTTTGTGACAGAGAAAATGACAGAATTCAAATATTTTCGCCAGACGGAGAACTGTTAGATATTTGGACTAATGGATTAGCGGGACCCGGAGATATTTATTTTCAAAATAATATTGCATATGTTGTTGAGCAAAGTGAAGGAAGTGGAATTTCAATTTGGGATGTCCCTTCGGGAGAATTACTAACTCGTTGGAGAGGTATCTCTGAAGTATGCGAAGCAGTTCATGGATGCGCTGTAGATTCCAAAGGTAATATTTTTATAGCTGAAATAGGCTTAGGAAATGTCGGACAAAGAATTAGAAAACTTAATAAAGTTTAGAAAGCATCATTATCAGCTGCAATTTCATCCAAATCTTCTCTTGTGTAAGAACCTAGAGATCTAAAGTTATACTCAGTATAATTTTTAATCCATTGCATTGCTATTTTAGATGATTTCTTATAATTTGTTATTTGTGAGTCAGTTACATTACCACCCAATTGATCAACAATATCATCAGTTTCGCTTAGAATGATTTCCTTAACAAGTTTGAATGAATGTTTTTCTTCAGTATCTTCTGCTATAGATTTGTGGATAATCCTCTGAGCAATTTGTCCTGTTGATATCCTAGCAGTTGCTAAATCTTCCATTAATGCAGGTCTTTTTCCTGGTTTTCCTGCTAATCTGTCTATACCTTTAGCTCCTCTTCCATTTAACCAACCTTCAACATATTCAATCAGAGTTCTCACATTCTGTCTTGTTCCTTCTTTTGTTAATGTTCCAACAGGATTTTCTATCTTAACAGGATAATTATCTGGATTTTTCATGTCTTCAGTGGGCTCCCATCCAGATTCTCTTAATTTCTTAAAAGGTTCAGCAGCAGGATCCATATGATAAATGTGTGCAACCCAAGCTCTCAAGAAACCTTGATTTGCTTCCCATTCTTTATCAGCTTTTATTGATTTTGCCGCTTCTATATTTACTTCTTCATCTCTTGAGGGCAGAGCAGTAGCCATTCCTCCTATTGGAACAGCATTGTGTTTTAAGCATATTGCTACAAGTCTTCTAAAAATATTTGACATAAATTCCGTATTTTGAATAGTAACATCAAATCTATCTGGCCATACAAAATTTTCATCATGCATTACATATTCTAAGATACTGGCTTTAAGATCCCATCTGGCAGCATTTAATCCGGCAGCATATTCTCCCAGAGCAAATAACATTTCCTCCATTTGAAAAACAGCTGGTAGTGATTCAATAAGTATAATCCCTTTTATATTAACGTGATTCAACTCATCAACTGAAGCTTTTATTTCTGTAAATAAAGAATTATAAAATTTTGCTTCTCTTGCAGATTCAGTTTTAGGTATGTAAAAATAAACTCCCTCGCCTTTTTTATGTTGTTCCCTTCCTCCAAAAAATAAAGTAAGGGCTGTTCCAAGAACAGTAGCAGATATAGGATGTCCATCAATAGTAACACTTGGTTCGTCTAAATGAAGACCTCTTTCCCTATGCATAAAAAATGGAATTTTACCAGGTTCTAATTCGTAATGTTTACCTGTAGTTTGGTTGTCAAATTGTAAAGTTCCGAGAGTTGCTTGCATTCTATTCCTTGCAGCATATATAGAGTCTTCTAGTGTATGACCTGCAGCATCCTCATCATCATCAAGATCTCCTTCAGCTCTAACACCTCCGGGGCCTGGATTTAAGGCATTTATAAGCATAGATGCTATTCCAGCTGGTCCAGAAATTTCAATTCCAGGTTTTCTTAGATCATCAGGTAACTCAGGTATTTCCCATTCACCATTTGCTTCAGAAGTTTCTAAAAGTTTAGGCATTATACCTTTTCTTGCCTTCTCTTGATTTGCTAATCTTTCCTTCCTGATTTCTTTAACTTCAGCATTAAACTTATCATGTAATTTTACAAGTAGATTTTGAAATTCTTCAGTAAAAATATCTGAACAATCAATTGTGGATTGGTATGATAATCTGCTAGACAAAACTAATACTCCTAATAAATATATTTTCCTGAAAAATTATACTATTTATTTTTGTTTAGTCTATAAAGAAAGTTTTCTATTTAAGTGATTAGTTCCTTTAGATCAGAAACATCCCTGTCAGACCTCAATCTTCCCAAAGCTTTTCTTTCTATTTGCCTTATTCTTTCTCTAGTTAAGCTTAAGTCTTTACCGATTTCTTCTAAAGTTCTGGGTTTCCCATCTGTTATTCCAAACCTTAATTCAAGAACTTTTCGTTCACGATCATTTAGTTGGCTTAGTACAGAATCAATATGACTTCTCATGGATGATTGGGCGGCTACTTCTGGAGGAGTTGGAGTTGAGTCATCTTCAATAAGGTCTCCTAGCTCATTTTCACCTTCTTCTCCTATAGGAGTTTCCAATGATACAGGTTCTTGTGCCATTTTTAATATTTCTGCTACTTTTTTAGGGTCCATTTCGAGCCTTTCAGATAATTCCTTTATAGAGGGTTCTCTATTGAATTCCTGTGCTAGCTCTCTTCTAGAGCGCATAATTTTATTAAGAGTTTCAACCACATGAACTGGTATCCTGATAGTTCTTGCCTGGTCTGCTATCGCTCTCGTTATACCTTGTCTTATCCACCAAGTTGCATATGTTGAAAACTTGAAACCTTTACGGAAATCAAATTTTTCTATCGCTCTCATCAAACCAATATTACCTTCTTGGATTAAGTCGAGCATTGACAAGCCTCTATTTAAATGTTTTTTTGCAACAGAAACTACAAGTCTAAGGTTAGCTTCTCCTAAGTGTTTTCTTGCCTTTTCGCCTTCTTCTTTAATTATCTTAATGTGATTTTTTATTGATTTACTTGATATCTCTTTGATTATTTTATTTTGGTTTTTTATTGGTTTTTCAATATCAATATCAGATGAGATTACATAATTTTCTGGAAGAATTCTTCTTAAAACCGAGAGTTCAATTATGTTATTCTCAGCGTCTTCCAAAGGAATTCCTATTGCATCAGATACATATTTAGATGCTTGCATAAAAACTTCATCTACCTTTTGTCCGTCAATTATTTCTTTTACTTGCTCATTTATGACAAGATCTGAAAGAGTTATATTCCCCTTGATATTAAGGAATTTTTTTAATGATTTTATCAATTTAGATAATTCAGAAAATCTGTTCAATGTATTTGTTATTATGAATGCATTCAGTTCATCATTCAGATAAAAATCATTTGCATAGTCAACTGATTCTTCATCAAAATCAGAAGGTATAGCCATAAGTTTTTTTACACAGATTGAAGTTTCGATTGATCTTGCTAATACTACTTCATCGCTCGCAGATAATAAATTTACTTTTCCAATTTCCTTAAGATACATTCTTACTGTGTCATTACTCAGTTCGGAATCATCTTTATTTTTCTTGGCGTCGCTTTTTGAGTCTCTTTGTTGTTCCCAATTAGTAAGTTCAGAACTTGAAAATGATTTTAAATCTTTTTCTTCTTCATTAGCTTCATCTTCCATACCGGTTTCACCGCTTCTATGAATGCCTTCTTCGTTCTCAAAATCTTCATCATAATCATTACTTATTGATGAATTTTCTTCATTAGATTTTTGAACCAATTCTCTCTCCTATGTTTGTTGCTCAGATAATTAATTATATTGAATTTTCTTTTAAACAAGAACATGTATTTAATACGGGTTTTTAACTTGCCTGAAAAAAAAATAAGGTGTATACCCTTATTATATAACATTTCATAGTAAATTTAGAGGGTAGTATGAGCAGTTTTAATTTTGATAATTTATGGTCTGAAAAGTCAACCGATGCAGATAGGATACTTACGCTTCATGCAAAATATGATTTTGCAGTTGCATATCCACCATATGAAGAAGTGCCAATGTATGGACTTATCGATGGATTAAAGTCTAAAGTTGACGCAAATTTAGAAAAAGTATCGAAAGAAATGGCTTACTATCCTCATGTTCAAGGTGATGAATCTCTAAGAGAATTTACAGCAAATAAGATTGCATCTGATAGAGGTATTAAGACCGATAAAGATTCAATAGTTTTATGTAATGGTTCAGGAGAGGCTAATGGATTAATCATACAAGCACTAATTGACCCAGGAGATTATGTTATAGCTGAGCAATTTGTTTATATGGGAACAACAAAGCAACTAACATTTTATAATGCTAACACCGTCGGTTCTCCAATTGATGATAAAGGACTGATCCCTGAAAAATTAGAAGAAACTATATTGAAAATAAAAAATGATCATGGCGTTATGCCAAAAATGCTGTATACAATACCTGAACATCAAAATCCAACTGGTTCAACATTGCCAAAAGATCGTAGACTAAAAATCATCGATATCTGTCATAAATATGGTATTCCTATTCTTGAAGATGATTGTTATGTAGACAACAGATTTGAAGGGGAACCAGAGCCTGCATTTGCTTCTCTTGATGATTCAGGAATGGTAATTTATGTAGGTTCATTTTCAAAGTTAATTGCACCAGGATTGAGATTAGGTTTCTTTACAGCTTCTAATGAAGTTATTGATAGAGCCCTTTCTGTCAAGGTTGGTTCTGGACCTAATCAGTTTGCAGCATATGCAGTAGATGGATACCTACGAAGTAACTTAGAAGAACAAAAATCTAACTATGACAAAATCCTAAAAGAGAAAAAAGAGTCAATGGAAAAGGGTCTTGAAGAAGTTTTTTCAGGTACTAATGCAAAATGGTCTTCTCCACAGGGAGGATGTTACACTTGGTTCGAAATGACAGATGGAAAAAACCTATCTGAAATAAGGGATGAAGTGTTTAATAGGGGAGTTGGATATATCGCAGGAGATATGTTTGCACCAAATGGAGATGGTCAGAATATGGCTAGATTATGTTTTGCATTTGAACCTATTGAAAAAAATTATGAAGGAATTATAGAACTTGGATCAATTTTCAAAGATTTGAATGTAATCTAGGAATTTTTTCTTATATCAATTTCTTCTTTTGAACCAATATAAAACCCTATTCTTTGGTGTAAATCATTTGGAGCTAAGTTCAATATCTTGTTTTCTCCATCATTTGCATCTCCACCTGTATTCTCTGCAATAAATGATAGAGGGTTACATTCATAGATAAGCCTTAGGCGCCCTTGCCCAGTTTTTGGGTCTGCAGGATATGCAAAAACCCCACCTTTTAATAAATTTCTATGAAAATCTGCTACAAGTGAACCAACATATCTTGCAGTATATTTTCCATTTTCTCCAGATCTTAGAGATTCAATCCATCTTTTATCTTTATCTGTAAACTTATTCCAATTTGATTCATTTACTGAGTAAACTTTTGAATTTCCATGTATGATTTTTTCATTAGTAACTAAAGCTTTTCCATTCTTATCAAATGAAAACATAGATGTGTCTTCTTTAGAAGAAATACACATTACTGATGAAGATCCGTAAACTGTATATCCAGCGACAATTGCATTACTCCCTTTTTGAAGTAAATTTGATTCATCGCTTTGGTCATTATTAATTTTTTTATATATTGCAAAAATCGTTCCAATAGTAACAGCTACATCAATATTTGAAGATCCGTCTAATGGATCAAATACAACTATATAATCAGCATCTTTGTTATTTGGATTAGGCACTATTACTGACTCTATCTCTTCTGAACCCATTAGAAAAACCTTTCCTGATTCAGAAAGATTTTTTATGAGTAAATTATTTGAAAATTCATCAAGTTTTTCTACCTGTTCTCCTTGTACATTTATTTCTCCGGTTTTACCAACTAAATTATTTA
>PBHA01000003.1 GCA_002719425.1 Chloroflexota bacterium
TCTCTAGTATAAACTGTTAATTGAATTTTGCATGTACCATTTTTATCGTCTTCCTGCGAATTTATTGAATGTAAATTTGTTTTTTCTCCCCAAACTACATCTGTTATATCTCTTATCAATCCAATCCTGTCATAGGCCTCAATTTGAACAATAGTTGGAGTTAGATTTCTTAGATGTCCCCAAGCTGCAGCCATAAATCTCTGAGTATTTTCAAAATTACGTAATCTTGGACATATTATTCTATGAATGACTATATCATTAGTTGAATTTTTATATCCCACTATTTCATCTCCATAAACGGGCTCGCAACAATTCGCTAGTTTTTTTTCAGAATCTTTTTCACCCATTATTATTACTGATGATAGTGAATCAAAATTTTTATAAACTACTGGATTTTCTAAATCTTCATTATTTTGTATTTTTCTTACTGTTTCTTCTAGTTGTCTTTTATTAATTAGTTCGATTATTTTTTGATTTCCAACTTCTCCTATTCCTACTTTATAAGCAAAGTTTTCATACGTATCATTTTGTGAAAGGTAGGGCAAAAACTGATCAGGATCTTCAATGTTAGAAAGCCTTAGAGTTCTTAAGATTTGTTTTTCTCCTCTTTCAATATTTTCTTCTCTTTCTCTTTTCCTGAACCATTCTTTTACTTTATTTTTTGCATTAGCTGTTTTTAAGTAACCTAAACTATCATTTAGCCAATCCAAGTTTGGTCCTTTATCATTTTCTGATTTTTGAATCTGAACAGTATCACCATTATTTAAGGTAGTATTTAAAGGCTTAAGAACACCATTTATAAATGAAGCCTGACAAGAATGTCCTAACTCTGTATGAAGACTATAAGCATAATCTAAAGGGGTAGATCCTATAGGAAGTGTAAACAGTTGGTTTTTTGGGGAATACACAATTACTTTGTCTGAAAGTATATCGTTACTTACTGATTCTAAGTAATCACTATCCTCTAAAATTTCTTTTTCAAAATCAATCATATCTTTCAACCAGTAAGTATCTTTTCCAGATACTAATCCTTTTTCAAGCTCTAAAGAATCTTTATATTTCCAGTGAGAAGCAACTCCTTCTTCAGCAAATTTATGCATTTTTTCTGATCTGATTTGAAATTCTATCTTTTGATTATGATCGTTCATCACTACTGTGTGAAGAGATTGATAATAATTTTCTTTAGGAGATGCTACATAATCATCAAATGAGCCTGGAATAGGCCTCCAAAGTTCATGGATCTTCCCTAAAACCAAATAACATTCTTCTTTTGATTTTACAACTATTCTGATAGCTATAAGATCTTCAATATCAGAAAAATTTCTCCCCATTTGTTTGTATCTTTGAAGTTTGTTATATACTGAGAACAAATTTTTTGGTCTTCCTGTTACTTCTGCCTTAAGATTATTTTTTCCTAAATATTCATCAATTTCCGAGATCATATTTTTTGTAGCTGCTTCTCTCTCACTTCTTTTTTGGCTGATAAGTCTT
The DNA here is from genome assembly GCA_002719425.1 of Chloroflexota bacterium. Next base: position 1,492 of record PBHA01000003.1, read on the forward strand.
TTAGTCATCTTAAATTTGTCAGGCATTAGGTGCTTGAAGCTCTCATCCTCAAGCCTCCACTTTAGATCATTCATACCAATTTTTTGTGCGAGTGGTGCATGAATAGAAAGAGTCTCTTTGGCTATCTTTTTTCTTTTTTCAGGATCTAAAAATTTTAGAGTTTCAACGTTATGTAATCTATCTGCAAGCTTGATTATCATAACTCTTATATCTCTCGCAATAGACACTAAAAATCTTCGCATATTTTTTTGATCTAAATTTTTTATTAGAGTATCTTCATCAACCGTAAGTTTAGTTAGGGAAACTACAATATCCGAAACCTCTGTCCCGAACTTTTCTTTTATTTCTACTGATCCAAAATCTGTATCTTCAATAACATCATGAAGAAGGCCTGCGATTATAACTTTAGGATCTAATTCTAATCTTGCTAAATGAGTAGCTACTTCTACAGGATGGATTATAAAGTCATGACCTGACTTTCTCTTTTGTCCTTTATGAGCAATTTCTGCAAAATTATATGCTTCAATAATATTCTTAACCTCCTCTGTAGGAAGATAAGATTCAAGTTTATTGATTAAGTTATCTGTAATCATAGGTCACTTAAATATTTTTATGATTTCATCTTGATCAAATCTCATTAGGTTTGATATTACTCCATCTATATTAATGATATTACCTTTTTCTTTATTTGTCGTTTTTCCAATTATTGAGGAAGGGATGAAATTTTTATCAAATTCCTTAATAATTGATTTAGAATTTTTTGGATCAGCTAAAATTATCAGGCATCCAGAACTTATTACTCCCAAAGGATTTAGATCTAGTTTTTTACATGTATCCTCAAAATAATTAACAAAATTAATTTTTTTATAAACTATCTCACAACCAATATTCCCAAATTCTGTTATCTCATGAATTGCCGTTGCAATTCCACCCTCGGTAGGATCATGCATTTTGATAACTTTTTTTGTATCTACTGCTACAGTTGATATATCTTTTACAGATATGCTTAAGTTTTTAGAAAAACCATGTAGATTTTCTAACTCAATAAACCTTTCTTGAATTGATGATGAGATTATTTTACTTCCTTCTATACCTGCTAGACCTCCTAGTATAATATCTTGCCCTGAACCTATCTTAAGTTTGTTATTATAATTTTTATTATATGTTCCAATTATTGTTCCACTAAGAATAATTTTATTAACCGAAGATGTTATTTCAGTATGACCTCCTACAATATCAATATTATGAGTTTTCGCTCTTTTAAACACATTTAGAAGAGAATCTCTAACTTCTTCATATGAAGTATCTAATGGTATCAAACAAGTTAGAAGCAACCATCTTGGAATACCACCAGATGCATAAATATCATTTGAACAAATATCAATAAGATATGTGCCTATTTCTTCTGTATCAAAAGTTATTGGGTCAGACGAGACTAAAATTTCATTTTTATCATGCACAGAAATTTCTGCTGCATCTTCTCCAATTCTTGGCTTTTTTGAGCTAGAATTTTTTATTTCATCAATTATTTTTTTTAATAATGAGTTGTTTATCTTTCCTTCGGGTAAATTTTTTTTCATTGAGGCATTCCAGGGAATTCCATAGTTGTTAGTATTTTTTCTACTATACCAAGAATAGATTTACCAGCACTTATGCTTTGTTCTATTTCCACATAATAAGGATTATTTTGGCAGTAAACAAACATTTCTGTATTAGGAGATTTTTTTTCAAATACAAGTTTGTAGTTTGCTTCACATTTATCAGTTGTTTCTACTTCTATTTCTATATCTAACCTGTCGATAATAATTGATATTTCCTCCTTGTCCTCAATGGATGACACAAGATTATTATTATTGTTGATATAAAGTGATATTTTTTCAGTTTCAAAAAGGTTATATTTTTTTACAAAATTAAAATCGGATCCTAAGTTTGATTTATTTATTTCTGAGCAATTAATAAAATTGCCATTGGTATCAGCATTATATTGCTCTATTTCACCGTGATTTAAAACTCTCAAAATATAGCCTTCTGTTATAACTTGAGCGTACATCATCCCATTTTTGGGACAACCTAGAGCAGTTGAACTCCAAGTTTTTTCTTCATAAGTTTCTAGTGAAAAATTTTTATTATCCAATTTGTTTTCTGAAATAATTTGGGCTAGTGTTAGTGAAATTATTTCAGGTATTTCTTGAATTGAATTATCCTCGATAGATTTTGAATTATTTTTTACCTGTTCTTTTCTTTCGTTGATTATTTTATTTAATTCTTCCTCGCTAGGTTCAGGAGATTTTTTTTCTAAATCATCAGCAGATTTAAGGAATTCATTTGTTTTATCACTATTCTTAGGGTAGGTTCTAGTTTTTTCTTGCTCAGATGACTTTTTTTCGTTTTCTAGGGCAGAATTTTCTAGAATATCCTCATTAGAAAAAGTCTTTTTTTCAGTATAATTTGTATTTTTAGTATAAAAATTATTTTCTGCAATAAGGGTAATAATTGTAATTGAAAATAATAATAAAATAATCATTGAAATTATTATTCTGTATCTTGTAAGTGCCTTGTAGATATGTTTCTCCTTATGATCGGATATTTATTGTATACTTAGAAGGTAGTAAAAGTATTACAATGTCAACTCTTTCAATAAATTTATCCTTAATAAATAAGATAAAAAGACTAGACATAGGTTTGAGTGTCATACATCTTACATCTTTGATTCTAGCTTTTTTCTTAGTTTTGCCTTTACTTTACTTGATTGTTAAAATAAGTTTTGAATTTAATCTATTCTTTGATTTTATATTTAATAAGACTATATTTAAACTATCTCTAAATACTGTTTCTTTAATAGTACTAGTAGTATTGTTTTCTGTCCTAATATCTTTATCTTTGGCTTTTTTGAACGTTAGAACTAATCTGCCTTTTGCAAAACAATTAACATCTATTTCTGTCTTACCGATTGCTCTACCTAGCTATGTTATGGCTACTACTCAGATAGAAATTTGGAGTAAAAATGGTTGGGTTCATAATTTTCTGAAATTATTTTTTGATATGAAAGATTTTCCTTCATTTTACGGATTGGTTGGATCAGTATTTGTGTTATCTCTTATAACTTATCCCTACGTTTATATTGGCTTATCTGCTATGTTTAGAAGATTTGACTATCAAATGATTGATGCTTCAAGAACTTTAGGCAATGGAAAAATTAAAACATTTATAAAGGTTATTTTTCCACTTGTTAGACCTACTATAGCAGCTGGATCTCTTCTTGTAGCTTTATATGTCTTAAGTGATTTTGGAGCTGTATCTTTACTAAGATTTAATACTTTTACTATAGCAATATTTAATCGGATGTATAACAGTATTAGTAACTATGGAGTACTTGAAATTTCTTTACTTGCAATATTATTTTGTTTTGTAATTTTGTATATAGAATCAAGAACAAAAAATGAAGCTAGATATTTTTCTAATTCAAATTTAAGTAATTATAAAAGAATAGATTTAGGAGTATGGAGATGGATTCTTTTTCCATTTATCTTACTTCCTTTGTTCTTTGGTTTCATTCTTCCAATATCTGTATTAGTTTATTGGCTTATTATAGGTTTAGGTGAAGATATAGGATTTACTCAAGTTATAAAACCTACAATAAATACTATTATTATTTCTTCAATTTCAGCTTTATTTATAACCTTTGTATCTATTCCAATATTGATCTCTGTAAAGAAAAAAATTAAGTTTTTTTCTTTTTTCATAGATAAGGTATCTTATATTGGATTATCTTTACCTGGAGTAATAGTATCTATGTCATTAGTTTTCTTCTGCATAAATTATTTTGATTATATTTATCAAACCTTTATAGTTTTAATACTTGGATACTTTATTTCATTCTTACCAGCGGCGCTCGGGCCAATTAGATCAAGCATGGCTCAGATTGATCCAAAATTGCAAGATGCCTCATATACTTTAGGGGCAGGCAAGATATCGACCTATTATAACGTTATAGTAAAACTTTCAAGCCCTGGGTTTATATACGGAGCTGTTTTAGTTTTTATATTATGCTTAAAAGAGTTACCTGCTACTTTAATATTGAGTCCTATTGGCTTTCAAACTCTTGCAACTCAAATATGGAGTTTTGCAAGTGAAGCTTTTTTCATAAAAACAGCATTAGCTTCAATAATATTAGTAATAATTGCCGGGATTCCTTCTTATATTTTTATGTCAAATGATTTATCTAAAAGGTTAGGTAGATGATGGAAAAAGAATCAAGCCAAAATATTATACCTAAGCTGGAAATAGTAGATCTTAATTTTTCTTACTCAAGCAATGAAGAAGTTTTATCTGATCTTTCACTGGTAGTTATTGATAAACAATTTGTTAGTGTTGTGGGTGATAGTGGAGTAGGTAAAACTACACTTTTTAGGACTATTAATGGTTTAGAAAAAATTAATCAAGGATATATAAGATTAGATGGTTTTCTACAGTCTGCATCATTTTTCCATCTTCCCCCAGAAAAAAGAGCTATTGGAACAATATTTCAAGACTATGCTCTTTTTCCCCACCTTAGTGTTGAAAAAAATATCAAATATTCATTAAATAAACAAAACTATGACAAAAAGTTTTATGATGATATTATCTCCCTACTTAGAGTTGATGATTTATTAGAAAGATACATAGATGAATTATCAGGAGGTCAAAAACAACGTATAGCATTAGCTAGATCCCTCGTAAGAAAACCTAGATTAGTTCTTATGGATGAGCCTTTTTCAAATTTAGATAGGAAACTCAGGATAGAAATAAGAAGAGAGCTAAAGAAAATTTTTACAGAAATAGGTAGTACAGTACTCCTGATCACACATGATTCAGAAGAAGCGTTGAGTTTGTCTGATAAAGTTGGATTTTTATATGACGGAAGAATAATACAATTTTCTTCTCCAGAAGAAATATATAATAGACCAGGCCACAGTATCATAGCAAAATCTATTTCTCACTCTAATGTTATTTATGGAGAAGTTATAAATGATAAAGTATCAACATTTATAGGAGAATTTATTTTAGATGAAAAATTCAAAACGAAAAGTAAAATATATGTGAATGTGAAGCCTCATCAATTATCACTTAGTTCAGAAAGAGATGATTTTAAGATAATAGACAAAGAGTTCTTAGAAGGTACACAACTTTTTGTAGTAAAAGAGATTGAAACTGGAATAGAATTGAACGTTAAGGTTCCAGAATATGGTAAATTTGAAATAGACCAGAATGTTGGGGTAAATATACTAAGTAAAAATGTAAATAAGATGCTTGAGTGAGAATTTTAAGACTTTTCTAGTATTTCTTTACGATTACGCAAGCATTCTGACCACCAAACCCAAAACTGTTCGATAAAGCAACATCTACTTTTCTGTTAATTTTTTTATTTGGTACATAATTTAAGTCACAATCGGGGTCAGGATTTTCAAGATTAATAGTGGGATGAATTTCATCATGAATTGTTGATTGTATACAAGCAATTATTTCGAGAGCGCCTGATGCTCCCAATGAATGCCCCACCATAGATTTTGTTGAAGAAATTGGAATTTGGTTAGCTATTTCACCAAATAAATTTTTTATTGCCATCGTTTCAATCCTGTCATTAGTTGGAGTAGATGTTCCGTGAGCATTAATGTAATCAATATCTTTAATTTCTAAATTTGCATCTTCAATAGCCATTTTCATTGCCTTAGTGGCTCCTAAACCTTCCTTATGAGGTTGAACTAAATGAAACGCATCAGATGTAACTCCAAAGCCTGCTATTTCTGCTAGAGGTTTAGCTCCTCTATTTAATGCATGTTCTTCAGTTTCTAAAATCAATATTCCAGCTCCTTCTGATGGTGCAAATCCATCCCTTTTAGAATCAAAAGGCCTACTGGCCTTTGAAGGATCTCCTTCCCATGTTGTTAGAGCATGCATTGTACTAAAACCTCCCATGCCAATTTCGCAAATCCCTGATTCAGCTCCACCGGTAATGATTATATCTGCCTTATTACTTCTAATTTTTTCTAAAGCTTCTCCTACAGCTTGGGTAGATGCAGCACAAGCTGTTATACAAGTATTGTTATAACCTGTTGCTTGATAAATTCTTGAAATGTTAGCTGAAGCCATATTTGATAACATCGAAGGAATATAAAAAGGACTCATTCTCATTACTCCTCTTGACTCCTTTAATTTAGCCTGTTGATCTGTTTCAGGAAGTCCACCAGCACCAGTTCCTATTAATACACCAACTCTATCACTTTCAACTTTTCCTAAAAAATTTGATTGTTCTATGGCATCTTTTGCCGCAGCAACCGCTAACTGAGAAAATCTTCCCATCCTTTTAGCCTCTTTTGGATTCATCCAATTACCAGGTTCAAAATTTTGAACTTCACCACTAACCTTACATGGAAAATCTGTTGAGCTAACTTGAGTTATAGTTCTAATACCTGATTTACCCTCTAGTAGAGATTTCCAATATTCATCAACAGAGCTTCCTAAACAACTCTGAATCCCAATACCTGTTACAACAATTTTTTTATCCATAATTATATTTTTCGGGTGCTATATTTTCTATTTTTTCAATAATTTCTGCAGCTATATAAAGTGATCCAAATGCTACGATAGTGCCATTTGAATTCAAAATAGTTTTAGCTTTTTCAAACGCTTTGATCGTATCTCTTGTTAATTCTATTATATTTAAGTTTAAATCTTTTATTTCTTCAGATATTTTTTCTACTTTTTTTGCTTTTGGGATTCTACTTTCAGTTAAAATTATTTTAGGCTTAAACTTTCTTATTGGCTTAAGTGTTTCTAGTGAATCATGTCCTTCTGATCCTCCATAAATCCAGACGATTCTATCTTGAGTTTTAATATACTCATTCAGTACTCCTATAAGTGCTTTGGAAGATCTATTGTTTTGTGCTCCGTCAATTAAATAAGTTAATTTTTTATCCTTAATTATCTGACATCTACCGATCATTTTAGTTTTTCCCATGTTACTTAGGATTTTTTTCCAGTTTGTCTTTTTTGATCTTAAATTCATAAAAACTTCAACAGTCTTAATCGCAGTTTTGATATTTTCAATTTGGTGTTTGCCTAATAAATATGAACTAAATTTATATTTATTAAACAATAAGTTTTGTTTGTAAAAAATATTAGATTTATTTTTATTTGTAGATATTTTTTTCAAATTTATATCTTTTGAATTATAAATTTTTGATTTATTTAACATTGCAGTATGATTAATTATCTCGTAAGCATTTTTAACTTGTTTAGAAGTAACTATTGGTACTTTATTTTTTATTATTCCTGCTTTTTCACTAGCTATTTTTCTAATATTTTTACCCAATATGTTTGTATGATCTTTACTGATTTGTGTAATTACACTAATAGTTGGACTTATGACATTAGTTGAATCAAGCCTTCCCCCTAAACCAACTTCAATCACAGAAACATCTACTTTTTCTTCTCTAAAAATCACTAGTGAAAGTAGTGTCATAAATTCAAAAAAAGAAGGCCTTTGATTTAATTCATCTTTCATTATTCCAACAATTCTCCACACCTTTTTGAAATAGAAATTAAATAAATCTTCAGATATTGGAGAGTTATTTATCTTAATTCTTTCTGTTAATTTATGCATGTGAGGAGAACTAAAAAGACCAACTTTATAATTATCTAATGCATTTGATATTAGATTTGATGTAGATCCTTTTCCTTTAGATCCAGCTACATGAATAAAGACTTGATTTTTATTAGGATAATCAAACTTTTTCATCATATACTCAACTCTTTCAAGATGAAAACCAGGTGGATTGCTTTTACTCTTCTCATATTCAAAATTAGTTAGAGTCATTATTTTTTTTATATTTAGTTTGTAAACTGATTTTTGATCCATAAATATTTAGTATATATCTTGAAATAGGTACTATAATTACTTAAATATTATATTTTTTAGAGGTGTTTTATGAAGTTTAAGTCAATTCAGGAAAGAAATTATAAGTTGGATGATTTACTTGTATCAACTGATTGGTTAGACGGTAACATAGAAAACAAAAATCTTGTTATTTTAGATCTAGATAGTAAAGATGAATATTTAGAATCACATATACCTGGTTCTATTAATGTATTAGATAATTATTACAAAACATCCTTAGAAGATAGAACTCATGTTCAAGATATCACCCAAATTAAAAATACTTTCTCTAAGTTAGGAATAAATTCAGATTCAATAGTAGTTGGTTACGATAGATCTGCATGCTTGTATTCATTTAGATTAGCCTGGGTATTGCATTATTATGGGCATAAAAATGTAAAAGTTCTAGATGGAGGGTTTCCTAAGTGGGTTTATGAAAAGAAATCTGTTGAGATGGGAGAAAAGATTTCAATTACTAAAGGTGATTTTCAACCAAAAGATCCTGATCCTTCTATTTTTTCTGATAAAAATTCTTTGATTAGAATATTACAAGATAATGAAGAAATTCAAATTTTAGATGTTAGATCGGATGATGAGAGAAATGGGATAAACCTAAGAGGGGGAAAAAGAGGAGGTTATATTCCTAAATCAATTCATAAAGAATGGGTAGAATTTAATTCCAAAGGAAATGTTCCCATTCTAAAATCTGCTGATGAAATCTTAGCTATTACTAATTCAATTGGATTAGATCCAGACAAACCAGTAGTCACATATTGTCAAGGTGGAATTAGAGCAGCTCATGTTTTTTGGACCTTGAAACTAGCGGGTTTTTCAAATGTAAAGAATTATGATGCTTCTTGGAGAGAATGGGGTCAAGATGAGTCTTGTCCTATAGTAGATTTGACGAAATGATAGATAAAAAAAATAAAATTTTAGTTCTTCTTGATGGCTCAGAAGAATCTGAAAAATCCTTAGATTTTATTATTGATTCGAAAATTCTAATTTTTGATCAAATAGTCTTATTCTTTATATTAAATCCGTTTAATCCCGTGACAAAGGGGCAAGATAAAGAGGTTCTTTATAATGATTTTGTCCATGATCATGGTAAAAGATTAGCAACTTTATATATTGAAAAACTAGAAAATCATATAAACTCAAAAAATTCCGGAATAGAACTCTCTCATAATATTGTAAATTCAAAGGATAATCTGGAGCGTCGCTTGAGCTTAGGAGATGTGGACTTAACTATTTGTTCAATGAGTATATCTAATAATTTAGATTTTATTTTTAATAAATCTAAAAATATCAATTTTCTTTTAGAATCCTCAAGAAGAATTTTGATTTTTCCAAGTAATTACGAGGTTTTTTCGGAGAAAAAAAACAATTTAATCATAAATTTTAATGAATCTATAAAACCTAAAGATTTTATAGATATAGAGAATATCTTACAGATTGATAAATTCACTATTTTATACTCAAAAAATGAAAAAGGTAGTGTTGGAAAATTATTAGAAAATATTGAAAAAAAATTTCAAATTGAAATTTTTGAAAATAATAAAACTAATATAAAAACTATTTGGAATACTAGCAAAGATTTTAATCTTTTTTGGCAAGGTTTGCATAGAAAAAATAGTTTCATAAACAATATCTTTGACAGTTCAAGATTTTATTCTCTTAGTAATAATACTCCAATATTTTTTAGGGCTAGTTAGATTTTTCCTCTTGCTGAATAGCTGATTAGGGCTCCAATAGTATTTCCAAACCAAGTGTAAGGGATCAAAATCACAGCCAATATTATAGCTAAAAAAGGATCCATACCTGCGACTTCTAGATCTTTTGATTTTTGAATAAAAGAGTAAATAATTATAAAAAAACTTGGTATAGCAGTAATACCAGTAGTAATTAAACTAAATAAGATAATTTTTTCTTTTTCAGCTTTAGCTATTGAACCGCCGATAAATCCACCAATGAATGGGCTAAGCGGAACTGCAAAAAAATGGACAACAGGAATAGGTATAAAAATAAACATTAATATTACTGAAGTAAGAGCGCCTTTAAGCATGTTTTTGCCTTAAAATTATAGTATCTTAATTGTAATCAAAAACTAAATTTCTACAAGGATTTTAATTGCCAAAAAATTTACCTTTCAAAGATATAGTTATTGTTGGATCTGGAGCATCAGGAGGAGCTTGTGCTTGGAGACTTTCAAGTAGCGGGGCTTCAGTTTTATTATTAGAACAGGGCCCATGGTTTGATAAAAATGATTATCCAGGTGATTCTAACTCTTGGGAAATCGAAGCAAAAAATTCTTTTGATTTCAATCCGAACATAAGAAAACTTGCTGCAGACTATGAAGTTTTGGATAAAGAGTCAGATATTCATCCACTTATGTATAATGCAGTCGGAGGTTCTACACATCACTGGACTGCACATACCCCTAGATTTCATCCATCTGACTTTCGTGTGAAAACTCTAGATGGAGTAGCTGATGATTGGCCTATATCTTATTGGGATATTGAAAAATACTATGATATCAATGATGAAATGATGGGGTGTTCAGGAATTGATGGAGATCCAGCTAATCCACCAAAATCCAAGAGGCAAATGTCACCCTTACCCATTGGTCCTGATGGAGAAAGAATAGCCAAGGCTGCTGATAGATTAGGATGGCACTGGTGGCCCTCTGATTCATATCAGGCTTCGGAAGATTATAAGGGTAGAGTTGGTTGGAATAATCATGGAACATTTGCATCAAAAAAGAAATGGCAGTCTATAGCTTCAACTGATCATACATATATAAATCCTGCTATAAAAAATGGCTTAGAAGTAAGAGCAAATTGTGCAGTTCAATCTATCTCTGTTGATAACACGGGAAAACTTAAGGGTGTAGTTTATGTAGATGATAAGGGCGTTCAATATTTTCAGGAGGCTGGTAAGGTTATTGTTGCATGTAACGGAATTGGAACCCCAAGATTATTATTGAGCAGTAAATCTAAAGCTTTTCCCGATGGATTAGCTAATTCATCCGGTTTAGTTGGAAAAAATCTCATGTTTCATCCATATGCTGCAGTTACGGGTTTGTTTGATGGAGATGATCTAAATTATGCATTAGGTCCTTTAGCAAATATAATTATTGTTCAGGAATTTTATGAGACGGACGAATCTAGAAACTTTGTAAGAGGATATTCATTTCAAATGAATAGATCACATGGCCCAGCCCATACTGCTTTAGGAGCAGGTGGAGCTGGTAAAATTGTTCCTTGGGGTAAGGAACATCACTCTGAATTTAAGAAAAGGTTTAAGAAATTTTTAGGTTTAGCTGTTATTAGCGAAGATTTGCCCGAACTACATAATAGAGTTGAATTAGATGAAAAGCTAATTGATAAAAATGGTATACCTCTACCAAAAATATATTATAAAACATCTGATAATACTAGAAAACTTTTGGATCATGGAATAGGTTCAGCAAAAAAATTATTAGAGGAAGCAGGATGTTATGAAACTAATGTTATTCCAACTTTAGAATCTGCGGGGTGGCATTTAATGGGTACAGCTAAAATGGGAAATGATCCTAAAAATTCAGTAGTTGATGAAAATTGTAAGACTCATGATGTAGATAATCTTTATATCATTGATGGTTCAGTTTTTACTACTTCTGCAGCTGTAAATCCAACTCCTACAATACAAGCAGTAGCTTTGAGAGCTGCTGATAAAATCTTACAAGGATAAAGAAATGGCTATTAGTACGGTAGATATAAGTAATTTATATTTTTTTGTAGACTCAATAATACCTTCAACTGAAGAGATGCCTGCAGCATCGGAGGTAATTGCTGTTGATGATATCAAATGGTTATTAAAAGAAACACAAAAATATGAAGAATCATTAATTCGTTGCTTAAACTTTATAAAAAAAGAACCACTTACCAGAGTTGAAGGAGGAATAAAGGAACTTTCTGAAGATCAAAAGATTGAGATATTAACTCTTATGCAATCAATAATCACTGATGCATTTGATTTATTCGTTGAGGTTATTTATCTTTTATATTATTCAAAAGATGAGGTTCATAAAAAAATATCCTGGAATACTAATGAATCTGCAGAAGAAAATAAGATGGAAAAATTTGATGAATCCATACTTAGCAAAATAAAACAAAGGGAGCCTTTTTGGAAAAAGGTTTAGTAACTAAGATCTTCTTAAGACTTTTCCTGGAATTTTTTTTGTATGATTTCCCTCAGAGACAACTAACTCACCATTAACAATAACATATTCTACTCCTACAGAATACTGATGAGGATTTTCAAATGTAGCTTTATCTATGATTGTTTCTGGATTAAAAATGGTTATATCAGCAGTATAACCTTTCTTGATTTCTCCTCTTTGTTTCAAGCCTAATCTCCAAGCAGGATATCCTGTCATTTTATAAATACCTTCTTCCAGTGATAATTTAGATCTTTTTCCCCTAATATACCTTCCTAAAATCCTTGGAAATGTTCCGTAAAATCTAGGATGAGGTTTACCATCTTTATAGAAGCCATTTTTGGATACTGCATTTCCATCTGATCCGAACATCGCTAATCTATGATCCATAAAACATTGTATATCCTCCTCCACTCTATTATGAAAAATAACTGAAACTACAGCTTGTTCTTCCTCAGTAAGTTGCATAACAGTTTCACCAATATCTAAGTTTCTTTTTTTTGCTATTTCTTCAATTGAAAGTCCTATAATATCCCTATTTTTAGAATTTTTTACGGATGAAATAACTATTGTTTCCCATTTTTGAGGTAACCCATCAATACCGTCCATAGTTTCTTTTTTGATTTTTTCTCTTAGCTTTGGGTTTTTTAATCTTTCTAAGAAGGATTCAATTCCTCCCGAATGAGACCATAAAGGCATAGTTTGGTCTAACCCCGCTCCAGCAGCAGTGTATGGATACATGTCATAAGTTATATCTAATCCTTTTTTTTCAGCATCTTCAAAAATTTTATGCATTTTAGGACCCTCGCCATAATATCTCCAGTCAGTTATGGCTAGATGAGAAAATTGTACAGAAATATTACTTTTAATTCCTATTTCTACGGCTTCCTCTATTTTTGAAATATGTCTTCCAGCTCCTTCTCTTGCATGAGTAACATAAAAAACATTATCATAATGTGAAATAGATTTACAAACTTCTATAATTTCTTCTGTACTCGCAAAAGCAGAAGGCGGAACGGAGAGTCCAGTAGAAAGTGAAAATGCACCTTGTTCTATAGATTCATTTGCTAATTTTTTCATGTTTTCTAACTCTTCTAATGTAGCCCTCCTATTTTCTACAGAACCTGAAGCAATTTGTAATGCGGCATAACCAACCTGTGGAGCAATATTTAAGCTTGTTCCTTTTGCTTGAAGATAATTTGCATACTCATCAAAAGTTGTCCATTGCCAAATAGTATTTGGATCATCAGCGTTACCTCTTTTTTCCCATAATTCTTCTTTCAGTGTATTAGGATCATCATTTCCAGAAGGGAATGGTGAATAACTACAATTTCCTGTCACTTCAGTTGTTACACCTTGGAAAATTTTACTTTCATTTAAGGGATCATTAAGAACCGAAATATCTGAATGAGTGTGCAAGTCTATAAAACCGGGGGCAACAATAAGATTTGATGCATTTATTATTTTTTTTGCTGGAACATCATCTAAAATACTAATTACTTGTATTTTGTTATTTTTTACTCCAATATCTGATTTGAATTTTGGCTTATTTGTTCCGTCTATAATTGTTCCGTTTTTAATTATTAAATCAAGCATAATATTCCTAAGATAAAATAAGTAATAATTTATAATATGATACAGGTTTTATATTTATATAGAACATTTTTGCCCCTGTAGCTCAGAGGATAGAGCACCGGTTTCCTAAACCGGGTGTCCCGCGTTCGAGTCGCGGCAGGGGTACCATATAGTATAATTTATATGGTTTGTAATTTTATTAAAAAAATTAAATAAACTAGAAAATTATTACAAGTTATTATTTATGAGGATAATTATGAGTAAAACAGGTATTTCTGCAGTATGGCATTCATCAGATAAAAGTTGGGAACTTAGAGAACTTCCTCTTCCAAAACTAGAAAATGATGCTATTCAAATAAGGGTCAAAGCAACAAGTGTATGTGGATCTGATCTGCATTTGTGGAGAGGGGACGGACTAGACAAAAATGCTCCTCCACCAGATCCAATGGTATTTGGTCATGAAATGATGGGTANAGTTGCTTCNTTAGGTAAAAAAATTAAAACTGATTCTCTAAGAAACCCTCTTAAAGAAGGAGATAGGGTTGCTTACTCATATTTCTTTCCTTGCACAAAATGTTACAACTGCATAAGAGGTGAATTTGGAGCCTGTAAGTTTAGGATGGGAAGAAAACCTCTAGATGAATTCCCATATTGTAATGGAGGTTTTGCTCAGTATTATTACCTAAGAAGTCCTCAGTACGTATTTAAATTACCCGATACAATTTCTGATGCAGCAGCAGCTCCTATAAATTGTGCATTAGCACAAGTATATGAAGCTTTGCATCTAGGTGGAGTCAGGCTTGGTGATAATATTGTAATTCAGGGAGCAGGGGGACTCGGAGTTAATGCAACAGCCGTAGCAAAAGAACTAGGTGCTTCAAAAATCATTGTAATTGATGGCCAAAAACCTAGGCTAGATTTAGCTAAGAAATGTGGAGCAACTCACACGATAGATATTAATGAATTCCCAACTCCTGAATCTAGAATTGATCGAGTTATGGAATTAACAAGTGGAATTGGTGCAGATAAAGTAGTTGAAGTTGTTGGATTCCCATCAGCTGTTGAGGAAGGAATAAAAATGGTGAGAATGAGGGGTATTTATCTTGAAGTGGGCCATATTTCTCCAAATTCTTTTGCATCAATTGATGTTACAGGATTAGTATCTAACCAAATAAGATTCTATGGTATACAACACTACGATCCCTGGATAATTCCAAATGCTATAGATTTTATAGAAAGAACCAAGGATAAATATCCTCTAACAAATGTCATTTCTCATGAATTCCCTATTGAAAAAATTGATGAAGCATTTAAGACTGCAGAATGGATAGGCACACAGTCTGGAAGTGAAGTTACTAGAGCAATAGTAACTCCATAGTTTTTACAATACTATAAAATTTATTTTTTTTATCATTCATTACGTATAAATTACAGTTTAGAAATTAGGTTTACACAAAAAAACTTAACTTTCTATGCAAAATTTGGCTATTTTATTTAGAGCATCCCAATGATTCTTATTAATGGCTATGTTTGGAGCTGAAATGAGAGGAAATATAGACCTATTAAATTCTAGCTCTATGCTATATCCAGAAAAATCTTCATGTAAACTTTGAATCTTAATATTCCCAAGCTCCTTTGAAAGAGAGTTTATACTTAGATCATTCGTAAATTTTTCTGCTAGAATTTTACCGTTTTCATTTTTCTCCCAATACACTGATTTCACACTACCTATTATCGGGAGAGTTTTTTTCCTTATAGATTTTACTTCCACGTAATCTTTTTTTAAATCTGAAGTTTCCGATGGAACTGCAAAATAAAACCACCATCTTGAAGGATCATTTCTTCCGCCAAAATGTTTAACAATATTAATATACTTAATCAGCGACGGAGAGTTTATTAATATTATTCCTAAACTAGATCTATGCCATGGATTAAATAACTTTTCTTGTACAATTCCTCTTTCGGATAATGAACAATCGACATCTATATCTAAAAGTTTCTTGTGGAATATGTCACGGGTTTTATCTCTAAATAAATTCTTAATATTCATAATATTTTGTATAAGCTTATAAAATATTATGAATTGTATCTAAAAAAAATACAAACTTTATCTAGCTATGAATTTGTATACCATTCCTTGATCATAATGACCTGGTGTATTGCATATGAATGCATAGGTACCAGCAGGAAGATCATCTATAACTAATTCTCCTGTTCCACCTGGTTGTATAGCTTCAATTTTACCTAGAATATCTAACTTACTTTCATCTGCCATTGATCCATCAGCTGAAAGCTCAAGATCTTCATGTATATTATTGTTTAGTAGCACTAAGTTATGCTCTAAATTTCCTTCATTTTTTAAAGTTAGAGTCAGCTCTCCAGGCTTTATGTGTTTTCCCATTTTATAGTTAGGATCTACTTTCACATCCCATTCATTCATGGTTACTGTAACTGTACTTTTAGTAATCGTTGCACCTTCATCTGTAACAACTGTTTCACCCTCAGTCGTACTAGAGCATCCAAAAGCTATTATTGAAAGTATTGAGAGATACAATAAACTTGATAAAACTTTTTTCATTTTTTCTAACCTTTCTAATTAGATAAATCTTGGTAACAATTTAATTTTAAAAAATATTACTTTTAGATATTTTTTTTATTATAAAATGTCTTATTTAGAGTACTTAAATTAGACCCAAAATANAGAATATTAATAACTATTATAATTGTCAACTAATTTGGTAAAGAATTTCTTTCATTTTATTTGATTGTACAATTCTATAAAACTGTTTACGTTATAATCAAAATTATTAATTAGTCTCTTTTTGGGCTTATCTGAATGCTCAAAAGGTCTATAAACAAAGCCTGTTTTTAATCCTGATTTTTCTGCGGCTAAAAGGTCATTTTCATGAGCAGCGACTAGCATTACTTCATCATTTTTTAATCCTAAATAATCACATGCTTTTTCATAAACAAATTTATTGGGTTTATACTTCATGAATATATCTCCTGAAAAAATAAAGTCCCAATGTAATTTAGAAAATTTGCTCATATTTAGTAATAACGAAAAATTTCCGTTAGATAAAGTCCCTATACTAAACTTTGATTTCAAGAGGTCTAATCCTTCAACGGTGTCTTCCCATGGTTCTAATTGATGCCATATTCTATTGAGCTTATTTATAGAACCTTTATTCATAGAATTATATAAATTAAAAGATTTTAAAATTTCTATTAATTTATTTTTATGTATTTCATCAACATTTTTCCAATCGGTCTTATTATCGTTAAAGTCTGAAATATAATCTGAATAACCTTTTCTCCATTCACGTGCAAATATCTCTAGATCACTATTAGATAAAGCTTTTGGCAAGAAATCATTTAGGTTTTTCTTAAGAGTTTTACGCCAATCAACTACAGTTCCAAAGACATCAAAAATTAAGGCTTTTATTTCATAGTTTTTCATTATATATATATTTCTTTATTAGAACCTAGTGGCAAATTATTATTATCTAGATTTATTAATTGATTAATTTTTCTTTGATCTGTTTTTTTATAATTTTCGACAGCTTCGATGCCCTTAAGGAAGAGACTATGGTCTCCAGGAGGAAGAAATGAAGTTATTTTTTGCGATAATGCAAAATTTACTGCTAAGTTGATTTCTTTTTGGTCATCAAGAGGCTTATACCAGCAATTCTTATAACTATTTTCTCTTTCTTCCTTATTTTTCCATAACCTGTGAGCCATAACTTTTAGAGCTAATAAGTTGATACCTTTTTTAGTAATTTTATGTATAGTATCTTTTGCAAAGCCTTGTTTAAGTAAAAGGTTCCAGTTTATAGGCAATAGGACTGAGTCAAAGTCATAGTTTTCAATTAATAACTCTGCAATTTCTGTAGAGTGGCAGGAAAATCCAACATGTTTTATTTTTCCGTCTTTTTTTGCTTGATCAAGGGTTTCTATGACTCCATTTTTTCCCATGGCTTTTTCATAATCATTTTTACTTTTCATTCCATGAAGTTGATATAGATCAAAATAATCGGTTTTTAATATTCTTAATGAATTTTCTAGATCATGAATTGATTCTTTTGAAGATCTAAATTTAGTTTTACATGCTAAGAAAATTTTATTCCTATGACCTCTTAAACCAGAACCAAATAGCTCTTGGGCATCCCCGTAAGTCGGAGCTACATCAAAATAATTAACTCCTTTATCTATAGAATAGTTTATTATTTCAGTAGCTTTTTTCTCACCTAGACCTTTTACTGAAATTCCTCCCAAACCAATAACAGAAAGCTTTTGATTATTTTTACCGTAGTTTCTATATAGCATTTTCTTTACTTTTATTTTTTATGTATAAATATAAATTCACTAAAACTAAAAATATTCCTAATACTGATGGAAAAATAATATCATTAATAATTCCTATTATCGAAAAAAAACTAATAACTAAGTTTGAAACAACTCTGCTCATAAGATGAATTTCATTTTTTGAGAAAGATAATAAATAAAATATAGGCAATGATAAGATGAACCAACCATAAAAATTATGATTTGGAATACCATAATACTGGCCCGGATTCTCCCATATCCATATTTCTAATCCATCTACCGCTATGGGATCAATTACTAGATCCGTTATAACCATTAGAAGAGAACCTAAGATAATAAAATATATTTTTTTCATGTTTCTAAGGAAACTATTAGTAAAATTAGCAATAATAATCCATGCTGAGATCATAACTAAAGGTACAGAAAATAATTGTAAATTAAATACGTCAGAGTATGAATATGCTCCAAATAAAAAACCAAATTTTACACCAATAACTTCGTATAAAAACCCTATTGTTCCAATAGCTATATAAAGAAGACGTAGTTTTCTATCAGAAAAAAATAGAATAATTAAACTTCCTACTATCATGAATAAATTAGGAGCCCAGCTAGGAGTATTTTTTATAACCCCTAATTCTGACAGAATTCCACCCATAATGAGTACTATCAAGAGTAAAAATGAGATTGCAGTACCTAATCGTAATCTATTTATATTATATTTCTCTTTTAGATAGTTATACATAGTCTTTAACTATTTCTTTAGTTACTATGTTTGAAGACATTATTACAATAGGGGTTCCGCCACCTGGATGAACTCCACCTCCCACATAATATAATCCTTTAATTTTTTTATCCTTATTTGAAGGCCTCCTTATTGTGCCAAGTAATCCATGAGATACTTTCCCATAAATAGATCCATAGGGGGCAGCATATTTTTTTTCAAAATCATTGGGGGTAATGACTTCAATAAATTTTGCATCATCTATTAATTTTTCAAGATTTTGTTTTT
Organism: Chloroflexota bacterium; assembly: GCA_002719425.1. The sequence continues at coordinate 20,515 of PBHA01000003.1, forward strand.
CTAATGTCTTTCTGATTTTTGAAATTGAATCCTGAATTTTACTCGTACCCCATGAATCTTCTGTTGCTGGAGTATTGCACATGATAAAAATAGATTCACATCCCTCTGGAGCTAAAGTTTTATCATTCTTAGTTGGACAATTTATGTAAACAGTTGGATCTGTAGGAAATTTTTTTTGTTCAAAAATTTCATTAAACTCATTTTCGTAATCATCAGAAAAAATTACATTATGATGCAATAATTCATGAAACTTTTTATTGGTTCCGACTAATAGAACTAAACCTGACATTGATAAAGACTGATTTTTTATCTTTGCATTATTGTCAAGCATGCTTTTAGTTATTATTGGATCTACGTTACTAACAACAACGTCACACTTTATTTCCTCTCCATTATTGAGAGTAACTGATTCAATCTTACTATTTTTATGATTTATTTTAGAAACTTTAGTATCTTTTCTAATTTCTACATTTTTTTGTAGAATAATATTTTCTAAAGCCTCAATCAATTTATAAATTCCACCTTCAATATACCAGGCTCCGTAGCTAAGCTCCATAAATGGAATAACAGATAATATTCCTGTAGCTTTATAAGGAGATGAGCCTACGTATGTAGGATATCTGTTGAATATTTTTCTTAGTTTTTCATCTTCGAATGTTTTTTCAATTAATTTATTATATTTCTGAAAGAAAACCTTATAGGGAGATTGAAGTAAAAGTTTTAAGTTTGAAAATTTTGGTTTCGAAAATAAAGATTGTTCAAAAAAAGTATTCTCACTTAAATTAAATAACCTTGAACCTTTTGATATCAACTGATAGAAATTTTCTAATTGATCTTGAGAATCAGAATAAATTTTTTCGATACTACTAAGATTTGAAGAATATTCAATCTTTTCATTTTCAAACATATATAAAAACAGAGGATTGATTTTTAATAGTTTAATGTGATCATGAATATTTTCATCAATTTTTTTGAATAAATTTTCAAAAATATGAGGCAAAGTAATTAGTGAAGGTCCTGTATCAAATGTATGCCCTTCTTTTTGAAAAATATTCATTTTCCCCCCGAGGTTTTTATTTTTCTCGATAATCATTACTTCAAAGCTAGAATTTAATAGATTTATAGCTGTCGATAATCCACCCAATCCCCCACCAATTATTATGGCTTTTTTTTGTTTAGTCATAAGTTCTATCTTTCCATGTCAGACCATTTCCAAACTTCATATTTTTCCATGAGGATATTCCTAGAATAAGCATAATAGATATTCCGATGGGTTGTGTAAATATTGAAAAAAAATTGTATCTAAACTTAATATTTATTATTAGAATTGGGATGAAATTTAGTATTAATAAGATCAATGAAATTTCTCTATATAAATCAGTCAAAATTAACCATAAATAAATAAGAGGGGAGACTATATAACTCAAAAAGAAGATTGTTTGAAAAATAAAAAATGATAAATCCTTACCGAAACTAGGATAATAGTTTTTCTTAAAACCATTCCAAATCTCATTAAAAGAGCTATACATTTTTACTGAAATTATATCTTTCCCATCTATACAATAATTTTTTTCTCCTTTAGATCTCCATATTCTAGCCAACCTAGTATCTTCAAAAAGATCTTTTTTTACGAGCTTATGTCCTCCTAGTTTCATATATATTTTTCTACTAAATAAAATACATGCTCCGTGAGCTATACCTAAATTTTCAGAGTGAATATTTTTTTTTGAAATAATCATTGGGCAAGTAGTATAAACTATAAAATTTAGAATGGGCATGAAAATTTTTTCTGATAGTGATTTCATTTCTATTTTAGGCCACGCTGAAAGCATAGATAATTTGTTTTCTAATGAATAATTTATAAGTTGACTCAGATCATCTTTTACTTCAGTATCTGCGTCTATGAAGATTATCCATTCTGAAGATGACTGTTTAGCTAGTTGATAACATGCAAATGATTTTCCTATCCAACCTTTTTCTAATTTTTTCGTTTTAGCAATCTTAACTCTAGAGTCTGTTTTGGAGACTTTTCTTAAGATTTCTAAAGTGCCATCAGTGGAATGATCATCGTAAACTATTATTTCTTTATAATTTTTGTTTGTTCTAATTATGGAATTTAAACAATTAAGTATATTATTTTCTTCATTTCTAGCNGGAATAAGTATGGATAGATCATTTTTATNNATAATNTTAGATTTTGAATATCTCCAAAAAATATTACTTANACTAATAATTATTGAGTAAAAAANAAACGAACTAAGTATTATCAAAATTATAATATTCATTTATGTAACTCTTNTTGAATGATTTCGTTTGTCATTTTAGAACTTAAAATACACATAGGTACACCTGTTCCTGGAGTTGTAGAAGCTCCTACAAAGTATAAATTCTTGATTTTTTTTGATTTATTTGAGTTCCTAAATGGACCTATTTGAGAAAAATTATGTGANGGNCCAAAAGCTGAACCGTCGAAAAGTCCAAAATTATTTTTCCATTCATGTGGAGTATAAATTTTTTCAAAAATTATATCTTCTTTTTTTATATCTATATCATTTTGCTNAAATCTATTAAAAACTTCATTTTTTAATTCGACTGCTTTTTCAATATTATGTTCCTCACTAAACTTTGAAATAACAGGGCAAGGAATTAGTNCAAAAAGAGAAGACTNTCCTTTTGGAGCTAAACTTGAGTCAGTTTTTGATGGGATTGAAATATAAAAAGGTAAATCATTTGGNATTTCATTTTTGNTGAAAAGTTCATCAAATGTTTTTTTGAAATTATCAGGTAAGAAAATAGTATGATGTGTNAGNGAATCAATATTNTTATTTATACCCCANTAAAANGTGTATGCAGANGGAGTCATTTTATATTTTTTNGAATTAATACCAATTAANTCTTTGTGGGTTGTTTCTGAGTCAACATTAGANACAANAATATCNCNAAATATNTNNCTTCCATNCTCTAGAATTACTCCTATTGCTGATTTTTTTTCTACTATGATTTTTTTTATTTTGGAAGAAGTATTTATTTTTACATCTTTTTCTTGATTCAATTTAATTAGTCCTTCAACAAGCCCATACATCCCACCTTTTGGCATCCAGAGACCATACTGTAATTCTCCATAAGGCAATATACTAAAAAACCCAGGAAGTTTATAAGGAGAATCACCTAAATACATGCTGTAGGAACTGAGTGCCTCCACAACTTTTTTCTCTTCAAAAAATTTATTGATCTCGTTATACATACTGTTTGTCAATCCGAGACTAAGAAGATTTGTTATACCAGCATTTATTAACCAGCTGAAAACATTAGACGAATTCTTAGTAACAATATTCTTAAATGCTAGATCATATTTTTTTTGAGAACTTTTTAAAAATTCTATTAGTCCATTTCTGTCATTNGGACAAAATTTACTTATTTCATCAGATAGNTTGTTGATATCAGAGCTGAGTTGTAGATTAGTTTTGTCTCTCCATACAAAATTAACCGCTGGATCAACCTTTATCAGATCAACATAATCATAAAAATTTTTACCAAAATTAGAAAAATATTCTTCGTAAACCCATGGATAATTTAGAAGGGATGGCCCTGTATCAAAAGTAAAACCTTCTTCCATTATAATATTTGCTCTTCCACCTAGAGTTGGTTCAGATTCAAAAATTTCAACTTCAAAGTTATCATTACTTAATAAAGGTCCTAATGACAATCCTCCTATGCCTCCACCAATAATTATTATTTTAGATTTTTTTTTCATATATAAAGTAAGGATAATTTCCAGAATTTTCTCATGGGTAAAAATGATAATTTTTCTCTAAGGCTTAAGCTATACCTATAATCTGCAGGCATTTCATTGTTTAGAATTTTTGAGTTAAGTTTTCTATATAGCTCTAAACAAGTTTTTATTGCAATTTGACTGTCTGGAGCAAAATAATCCATTCCTTTTTCTGCCTTTGCATACCAATTTTCAGCTTCTAATGCTAAAATNTTCCTTGCTTTTATAACATATNCTGAAAGCTCTGATTTATCTTTNGGCTTTTNAATTAGGTTNGAAGGAGCATAAAATCTNCCTCTGAAATAATCTTCATANACATCTCTAGAAAANTTAGTTAATTGAAGTGCAATCCCNAGGTCTTTTGATGGCTCTAAAAGATCTTCAACAGTTTTATTTTTATTAGGACCGTAAATATATGCTAAAAAATAACCTACCACAATCGCTGAACCATATACATATTCATTAATTAANGANTCCATGTTTTGGTATTCTGATACGTCTATATCTTTTTTCATAGCNTCNATAAAAGAAAGATAGTANTCATCAGGTATTTTTTTTTCGTTTGCNGCNTTNCTATANGAAGAAATAATTACNGGTATTTNATTATTAATNAGNGATTTNANATCTTTATNNTTATTTGATTCTAAGAATTTATTTTTCCANCTTTCAAGCATTTTATGTTTTTCAACCGAAGGTAGATCAAATGTATCAACTATTTCATCTGGGAATCTTACCGATCCATAAATTATTTCAACTAAATCTCTTTTAGATTTTGGTAAAAATCTTGTTACAGTAAAAAAACTATTACTATAGTTCTTAATTATTTTTTTACCTAGATTCTTACATATCTTGTAAGAGTCTTCTTCAGAATCAGCTGACAAAATGCCATCTATTGTTTTTTTTTCGAGAGCTTCCCATTCACTTAGTTCCCAAAGGTTNTGATCAGAAGAAAAATCATAAGTTTTATTTGTGATAATTTTTTCAGGCATAATATAATTCTAATGTATTATTTTTTTTCTTCACACAGAATTCATAATTAGAGTTTACAATTTAAATTAATCTTGATAAATCAAAGGACAAGTATGAAAAAAATAATTTTACTCTTGGCAATAACTTTTATTTTTTCATGCTCAAGTGATACAAACTCACCCAATGACCCAAACTTTATTGAAGAGACTGCATCTGACTCTGGATCAGAAATGAATAAAAATTTGAATAAATCAGCTGAAAAACAGATAACATCCAAAGAAGAAGATCATCAAGATGAAAAAAAGGAAGCTAATCCGTTATTATCTGTAGAATTTGGTCCTGATTCTGGCAATTTTTTTAGAGCAAACTACAGAGTTAAAGAACAATTAGCTAGATTGCCTTCACCCATTGAAGCAGTAGGATTTACTGACGATATAACTGGAGGAATTTTTATTAATTCAGATGGAAAACCAATTTCGAATTCAATTCTTAAGATAGACTTGTCTAAATTAAAAAGTGATGAGTCAAAGAGAGATAATTATTTAAGGTCAAATTCACTTGAAACAAATAAATTTCCTTATGCTGAATTTAAAATAAAAAATATTATCGGTTTAGATCCTGAAAAGCTTATAAGTACAGATGTAAAATCATTAGATTTTCAATTAATAGGAGACCTTTCTATTCATGGTGTAACTAATGAAAAATCATGGAATATTAACGCAACGTATGACCAAGGAACCCTCAAAGGTAAAGGAAATATTTCTTTTCCATTTAGTGATTTTAATATGGACATTCCTAAGCTGTTTTTTATAGTGAGCGTGGAAGACAAAATAACTCTTGAAATTGAATTTGAAGCTTCATTGAACATCTACTAGATATAATTCCATTATCACCGTGATAAAAATAACAAAATAAATTCTGATTTGCTTTCAATCAAACATACTAAAAACCCAATCTATTAAAATTTCCAAATACTGTAATCAATTTTGTTGACTTAATTAGAACACCTGTTCTAAAATGAACATATGTTCTAATTAAGGAGGCTTTTAATGACAACAAAATTTTCNGAAAATATTTTTAGTAAAANTAAAGAAACAAAACTACTAACAGAAAATAACTTAATAAGATCAATTGCATCTAACATAATCAATAATGATAAATCAGAGTATAACGTAGGTATTGAGTGTTTTTATTGCTGGCATGAGGCAATGAATGACTTAAGAATATGGGCATTGGTAAAAAATAAAAAAGAGTATATAAACTGTGCTGTTTTTAGTTCGTTGATCATAGAATGCCTGTATCCAGCTGTTTTAAAAATGATAAATAAAGTTAACGAATTTAATAACTTTGACTTTCTTTTTTCAAAAAATCATAATGAAATTTCTTATGAGAATTCAAAATATATTTTTTCCAATAATATGATCGATTCAAAAAGATTATTGATAGCAGAAAATATAGATTTATATGATGATAATTTAGATTCGATAAATGCATTAGTGAAGATTAATATATTCAAGAATAAATATTCTACAGAATATTTTTATGTTTCGCCAAATTGTACGCACATTTAGAGGCTTAATTATGACAATGATAGAAGATAAAAACTCTTCAACCAAAGATTATTTTTATGATGATGGATGTGAGTATTCCAAGACATGCTTAGAATGCCCTTTAGTTCTTTGTAAGTATGATGACCCTATTTTAGATAATTCAAAATCTAAAAATAATAGAAATATGATCATATCTAATATGAAAAAAACAAATATGACAAATAAAGAAATAGCAAAAACATTAAATATTTCTACTAGAACTGTTCATAGAGTGTTAAATCAGGATAATCATGAAGATCAAAAGTTTGTATTAGAGCTTAAGAATCAAAACATAATCAAGAAGTCTAAGTTAATATCTATGAGGAACTAAAATTCATACAGAGAGAAAAGTACCCCTCAGGCTTTTCTTAAACTACCTCCCAATCGTAAAGTGGTGTAAAAATGGTGAAAACCATTTTTCACCATTTTATGCTTAATTTCCGACAAGTTGCATAGATCTTTCTGCTATATTGACTCCTCTATCCGCTATTCTTTCAAGATTATGAGCAACCCACAATAAATAAGTTGCTCTTTCAATCTCATGAGGCTTATTTTTCATAAGTTGAATTAACCTTCCTCTAACATCAGTATTTAAGTCATCAATAACATCATCTTGTTTTCTTATAGCTTTATATTTTGCTTTTACTTCTTTGGGATCTTTTATAAGAAAGGTATCAGTGCTCATTCGTAGTATTTCAATAGTTTTTATACTCATTTTAGGAATAATAACTAGATCAGTTGGCAGTGGTCTTATTCCTATTTTTATTGTTAGTACAGCAATTCCTTCTGCGTAGTCACCTATTCTTTCTAATTCTTCAATCACATACATGCAAGAAACTATTTCTCTTAAGTCAGATGCTAAAGGAGCTTGTCTCCTCAAAATACTCATACAAAGGTCTTCTATATCTCCACACATTTTATCTATGACATCATCACCCTTGATAACATCTTTTGCTAAATCCATATCTTGCTCAAGAAGGGAATTAATTGATTTTTCTATAGCGGACTCAACTGTTGATGCCATTATCTTAATTTCTGTTTCTAATCTTTCTAGTTCCTGATCAAATTCTACTCTAGCCATTATCCTATCCTTCCAGTTACGTAATCTTCAGTTCTCTTATCTTTGGGATTTCCAAATACAGAATCATTTGTACCATATTCAATTAGTTCTCCTATACGCTCTTGTCCTGCCATCATAACTGCTGCATAGTCACATATTCTTGTTGCCTGTTGCATATTATGGGTGACTATTACAATTGTTACATTTGATGATAAATCCTTAATAAGATCCTCTAATTTAGATGTAGAAACGGGATCAAGTGCAGATGCTGGTTCATCCATCAAAATTATATCTGGATTTACTGCAAGTGCTCTTGCTATACAAAGTCTTTGTTGTTGACCTCCAGATAACTCTAATCCATTATCATTTAGCCTATCTTTAACCTCATCCCATAAAGCAGCTTTTTTTAATGATGTTTCTACAATACCTTCGATCTCATTTGATTTAAATCCATTTATTTTAGGACCAAAGGCTACATTTTCATATATGCTTTTTGGAAAAGGATTGGGTTTTTGAAAAACCATTCCAATTTTAAATCTAATAAATGTTGGATCTGACTTATCTGAGTAAATAGAAGTTTGATTGTATGTGACATCACCTTCTACTTTTGCACTAGGAATTAAGTCGTTCATTCTATTAAAACATCTAATTAATGTACTTTTACCACAACCAGAAGGACCTATAAGAGCAACAATTTTATTTCTAGGGATGTTAAAAGAAACATTGCTTACAGCTTTAGTTTTTCCATAATAAACTGAGAGATCTTTAGTAGTTAATATTGATATACTACCGTCTATAGAATCTATAAATTCTTTGTTCATTTTGGAATAATCTGTATTTGTTTATTCTTATATATCTTAACACATCATAATTTATAATTGTTAAGACACTATTAATAATCTTAAACATGGAAGATATTTATAATCTAAATAAGTTTGATATAGATCAGTTAATTGAAAAGCAACAATTTCCTGGCTACCGTGCCGAACAGATTTGGAGATATTTGTATAAAAACGAGGTTGAAACCTTTAATGATATGAAAAATATTTCATCAAAGCTTATAGATTTCTTAAAGCAGAATTATTTTATAGGAAGCGTAAATGAGATAAGAAGTATTATTTCTAAAGATAAATCTACTTATAAAAGTCTTTTTTCTCTAAATGACGGTCTGAATGTAGAATCTGTGCTAATGAATTATCCTTCAGACAACCATAGAAAACCTAGAAAAACAATTTGTATCTCTAGCCAAGTTGGATGTGCTTTAGGATGTACCTTCTGTGCGACAGGTCAACAAGGGTTTACAAGAAATCTAACTTCTGGAGAAATTGTTTCGCAAGTTTTATATTATAAAAAACTGGATAAAAATGGTTTCTTTGATGAAATTTTAGATAAGCCTGAAACTTCATATAAGGGTATAAAGAATATAGTTTTTATGGGTATGGGTGAGCCATTAGCTAATTATGAAAATACAATAAAAGCTATAAAGATTTTGAATGATGATAAGGGGCCAAATTTTGGAGCTAGAAATATTACTGTTTCTACAGTTGGATTAGTTCCTCAAATATTACGTTTAGCAGAAGAAAAAATTCAAATAAATCTAGCTGTTTCAATTCATGCCCCAGATAATAAAACAAGATCTGAAACTGTTCCGATAAATAGAAGATATCCAATTGAAATCTTAATAGATGCTTGTAAGGAATATATAAGTAAAACAAACAGAAAGATTTTTTTTGAATATGTTTTATTAAATGGTCAAAATGACTCAATAGAACATGCTATTAAGCTTGGAAGCCTATTAAGTAATTTATTATGCCACGTAAATCTGATTCCTGTAAATCCAACCTTAAGAGCAGATTTCTTAAGATCAAATATTTCTGATATTAAGATTTTTCAAAAAGAATTAATGTCTTATGGTGTCCCTTCAACTATCAGAATGGAGAAAGGAATAGAAGTAAGTGCAGGTTGCGGGCAATTAGCAAACTCTAACTCTTATTAGAAATCAATTGCTTCTGCTAAAACTTCAACAAGATATTTTGGTTTTTTGGTTGATAAATCTTGAATTTGATCATGACAAGAAATTCCTGTAACAATTATTTCTTGTTTTTTAGAAGAATTATTTATGGTTGGTAAAAGCCTATCTTCTGCCATTTTTTTTGAAATATCATAATGCTCTTTTTCCATTCCGAAAGAACCTGCCATACCACAACATCCAGCATCAATTAAATTTGCATTAAATTTACTTGGTAGATTTAATGATCCTAGTGAGTTTGAGGTACCATCAAGAGCTCTTTCGTGGCAATGGACAAATAGTAGAAGATCTTTAGTTGTGCTATTCCAGTTAATTTGTTGTTTACCATCATCTTGTATTTGCATAAGTAAATCTTGAACAGTAAATGTATTTTCTGATATTTCTTTAGCTTTAGCTTTATCAGTAGCAAGATCTGGAAATTCATCCTGCATTGCGGACATACAACTAGCTTCTACTCCTACAATCTGAATACCTTGTTTAACATATTTGTAAAGTAAGCCTGTATTAAAATCTACATTCTTTTTTGCCTCATCAAGAAGCCCTTTAGAAATCATTGTACGGCCACAACATTTTCGATTTGCTATTTCAACTTCATAACCAGCAGCTTCAAGAATTTTCACTGCAGATTTACCTACTTCAGGATGAATAAAATTTATATGTGTGTCATGAAAAAATAAAATTTTACCTCTAGATTTAGAAGTATTAGATTTTCTTTTTTTAAACCAAGATTCAAATGTATAGTTGCTTATTTTTGGTAGTTCTCTATTTTTATGAATTCCTATTAATTTTTCATTTATAATTTTTGTGATAGGAAGCTTGTTGAAGAAATTAAAAATGTGAGCCTGGGGGCCAGCTATTAATTTATATAAATTTGGGACACTTCCAACAAGTTTTGATCGAAGTGGTGTTTTATGCTTTTTATAATAGTTATGTAGAAATTCATACTTGATTTTTGCCATATCTACATTTGCTGGACATTCAGATTTACAAGATTTACATTCAATACATAAATCTAAAACTTTTAACATTTTTTTACTTGTTAGTAGGTCTTCTTTCAAAGCTCCAGATAGTACACCTCTCAGAGCATTAGCTCTTCCTCGTGTAGAATGAACTTCTTCTCTGGTAGCCATATATGAAGGACACATCGCTCCTGCATTGAGTTTCCTGCATGCTCCAACTCCTATACATTTTTCTACAGCTCCTTCAAAACCACCTTCTTTAGTGAAGTCTAGAACAGTATCCATAGATTTTAACTTATAATCTGTACCAAACCTTAAGTTATCTCCCATTTTAGGAGTATCAAATATTTTTCCAGGATTCATAATTGATTCTGGGTCAAAAGCTTGTTTCAAGTCTCTAAAAGAATCAATAATTTTAGGTCCATACATCTTTTCAGACCAAACTCCCCTTACTATTCCATCTCCATGTTCACCACTTAAAGATCCATCAAATTCTTTAACAAGATCAGATATTTCATCAGAAATCTTAATCATTCTGTCTATACCTTCTTGGTTTTTTAAGTTGATAGTTGGTCTTATATGTAAACATCCTTCTGATGCATGACCATAATATCCTGCTTCTGTTCCATTATTTCTCACTATTTCATCAAATCTTTTTACATATTCCGGTAATTTTTCTGGAGAAACAGCTGTATCTTCAACAAAAGGAATAGGTTTTTCATCACCTGGAATATTCATCATTAATCCTAAGCCAGCCTGTCTCATTGCCCATACCTGTGCTATTTGGGAAGGTTCATACAGTTTTGTTATTGCATAGGAAAGTTTTAATCTATTCATTTTTTGAGAAAGATTATCTATTTTACTTCTTACTTCACTTTGAGTATTTCCATTCATTTCTACTACAAGAATATCCGTTGGATCTCCTTGTAAAAAGTCAAGATTTCTAGAAAACCCTAAAGATTGTTTTGCTTGAGTAATAATCATCTCTCCAATATGTTCAACAGCCGCGGGCCCTTCATCTAAGGTAGCTACCGTTGCTTCCATTGATTCTATTAAATCTTTGAAATGAAGAATAGCTAATCCAACAAATTTTGGTATTGGTTCAAGATTTAACTTTGCCTTTGTTACTGCAGCTAAAGTTCCTTCAGAACCTACCATTATATTCACTAGGTTTATCTTATTTGAATTTGGATGAACTAGATCTAGATTGTATCCACCAACTCTTCTATTAACTTTAGAATATTTGTTTGATATTTCATTATAGTATTTTGATGATAAGCTCATTACATCTCTATATATTTTCCCTTCAAGATTAGAAAGAGAAATTTTATCTTCTAAGATTTTTCCTGATATTTCTTCAAAATAAGCTTTAGAACTATCTGATAGTATTACTTCCATTTCTTTAACTTGATCTACAGTTTTTCCATAAATTACAGAATGAGCTCCACAAGAATTATTTCCCATTGCTCCACCTACATTTGCTCGAGATTTGGTTGAAGGATCTGGGGTAAAGTGAAGATTTGTATTCTTGAGTCTTTGATTTAAGTTATCGATTGTTATTCCAGGCTCTGTAATTACGTAATTCTCTTCAGGGTTTATTTCTAAAACATTATTCATATACTTAGAAAAGTCCATAACAACAGCAGAGTTTACAGTTTGTCCTGATAAACTTGTACCTCCACCTCTAGGAAGGACAGCTGTATTATTTTTATTACAAATATCAATTATTGCTGAAACATCATCTGGATTTTTAGGTAAAGTGACACCTATAGGAGTCATACTGTAGATTGAGCCATCTGTTGAGTACATCTGTTTGTATACTTCATCGAAATTAACTTCACCTTGTATACTTTTTTTTAGCTCGTTCTCTAGGTAAGAATATACATCATCAGATTTCTTTTTCTTTGCTAGAGTCATAGAATTATTTTATTGCATCAATCGTGTAAACTTGCTCTCCTGCTGGAGTACTAACTGTTACTTCATCTCCCAATCTTCTACCAAGTATTGCTGCACCAACAGGTGATACACTGGAAATTTTACCAACTAAAGGATTGGCTTCGTTTGCTTCTACCAATTGATATTCATGATTATTTTTGCTCTGGTGGTTAATTACACTAACTTTTGAACCGATAACAATTTGATCACCTTGTGAACTACTATCAATAATATTAGCCACTTTCAATATAGCTTCAATCTCATAAATTTTGGAATTTACCATTTCTATTTTTTCTCTTGCGGCATCTAAAGGAGCATTTTCTCTGATGTCACCATCTGCTGCTGCTTTTCTAACTTCTTCAGCTAATTTTGGCATCTCTGTTTTATAATCCTTTAATTGTTTTTTGTAATCCTTATAACCTGCTTCTGTAAGATTTATTTCTTCACCTTTTGTAGCCTCAAGTTTTTTAGTGATTTTTCCTACGTTTGATTTTTTCATTCTCAAATGAGAAGCAAGATTCCCACTAGATAAATCATTGTTTTTTAGGAATGTGAGGAATTTTTTTAGGTATGCAACTTTTTGAGGAGCAGTGTCAGTACTTGTTCTTTTTGCAAATTCGTCAGAATAAGCCCCAATTTCTGATGGAGTTATAGTAGTAATTTCCCTTTCAGGGCCTATCCATCTAACCATTCTTCCAATTTCTTGTTGAGCAACATTATTTAGTTTTCTTGGAGAGTTTTGAACATAATATTGGAAGGCTGCAGTTAAGTCTGTTAGTAATAGATGTTCTTCAATTGAATTTTCTTCAGAATTTTTAGTTTTAGTCAATTTAGCCCCCACAGTTAAATTTCGTATCCTTATATTTTAAATCAAATTTTTTATTAATGTATTCAAATAAGACTTGTTTTTGTAAAGAAATAATTCATTTTAGATTTTTTTTTGGTAATATTAAATAATTCATAAAAGTAAAAAAACAACAGATAAAAAAAAGAAGTTATCCAGAGAAAATTTATAAGAAATGCCAAAAAGAACTTATCAACCTAAGAATAGAAGAAGATCAAGAGTCCATGGATTTAGGAGTCGAATGAGAACTCCTAGTGGAAGACGAGTTTTGGCTAGAAGAAGAAGTAAAGGCCGAGAAAAACTAACTGTATAAACCAAATTTTGGAAATAAAAAATCTAAATAAAAAGTCAGAATTTTCTTACTTAAGAAGATTCGGAATCAAAAATAAATTCAATTTTATAACTATCAGTACACTGCAGAACGAAAATAAAGATTTTAAGCTTGGATTTCAAATAAATACTAAAACAGGAAATGCAGTTTTTAGGAACAGAATTAGGCGGCAATTAAAACATATCTTTTATCAGATTTTCAAAAAATATGATAATGATCCTTCTAAATCAGGGTTATGGATTTTAGTAAATGTAAATCCAAAAATTGAGAAGTTTGATTTCTCTGAGTATAAATCTTTTTTAGAAAAGATAGATTTATAGTGAAAAAAATGAAAATTAGTTCGGCTAATGATTGGCTGAGTTATTCATTAGCTAACGTTTTAGATTTCTATAAAATGTGTATATCTCCATACATTAATAGTCAATGCTCTTATGTTGAAACTTGTTCTACATACTCTAAAAGGAACATATTAGAAAGAGGAGTTATTTTTGGTTTATTTTTGACATTCATTAGATTGATTTCATGTACTTTCAACCCAATAATTTATCAGTTTAAGAAAATTAAAAAAAATAAAATATTATTATTTACATTTCCTATGGTTTCTATTTTTTTTATTTCATGCATGAGTTTTTCATATGAGGGAGGTTGGTCCAATATTGTTTATTCTGAACCCGATGATTCTTACTTGGTAACTACAAATGAAGGTAAATTACATAAATTCAAGTTATTTGAGGGTGTCCCAGGAGTTGAATGGTCCTATCCCGAGGAAACAAAAAATACTTCTTATTCTGATCCTTTGATATTTGAAAACTCTGTTATAAGTTCAAATTTTAGCTGTCGAGGTAACTCATGTGAAGGTGAAATTTTTCAATTAGATTTACAAAGTGGTGATTTGCAATGGAAGATTAATACTACCACCAAAATCAGTTCTAAAATTGCTATTAATGAAAATGTCCTTGCTTACGCTACCCTAAAAAAACAAACTGAAGTATCTAATAATAAAGAAGCAGAAATTCATTTTATTAAATTATCAGATAATACTTATGAATTTTTAGGTAAGATAACTCTACAGGGAGAAATTTGGACAGGAGTATATTTATTTGATGAAAAGTTTGTAATTTCTACTTTAGATGGATGGATATATATTTTAGATGCTAACTTTGATTTATCAGAAGATATTTCTCTAGATTCTATAACCATAGATTCCAGAAAATTTCCATTTTCTATAAATTCACCAATTGCTTATTCGAATAACCGATTATTTTTCTCGGATGTTTCAGGAACATTTTATTCTGCTGATTCAAATAATTTAACTTCTAGTATTTCTAGCGATATTGGTAATTGGATGGTTTCGTCTCCTATTTTTCAAGGATCTAAAATTTATGTTTTTACAGTGAATGGAGATTTCTTAGTTCTGGATTCACAAAATCTTAAATTATTGGAAAGTTTTTCTACTGAAAAAATTATAGTGGGGTCACCAACAATAGTTTCTTATGACAAAAATGATTATGTTCTAATTCCAACTGAAAAAAATGGAATTGAGGTTATGAGCAATAAAGAAGCTGACTTTGCTCAGAGTCAAGGAAGCTATGCAACTGATAATAAAAAAATCTATAGTTCTCCTTTTGTTAGAGATAATAATTTATTAATTCATACTCAAGATGGGCAAGTCTTATTTTTTAGACTAAAATCAAGAGATTTGATTTATTGTCTAGATTTAAATGAAAGAAAGATTTGTGATTGATTTATAAACAATGAATATTTTTAGCCTTTTTTGGAACAACTTAATAATGAAACCTATGATAAATAGCTTGTCTATTTTGTATGATCTCTTGGGAGATAATCTGGGTTTATCTATTATTTCATTCACTATAATTATCAGATTTATATTAATCCCTCTGACAATAAGACAGACCAAACAAATGAAGAGGATGCAAGAGATACAGCCACAACTCCAAGCTATTCAAAATAAGTATAAAAATAAGACTGTGCAAAATAGACAAAAAATGCAACAAGAAACTATGGCTTTATACAGAGAAGCTGGGGTTAATCCCATAGGGTGTTTGGGTCCACTTATTATTCAAATGCCGATTTGGATAGGATTATATCGAGCAATTTTTAAGAGTGCTCCTTCTTCTCCAGAAGGTTATGTTGAACTTTCTAAGAATTTTTATTCATGGAATCAATCAATTGCCAAAGTTCCTTTCAACACAGAATTTCTAGGAATTGATCTAGTTGATTTTGTTCAATATGCACCTTCACCATGGCAATTTGCCTTGCCAGTAATAGTAGGTCTTTCAATGTATATTCAACAAAAATTTACAATGTCACCAACTACTGATCCTAGGCAGCAACAAACTCAACAAATGATGTTGTGGATGATGCCTATAATGTTTGGAGTATTTACATGGCAATTTCCTGCTGGATTAGCAGTTTATATTCTTTTTTCAAATATTATTGGGATTTTTATTCAATATTATATTGGAGGTAAACAACCAATAATGCTATTTGGAAAATTGTATTTGGGAACAGATGAATCAAGAAAAAATTATCTAGATAAATTAGATGATCAAAGAAAAAGTAAAACAAGCAAAAATGAAGAGGAGGATACCGATGAATCCAAAAATATTCAAAGGGAGAACAGTAGAAGAAGCAACAGAAGAAGCTCTAAAAACTCTAAACGAAGATCTAGAAAATCTTGAAATAAAGATTATTGATACCGGTCGAAATGGTATATTAGGTTTAGGTGGACATCCAGCCGAAATTGAAGTTTATGTGTTAGGATCTTCAAACGTAAATGCGACTGAAAAACCTAAAACAAAACAGAAGAAAGTTAAGAAAGATACAAAACCCAAAAGATCAACTTCTTTGAAGAAGAAAAAAGAAGATTCTAAAGAAGATAAAAATGATATAAGTATTCCTACTGAGAAAGATTCTGAAATAGAAGAAGTAGTAGGTAAAATACTTAATAATCTAATAAACTCTACAGGTTTAGATGCTGATGTTTATGTTAGAGATCAGATGGAGGAGGGTTCAATTGTTTTTGAACTTGAAGGACAAGATTCAGGATTATTAATTGGTAGAAGAGGAGAAACTCTTTCATCCTTGGAATATCTAGTAAGATTAATGGCTAGTAAGGCATTAGATAAAAGAGCAAATATCATGATCGATGTAGAAGATTACAAACTTAGAAGAAAAGAGAAATTAGAGAATATAGCTAAAAAAACTGCTGAAAAAGTTTCTAAGACAGGGAAAAGAATTAGCCTAGAGCCAATGTCAGCAGCAGATAGAAGAATTGTTCATATGACTCTAGCGGAATCTAAAAATGTTAGCACTCAGAGTAGGGGTGAAGGTATGCATAGAAAGGTTGTAATAAATCCAGTTAGTGAGTAATGATTGATATTTTAGTCATTGGAAATCCAACTCTAGATTATATAGAAGGTAAATTTTTTGGACCTGGAGGAGCAGTAACGTATGTCAATAACTCCTTATTTCAAATGGGACAATCATCTGTCACAATAATCACAAGTTTTGGTGAAGATTTTTCAGAAAAAAATCTCTTGAGTCCTAAAAAATTAATAAATATCAAAAGTGAATTAACTAATAAATTTGATTTTCATCTGTCTTCTAATGCTAGAGATATGCAAGTTTCCTCTGAAGGAAGAAATATAAAATTTGATCAGATCGAACTTAAAACTACCCCAGAAATAATATTTATATCACCTGTTTTGTATGAAATTTCTATAGATGAAACTAAATCATTAATGAATCGATTTCAGTCATCAATTTTTGTTGGAATGCCTCAGGGATGGATTAGAAAGTTAGAGAATAAAAAAATTCTTTTTGATTTCTCAAAAGTAAAAAAAATTCCTTATTTTGATATCCTTTTTTTTTCTGAAGAAGAAATAACAAAAAGCAAAATTTCTAAAGAAGACTTTATTGTTTTGTCGAAAATATTAGTCATAACAAAGGGAGACAAAGGAGCTGATATTTATTTTGAAGATCAAATAATAAAAATAGAACCCATTAAATCAAAATCTCAAAATACTATTGGAGCAGGAGATATTTTTGCATCAGTATTTTCAATAGAATTTTTTAAGACAAATAATCTACTATCATCAGGAAATATTGCTAATGAAATAGCTGCTAAAAGTACAGAGTATTCAGGGTTGAAAGCAATCAATTCAGATGTTTTTAATAGATTTCTGAAATAAATATTGAAACAACGTACAAAAAAACTGAAATCTGAATAAGCTTATCACTGATAATAATAGATTCTGGAGATTCTCCTTGAGTACTATTTTTTGTTATATAAAAATATCTCGTTATACCTAAAGTAAAAAAAACTATAGTTAGTCCAAAAAATATATTTTTTTCTGAATTAATAATTTCTGAGACTGAATAAATTGAGTATGAAAATATATTTATTGCCAGAACTAAAGTGACAATCACAGACTTTGAAATTTTTTTGTAAAAATATACTATTTTTTTATCTCTATAATCCCCTGATTTTGATTCACTAATCCTTTTTATAAGAATTATGAACAAAGCTGAAAAAAAAGTTAGTATGTATAACCATATTGAGATACTCAATGTTATAGAATAGGCTCCTGCTATCATTCTAAGGATATAAAAAATAGTTATAGAAATAGAGTCAACTATGATAAAATTTTTCAGTTGATAACTATATAAAAAACTAAATATTATGTATGAAAAAAATAAAATTAATACATAAAAGTTTACTATCCAAGAAAAAATTATTCCAAGTAATAAACAAATCATATTAAAAATAAATATCTCTTTATTTGAGATTTCATTATTTGCTATTGGTCTAAGTTTTTTAGAAGGATGTTTTTGATCAAATTTTTTATCAAGTAAATCATTGACCTGATAACCAATTATTGATGATGAACAAAAAGCTAAAAAACATAAAAATGAATTAGTTAAGATACTAGATATTTGATCTAAACTCCATTGATCCAATGTGAAAATTAGAGGAATAAAGATAACAAAATTTTTTAATATTTGCTTAGGTCTTGCAGAAATAACAAATTTTTTCATGAATAAACTTTTAGATCATTATTGTATATTTAATGTAAATAATTCAAAACTTACTAATTATCTACTTTATAATTTTGTATGAAAATGTCACTATGGTATTAGTGATAACTCTTCAAATAAAATTATATTATTTATGGCTATAGAATCATTAAATGAAGAATGTGGAGTTTTTGGTATATATAATCCAAGTGAACCTGTAGCTGAGTCTATTTATCTTGGTTTATTTGCACTTCAACATAGAGGACAAGAAAGTGCAGGTATTGCAACTACTGATCATCATGAAATTTTCTATAAAACAGATACAGGATTAATAGCAAATGTTTTTGGAGACTATGATGTCAATCAACTTAAAGGAAATATAGGCATAGGTCATACTAGATACTCAACAACAGGTAGTGATAGCAAAAAAAATGCTCAACCACTTCAAGTTATTGGAATAAATGGGGAAATAGCTTTAGGGCATAATGGAAATATAGTTAATTCTGAGGAGCTTAAAGAACAATTCCTAAATCAGTACAATATAAATTATAAAACTACATCTGATTCAGAAGTGATAGCTTATATGTATGCAAATGCTATCGGAAAAGATTGGTTTGAGAAATCTAATTATTGTATGAGATATATCAAAGGAGCCTTTTCTCTTCTGATTATGACAAAAGATCAAATGATTGCAGTAAGAGATCCATTGGGAATAAGACCTCTATGCTTGGGTAAAAAAGATGATTCATGGGTTATTTCATCTGAGTCCTCTGCATTATCTCACATAGGGGCTGAATTTATAAGAGAAATTGATAATGGAGAAACTATCGTAATTGATAAGAAAGGGATGAAATCTTCTAAATATCCATCAAGATCAAAAGATCATAAAATGTGTATTTTTGAACAAATATATTTTTCAAGACCGGACTCTGTAATTGATGGACAATTAGCTTATGAGTCAAGATTAAAAATGGGTAGAAGTCTGGCTAAAGAACATCCTGTTGAAGCAGATATTGTAATAGGAGTTCCTGATTCAGCTATTCCTGCAGCTATCGGTTATGCTAATGAGAGTAAAATACCTTACACAGAGGGACTTATTAGAAATAGATATGTTGGAAGAACCTTTATTTCTCCAAACCAAAAATTAAGAGAATTAGGTGTAAAAACCAAATTTAATGTATTAAATGATGTAGTAAGAGGGCAAAGAATAATATTAATTGATGATTCTATTGTAAGAGGAACAACTACTTCGAGGGTTATAGAAATGATAAAAGATGCAGGTGCTAAAGAGATTCATATGAGAGTTTCATCTCCACCTATTACCTCTCCTTGTTTTTTCGGTGTTGATATGGCTACATCATCAGAATTAATAGCAAATAAATTATCTGTAGAGAAAATTAGAAAATTAATTGGAGCAGATTCATTGGGATTCTTAAGTGTTGAAAATCTCAAAGAGTCAGTCGAAGCATCGGATAATAATTATTGTAAAGCTTGTTTTACAGGAGATTATCCTATGCCTGTGCAATTAGACTTTGACAAATTTCATCTAGAAAAAACAAGACAAAAGTAAAACGATATGACTAGTGAATATAAAAGATCGGGAGTTGATTTAGAAAAATCTGATCTGATTAAAGATAAACTAATAAATAATATTCTTCAAACTCATAATGAATTAGTAATTAATAATGGAGATGGATTTGGAGGCCTTTTTTCAAGTAATAATATTAATAAAAATTCTATATTAGTTTCAACAACTGATTCTGTAGGCACTAAAGTTAAAATATCTGCAAAACTTGGCTTACATAAAAATTTAGGTATGGATATCGTAAACCACTGTATAAATGATCTTATCCCCCAAGGTGCTAGACCAATGTTTTTTTTGGATTATTTAGCGTTTGCTTCCTTAGATGAGAATATAGTTTTGGATGTCATTGAAGGTATAGGTGAAGCTTGTTCAAATGTGGGTTGTGCAGTAATTGGTGGAGAGACAGCTACTCTTCCTGGTGTATACAATGAAGGTGACTACGATGTTGTTGGTTTTATGGTAGGTTCTGTTGATAAAAAAAATCTAAAAACAGTAGAAAATTCAAAGGAAGGTGATGTACTAATTGCTTTACCGTCTAGTGGACTTCATACAAATGGATATTCTTTAGTAAGAAAAATTTTTAATTCCGATGAAAATAGCTCTAATTTGTTAAAAAAAGTGGATGGAGAAGAAAAAAATTTAGGAGAACTACTTGCTGAACCACACAGAGAATACTTGACTACTATAGATCCTGTTTTAGATGAAATTAATGCTATTTCTCATATTACTGGTGGAGGCCTCAAAAAAAATTTGCCTAGAGTTTATAGTAAAAAATTAACAGCAAAGATTAATAAAAATTCTTGGACAGTCCCACCTCTTTTTAGACACATAATGAAAGAAGGAAATGTTTCTGAAAATGAAATGTTTGATGTATTCAACATGGGTGTTGGAATAATTTTGATAGTGGATCCTGCTAAAAAGAATCATATTCTTGCTCAATGTGAAAATTCTTGGGTCATAGGAGAACTATTTCCTAAGAAACAAAATGAAGAGAATGTTCAGATTTTGTAGGCAGGATTTTTTATGAGAGCTCTAATAAGTGTGTATGATAAAGGTGGATTGGATGAGTTTTGTAAAATTCTTGATTCTTTAGGATATGAAATATACTCAACTGGGGGAACTTTAGACTATATAAAAAAATTGGGTATAAATGCTTTTTCAATTTCAGAAATAACTAATCATGAAGAAATCCTTGAAGGTAGGGTAAAAACCTTACATCCGAGAATTCATGCGGGTATCTTAGCTGATCCCGATAATCCAAATCATACTTCTGACATAAAACGTCTAAACTTACAATTATTTGATATTGTTGTGAATAATTTATACCCTTTTGAAAAAGTTTCTCAAGATTCGAATTCTTCATATGATGAGATTATTGAAAATATAGATATTGGGGGTCCTTCAATGTTGAGAGCAGCAGCAAAAAATTATAAGCGTATGATTGTTTTATATGATCCTGAAGATTATTCAGATGTTGCAAAAAAACTAATTGAAAAGAATGTTGATCTTGAAACTAGAAAAAAATTAGCAAAAAAGATTTTTAAAATAACATCTGATTATGATAAAAAAATATTTAGTTTTCTGGATAAAAATGAAGATAAAACGATTATGCCTGATGAATTGGATATTAATTTATCAAAGATATCTGACTTAAGGTACGGGGAAAACCCACATCAACTTGGAGCAGTCTATTCTGACCAAAATGAAGGAGTGGCGAATTCAAAGCTCCTACATGGAAAAGCAATGTCTTACTTGAACTATTTAGATGCAGATTCTGCTTTCAGTTCTGCGAATTCTTTTCCAAAGAAATGTGTAAGTATTATAAAACATACAAATTCATGCGGTCTTTCATACCATGAAAATCAGCTTGAAGCATACAAATTAGCTTTGAGAGGTGACCCTATTTCGGCTTTTGGAGGTATTATAGGATTGAATTCAGAGCTTCAATCAGATACTGCTTTGGAAATTTCTAAAACATTTTATGAAGTAATAATTGCTCCCAGTTTTTCAAAAGAAGCTCTAGAAATTTTAACCGCAAAAAAAAATATTAGACTTATAAAATCAACTCTATATAAGCAAAATAAAGAATATAGAACTATAAATGGAGGTGTTCTCTATCAAGAGAAAGATAATTTTGAGATTGATATTTCAAATTGGGAATTTGTAACAAAAATCAAACCAAAAAAAGAAGATATGGAAAAATTGAAGTTTGCATGGAATTCAATAAGATTTATAAAGTCTAATGCAATCGTAATAACTGAAGGAAACTCAATAATAGGAATTGGTGCTGGTCAACCAAACAGAATTAATAGCGTAAATTTAGCAGCCAAAAAAGCTGAAAATTATATAACCGAGAATTCCATATTGGCTTCTGATGCTTTTTTCCCCTTTTCTGACAGTATAGATCTCGCTGATAAGTACGATATAAAAACAATAATACAACCAGGGGGATCAATAAGAGATAACGAGGTAATAGAAAAAGCTAACGAGTATAAAATAAAAATGATTTTTACAAATCAAAGGCATTTTTCACATTAAGTTTATGAATATTGAAGTAATATTTCCCGTTTATAACGAATCAGAAACGTTATATGAACAGATAAAAAAATTTAATGATTTTTTTGATGAGCAATTTAAAGAAAATATTTTTATAACTATTGCAGATAATGGGTCTATAGATTATACAGCTAGTATTTCAGATAAATTATTGAAAAAAAAATTAATTCATAAGTATGAGTTCATCCCTCAAAAAGGTAGAGGAAGAGCCATTAAGGATTGTGTGAAAAAATCTAAAGCAGACATTGTTTGTTACATGGATATTGATCTATCAACAGACTTATCACATTTTAGCGAGCTGATAAATTCAATCGCTAAGAAAGGGAATGATATTTCAATAGGATCTAGATTGTCTAAAACTTCTAAGGTAGTTGGTAGAAAAAAAATTAGAGAGTTTACATCTAGAGCTTATAACCTTTTAATTAAGTTTTTTTTTCCAATGAGTGGTATAAAGGATATGCAATGTGGATTTAAGGCTTTTTCTAGAACAAAAATTTTACCTGTTATTGATCTGGTTCAAAACAATAGGTGGTTCTTTGATACTGAACTGATAATAATTTCTAGAAAACTTAATTTGAAGATCGATCAAATTCCAGTTAAATGGACAGATGACCCTAATACTAGTGTCAATATAATTAGCACAGCTATTGAGGATATAGTAGGATTAACTAAATTGAGATTCAAATTATTTAAGAAAATTAATATAAAAAATGACTAATAATCAAAAACAACAAGTTGATCGTTCTATAATTGTGGGTGAAACTTCTGAGGTATATTTACACAGAACGTTAAACATACTTAGAAATGAAGGATTAAACCCTTTTGTAACATATGAGATAGAATCAACAGATTCAGGAATAGTTTGCGGAATAAACCAAATAATTGATTTGCTTGATCATGTTTTACCTGAAGCTGATAGGGAAGTCTGGGCATTACAAGAAGGATCAGAAATTTCTGAAAATGAGATAATTATCAGAATAAAAGCAAGATTTGCTAGTTTTGGTCTATATGAAACTTCTATGTTAGGTACATTAACTTCATGTTCTTCATGGGCAACAGCAGCTCACAAATGTGTATCGGCAGCGTCAGGAATTCCAGTAGTTAGTTTTGCTTCAAGGTCTGTTCATCCTTCTGTTGCAGGTCAAGTAGACTATTCTGCATATGTTGGAGGATGTTCAGCTGTCAGCTCATTGATTGGTGGTAAAATGACTCAAACAACTCCTTCAGGGACTATGCCTCATTCTTTAGTACTTATAATGGGAGAAACAGTAAGAGCAGCTTTAGCATTTGATAGACATATGGAAAAAAATGTTCCAAGAGTAGTATTAATTGATACATTTAAGGATGAAGCTGAAGAAGCTATTCAGGTTGGTAGAGCTATGAAAAATACCCTGCGAGGAATTAGAATAGAAACTCCCATAGAAAGAGGAGGTATAACTCCTAATTTAGTAGATGAAATAAGTAAAAAATTAGAAGGAGAGCAACTTCAAGGTTGTGATATTTATGTTAGCGGAGATATGACTCCCGATGATATTAAGGAATTTGTGGAAAAAAAATCTAATGTTGCAGGATTTGCAATAGATAATTATATTGCTAGAGGTTCAAAGATCAATTTTAGAGCTGATATAAAAGAAATTGAAGGAAAGGATATAGCTAGAAGAGGACGAATACCTGGTGCAAAAATCTCTTCAAGATTAGATAGGATTTTCTAGAAAACTAACTTCTAAAACTTTACTGTCATTTTTTTTGACATACGAACTAATTGATTGTTTTATCCCAACAAGCCAAAGTACTTCTTCTTTTGACCTTAATACTAATATTTTTTGTTTGTTTTCAATTTTTTTTTCATTTGATAGGACCTTCTTAACTCTAGTATAAATATTTGGCATAGAGTTAATTCTATCTCCTTCATATCTAGATGTTATTCTTAAGTCTTCAAATAAAAATTTTTTATTTATATATATTTTATTATTATCTGAGTTGTCTAGATCAAAAGGATTATTAATTAACTTAGTGAATATTTTTCCGGTATCAGGTATATTTGTTATTCCAGGAATATTTATTTTTTTATTTATTTTTTTAATTTTATTTTTTTTTGAATAATCTTCAAAAAAAATATTTTCACCTTTTCTTAATAATCTAATTTTTTTTGGTAAGTTTTCAGAGTAAGATTTTTCTAGTAATATTTTTTCAAACATTTCATAATGAATTTTACCTAGAAAAGTATTTGGCATATATTCAAGATATTTATTTGATAAAATTTTAATACCATCTTCTAAACTTAAGTTCTTTAGATTACTAAACTTAATTTTTTTTTTGTTATTTTTATCGTTCATAATTTCTGAAAGAGAATTTATTGATTTTAAGAAATTAGGATTTATTTTTTCAATCTCAGGAATAATCTTATTTCTGAGTTTATTTCTTGAGTATTTATTTTTATTATTGGAAGAATCAATATTGTATTTGAGATTTTTTTTGTCACAAATTATTTTTATTTTATTTTTGGATAATTCAATCAAAGGCCTCATCAAATACATTGGATGTTTATCTACTACAATTCTTTTTTGTGATTTTATTCCTTGCAATCCCTTAAATCCAGTTCCTCGAATTATATTAAAAAAAATTGTTTCTGTGTGGTCATTGAAGTTATGACCTAGAAAGATATATGGAGTTTTATATTTTTTTGAAAGTTCGCCAAATATACTTAATCTTATTTCTCTTGCTTTTTCTTGGACACCCTTACTTCTTGGATTGATTGGATTATTAAATTTTTCCAGTATTAAATTTTCGTTTTTGCAGACTTCAGATACCAAATTTTCATCTGAATATGATTCTTCAGAACGCAAAAGATAATTGATATGAGCAACTATGATGTTATCCTTAGGATTTCTAATCGAGCTATTTAAGAAATCTAAAAGTAACCTAGAATCTGGACCCCCAGAAAATCCTACTATAACCCTAGATTCTCCATTGATTATTGATTGTGGTAAACTTAGTTCTAATTTTTTGTAAATGTCATTAATTTTTAACATTTTTTTTTGGAGCTAATGTTGGGATTCTAATTTGTATTTTTGAAATTTTATTTTTTGATGTTTCTAAAATAGTAAATCTGTATCCTTTATAGTTTGTGGTGGTGTTTTTTTCTGGTATTGATTGTAATCTATCAATTATAAATCCCGCTAAAGTCTCATATCTTCCTTCAGGGATATCAAAATTTATTTCATCATTAATTTCATTTATTGATATGCTTGCATCTACTATAAATTGTTCGTTTGAAATCTTAACTATTTTATTCTTGTTATTACCATTTTCTTCAATGCTCTCTCCAACTATTTTTTCTAAACATCTTGATAATGTGAGTAGTCCTGAAATCTCACCAAATTCGTCTATTGCTAGCGTTATTTTGTTACCAGTATTTTGAAATTCTTCTAATAATTCATCTAGTAATTTCATTTCTGGAGAGAATAAGCATTGCTTAATTAAAGTGCTTATTGGTTTATTTATATCTGCTTTTTCATTTGAAAGATAAAGCATTACTTCTTTAATGCTGATTATTCCTAAAATATCATCCAGCGAACCTTCACAAACAGGAAATCTTGTATGCGATGTTTTTTTGTAGATTTTTAGAAAGTTACTGATTGAAATATTTTTGTCAACCCAAACAATTTCGGGTCTTGGAGTCATAATATCCTTAATTTGCATTTCTCCAAATCTAAAAATATTTTCTAACATTTCACCTTGTGAGACATCTACTGTTCCTTCTTCTTCTCCCAAATCTATTAATTTTCTTAGTTCCCCTGTTGTTACTAAAGGATTTTCTTCTATTGTTGACTTCAAAAATGTTCGAGTGATGATCTTAGGAATCATAGCAAAAGTCCAAACAGCTGGTGTTGAAATAAACATTAGGCCTCTAATAATTTTTATAACAAATAGAGACCATTTATCAGCTATTCTTGTAGAAATTGATTTAGGAGTTAGTTCCCCAAAAGTTACAACAATTATAGTCGAGATGGCTGTTGCTATAATAACGCTAGTTACACTACCTTTACCTACTAAATTGATTATTAAGGTTCCAACTAATGTAGCAATTAGTACATTAAGTAGGTTTCCAAATAGTAGCAATGTACCAAAAAACTTCTCATTTTCTTCAAGAGTTTTCTCAATAGCTTTTGCTTTTTTATTACCTTGATCTGATAAATTTCTTATTCTAACTCTGTTTACAGCTATAATAGATGCTTCTGAAGCGCTTATGAATGCGCTTCCAAAAAGAGCAAGAATTATTATTATTATTAAAACTTCCACAATATGATTTTACAATTAAATTCATATTTGAAGAAATAAATTAAGTTTAGTTGCTTCCTAAACTTCTTCTAGGTCATCATTTTCTTCACTTGGATTTGTGATAAGATTTTCAATTTTATCTGATATTTCAGGATTATTCTTGAGAAACTTTCTTACTGATTCTCTTCCTTGACCCAGACGTTCTCCTTCAAATGAATAAAAGGATCCATTTTTATCGATAATATTTTTTGTGACACCTAGATCTAATATTTCTGCTTCTTTTGAGATTCCTTCATTATAAAGTATTTCTAATTCAGCCTTTTTGAACGGAGGAGCAACTTTATTTTTTACTACCCTTACACGTACTTTATTACCAATTAAATCCTCGCCGATTTTTATTGATTCTGATCTTCTAAGATCTATTCTAACTGAACTATAAAATTTTAACGCTCTTCCACCAGGAGTTACCTCTGGTGAGCCAAATATTACTCCAACTTTTTCTCTTAGTTGATTAATAAAAATACATGTAGTATTAGTTTTATGTATTGTAGCTGTTAGTTTTCGAAGAGCTTGGGACATTAATCTTGCTTGAGCTCCTACATGGTAATCTCCCATTTCACCTTCGAGCTCTGCTCTTGGAACTAGAGCTGCTACTGAGTCTACAACTATTATATCTAGCGCCCCTGATGCCACTAAATGATCTGTAATCTCTAGGGCTTCTTCTGCAGAGTTTGGTTGTGATATTAATAACTCTTTGTTATCAACACCAATTTTTTGCGCATAACTTGGATCCATTGCATGTTCCACATCTATATATGCTGCCTGACCTCCATTTTTTTGTGCTTGCGCTAAACAAGATAGAGCTAATGTGCTTTTACCTGCACTTTCAGCTCCAAAAATTTCAACTATCCTTCCTCTAGGAACTCCTCCAATACCTAATGCTTGATCAAGTCCTATTGATCCAGTTGAAATAGATTGTATATTCTCTGCCATGTCTCCGGATTCATTCATCCGCATCACAGCACCCTTACCGAAGCTCTTTTCAATTTGCTCAATAGTCAATTCTATTGTTTTATTCTCAGTTTTGACAGTTTTTTTGTTAGCCACTTTTTCGTCTCCTAGATGGTAATATATTATGAATATAGCACAAATGTTCTAAATGATTCAAGTAATCTGTCCACCTGATTTCTTAATCAGGTCTTGCTTCCAGATTCACATCAAGTTCTATATAGTTATAATCTCTAACTACTTCTATTTTTACTATATCCCCAGCTGTTGTGTTAAGTGCTAAATAGGACATTAAGTCCTCAAATGTATCAACTTTATAATCGTTTATTTTAGTTATGATGTCACCGTCAAAATTAAGATCAGGTTGTATAGAGGAGTCTCCTTTTATTCCAGCAAGATGAGCAGGTCCTTCATTGAGAACATCTAGTATAAGAACTCCCTTAAAATTTTCCTGAACATTTGCCCTAATCCTAGATCCATAATCTAAGTTTAAGGCATTTATACCAAGGTAAGAGTACATATGTTTGTTTCCATTAATAATACTTGGAACAACTTGTTTTGCTAGATTTACTGGAACTGCAAAGCCAACTCCTGAATTTTGCCTTGAATTACTTTTTATTTGAGTGTTAATTCCTATTACCTTGCCCTCAGAACTCAGTAGTGGACCACCAGAATTACCAGGATTTATTGCTGCATCAGTTTGAATAACACTAGGAATTTTGTATGGAGTAAAAGTTGAATCTAAAGTTCTTCCTATTGCACTTACAATTCCTGTTGTTAGGGTAAATTCTTGGTCAAAAGGATTCCCTATAGCAAGTGTTAGTTCTCCAGGAGATATGATATCTGAATCATATAATTCAAGAGGGGTGAAATTTTCTTCAGTTTGTATTTTGATAATTGCTAGATCAGAATATGAATCATATCCTTGAATAAACGCTTGATATTCATCGTTTTTATAAGTTCTAACTATTATGGAAGAGTTTCTAGAATTTATTGCAGGTTGAATCACATGATAATTAGTTAATATATTCCCATTACTATCCCAAAAAAAACCTGAACCTGCTCCAGTTTTATTTGCAGGAATGCCTCTAGTATCTGTATTATACAAGTTGATTTGGACAACCGATTCTACTACATTTGAAAAAACATCTTTGTAATTATTCTCAAAAATTGTAGAAATTTCAGATGGATTATACTCTTTTTGGCTATTTGGCTCTTCCCAATTTTGATTATCACAGGCAAAAACGAAGAATAGACTAAGAAAAAATATTAATTTAAATTTGTTCATCTTAAAATTATAGTTGAGAAATATGAATTTTTTATGAAGATTAATAATCTCTATAGGTATATTTATAATCTGAAGCTATTGGATATCTTCTATCTCTTCCAAATGCCAAGGGAGTTATTTTTATTCCAGGTGGAGACTGCCTTCTTTTGTATTCATTTCGATCAATCATTGAAAGAATGTCTAATAATTTTTCTTTAGAAATATTTTTAATTATTTGTTGATTGTTTGCTATTTCATTAAAAGTTTTCTTATTTTCAACGTAGAGCTCAATTATTAGGTCTAAAATCTCATAATCAGGAAGAGTATCATGATCAAATTGATCTGGTTTTAACTCTGCAGATGGTGGTTTATTGATAATATTTTTTGGAATTATTTCTATATTTTTATTTATATGATTGGCTATTTGATAAACGATTGTTTTAGGGACATCTTTTAAGACAGAAAATCCACCTGCCATGTCTCCATATAACGTAGCATAACCGGTTGCCATTTCTGATTTATTTCCAGTTGATAATACCAACCATGAAAATTTATTTGATATTGACATAATTAAGTTTCCTCTAATCCTAGCCTGAAGATTTTCTTCTGCATTATTTGATTCTGTTCCTTCAAATAAATTCTTTAAGCTATTAGTCATTGAACTATGTGATTCTATTATTGGTATTTTTATCAAATCTAATCCTAAATTATCACAAAGTTTCTTAGAATCTGTAACAGAATGTTCAGAAGAAAATTTCGAAGGTAGTGTAACTGCTCTTACATTTTCAGCTCCTATTGCTCTACAGGCAATCGTAGTCACTAATGCTGAATCTATTCCTCCAGATAGGCTTACTAAGCATTTTTCAAAACCATTTTTATCAGCATAGTCTTTTGTTCCTAAAATTAAGGCATTTAGAATATCTTCTATTCTAGAAGTATCAGAATTGTCTTTCTTATTATCTATAAAGCTATGAGGTTTTATGTTTATTTCTTTCTCACTAACTTTGAATTTTTTTGGAGATTTTATTTGTTTTATATCTTTGGGTTCTAATGATATTGTTAGTTCTTCACTCGTTTCTATAAAGCTTGGTAAAGAAAAAATTTTGTTTCCCATACCATCATAAACAAGTGAACTTCCATCAAAGATCAACTCATCTTGTCCTCCAACTGAATTTACGTAGATTAGGTGTGAATTACACTCTCTAGAAACGTTTGATAGTAGTTTTTCTCTAAGTTCTTTCTTGTTTGTATCGAAAGGAGACCCATTTATATTTATTATCAGATTACATCCCAATTCTGATTGAAATTTACAAACTTCATAATCCTCCCAGATATCTTCACAAATACTGATTCCAATCTTCACACCTTTATGGTTAAGAGTGATAATCTTATTTCCTGATGTAAAATATCTTTTTTCATCAAATACTCCATAATTAGGGAGTTTATTTTTTCTGTAAGTGGCAATTAATTTTTGATCTGAAATTATTGCAGCAGAGTTAAATAATTTATCTTTATCTTTGTCAATAAATCCAACTATAGCTGTTATATCTTTTGTAGTTTTAATTATATTTTTTAATGCTTTTAAGTTATTATCAACGAAATTTTCACTTAGTACTAAATCTTCAGGAGGATAGCCTGTTATTGTTAGTTCTGGGAAGCAAACTATATCACAATCTTTATTGATTGCATGGTTGATTTTTTCAATAATCTTTTCTGTATTGGAGAATAAAGAACCAACTTTTGTGTTTATTTGATTGATTGATATCTTGATATTAGACATCTTGATTTCCAATTTTCTATAATTTATTCCTGAAATATCCTCTAACATCCGGTAGGTTAGATTTTCCTTGTAAAAAGATATCAATTTTCTTGGCACATGATCGTCCACTTGCAATTGCATGAACAACTAATGATTGCCCTCTTTCCATATCCCCACAAGAAAAAACACCATCCACATTAGTCATTAAATTATTGTCAGTTCTCACGTTTCCTCTTTCATCAAACTCAACATCAAGATCATTTAGTAAACCTTCTTGAAGAGGGTGAACGAATCCCATTGCCAATAAAACTAGATCAGCATCAATTTCAAATGCACTATTTTCAATAGGTTTTAAGTCTTGCCTTCCTGTATCTTTATTATCTATCCATTCAACTTTTTCGCATACAAGTTTTTTAACATTACTTTTACCTGAGAAATTTTTTGTCATAACACTAAATTCTCTGTGCCCACCTTCCTCATGTGCTGAAGATGTTCTAAGAATCATGGGCCATTCTGGCCAAGGATTACTGATCTTTCTAATTTCTGGAGGCTCAGGCATAATTTCTATCTGTGTTATTTTTTTTGCACCCTGTCTGATTGATGTTCCTAAACAATCAGCACCTGTATCTCCTCCACCAATAATAACAACATTTTTGTTTTTGGCAGATATTGGAACTTTCTTAGAATTTACTTCCCAGTTTGGCTGAGAAAGAAGTTCCATTGCAAAATGTACTCCGTCTAGATTTCTCCCTTCTATTGGAAGATCTCTAGGGACAGTTGATCCTCCAGCAAGACAGATTGCATCAAATTTATTCATAAGTTCATCTGATTTAATATCAATTCCTACATTTATAGAGCATTTAAATTCAATACCCTCTTCTTCAAGTAGATCAATTCTTCTTCTTACGATATTTTTTTCTAATTTGAACTCAGGAATACCATATCTTAGAAGTCCACCAGGCTCCTCATTTCTTTCAAATACAGTCACGTTATGTCCTGCTCTATTTAACTGTTGAGCAGCAGCAAGACCAGCAGGGCCTGATCCAATAACAGCTATTTTTTTATCAGTTCGACTTTTTGGAGGCTCTGGTTTTACAAATCCTGATTCAAAAGCTTTTTCAATAATATTTTTTTCAATCATCTCAATACTTACAGGATCATTATTAATTGAAAGAGTACAAGAAGCTTCACAAGGTGCAGGACAAATTCTTCCCGTAAATTCCGGGAAATTATTTGTTGCAGACAATCTTTTGTATGCAGTTTCCCAATCCTGCTTATACACAAGATCGTTCCATTCTGGTATAAGGTTTCCAAGAGGACATCCATTGTTACAAAAAGGAACTCCGCAATCCATACACCTAGAGGCCTGAACAGAAGCTTCCTCTTTTGACCAAGGAACATAAATTTCTTTCCAGTTTTTAACCCTATTAGTGACAGAAAGACGTTTTTCTGTATTTCTATTTACTTCTTTAAAGCCTGAAACTTTACCCATTTATTTTTTCGCTTTTTTTATTTTCTTTTTTCTCTAATATTTTTGCATAATCTCTTGGAATCACTTTCTTAAATTTCTTTATTTCCGCACTCCAATTTTCAATTATCCTTTTAGCTTGACCAGAATTAGTATACTTATAGTGATTTTTAATTAGAGATAATAATTTTTCCTCATCCTTTGATTTTACTAAAACTTTTTCTAAGTTGGATAATTCAGAATTAAAGTTTTTTTCAAAAGTAGATTTCGCGTCATAAATATATGCTATTCCTCCACTCATCCCCGCAGCAAAATTACTACCCACTTCTCCAAGAATTACAACATTTCCACCTGTCATATACTCGCATCCGTGATTTCCTATTCCTTCTACAACGGCATCAGCAGCTGAGTTCCTAACGCAGAACCTTTCTCCGGCCATACCATTTATATAAACTTCTCCTCCAGTCGCACCATATAGCGCAACATTTCCAATAATTATATTTTCTTCTGGTATAAAATCAGGATTTATATTGTCTGGACTTACAACAATTTTTCCTCCTGATAGACCTTTGGCAAAATAATCGTTTGCATCTCCTATTAAGTTGAAGAAAATACCTTTAGACAAGAAGGCACCATAGCTTTGTCCTGCTGACCCATGAAAATTAATTTTTAAGTTATCAGCAGGAATTCCTTTTTCACCAAATTTCTTTGTTAGTTTACCTGAAATTATTGCTCCTACTGTTCTGTTTATATTTTTGATTTTAAAATCTAATTCTTTTTTCTGATGTGAGATTTTATCTAAATTGATTTCTTGCATAATTTTTTTATCTAAGGCAATATCTA
>PBHA01000004.1 GCA_002719425.1 Chloroflexota bacterium
TCTTGCAGTATATTTTCCATTTTCTCCAGATCTTAGAGATTCAATCCATCTTTTATCTTTATCTGTAAACTTATTCCAATTTGATTCATTTACTGAGTATACTTTTGAATTACCATGTATGATTTTTTGGTTAGTGATTATTGCTTTACCATTTTTATCAAATGAAAACATGGATGTATCTTCTTTTGAAGAAATACACATTACGGATGAGGAACCGTAAACAGTATATCCAGCAACAATTGCTTGACTTCCTTTTTGAAGTAAGTTTGATTCATCAGTTTGGTCATCATTTATTCTTTTATAAACTGCAAAAATAGTACCAATAGTAACTGCAACGTCAATATTTGAAGATCCATCTAATGGATCAAAAACGACTACGAAATCAGCATCTTTATTATTGGGATTGGGAACTATTATAGACTCGATCTCTTCTGATCCCATTAGAAAAACTTTACCTGATTCAGAAAGATTTTTTATGAGTAAATTATTTGAAAATTCATCAAGTTTTTCTACCTGTTCTCCTTGTACATTTATTTCTCCGGTTTTACCAACTAAATTATTTATATTCGAAGATCTAATTGCCTCAGATATTTTGTAGCAGGTATTT
This sequence comes from Chloroflexota bacterium, assembly GCA_002719425.1. The sequence goes on from PBHA01000004.1 coordinate 608, forward strand.
GATATAACAGAAAGTATTTTTTTTAAATTATCATCTAGATCAAGATCATCTAGATAGTCATCAAGGAATTTATTTTTTTTAACCATAAATTTTTTATAAAAAGTTTAAATTTGTTTATAAAAACATATTACTTTGGTCAAAATTTTTCAAGAAATATTGGTTGTTAAAATATTTTTTTAATAATCAAAAATATAAAACTAAATTTATATCAAATTACAGATATAATTACTCCTGATATTAGAACCAACACATAAAAGGAAACAATAAGTGCAGATCGCTTAGAATCTCTAGCAATATCATTGTTGTTAATTACAGATTTTTTCATAATTTTTTGAATTGTTAAATTATTACAATAATATTTTCTATCTAAAGTATTTCATCAATATTATCAATTTGTTACGCAAATGTTTAATTAAATTAAAATTCACATTAATGAAAAAAATTAGAAACATTTTCTTAACTCTTTAGAAATAAAAGGCAAATAATATCATCGTCATAATTGAAATTTTTAAGGAGTAATATTATGGATTTTAATCCCGTAGCTCTAGATATAGTATGGACACTATTAGCTACAGTTTTAGTATTTTTAATGCAAGCTGGTTTTTCTTTGTTAGAAGCTGGAGCTACTAGAGCAAAAAACTCAATAAATATTGTTATGAAGAATGTAATGGATATGTCTTTGGGTTCTTTAGTATTTTGGCTTGTTGGTTTCGGATTTATGTTTGGAACAAACAGTTCAGGATGGATTGGTACTGATAATTTTTTATTATCAAGTATAGATCCTGCATCAGAAACAGGATACTTTGATTTTGCATTCTTCATTTTTCAAACTGTTTTTGCCGCTACAGCAGCTACTATAATATCTGGGGCTGTTGCAGAAAGAACTAAATTTACAGCATATCTGATTTACGCTATTGCAGTAACTGGATTTATTTATCCAATTTTTGGTTCATGGGTTTGGGGTGGAGGATGGTTAAATGATGTAGGTCCTGGTTTTGTAGACTTTGCTGGATCAACTGTTGTTCATAGTGTAGGTGGATGGGCTGCTTTAGCAGGAGCAATTGTTGTAGGTCCTAGATTAGGTAAATACATTGATGGTAAACCTCAAAGATTACCAGGTCATTCAGTAGTATTAATGGCATTAGGTGTTTTTATTCTTTGGTTTGGATGGTTTGGGTTCAATGCTGGCTCTACAGTATCAGGAAATGATGGATCAATAGCTGTAATATTCATAACTACAAACTTAGCTGCCGCAGCTGGAGCAGTTGGTGCAATGGTTCTCTCATATGCAATATGGAAGAGATTCGATGTATACATGACACTCAATGGAGTAATTGCTGGTTTAGTAGCTATTACTGCTGGTTGTGCAAATATGGGTCCTGGCATGGCTCTTCTTACAGGTTTAATTGGTGGATTTGTAGTAGTAGGTTCTGCAGTTTTGCTTGAAAGTGTATTAAAGATTGATGATCCAGTTGGAGCTATAGCTGCTCATGGATTTACAGGAGCTTGGGGAACTTTAGCAGTAGGATTATTCGCACAAGAAGAATTTGGTGGAATCAATGGACTATTATTTGGAGGTGGTGCTGGCCAACTTGGAGCTCAATTTGTTGGAGTACTAGCTGCATTTATATTTGTTTTTGGAACATCATTTATTGTTTTCAAACTTATAGATTTAACTATAGGAATGAGAGCTTCTGATGAAGAACAAGAAATTGGTCTAGATGTTACTGAACATAGTGCTTCAGGATATCCAGATTTTACTAATGTTGCTCAAAAATAAATTATAATTCTTTAGCTCCCTATTACTTTAGGGAGCTAAAGTAGTGTGAAGAGGATTTTTTTAAATGCTTAAGGTCAGTGAAGCTAAATATGAAATATCCTATAGAGATGAAGTGATTGATTTGACTCCTAAAGAGTATGATCTTTTGAAAATATTTATACATCAATCACATAAAGTTATTAGTAAATCTGAAATTACTAAACAAATTTGGCCAGAAAAAGTACTTAAATCTAGAGTAGTTGATACTTATGTTTCTAGAATTAGAAAAAAATTAAATAAATTGGGTCATCCTGGTATAAAGGTAATAACTAAGAGAGGATATAGGCTTATCTAAATGACAATAATTCAACCTAAATGTTGGGTAAAACTTAGAAAAATCAATAAAGCTAAGTATCAATCTAAATTTCAAACTTTTAAGTCAAATAATGATAACAAAAGATTATTGGCGGGGCTATAAATTACTTTCTGTAATTTACTTAAAGAAATCATTTATAACTAAAAAATATACCATATATTAAAAATTTCTTTTTTAATTTTCAATTTGAACTCAAGTAACCAGTTTCAATTTATATAAAGATGCTATAAATTCTAATGTAATTACATATCGATAAATTATTATTTTATTTCATGAATTTGGAGAGAAATTAATGAATACAAAGGAATTGAATAGAGTCGCAAAACACATGGTAATGCCTGAAAAAGGTATATTAGCAGCTGATGAGAGCACTGGAACAATAAAAAAGAGATTTGATTCAATCAATGTTGAATCAACTGAAGAAAACAGAAGAGATTGGAGACAACTTTTATTTCAAACAAAAACTATTTCTGATTATATTAGTGGGGTTATTTTTTATGATGAAACATTAAGGCAAAGTACAAGCGATGGAGAAAAATTTGTTGATCTACTTAATAAAAATGATATTGTTCCTGGAATAAAGGTAGATAAATCAACCCATCCTCTTGCTCTGAGTGATGGAGAAGTTATAACAGAAGGTTTAGACGGATTGAGAGAGAGGTTAGAAGAATATCTAGAAATTGGTGCTAAGTTTACTAAATGGAGAGCAGTAATAAATATTGGAGAAAATATACCTTCTGATTATGCCATAAATACAAATTCATATCTTTTATCTTTATATTCTGCACTAAGCCAAGAGGTTGGGCTTGTACCTATAGTAGAACCTGAAGTGCTTATGGATGGAGAGCATTCAATTGATCAATGTTCTGAGGTAACAGTAAAGACATTAAAAAAAGTTTTCGAAGATTTATCTGAAAGTAATGTCCATTTACCTGGAATTGTTCTGAAACCAAATATGGTGCTTTCTGGAAAAGATGCAACAAAAAGAGCTGACGCGAAAATAGTAGCAAAATATACAGTTGATGTACTTGAAGAAACTGTTCCTAAAGATGTTCCAGGAATTGCTTTTTTATCTGGAGGCCAGGAAGATCAAGAATCCATAGATAACTTAAATGAAATAAACATATATGCTAAAAATAAAAAATCTCCATGGGAGCTCACTTACTCTTATGGTAGAGGTTTGCAGGCAGCTCCATTAAAGATTTGGTCAGGAAATAGAAGTAACATACCTGATGCTCAGAATGAGTTTGAAAAAAGAGGTATATCAGTATCAAAAGCAAGACAAGGTGAATATTAATATGGATATGAAGAAATTGTTGAGTGAATCAAATGATAATTTAGTAAATCATAGAAGAATTTTACATTCTATGCCTGAGTTAGGTTTTGAAGAAAATAAAACTTCACAATATATTCAAGATGAACTAAAAAAATTAGGAATTCCCATTGAAACAAAATATGGTAAAACTGGTGTTGTTGGAATTATAAAAGGAGGACTTGGTAAAGGAAGATCAATTATGATCAGAGCCGATATTGATGGATTACCGATAACTGAAGAGACTGAATTAGATTTTGCATCTAAAAATGGCTGTATGCATGCTTGCGGTCATGATGGTCATATATCAATACTCTTAGAAACAGCAAGAATTCTACAATCTGTAAAAGATTCAATAAAAGGTGAAATTATCTTATGTTTTCAGCCAGCTGAAGAAATTGTTCAGGGAGCTTTAGCAATGATAGATGATGGACTTTTTGATGACTATCATCCTGAAAGAGTTTTAGGTTTACATATATGGAATCAACTTCCTTCTGGGTTTGTTGGAGTAAATGATTCAGCTGTTTTTGCTTCCGCTGATGCATTTTCTCTTGAAGTTAAGGGTAGAGGAGGGCATGGTGCTCTTCCTCACTTAAATGTAGATCCAATAGTTGCGGCATCTCAAATAATTACTAATGCTCAAACTATAGTTAGTAGAGAAATATCACCTCAGGATCCAGGGGTACTAACTTTTGGGAAGATAGAGTCTGGATCAGCTCCAAATATAATTCCTGATTCTGTAAGTATTGAAGGAACAATTAGAGCATATTCTCAGGATGTAAGAGAGCGCATTTATTCATCCCTTGAAAGAATAAGTAAACTAAGCGCTGAATCCATGAGATCATCTGCTACTACAGAAATTATGTATGGAGCAGGGCCTGTAGTCAATGAGCAGGAAGTAGCATCATGGGTTAGAGATAAGGCTAGAGAAGTTTTAGATGATTCACTAGTAGGTCCAACCGAGCCTGTAAGTGTTGGAGATGACATGGCAGAATTTCTTCAAAGAATACCAGGAGTTTATTTTTTGTTAGGTGCAAGCGTTGGAAACAAATACCCTCATCATAATTCTCGGTTTGACTTTGACGAAAAAGCTATGATTAATGGTGTAAAAGTTTTTATTTCTTGCACCTTAGATTTCCTAAATAATTAAACTACAGGAGATGTTCCTCCGTCAACATTAACTGCTGTTCCCGTTACATAGCTTGCTTTTGCTGAAGATAGAAAACAAATAACATCTCCTACTTCAATAGCTTCTCCTACTCTTCCCATAGGAACATTTTTACCCATAACTTCCCAGTGATCTTCTAATGTATAATCAGGTTTTTCTTTTTGAATGTTTTCTACTCTTGTTCTATGTTGCCCAGATTTTAACAATCCGACACATACGGTATTAACTCTTATGTTAGAAGCTGCATATTCTTTTGACCAAGCTTTCGTCAAAGATATCCCAGCAGCTCTTGAAAGTGATGTTGGTTGACTCCCTCCAGCTGTAGCTTTTCCTCCAGGAGTAGTAATATTTATGATGCTTCCTGATCCACTTGATTTCATGTCTTCAATAACTGCTCTTGCACAATAAATTGCACCATAAACCTTTAAGTTTAGATCTTCTGTAAGTTGATCATTTGTCATTTCCTCTAAAGGAGAGGCAGATGATGTCCCAGCATTATTTACTAAAATATCTATTCCTCCAAACTCATCTTTAACTTTATTTATAGAACTTTTAACAGAAGTTTCATCTCTGACATCTGTTGAGAATGCGACTACTTTTCCTTTAGCATCTTTTTTGATTTCATTCACAGCGTTATCTAGTTTTTCTTGAGTTCTCGCTAAAATTGCAACGTTTGCTCCTTCTCTAGAAAGAGAAATAGCTGCAGCTAATCCAATACCATCACTTCCGCCAGTAATTATTGCATTTTTGCCATTTAATCCAAGGTCCATCTTTTTGTCCTTTCAGTTATAATGAGTTAATTCTTAAGAATATAAATATATATCAATAGGAATTTTCTTTGAAGCCTCTAAAAGTAAATAAAAGAATTATTCTTGGCCCAGGCCCTTCATCTGCTAATCCAGATGTTCTGAAGTCTATGTCGAATCCTATACTTGGATATTTAGACCCTGATTTTTTCAAAATACTTGACGATGTAAGAGATAGTCTTAAAAATTTATATAGGACTAAAGATCATGCTTTTGCACTTAGTGGATCTGGTTCATCAGGTATGGAAGCTGGTCTAACTTGTCTTGCTGAAAGGGGAGATAAGGTTATTATTTGTGCTTATGGATATTTTTGTGAGAGACAAATTCTAATGGCAGAAAGACTAGGATTAGAAATAATTCCTTTAAGGTCTGATTGGGGTAAACAAATGGATCCATCGCTTCTTGAAGATGCTCTGAAACAACATCCTGATACTAAACTTGTAGTAGCAACCCATGCTGAAACCAGCACTGGGGTTTTGCAAAATATTGAAGAATTAGGAAAGATAGTATCTAAGACAGATGCTTTATTTATGATTGATTGTGTAACTTCTATCGCTGGTACTGAAATACTTTTTGATGATTGGAATATTGATTTTGCATATTCTGGAAGTCAGAAATGTTTGGCTTCGCCCCCAGGATTATCCCCATGTGCGATGTCTGAAAAAGCTTATCAATATATAAAAAATAGAAAGACTAAACCTTCATCTTGGTATCTTGACCTTTCTCTAGTAAATGATTATTGGGGTAGCGAACATGTACCTCAATATACGGTTGCTGTAAGCTCAATATATGCACTTTATGAATCACTTAGGCTTCTTGATGAGGAAGGAATTGAAAATAGGTGGAATAGGCATAAAGTTAATGCTGAAAAACTAAGAGCAGGCCTCACAGAAATTGAACTTAATTTACCTATATTACCTCAAGATAGGCTTGATCAATTAACTGTGGTAACTAAACCTGACCACATAGATGATGTTGAATTTAGAAATAAACTCATTTATAACTATAATATTGAAATAGGAAGAGGCCTTGGAGACTTTGCAGGGAAAGTTTTCAGAATTGGACTCATGGGTGAATCTTGTAAATCTGAGTATGTTGATCAAATATTAGAGGTTTTTAGGAAAGAAATTTAAAATTATCTAAATCTCAGATTTTTTCTGTTTAACTCCGATATATTTGTACAACCCATTAGTTTCATATCTCTTTCTAAGGCTGTCTTATATAGACTTAGTGCTTTCTCTACGCCGGCTTGTCCTGCAGCTGCTAATGCATAAAGATACAGTCTACCTCCAGCAACAGCTTTTGCTCCAATTGATAAAGCTTTCAGCATATGCGTAGATCTTTGGATCCCACCTTCACATATAACATCTATCTTATCTCCAACAGCATCAACAATATCTGTAAGTACATCAAAATTAGCTACTTGACCATCAAGCTGTCTTCCGCCATGATTTGACACTACAATCCCTGTACAACCAATATCAACTGCTCTTTTAGCATCTTCAACGCTTACTACCCCTTTTAGAGCAAAATCCTTACCCCAATCAGAAGCAAGTTTTTCTGCATCATCCCAGCTCATTGATTGATCTAGCATTGTTGAAAAATAACTACCTATAGATGTAGAAACATTAGAAAGCTCGCTAACACTATCTTTCAATAAAGGAAGTTCAAATTTTTCTCTTAAAACATAATTTAATCCCCACATTGGTTTAGAGAAAAAACTATATAAACTACCAAGTGTAAGTTTTGGAGGAGATGTAAATCCTGTTCTTAAATCTCTCTCCCTGTTACCAGATGTTATTGTATCAACTGTTAATGCAATTACATCAAAAGAAGATGCTTTCACTCTATCAAGTACCGCATCGTTAATTCCATGATCTTTGTGATAATAAAATTGGAACATTTTAGGAGTATTAAACTTACTTAATTCTTCAATAGGTACTGTTCCAATAGTTGATAAACCAAACATAGTCCCATATTTTTCAGCTGCCTTTGCAACCGCTCTTTCACCTTGATGATGAAATAATCTTTGAAGTGCTGTAGGTGAACAGTAAAAAGGTAAATCTAATTTTTTCCCAAAAATAGTTGTAGATAGATCAATATCTTCTACTCCTCTCAAAACATTAGGAATTAAGTCTACATCCTCGTAAGCACTTGTATTTCTTCTGTACGTAGTCTCATCTTCAGCAGCTCCATCAATATAATGAAAAATAGGAGATGGAAGTTTCTTTTTTGCTAGTTTCCTAAAGTCGTGGAAATTTTGACAATCATTTAATCTCATAATATTAATATTTTTTTATTTGATAATTTAAAATCTTACAGTAATTTTGAGATGCAAAGACCTTTTTTTCTTTGATTATTTTTCGTTATCAGAGATAATTTTATTAAGGATTCAAAATGCAAACCTATTCATTGAAATGCTATAAGTGTAATGTCACTCAGAAAGATAATTCTATATCTAGAATTTTCTGCGAAAAAGGCTGTAACGAATTATTGATATGTCAAGATATTTCTCCAATGAAACAAGACCCTCTAAAATCAATAAGGGATGATGAAGAATCATTTTCTCTAGGTGAGGGGAGTACTCCATTGATTCCCTTAAATAAAATTGGAAAAAGACTAGGATTAGAAAAACTTTTTGCCAAACTAGAATTCATGTCACCAACGGGGTCATTTAAGGATAGAGGAAGTTCTCTTGTAATAAATATTGCAAGAAAAGAAAGAGTTGAAGAATTTGTTGAAGATTCTTCTGGAAATGCTGGAGCTTCATTATCTGCATATGCTGGAGCTACAGATATAAAAGCTCATATTTTTGTACCTGATAGTGCTGGAAAAGGTAAACTTGATCAAATCTCTATTTTTGGAGCAAAATTACATAAAATTGAAGGTCCAAGAGAAAACTCTACAATTGCTGCAAAAGATTTTTCGAAAAAAAATCATATCCCATATTTATCACATAATTTATCTCCATATTTTTCTGAAGGAATGAAAAGTTTCGCATACGAAATTTATTCAGAATTTGGAGAAGTAGATCATATTATTTTTCCTACTGGAAACGGATCTCTCTTATTAGGAACATGGAGGGGGTTTATAGATATATCAAAGAATTCTAATTTAAAGCTTCCTAAATTGCATGCAGCTCAATCTAATGTTGTTGAGCCAATTGTAGCTGAGTATTCTCAAAAAAAATGGAATTTTGATCCTTCATCAAAGACTATAGCTTCGGGTATTTCAGTCTCAAACCCGCCTAGATTAATAGAGATTGTTGATGCCATAAAAAATAGTAATGGTTCAGCCACCTCATCAAGTGATAATGAAGCATTGATTTGGCATGAAATATTAGCAAAAGAAGAGGGGGTTTATTCAGAAAAAACTTGTGCTTTTTCTTTTGCTACACTAGAAAAATTAGTAAAATCTGGGATAATCCAAAAGAATGAAAAAATAATCGTACCGATAACTGGTTCGGGCCTTAAGGAATCTACTTAAAAGAGTTATATGCCTCTTTGAATCCTTTTATAGATCCTTCTAAGACCCAGTCGTCTACACTGTAAGATATTCTAAAGTATCCACCTAATCCGAAGCCTCTTCCAGGAACGGTTAGAACTTTATGATTTTGAAGTTCTTTAACAAATTTAGCGTCATCTTCTATAGGAGTTCTTGGGAATAGGTAAAATGCACCTTCCGGCTTAACACAATCATAGCCTATATTAATTAATTCTTTATATAAAAAATCTCTTTTTTTCCTATAAACATCTATATCGACAGTTTCATTTTGAATATCTTCTATAGCCCTTTGCATGAATGCAGTAGCGTTAACATGTCCCAGTGTTCTTAGTGAAAAAATAATAGCATCAAATAATACTTGTCTATCATTATCTTTAGGAGACACAACAATATAACCAATCCTTTCACCAGCCAATCCTAAATCTTTAGAATGTGAAGTAACAACAATTGATCTGTCATGATAATTGAAAATAAATGGATATTCTTTATTATCGAAAATAATTTTTCTATATGGTTCGTCTGAAACAAGATATATTTCAGTTTGAAGTTTTTTTTCAGCACGCTTTATTACGTCAGAAAGTTTTTCTATGATTTCTTTTGGGTATAGAATTCCTGTAGGATTGTTTGGTGAATTTATGATTACGGCTCTGGTTTTTTTTGTGATTTTATTTTCAAGGTCAGCTAAATCTGGAAGGAAATTTTCATCAGTTTTTGCTATAACTGATTTACCGTTATGGTTAGAAACATAGAATAGATACTCTACAAAAAAAGGTGAAAAAATTATTATTTCATCATCAGGATTTAGTAATGTTTTTAATACAGAATTTAGTCCGCCTGCTGCTCCAGTAGTTACGATAACATGCTCGCTTCCAATATTTAGTGAGAATTCATCATTTAGATTTTTGGCAATAGCACTTCTTGTCGATAAAAATCCAGGATTAGGCATATATCTATGCATTCCTTTTTCTTCAGATTTTGAAAGATCAATTATTTTTTCCTTAAATTTTTTAGGAGGTTCTAGTAAAGGGTTACCTAAAGAAAGATCAAATACATTTTTTTCACCATATTGCTGTTTTAGTTGGATTCCTTCTTCGAACATTTTTCTTATCCAACTGGACTTTTCAAGGACTTCTAAAATGCCTTTTGAAATACTCATTTTTTCTTCTCCGTTTTAGTTTCTTTAATAACAAGAGTTTCAAAAAATATATCATACCAAGCTCTATTTTTATCATCTTTTATTATCCAAAATATACCAATCATTAATGGCATTATTGCTATGAATTTCCCCCCAATTTCTCTAGCAAAAGCAGCTCCTATTCCAATATTATCTCCTTCAGGATTTACAACTTTAATTCTTAATGCCCATTTGCCAATTGTTTTACCATATAGTCCTGTAGGAATTACTAAGTAGCAAAAACAAATAATTACAATAAAATAATCAAATAAAGAGTAATTTATACCAAGTATATTTTTACCAACTATGTTTAGCCCAAAATATAACAATAATATGTATGAAGTATCTACAAATGCAGCCATAAAACGTCTGAATATGGGAGCTATATTTTTTTCTTTTTTCATAAGCATTTAAATAAATAGTCTTCTTATTATGGTATATAAAATTCAAATTTAGGAATATATTATTTACTTAATTATTTGTTTATCGGAGGCTCATATTGTCAAGATTAGAGGGAAAAGTAGCTGTAGTAACAGGGGCTGGTTCTGGAATAGGAATGGCTACAACAAGACTTTTTTTAGAGATGGGATGCAAGGTGGTTTGTTCAGATGTAAGTGATAATTTTTTGAATGAGTTGGAAAATGAAATTTCTTCACACAAACCAAATTATTTGATTTTAAAATCTGATGTTACAAAAAGATCTGATTGTAAAAATATTGCAAAATCAGCAGTTGATAATTGGGGTAAGTTAGATATTTTAGTTAATAGTGCAGGTGTGACTCCAAGACACGCTCCTCCCGAGTGGGATTTTGAGCAAAAATGGGATTTTGTAATGGAAGTAAATCTGAAGGGCTCTATGCTAATGTCTTACGAAAGTGTTGAGCAAATGAAGAAAAATACAGGCGGATCTATTATTAATTTATCTTCAATAATTGGATTAGTTGGATATTCTGATACACTTGGATTTTCAGATGGATTTAATCCGTATCCTCATTCTAAAGGTGGTGTTGTTCAGATGACTAGGGATATGGGAGTTAATCTTGCAAAGCATTCAATTAGGGTTAACGCATTGTGTCCCGGATTTGCATATACTAATTTAACTAAATCTATTACTGACGATGAAACTATCCACAAAAAATTAATTGAGTTACATCCTATGGGAAGACTTGGCACAGCAGATGATATAGCTAATGCTGCATTGTTTTTAGCAAGTGATGAATCATCATTTATTACTGGAACTGCTATACCTGTAGATGGTGGATATACAGCTAGATAAGGAGTTTTATTATGCTTATTCGATTAGATACATTAAGAGAAAGACTTCATGGTGTTGTTCTTAATAAGGGAGAGCAAGGATATGATATTAAAGGTCTACAAGATGAGCTAGATAACCTCCCTGATAGCTATGACGAGTTTGTAAAGTTTACTGAAAAATTATTAAATCTAAAAATTAGAAATGATTGGTCTTATGTAGAACCAAGCTCTATAAATGATATTTTGAATGAGATGGATCCATCAAGACCAAAAGGACAAATTAAAGAAATTGATTATGAAGATAGTTCAAAGAGGGTAGAAGCAGCTTTTATAGCATCTTTATGTGGGTGTATGTTAGGTAAGCCATTAGAAGCTATGTTTACAGGACATGAAATTAGAAAGGCTTTAGAAGAAATAGATGAATGGCCTATGTCAGATTATGTATCTAAAGATGTAGAAAATGTTCTTCCTAGAGTTCATAGATCTTTTCCTGAAACAGCTAGAGAGTTTATAAATTATGTTGCTCCAGATGATGATATTAATTACACAATTATGGGGATGTTGATTTTAGAAAAATATGGTGCAGACTTTACTCATGAAAATATGAAAGAACTTTGGATTCATCATCTACCAATAGGCACAACTTTTGGACCTGAAAATACAAAGTTACTCAAATCAGGAATGGATCTAAAAATCGATGGAATGGACAGATCTACTTTTCTTGAAAAAGGGGGTAATGGACCTAGAAATGTTTTGCCAACTGATAATCCTGAGGACCTAATAGATGTTTTCAACGATATATTAAATCCTGGCGATGAACTATGTGGAGCTGCAATTAGAGCAGATGCATATGGATATGCTTATCCAGGCAACCCAGCCATGGCCTCTGAATTAGCTTGGAGAGATGCTAGCTTCACCCATAATCGAACTGGTGTCTACGGAACTATGTTTATAGCAGCAGCTATTTCATGTGCTCAAATTATGGAAGATAGAGATGAAATAATAGAAACCGCTCTTAAGTTTGTACCTCAAAAGAGTCGTTTTTACGAAAGAGTTTCAGCTTGTTTTAAAGATGTAAAAGATTCTGATTCTTGGGAAGAAGCTTACGATAAAATAAGTGATAAATATGGAGAGTATGGTCACTGTAGGATTTATCAAGAGATAGGTATGTTGATTAATACTTTGAAGTTTGCTGAAAATGTAGGTCATGGAATTTGTATTCAAGTAAGCCAAGGTGCAGATACAGATAGCTTTGGAGCTACCTCAGGGTCTCTTCTGGGAGCATATTTTGGCCCCGGTAATCTTGAGGATAAGTGGATAAAACCATTTAATGACGACATACATACTGGTTTAGCCTGGTTTTTTGAAAGATCTATCTCTAAATTAGCTAAAAGAATGTCAAAACTACCTACTATAGTTAGGGTGTAATTTTATTTGATGGCACGCCCGGGAGGATTCGAACCCCCGACCTAATGGGTAGAAACCATTCGCTCTATCCAACTGAGCTACGGGCGCATGACAACATATACTATTATAAAATTTATTTTTACCTATTGGCAATGGTTATTCTTAGTGCTCTTACTTTAAGCTTGTAATTTAGGTATATAAAATTTTACTTCTTGAAATTTGCTGCTTCTTCTGACCCTCCAGTAGCACTTCCTTTTGAATAAGAGTGAGCACCCATTCCAGCTAGGTCACCGTTTTCTACTATTAGATATTCATTTCTAATATTTTTACCTTCAAAAACACATTCAAGTATTTCTCTTACACCAGCTGCATATCTTGCTTGAGCTGATAATGATGTACCACTTGTATGAGGCGTCATTCCATGGTTTGGCATTTTTCTCCATATATGATCGTTAGGAGCTGGTTGAGGGAACCAAACATCTCCAGCATAACCACTTATGTGTCCAGATTCTAACGCTTTAGCCATTGCTTCTCTATTAACTATCTTACCTCTTGCAGTATTTATAACATAAGCACCTTTTTTACACTTACTAATCAGATCTTCATCAAAAAGATTTTCAGTTTCCGAGTGCAATGGACAACTTATATTAATAACATCACATACTGAAACTAAAGACTCTACAGTTTCATGGAATGTTAGATTTAATTCTTTTTCCTTATCTTCTGGTAATCTATGACGATCATTATAGTGAAGTTTTACATCAAAAGGGTACATTTTTCTTAAAACGTCGTAACCTATTCTTCCTGCAGCTATTGTTCCTACATTCATTCCTTCAACATCATAAGATCTCTTAACAGCATCAGCTATATGCCAACCTCCATCATTAACTATTCTGTGCTGGTTATGATAATCTCTAACCATTGCTAAAATCATCATTACGATATGTTCAGATACTGATCTTGAATTACAATAAGTCACCTCAACTACATCAACTTTGTGATCAATTGCTGCTTGGAGATCAACGTGATCTGAACCTATACCTGCGGTGATAGCCATTTTTAAGTTTTTTGCTGACTCTATTCGTTCTCTTGTAAGGTAGTATGGCCAAAATGGTTGAGATATTACTATATCTGCATCTACTAGTTCTTTATCTGCGGTACACCCTTTTGCATCTTTATCAGATGTTACTACTAGTGTGTGTCCATTTTCTTCTAAAAATTTTCTAAGACCCAATTCACCTGAAACACAACCAAGTAGTTCTCCAGGATTAAAATCTATAGATTTTGGAGTTGGTAATGTCATCCCATCTGGATATTTTTCCAAATGAGGAAGTTCACTCATAGGGTAAGATTTTGGCATTCCGTCAACAGGATCATCATATAAAACACATAAAATTTTCATAATTTTTTCCTAAGTTTAGTATATTTTATTAACAGTATACAGACACAAAAAAAAAATCCTAATTCAAATCAATGTTTTTTGAGTTTATAAAATTTCAATAAAATATAAGTTAAAACAATAAAAAAAATTAATATTAAAAATGGAACTTTAAAGGGATCTATATATTCTGAAATTTTTTTATAATTTTCTCCTAATTTATTACCTAAATAGATATACAAAAAATTTGATGGAAAACTTGCTGTAAATGTAATAATTGAATATTTATAAAAATTCATTTTATAAATTCCAGCTATTATGGATGTTATAGGTTTAGGGAATAGTGGTACAAATCTAGTAATTATCACAAATAATGATCCGTATTTAAGAAAATATTTTTCAGACGATTTGATTTCATTCTTAGAAACTAAAATATATTTTCCAAATTTTTCTATAAGAGAATATCCAAACTTTTTTGACAAATAATATTCAAGAGAACATCCTAGTAGTGTACCGGTAGAAGCTAATGTTGTGACAAAAATTAGTTCAATAACACTGTCCACAAGCAGCCAACCAGCTAAAGTAAGTATTATTTCACCTGGAAATGGCAGAACAGTCGGTTCAATAACCATAAAAAAGAAGATTCCAGGATAACCAAGCCATTCGAAAGCATTAATAACCCATTGAATTATAGTATTTTCCAAACTAAACATTGCTTTTAAGGCACCTTTTATTCAATAACTAATAAAAAGTATACCTAACAATATTGATGGCCCTAAAATAATTTTAACCTTAAATCTAAATCCTGAAGTTAAAACCAATATTTTAATAGTTTTAAAATATTTATTGAACTTTATTTGATAAATATATTATAATTTAACTATGGATTTCCCACTGCTTTTTCACTTCAAAACACTATAAGTATTGAAATAGTTTTGAACAAGTTCAAAACAAGTATTGTAAAAGTTTTGTACTAATATTTTATTTTGTGTTATAATTTTAAATATGGCTTTAGAGGCAAAAAAAACATCAAAAATGCTAAGTGTGGAAAAGAAGTTCAAGAGAGATCTTGAACGTATTATTCCAGAGCTTGTCAATGAAAAGGGTCTTACTGGTGCTGCAAAAGAACTTGGTTTAGGTAAGGCTACTTTATCATACTGGATGTTAAAACTAGGAATTCAATTTAGAAAAGTTGCACTTGCTCCTGGTGAGACTATTGAAATCAAAAGAATCTCTGATTAATGGTTATTTTTTTCTCTTTATTTTTTAATTATGTTCATTTACATTTAAACAGAGAATTAAATCATACCCATACATAACTCAAGCTATGAATAAAAAAATTACAGTTTTGTTATTTGTTATTTTTCTGTCATTTGCAGTAATCTCTTGTAGAGAAGTAACGGAACCTCCGTCAGATCCAGTTGTATTTGAACCAACCCCAGCTGCTAAAGAAATGGTCATGGCTGGTGCAGCGCCTGAAGTAGAGGTAGTTATTGTTGGGGATCCAGCTTCAGGTTCAGAATGGTTTTTGAATGAAGGTTGTAATGCTTGTCATTCATTAGGACCTGAAAAAATAGTTGGGCCAGGTTTTGCTGGAATCTATGAAAGAGCTGCTACAAGAGGTTATAGCTCTCCTGATGATTATATTGAAGCTTCAATAAGATACCCTGGTGAGTATATAGTCGAAGGTTATTCTAATCTTATGCCTGCTAGTTGGGAAGAAGCTGAAAAGCAAGAAATTGCAGATATAATTTCATACTTAAAAACCTTACAATAATTAGTTTCAAGCTATTTTTTTGAACAAATTATCCTCTAGCGATTAATGCTGCTTGGTAACCCGCTGAAAAGCCCGCGTCTATATTCACTACAGATATTCCAGGAGCACAGGAATTAAGCATGGTTAGAAGTGCTGAATAACCATCTGCTCCTGTTCCAAAACCTACTGAAGTTGGAACAGCAATAACTGGTTTATCAACTAATCCTGCGACAACTGTTGGCAATGCTCCTTCCATTCCAGCAACAACGACTATACAGTTAGATTTTTTTATTTTATCTACTTTACCCAATATTCGATGAATTCCAGTAACCCCTACATCATTTATAGACTCCACCTCAACTCCCATTAATTTTGCAGTAATTTCTGCTTCTTTTGCTATGGGGATATCAGATGTTCCTGCATTTACTACAGAAACTCTACCTTTATAGTTTTTTTCTTTTTTTGAACAAAAGATCATTCTAGCTTGATCATCAAATTCTGCTTCTGGGATAAGTTTTTTTACTTCATTAAATGTTTCGATATTGGTTCGGGTTATTAGAAAAAGATTTGATTTATTATAAATTTTTTCAGCAATTAAAGCAGATTGTTCTGGAGTTTTTGTTTCTCCAAAAATTACCTCAGGGAAACCTGTTCTTTGTTCTCTATCCAAGTCTATCTCAGCAAAATCTTTAGTATTGTCGTTATTTTCTATCATTTATTTATTTTATGAATAAATTTCTAAACTTATTATAATTGATCCTTGTAAAATTTATTCTTGTTTTTATACTTTACTTATAAGTAAATAATTATTCGATTTTAAGGGAAACTTATGAAATTAAGCTGTATTCAATCTAACCTAAGAAAAGGTTTGGCAACAGTTAGTAAAGCTGTTGCTACTAGATCAACCATACCTGAGACACAAAATGTTCTTATAGCTACTGATAATGGTAGATTGAAACTTACTGCTACAAACCTTGAAATTGCTATAACAACCTGGATTGGGGCTCAAATCGAGGAGGAAGGCTCTGTAACAATACCAGCTAGAATGCTTTCTGATTTTATTAATTCCTTACCTGATAAGAAAGTTGACATCGAAACGGTTGCAAATCCGATAGGACTTAAAATACACTGTGCTAATTTCGATGCTCAAATGAATGGAATTGATCCTGAAAACTATCCTCCAATACCAAATATTAGTGACGGTCCTAAAATTTCTATTTCCTCCTCAGACTTTAAGAGTTCTTTATCTAGAGTCAGATTTGCAGTTGCAACTGATGAATCAAGACCAGCTTTGACAGGGGTTAAGGTAGATATCAAAGGTAATGAATTTACTTTGGCATCTGCTGATGGATTTAGGTTAGCAATTGAAACAGGTAGCTGTGAGTCTTCCGTAGAAGAAGATGTTTCAGTTATAGTACCCGGAAGAACTATGAATGAAATTTTTTCCTTATTAGGTTCAGATTCAGGTATGCTCGATATGACAGTTACTGAGCAAAAAAGTCAGGCATTATTCAAGTTTGGAGATGTAGAGGTTGTAACTCAATTAATTCAGGGTAATTTCCCGGACTATGAGAGATTGATTCCTGCAGAGAAAGGAACAATTTGTAGGGTTAATAGAGAAGAAATTTTACAAGCCACAAATGCCGCTTCAGTTTTTGCTAGAGATGGAAGTGGAATAATTAGAATGGTTTCAGATGACTCAGACGAAGGTTCAATTAGAATTATGTCTCAGGCTGAGGAACTAGGATCAAATGAATCAAGAGTAAATGCCAGTATTGAAGGAGAAGAAACTAGAATCGCATTTAATTCTAAATTTCTAAATGAAATTTTAAGTGTTCTTGATGGAGATGAAGTTGAAATTGAGACCATGAGTCCTTCAAGCCCTGGAGTTTTCAGATCAGCTGCAAATAATGGTTATATTCACATTATTATGCCAATGTTCGTGCAATGGTAATCTAAATTATTAATATCCCCAACTTGAGTATTTAACATTTACTCCATTCTCTATTAATTTATTTGCCCCATCATCTCTCATTAGTACATCCAATGCTGATCCATGTACTTTTTCATCTAAATATATTTGTTCTAATCCTTCAAGCTCTAGCAGGGGTGTTAAATCTGTAATTTTTTTATTTCCTAAAAGATTTATGTGTCCTAAATTTGGGAACCCGTGCTCTTGAGATAATAGTTCTTGAAGTATCTTGTTGTCAATATCTAGTCCTTGAAGTTGAAATGTCCTAATATTTTTACTAAATACTTGATTCCAATTTTTTGAAACTATTGGATTTCTGCCTAGACCAACATGAGTTAATTGTTTTGAGAATTCATTTAATGATGTTACAAATGGAGCAACTGTAGAAATATTATTTCCATCCAACCATAAATGTTTCAAGTACGGATTTTTTTGTGGGGTAAAAGCCCAAATATCAGATATTTTATTATCATATAAATATAGATGTTCCAGATTACGTAAAAGAGAAATTTTTTCAATATTTTCAATATTATTATATGAAAGGTCTAAATATTCTAAATTGTGAAGTTCTTCTATTCCATCAATGTCAATTATTCCTGCTTCTCTGATGGTTAATTTCTCAAGGTTTTTAAAATATTTCAGATCTCTTAAGTTTTCCATACTAATTTTATTATTTAGATCAGTATCAACAAAATGATCCCCTATTTTTATCTCTTTAATATTAGAGATATCTTCTAACGTAATATAAGGATCAAAATAAGTACTAGTCTTATTAATCTTCTCTCGAATATATGATTCAAATTCTAAATTTTCAAAAATTATAGCATTCTCTTTAGAATTCGGTGTAGGAGTTATTGTAGGAGTTATTGTAGGAATTTTTGTTGGGACTACAGTAGGGTAAAAAGTTGTTTTTTGCTTATTTTCTATAGTAGGTTTTTCAGTTGGTAGAATTTTTCTTTCATTATTATCTTTTATAACAGGTTTTGAAGTTTCTATTGGTTCTGAAGTATTAGTAGGAAAAATATTGCTGTTATCATTAATAGCTTCGTTAGATGAATTAGATGAACAACTAATTGAGAATATCGCTAAAAATATAATTAAATTCGTTTTCATAGTACTTATTATAATGTAATGTTTTTACTGTAGTAAAAGTAAAATTATCTAATCAATTTTTATACTGTTAATCAATTATCAAAATAATTTGTTATGTTCTATTCAAGTGAAAAAAAATTAAATTTTAAAGATGTATTAATAGTTCCTAAATCATCAAAAATAAACTCAAGAAAAGATGTAGTTTTAGACACAAAAATTTTATTTCCAGCTTCAGGAATAAATTGGACTGGAGTTCCTATCATGGCTTCTAATATGGATAATGTTGGAACTTTTGAGATGGGATTTGCTCTACAAAATTTTCATATGGCAAACGCTGTAAGTAAATTTTATAATAAGGATGCTTGGGTTAAGTCTATACGTATTGGATTAGATCTAGAATTTAATTTCATAACATTTGGATTACAAGAAATTTCAGAAATTGATGAAATTATTTCATACATTTTACAAAAAACTAACAAAAACATTAAAACTATTGTGTTTGATATACCAAATGGATACATAGAAAAATTTTCTAAAATTATTTCTGAAGCTAGAAAACAATTTCCTGATTTAGGAATAATTGCGGGTAACGTTGTTACCTCTGAAGGAGTAAAACAAATAATGGATTCAGGAGCAGATGGTGTCAAGGTAGGTATTGGTTCTGGAGGAGTTTGCGATACTACTGAGACAACAGGCATAGGTTATCCTCAATTGGCTGCAGTCATAGATTGTAGTATTGAAGTCAAAAAATATGGTGGGTTCATAGTCTCAGATGGTGGTGTAAAAATAACAGGAGATATTTCTAAAGCTTTTGCAGCAGGATCTGGATTTGTTATGTTAGGATCTTTGCTGGCAGCTCACAAAGAAAGTATGGCTCCCATTATAAGAAAAGAAAATAGAAACTACAGAGAACTATATGGTATGAGTTCTACACAAGCTATGACAAAACATTATGGTGGAGTTGCAGATTATAGAACATCTGAGGGAAAATCAATTCTAGTAGAAGATAGGGGGCCTGTAAAATATACTCTGAACAAAATGCTAGGAGCTTTGAGATCAACCTGTACATATATAAACGCAAAAAATATTGGAGAAATTCACAAAAATTCAAGATTTATTATTCTGTAAAATTAGTATCTAAATTTTTCAATTTAGTCTAAAAATATAAATGATACTGTATTACTATTCCACAAAATTTAATCTCTAACTATAATTATGAAAAATTAATAAGGATATTTATAAATCAAAATTTTAGAAAATTATAATCCAGACATAATAATAGTGGGAGCAGGAAATGCAGCTTTTGCTTCTGCTGTAGCTGCTGTAGAAAATGGTTCAAAGGTCTTGATGTTAGAAAAAACATCTGAAGATCATATGGGAGGGAATAGCGCTCTGACTATACATATGCGTTTTGCTTACAACTCATCTAATGATCTGATTCCTCTAATCAAATTTCCTGAAGAAAAAGATAAATTGTCTGAATTTGAAAAAAAAATGAATCAGTTTAAAGATTCAGTAACCTCTTACTCAGAAACAGATTATTTGGATGATATTTTAAAAGTTACTGATAACAAATCTGATAAAAAATTAGCCATAGAACTTGTATCAAAATCATTTAGTACAATCCAGTGGATGAATAAACTTGGACATTACTGGAAACCAACTTTTGATAATCCAACTTCAGCTAATGTTGTTTCATTTGATGGAAAAGGTTATGGGCTAATAAATAGATGGAAAAGAATAGCACTCCAAAAAGGAGTCAAAATTTTATTTGAATGTCCAGTGGTTGATTTGATTAATAGCAAAAATAAAATTTCTGGAGTAATAATAAATTATAAAAATCAAAGAATAAAATTATTTTCAAAATCAGTAATTTTGGCCTGTGGAAGCTTTGAATCAAATTCTGAAATGAGAGCAAAATTTTTGGGAGAAAATTGGAGGAATATTAAGCTTAGAGGTGTTCCACATAATACTGGAGAGGGCCTCGAAATGGCAATAAATCATGGCGCAATACCTTATGACGATTGGTCCACATGCCATTCTTCTCCTCAGGATATTAATAGACCGCCATATGATTTACCAGGAATTAATAAATCTGGAGATTATTGGAGTAGATATGCATACCCGTTCAGTATTTTAGTAAATCAAGATGGAGATAGATTTATTGATGAAGGAGAAACATGGAGAGGTCTAACATATGCCAAAACAGGAAAGGCGATTTTGGAGCAAAAGAATCAAATAGCTTATCAATTTTTTGATGCTAAACATAGAAAAGCAGGTGTTTTAGATAAGTATAAAAATCCTACTGTTTATAATTCAAATAATCTTTTAGAACTGGCAAAAAAAATAAAAATAATCAATATAAAAAAATTTTCTCGAGATATTGATCTTTTCAATAAAAATATTTCTTCTGATATATATAATCCCCATACGCTTGATGGAAGATCAAATAGAAATATCAGTCCTACTAGATCCAACTGGGCTTTATCATTAGATACTCCCCCCTTTGAAGCATATCCAGTTGTTGCCGGTATGACCTTCTGTTATGGAGGGTTAAAAACCTCTATTAATGGGGAAGTTTATGATAAAAATGGAGGAATGATTGAAGGGCTTTATGCAGTAGGTGAGATGCTTGGAGGTCTTTGGTATAATAATTATCCATCAGGTGGAGGTATGATGGCTGGTGCAGTATTTGGAAAAAATGCAGGTAATAAGGCCTCAACTATTTAGTTTTTAATTCTGAAATTTTTGATAACAACTCTTCTTCGTTACAAATTATAATTTTTTTAATTTTTTCCCTTGATTTTTCTGGAAATATTCTGTGCAACATAACTTCACAATGCTTATCAAGCTCATTTTTATTTTTTGTAATAAAATCACCCAATAAGGATAATTTCAGTATTTTATAGCTATTTTCAAACTGATAAAAAATATATTCTTTTTCAGAATTCATAATAAATAAATTAATATAAAATTAGTTGTTTACTAGCTTAATTGCCCATCTTCATAAAGTTTCAATAAACTTTGTATTTCTTTGAAATTAAGGTTCTTATAATTATTTATAATATCATCTTCATTAAATGGTTCATTAATATGAGTGTCATAAGATTCATAGATAATTCCAATTTTATTGAAAATATCCTTAAATGGACTTAAGAAATTATCCACTGAGACTTGAATTTGGCTGTTTGTAGGAGTTGCTCTTTCTAATCCATAAGGGCTCATTACTTCAGCGTAATTTTCACCTGAATTAAGTTTATCTGAATCTTCATTTTTATCTATTCTTGATAATAATACTTCAAGATATTTTACCAAAGTTCCTGCTAGTTCTAAAATATCTTCTGTAGAGTCATCGTCACCAAAATCTAGATTTGAAATTTTTTCTGAAAGATTTTCATGAAACTTAATAAAATCCTGATAACCAAAAGGTTCCTTATATTCTGTTCCATATTTCATTTCTGTATCTAAAATTTTTGAATATTGATTAAGTTCAAAATATTCAGGTCTTATATCTCTACCAGATTCTTTAGCTTCAATAATTAATTCATTAAATTCTTTAGGACTAATACCTAATTTTTTCATTAGTTCAGGTTGAGTTGGGAATATACCAGCTCTATTTAAGCCGATTCTCATATATCTATGTAGTTTATTGATTAGGTCTGACATAAAAAAAATTGTTTATTTTTTTGTAACTTTATTTTATTCTCTAATAACTGGGTTGATCAATCTGCCTATACCTGATATTTCTATCTCAACTATATCTCCGTCTTTTATATTTTTAGGGACTTCGTCAGTTCCCATCCATATGACATCTCCTGGATATAGTGTTAGATATTTAGTCATTTTACAAAGATAATCGCTTATTCCAAAAATCATATCATTTGTCTTAAAATTATCCATGATTTCATCATTTATTTTTATAATAGTTCTCAAACTATCTAAGTTTATATCCGTCTCTATATAGGGACCCATAGGCTTAAATGAATCTGTATTTTTAGCTCTCCATAATGTTCTATCATTTGACTGCCAATTTCTCTCACTAACATCATTACCAATTGTGTATCCAAAAATATGATCCCAAACATTATTTGTATTTAAGTTTTTTGCTACTTTTCCTATTACAATTACTAATTCTCCTTCATACTGAACATCTTCAGATGCATCTTTAGGAATAATTATAGGTTCATTATGTGCAATCAGAGCATTATTAGCTCTATAGCCAACATCTGGATTCTTTGGAATAATACCTTCTACTCCTCTGATTTTTGCCATTTTATTTATATGGTTAATATAATTTACTCCAACTGCATAGAATGTGCTTGGTACTACTGGAATGTGTAGTTTCACATCAACTATATTGAATTTTTCATTAGATAATTCATAATTTTGAAATGGATTGCCAAAGACCTTTGTTATAAACGGATCTTCATAAACCCCAAAAAATAATTCTTTATTGTGCTCAAATCTACACCATTTCATAATTTCTCCTTATGTATGGTTGTAATGAATACTATGATTTCATTTTTCTTTATCAACATTGTAAATGTTTCAAAAAAAAACTAAATGAATATAATGTAGAAAAGTTTATTAAAGTAAAGAGGGGTATAGTTTGGTTGAATCACAAAAAAAATTACGAGATATAAAGTTAAATTCTATTTCTCATCCTCTAGACCCCCTCAATATAGAAGAAATTAATAAGGCAACATTCATAGTAAAAAACAAATCTGAACTAGGGGATCATTTACTTTTTGAAACAATTACACTTATTGAACCTCCGAAAAATCAAGTATTAAGCTTCAGTTTAGGAGATGAGATCAAAAGGAAAGCCCTTGTGGTTGCACTAAATTATAAAGAAGAAAAACTCTACGAATTAGACATAGATATTAGTAATGAAAAAATCCTTCGGTGTGAGTATAAACCTGGTGTTCAACCAGCGTTTATATTTGGTGATTTAGATATGGATTTTAATGAATGGGAAACAAAAATGAAGCATGATCCATTAGTAGTAGATGCACTTAAAAAAAGAGGAATAACTAATCCTGATCTACTGCAATTAGATCCTTGGCCTATTGCAAATTTTGGGAAAAAGGAAGAAGAGGGTAAAAGACTTGCTATTGGTCGATGTTGGATAAGAAGAGAACCTGGCGATAATGCCTATGCACGACCTGTTGAAGGCTTATCTATCATTCTTGATCTAAATAAAAATAAGGTGGTTGAAATCCAAGATTTTGGAACGGTACCTATTCCACCAAATGATGGAAACTATTCACAAAAATATCAAAAAGAATTTAGAAAAGATCTAAAGCCTATTGAAATAACTCAACCAGAGGGCCCGAGCTTTGAAGTAAAAGGTCATGAAGTAAAATGGCAAAAATGGAATTTAAGAGTAGGTTTTACCAAAAGAGAAGGGCTTGTTATACATAATGTTTCTTATGAAGATGATGGAAAATTGAGACCTATAATATATAGAGCTTCTCTTTCTGAGATGATAGTTCCTTATGGTGATCCTACAAATGATCATTATAAAAAACAAGTTTTTGATTCTGGTGAAGTTGGAATTGGGAAGTGCGCAAACTCATTAGAATTAGGCTGTGATTGTCTTGGTGAAATATACTATTTTGATGCATCATTATTTGATATTAGAGGTGAATCTCAGATTATAAAAAATGCAATTTGTATGCATGAAGAAGATTATGGGATTTTGTGGAAACACACGGATACTAGAACTGGAGAAGTAGAGACTAGAAGATCAAGAAGATTAGTTATCTCTTCTATCGTAACAGTTGGAAATTATGAATATGGTTTCTTCTGGTATTTTTATCAGGATGGTGGAATTGAGTATGAAGTAAAGCTCACAGGCATAGTTAATTCTGCAGCAGTAGCTCCTGGAGTAAAACCTAAACACGGAACACTAGTAGCTCCTCAGGTGGTTGCTCATAATCATCAACATTTTTTTAATGTTCGCTTAGACATGATGGTTGATGGTACAGAAAATTCTGTTTATGAAGTTGATACAATTTTAGATCCTATAGGACATGAAAATCCACATGGTAATGCTTTTTCTACGAAGAAAACTTTGATAGAAAAAGAAGGAGATGGGGTAAGGACAATAGATCCTTTTGCAGCGAGATATTGGACAATTATTAACTCTAACAAGAAAAATTATATGAATGAGCCTGTTGGTTATACAATTTCTCCAGGGGAAAATGTTTTACCATTTAGTCATTCAGACTCTGTAGTTAATAAAAGGGCAGGATTTATGAACGGACATCTTTGGGTAACTCAATTTAATGAAAAAGAACTATATGCTTCGGGTGATTATCCACAACAACATTCTGGAGGAGACGGATTACCAAAATGGGTAAAGTCAAACAGAGATATAAAAGATAAAGATTTAGTAGTTTGGTACACATTAGGTCATAATCATATTCCAAGACTTGAAGATTGGCCAGTTATGCCAGTTGCTTATATAGGATTTAGAATTAAGCCATCTGGATTTTTTGATAGAAATCCTGCATTAGATGTTCCTCCTTCAACAAACCATTCTTGTGAAACAACTTGCGAATGTTGTAAATAAAGAGTTTGATTAATCGACTTTTTTTGATTTGACTGTAAATTTTGAAAGTAAATTCTTGTCAGGTGTAGGAAGTTTATCTAGAGGCTCAAAAATGTAGGGAGACTTGAATTTATTTTCGGGTTTACATAGGTCATTTCTATAGAATCTTTCTGAAGGAAATAAATCTCCTGGGTATGTGAAATTATCAAGCGTTGCTAAAGCTATACAAATACTAGCACCAAGCGCACTTTCTAACATTCCACCAACCCAAACAGGTATCCCTGAATCTTCTGCCAACTTGTTAATGGCTAATGAATTTGTTAATCCTCCCACTCTTCCAGGTTTAATATTTATATACTTGCAAGCATTTATTTGTATAGCTTGTTTAGCTCTTTCAACGCTGTTAATAGATTCATCTAAACAAATCGGAGTGTTTATTGTTGAAGATAGTTTTGAGTGGTCAATTAGGTCATCTGAGGATAAGGGTTGTTCAATGAATGCTAAATTATATTTATCTATAGATTTGAAGAAATCAAGATCATCTAGTGAATAACCTCCATTACAATCTACATGAAAAATTGAATTAGGGTAGGAATTGTAAACTGCATCTAAAACCTCTGAATCCCAACCTTTTTTTATTTTTAGTTTTATTCTAGGTGTATTCTTATCTACAGCTAATTGAATTTTTTCCAATAATGTATCGATGTCTTTTTCTACTCCAAAATCAGCACCTGCTATAACCTCTTTTCTTGTTCCTCCTAATAATTCATGAAGTGGAGTTTTAGTTATTTCACTCTGTAAATTCCACCAAGCAATGTCTATTCCTGCTTTGGCAAATGGATTACCTTTGTAAATTGATAATTCTTGGTTAATATCCTCAGATGAATCAAACTCTTTTCCTGCTATCTTCGGTGCAAATGTTTCAGATATATTATAAAAAATAGAATTTGCACTTTCATATGAATAGGTTGGTAGTTCTAGTGCACAAGTCTCTGACCAAGCATTAGCATTTTCACCAATTATATTAATCAAAATTGAATGAATCTCATAATCAGCTCCATATGAGGTTATCCACGGATCAATTAGAGGCATTGCAACATGATAGATGTTTAATTCATTTATTTTCATATATATTCTTTTTCTTATTGATAATTTATCTTAGACCAACACTCCCATCATTGGCTATAGGAGGGGGTATGTTAGCTGGATCAAAAGGATGCACTGTGGGAGCTTTATTGTTAAAATTAACTCCAAGACCAGGTTTTTCTGAAGGAGTATACCATCCATTTTCTAATTTTATAATCTCGTCTGTCATGTCTCGTCTTGGAGAAATATCCTCTTGTAATGATTCCTGAAGATCCCAAGAAGGTGAAGAAGTACCTAAGGCTATGCAAGCAGCAGTTGCTATTGGCCCTTGAAAATTATGAGGACAAATCTTTATATGATTAGCTTCAGCAATTGTTGCAATTTTTTTAACTCCAGTAATACCACCAGCAACAGCAATATCTGGTTTGAAAAACGCAGGTTTGGCTAGTTGAGCATACTCTCTAAATTCCCATATTCCCATATTTCTTTCACCCACAGCAAGAGGTAATTTTATTTTTGAAGAAACATCAGCCATTGCGACAACTGAGTCAGGTACGATTGGATCTTCTATGAAATAAGGTCTAAATTTTGCTACTTCCTCACAAAAAGCTACAGCTTCATGAGGTTGCATATTTCGATGTATTTCTATACCAATATCGAAATCCCATCCTACTGTATCCCTCACAGCTTCTACCATTTCCAAAGCAAGTCCAATTAATTTTGTGTAAGTTAATTCTGCCCAATTATGAGGCATAGGTGTAAATTTTAGTGCTGTAAAACCTTGTTCTAGCACTTTTTTAGCACCTGAAGCACATTCTTCTGGTGTATCACCACCTACTCCAAGTGCGATAGCTCTTATTTTATGTCTGACCTTTCCTCCCAAAAGATTCCATACAGGAGTTTGAAGTCTTTTTCCTTTTATATCCCATAATGCCATATCAATGGCACTTATTGCTCCTCCAATACTATTTCCTCTAAAAGCAGAGTTATATCTCCACAAATAATTCCAAATATGCTCTATATCATCTGAATCCATTCCTATCAGCGCATCAGAAAAAGAATGGATAGTTGCTTCAGCTGCTTTAGGATAAGACCAATAACAAGATTCTCCAATTCCTTCTATACCATCCTCTGTGGTAACCTTAGCTACTAAAAACCGCGATACAAAAAAGGTTTCAATTTTAGCTATTTTCATAAATTTCTCCTTGTAAATCTAGATATTCCAATATTCATTTATACTTGTTTCATAAACAGAGGTTGATTCATTCTCAATTTCTTCAATTTTTACAGGTCTACCCAAAACAGAAGATTCCAAAGCTGCATTACAAACTGCCAAATCTTTTCTTCCAACATAGGCATCAACTTCAGGTTTAGTACCATCGGTGATACATTGTCCTAACTCATAATACTCCAAAGCCACTAGAAATCTATCTGCATCTTCGAAAGGTATATTGTACGAAGAAATTCTTTCTGATCCAAATAAACGGGATGTTAGTTCATCTAAGTGAAAATCTGGTACTAGGTCTATTACTTCTTTTCCTTTGATCTCTCCTAATCCGTCAATGTTTATTGAGAGAGAATCACCTCTTCTTTGTTTTGCAGGTTTCATAGAGCCCTTACTTCCATAAATCATAGAATAATCTAATGGTTCACCATGAGCTGCCCAAAATGAAGTCCATTGTCCAATAGCTCCATTTTTATATTTCAGCGTAGAGATAACCATATCTTCTGATGATGCTTTTATTTTTTCAGGAACTTCATCAGCCCAGTGGTCATAGAAATTAGAAACTCCTATTTTATCTCCTCTATACCTTATTGGTTCCCAAATTTTCGATACAGCAAATACTTCTTCTATATCACCTAAATAATACATCATTTGATCTACAGCATGTACACCTGCATCCACAAAAATTCCACCAACATTTTTATAGTGTCTCCAAGGCCAAATTATAATATCATTTCCACCTCTAGCAGATCCAAGAATGAAGCTATATGGATCCCCAATAATCCCTGCATCGATAATAGCTTTATTCAATCTGCAAATAGGATCTCTTCTCTCTTGCTCGCCGACACTGAGAACTTTTCCACTTTTTTTCCAAGCCTCTATGACTTTATTGCATCCTTTTATGGTCAAAGACAATGGTTTTTCACACAAAACGTTATATTCTAACTCAAAAGCTTTTTGAGCAATTAAATGATGAGATCCCGAATCGGTTGTTATGTCAACAGCTTCTATTTCAGGCATAGAAGATTTCATTTCATCTAAAGAGGTAAAAATTTTTGGACGTTTCCCCAGTATTTCATACGCATTATCTGCAAGGTAGATTGCGTTCTCTTTTCTTTTGTCGCAAACTGCAACTAACTCTACATTAGCCATACCACTTTCATATAAGGCACCTAATGCTCTTAGGTGCCTTCCACCCATTCCTCCCGCACCTATTATTGCTATTGGTATTTTAATCATTGTTTATTATGAATTTTTTTAACATTTAAAATTAGTTTAATTTTTGGATATTTTTTCCCACTCAGGATCAGGATTAGATTGTATGAAATCATGATTTAATTCATATCCTAAACCAGGTTTGTTATTAAGATATAGAAAGCCATCTTTAATATCTAATGGTTCAGTTATAACATTATTATAATTTTCTAATGAATGATCAGTCATTTCTAACCTATAAATATTTGGAACATTCATTAAAACATGAGCGCCACTAATTACGTTGAATGCTCCAGATGCATCATGGGGACTTATAGGAATATAAAAAGTTTCAGCCAAAGTAGCTATTCGTTTCATTTCAGAAATTCCTCCTGTCCAGCAAATGTCTGGCATTATGTAATTTACTAATCCTTCCTGCAGATATGGAGCAAAATCCCACCTAGTATATTTTCTTTCTCCAATGCAAAGATTTATATCTGTATTTTTTCTTAGTTGTCTGTGAGCATCAATACTTTCAGGTTGAAGAGGTTCCTCAAACCAAATCAAATTATGTTTTTTCATTCTATTACATAGCTCTGTTGCTGTTGAAACATCAAAATTTCCATGTGCATCAATCATGAGCTCTATCGAAGGACCAATGGCTTTTCTAATTTCACTCATTAGATCATCTGCGTAAGAAGCTCCTTCATCTGAAATTTTACCGTCAATATATCTTCTATGATGTTTTTTCATTTCTGGCATAAATGGATCAAGTTTAAGAGCTTTATATCCTAAATTTACCTGTCTAACTGCATCAGACACTGCAGTTTCAATTTTATCTAAAAACCCAACGTGTGAATAAACTGGGATCTTTTCTCTAACTTTTCCACCTAGCAAGTCCCAAACTGGTCTGTTTAAGGCTTTCCCCTTAATATCCCATAGAGCCATATCAATTCCACTTGCTAAAGTCGTAGCAAAACCTCTTGAACCCAGTGTTCCAAATCTTCTATAAATTTTATGCCAAATATAGTCAATATTAGAAGGATCTTCTCCAATTAAACCTTCAGAAAAATCCTGTCCTTCAAGATCGTTTTTCATCATATTATAAGTATGAGCTAAAACTAAAGCCCCTCCTCCACCAGAATTAGTGGATTCTCCTGTACCAGTTATACCTTCATCTGTATCAATTTCAACGAATAACCATGATCTTGTACTATTTTTAGGTCTAGTTAAGTATACCCTTAGATCTGTTATTTTCATTTTTTCCTGCTTCTAAATTTTCTAATCATGTATTTTCTGTGATGCTATCATTCCTCCATCAACTAATAAAGTTTCACCATTTACATATTGTCCAAGATGTGAAGAAAGATATAGCACAGCATTAGCTATATCACTTGGTAAACCACCTATTCCTGCAGGTACGAACCGCTTGAAGTCCTTTGGATCATGAGGTGGACCGTCAATTGATTCATCATTGATGTCAGGAAGTCTATTTGAAATAGCTCCTGGTGCTATACAATTTGCTGTAATATTTTTTCCAGCTAAATCTGCTGCAATTCCTTTTACCATTCTTCTCAGAGCCATTTTCGCTGTACCATATGCTGTCCAATTAGGCATTGCAACGTAAGAATGGACACTTGAAAGACATATTATTCTACCCCCATCACCACTATTTATCATTTCTTTTGCAGCTCTTTGTGAGCAGAAAAAATATCCTTTCAATGATAAATCCATCATCCGATCCCAATATTCTTCGTCTGTTTCAAAAAAAGGTCTTTGTTGATCAGGAAAAATGGCATTATTTATCAAAATATCTATTTTTTTATGAGACTCTATAAATGAATCAAACACAAACTTGATCTCGTCTAATTTACTAACATCACCTTTATGAAAAGTTGCATTTACACCATTCTTAGAAACGATATTCACACACTTTTGTGAAACTTCATCATCCACAATATCATTTAATCCTACGTCAGCTCCTTCTTTTGCTAATGTAATAGCTATCCCTCTTCCTATTCCTTTTCTTGCTCCTGTAATTAATACTTTTTTCCCATCAAGTAAACCCATTTTTTACTCCTTATATTTTTATGTTTTTGATGAAATGTTTTCTAAAGGTAGTTTTTCTATGTTTGGAATTAAAGTTTTCTCTTCTGCAATTCCAACAATTAATAATAGATAAGGTCTTTCATTTTTTGAGCGATTAAAAATTTTATTCATAAATCCCATTGGAGAGGGAGTATGAGTTAAAGTTGACAACCCTGACATATGTAATGCCGTTATAAGTATACCTGTTGCTATACCAACAGATTCTTTAGCATAATAATGCTTAACCTTTTTACCATTTTTAGTTATGCTGTAATTTTTTGCGAATATACCTATAACATATGGAGCATCTTCCAAAAAAGGTTTGTTAGCATCCGTTCCCAATGGTTCTAGAGCTTCTAACCAATCTTTGGGAGCCTTTTCATCATAAAATTTTTTTTCTTCTAATTCAGCTTCTTTTCTTAACAATTTTCTAAGATCATTCCTAGTTGATATTGAAAAATGCCATGGTTGCATATTTGCTCCACTAGGGGCTGTTCCTGCAGCTTTTATACAATTTTCAATCACAGATATTGAGAAAGTTTTTTTTGAAAATTCTCTTATAGTTTTTCTTTGTTTTATATTTTCATAAAAATGCTTAGATTTTGAGACTATATTATCTAAATCTAAGTTTGGATTTCCATCATATTCTATAAATTTTTTTTTCATTTTTTATATCTTCTTAGTAATAATTTTTAGTATCAAATATTTTTTCGGTTAATTCCCAATATCTTGGTCGTCCTGTCTCAAGTTCTTCAAATAAATTTCCCATAATTTCCTGCCATTCCTTTACTTGATCATTCATTGGTTCTATATGAATCCCATCAGCTAGATCAAAATCTTTATCCACCTCTAAAAGCATTACTAGTTTATTTTGATAATTATAAATTCTCATTCTTCCAATAGGTTTTTTTTCTAAATCCTTAACTATTTCAGGAAATGGATTATCATGATATTCGATATATTTTTTTATCTTTTCATTATCATTTTTGAGTTCGTTTATTAGAACCAATAATTTTTTATTTTTCATAATTCTCTTCTATAAACTAAAGATTCGTTTTATACTCAGGTTTACCTTGAATATCAAGTTTTACTCTGAACAAATCTCCTCCTCTGTATGCTTTGTGATCATAGTTTTTTGGTTCACTTCCAATTGGATTTTCACCCGTTCCAGAACTTGCGGTTGTAACGTAAAGTTCATTTAGGTTTTCTCCTCCAAACATAGGACAAGATGTTTGGGTAGCTGGGAAATAAATTTCTCTTTCAAGTTTTCCGTCTGGATCAAATCTCATTACTTTAGAACTAAACCAAATCGCTGACCAAATAAATCCTTCTGAATCTACTGTCATTCCATCTACTATTCCTACGTCATCATTATCTAGTTTTACAAAAATGCTTTTATTAGAAATTGATTTAGTTTTTGAATTATAATCCCACTTATAAATTGTTTTTCTGAGTGAATCTGTACTATAAAAAATAGTTTCATCAGGAGAAAATCCCATACCATTACATAATTTTACTCCTTCATCAATTACATCTATTGAGTGATCTGGATTAATTCTAAAAACTACATCACTTTGCCAATCAGTTGCATCTGTGCCACAGTAAAAACTTCCGTCAGGTCCAGAAATTGCATCATTAACTCTTATTTTTGTATTTGTTCCTTCAATTAGACCTTCTTTTATAATTTTAAAATCATCATCAGATTTCCATAATATAATCCCCTCCCATGATCCAAGAATTAAGCCTCCTGATCGATTAAATCTAAATCCACCTACTTGTACACCTTTATGTATGGTTTCATTCGTTCCTTTTAGAGGATCATATTTGAATAATTTCCCTCCATAAATATCAGTCCAATATATTTTTTTTTCTTCAGAATTCCAAACAGGGCCTTCACCGACTACAGCGTTAGGGGATGCTAATTTTTCTATATGATATTCCACAATACACCTTTACTCCAATATGGAACTTATAATATCACCTGAAATATAAATCGTGTATACTTTTTGGAGAAGAAACTTAGAAAGGTTTAACATGCTTGATCATAATGGAAAAGTTGCAATAGTGACAGGGGGAGCCCAAGGAATTGGAAGAGGAATAACTGATGTCCTCTCACATGATGGAGCAATCTTGTGTATTGCTGATATTTCAAAAGAGCATGGTAATCAAGCAGTAATTGATTTAGAAGCATTAGGACGAAAGGCTATTTTTATAGAAGCTGATTTTAGAAAATCAGAATCATCAAATAAGGTAGTTGAGGAATGCATAGATAGACTTGGAAGATTAGACATTCTAGTTAATAACGTTGGAATTCAGCCCCCTGCATCATATAAAAATGTTGAAGATACTACTGAAGATATGTGGGATGCAGTAATAAATGTAAACTTAAAAAGCTATTTCTTAATGAGTAAATATTCAATTCCATATATGAAAAAATCAGGAAAAGGGGTAATTATTAATATTTCCAGTGTGCAGGGATTACAATCTCAAAAACTAGTACCTCCTTATGCTGCAAGTAAAGGTGGAGTTCTGTCTTTAACTAGACAAATGTCACTTGATTATATAAAAAGTAATATCAGAATTAATGCTATAAATCCCGGAACATTTAACACTCCAATGGTTAGAACTTCAATAACAGGTGATATTGAAGAAAGTATGCAATTATTTGGTAAAGATATTCCTATAGGTAGAGTAGGGGATCCAAAAGAAATTGGATATGTCGCATCTTTTCTAGCAAGCGACAGAGCTTCATTTATTTCTGGAGAATATGTGAATGTGGATGGTGGTATTATGGCAAAAGGTGGTTGGGATGCAGATCTACAAGGAGAATAAATTATCTGAAAGGATTTTTTCTTTCTTCTTCTTTATAATCTAAAATTACACCTGCTTTCATATGCGCAGAGATTGTTTCTCCGGCTCTAACACAATAAGCTGAACCATTTTTTTCAGCCTGTTCAACTCCTCCGTTATGCCATCCTGTGCAAGGCTCTAGCCCTGCGTTATAACACCTTCCGTACCATGGATATCCATATCCTCCTCCAAAATTTCTCCAGTACCAAATATATCTAAATAAATCCTTAGGAAACTCAACACCCCATGCAATTTGTAGTTCATTATTTTTTACTACATACCATCCTTCTTCCAGTTCAGTGAAGTAAGCCATATCTAATGATCGGTCAGATTTTCCTGGTATATTTCTAAAATCTGATTGTGATCCATCCTTCAGATCAACCATAGGCCATTTTCCTGAAAAATTAGGTTTTAATTTGGAAGATTTATCCACATCTTCTGGATGGGAAAGTATCTTGCAATTAGGAAGAGTTAGGGTGCATTTTTCGGATAAAAATGAACCTCCGATAGCTATATGTTCTAGCCATACAATATCTAATTCTTGCTCAGCATAATTTGTAACATTTTGGTCAATCTCAAGAAATGAATCGTCAGCTCTAAGGGAAATTGTTCTTGTGATTTCAAATGGGCTTCTTACGCTCCTTCCAGTAAATTCAATAGTACAAATTTCTGGAGAATCAGTGATAATTTTTGTATCCCATGGAATATTATTTACATCCCCATGTATTCCAAAATCAGCACCAAAATATTCACTTGGATATCCTCCGTGAGGTACAACTGTTTGCCATCCTCCTTCATAATAATCAAGCCAAACAGAAGCTGGATCTCCTGTTGAAGGTACTGTGTAACTAGGGTTTCTTATTCCCCATGGAGTTTTGAACATAAATTCAGTATCAGTAGGTTTATAGACAAAACTTGAAATATCTGCACCTTTATCAGAAATAATCAAAACTCTAATTTTTTTATTTTCTAAAATTACAGTTTTTAATCCCCTGTAATGCCAAGCATCTGAAACTCTTACTCCCTCAGATCTTTCTTGTTGATAGTTTGTACCCATATTTAATCCTTGAAATTAATAGTTATTTAGAAATATTATATGTGAATTATTTATATGATAAATTTTTAAAATTTAGTATCTTTATTTTATATTTAGCTACAAAAGTCAGGTTTAATATGAATGATATAAATAATTCAAAAAAACTTTATACAAAGGCCAAAAAATACATAGCTGGTGGAATTTCCTCGCAAATAAGAGCTTTAGAGCATTCAGAAGTTCCTCTTTTTATACAAAATGCTAAAGGATCAAAGATTTGGGATGTTGATGGTAATGAATACATTGATTATATTCAAGGAATGGGTCCAAATATTTTCGGTCATGCACCCGATTTTATAAATCAAAGAGTCTCTAAAGAAATTAAGAATGGCATGGTTTATGCTGCGCAATTTGATAAAGAAATTGAGGTGGCTGAAAAATCATTAGAAATTCTAAATGTTAGAGATTGGACTGTTAGATTTGCATCTAGTGGAACAGAAATCGATCAGCTTCTGATTAGATTGATGAGAGGTTATACCAACAGACAATTATTTGTAAAATTTGAAGGACATTACCATGGTTGGATGGATTCAATAAACTATTCTGTACATCCAGATTTAGAATTAGCAGGAGATAATTCTTCACCAGAGGCTGTTCCTGAATCTAAAGGAATGGATGAAAATACTAAAAATAGTGTGATAATTGCTAGATGGAATGATATAGATCACCTAAAAGAAATTTTTCAGAAATATGGTGATGAAATTGCCGGTGTTCTTATGGAGCCAATCCTAGCTAATACTAATTGTATAATTCCAGATAAAGGATATATACAATCTGTAAAAAAACTTTGCCATGATAACGGATCTCTAATGGCTTTCGACGAAGTTATAACAGGATTTAGGATTTTGAAAGGAAGTGCAAAAGAATATTTTGGTGTAACTCCTGACTTAGCAACTTTTGCAAAATCCTTTGCAGGAGGATTTCCAATCGCTATGCTAGCGGGTAAAAGAGAAATAATGAATTTTATTGGTGATGGTACCGTATATCATGGAGGTAGCTTCAACTCCAACGTTGCTTCTATTGCAGCTGCAAATGCATCTCTAGACGAAATGATAAAGGGTAAAAATTTTTTTTATAATTTAGAAAAAAAGGGTCAAAAATTAATTCAAGGTATCAAAGATCTTTCTGATGATTTGGATATAGATATTCATGCACAAGGACTAGGTTCAGTTTTTTCAATTTCCTTCACTGAAAAGGAACATATAAGAGACTGGAGAGATCATTTTAGAAACTGTGACGAGAATAAATATAAGTCATTTTGTGAAATAGCATTTAAAAAAGGAATAAGACTATCATCAAATGGGAGGGTACACCTTTCTACTTCTCATACGGAAAATGATATAGAAAAAACTTTAGAAATGTTTAAACTCTCATTAATTGAACTTAAACAAAAATTAGCAGGATAGTTTTCTTACCATACTCATATCGAATTCTACACCTAATCCAGGACCATCAGGAATTTCTAGCAATCCATCAGATATTACTAAAGGATTTTTTAGTATAGGATTTGTATCTCTTATAGAAATTTCTTCTATATTATACTCCTGAGCATATGGGAAATTATCACTCGAGCATACAAAATGAGCATGGGCTATAGTGCTAATAATTGGTTGAGTATTATGACATGTTAAAGGGATTCCTAAAATATCAGCTAATTTAGAAATTTTTAAGAAAGTAGTAAACCCTGGGGTTTTTACAATATCAGGCTGAACAATATCTACTCCCCCCTTAATGATAAGATCCTTATATTCATATTCATTATATATATTTTCGCCCGAAGCTATTGGAATATCTAAAGATTCAGAAACTTTTGATAGTCCATCTAAATCATAATGGGGTCGAGGT
This sequence comes from Chloroflexota bacterium, assembly GCA_002719425.1. The sequence continues at coordinate 37,503 of PBHA01000004.1, forward strand.
TCTTCAAAATGGAAAACTCCTAATTGCTCAAGTTCTTTTCCTATTTCTATAGCATGGTGTACTGAATATGCTCCATTCACGTCAACTAGAATATCAAAATAATCTCCAACTGCTTTCCTAACTTCAGTAACAGTTTCAATAGTCTGATCTGAATCATCATCAATCTTACCAGGAACGGCACTATGAAGTTTGTATGCCTTAAATCCTTTTTCTGCATAATATACAGCTCTTTTAGCTTCTTCCTTGGGAGTGAGATCTCTCCTCATAGAGCTTGCATAAACCGGCATTTTCTCTTTTGTTTTACCACCAAGAAGATCGTAAATTGGTTTATTAAGATACTTCCCCTTTATATCCCACAATGCTATATCTATGCCTGCAATTGCTATCCAGATAGCCCCTCCTATTTCTAAGGCATTTCCAGCTTTCATCATATCTTTAAATCTTTTATCAGTTTCTAGAGGATTCTTACCTAATAAAGCTGGCTCTAATATATTTTCAATAACTGATTTTGTAACCTTTGGTTGACGCCTAAAACATTCTCCAAAACCAATAATATCTTCGTCTGTATGAACGAAAATGAAAGGATAGTGATTATCTAAAATTTCACACTTAATTGATTTGATTTTCATAGATAGATAACTTTTTATGGTCATTTTATTTTATACACAAATTTTTTTTTTGAATAGAATATGTGACAATTTTACAATTATGAAACACAAAGAGTTTTACTAAATAATATAATATAAATTATCTATACAATCCCAAGGACAATATGAATTTAAAATCTCTTACTTCTTTTTGTGCCAGAAAACCATATATAGTAATTTTGGCTTGGGTGATTTTATTAGGGCTATCAGGATTTGTTTCTCAGAACTATCTTTCCCAAGCTTTATCAGGAGGTGATGGAGCAACGGTAGATACTGAATCACTGTTAGCTAACAAAATAAAGAAAGAAAAAAAAGATTTACTTGAAAAATCAGATCCAAAAGTATCAGATGAAAAAGTACAAGAAAAAACCTCTGATAATCTTCTTGTTATTAATTCTGAAATCTATAAATTTCCTTCAGAAGAATATTCAAAAGCAATAGGAGATTTTTTTGTATTAGTTCAGGATGAGATAGATAAATCAGGAATAGATCAAAACGTAGGATCCGTATCTGATTATCAGATAAACCCTTCACCAGATGGAACCACCGTTATGATGTCTGCTCCATTCGTTAGAGGTGAATTGGTGGCGCCTCTGGTTCATTTACTTGAGGAAAATTCTAATGAAGATTTTCATTTTTATTTCATTGGACAAGATTCCATAGAATATACCTTCCTAGAGTTGGCTGAGAAAGATTTGGTAACAGGTGAAACAATAGGTATTTCAGTAGCTATTATTATTCTTGCACTAGTTTTTGGTTCTGTAACTTCAGCTTTTATACCAGTAATAATAGCTATCGTTTCAATTACTATAGCTGTTGGCTTGATTTCTATTATTGGTCAGTTTGTAAGTCTTAATGAATTTGTTCCGAATATTATGTCTATGATGGGTTTGGCTGTGGGGATTGACTACTGCTTGTTTATATTATCAAGATACAGAGAAGAAAGGGAATCTGGACTGGACAAATTACAGGCAATTATTAATTCTGGATCCACCGCAGGTAAAGCTGTTATGTTCAGTGGACTGACCGTTGTTTTTGCACTTGTTGGAATGTTTGTTATACCTGAAAAAACATTTCATGCCTTAGGAACTGGTGCAATAGTTGTAGTTTTTGTAGCAGTATTTGCCGGTATTACACTTTTACCAGCTATAGTAGGATTACTTGGAGATAAGGTAAACAGTTTTGAGGTTCCTAAATTAGCTACAGTTATATTATTCATTATTGGATTTTTGTTTATTGCACTAACTCAAGAGCTGGGGCCAAAATTATTGATAGTTTCTGGGATAATTATGCTTATTATAATTTTGTCCTCATTTCTCAGAAAGAAGGGTGTCTCAATCAAATTTTTATCTACTAACTCCGAATCAAAAATTGATGAAGGAGGGTTTTGGAATGCTATCACAATTCAGGTAATGAAAAGATCTGTATTAAGTATGTCTATAGCGGCTTTATTTTTATTATTACTTTCTTATTTTTATTTTGATCTAGAGAAGGGGACTGCTGGAATTTCAGCTCTACCGGATGACGAACCTATAAAAGTTGGTTTTGAGCTACTTAATGAAAAATATGGTTATGGGGCAAATTTACCTGCAAATATTGTTATAGAAGCAAATGTTGGATCAGAAAATATTATTCAAGCTATTGATAATCTCGAAGAAAAGTTGATAGAAGATGATTTTTTTCTTCCTCCTGAAGTAATTATTCAAGATAGTGTAAATTTTGCTGAAATAACGTCAATGATTCCTGGAGATCCTCAAAATCAGCCTGCACTTAATGCAATAAGAAGGCTTAGAAGTGAAATGATCCCTTCATCATTTCAAGGAATTTCAGAAAATCAATATAAGGTTTATGTTGGGGGAACCTCAGCTGAAGTCGTAGATGCTGTTACTATGACTGATGATTATTTTCCTCTTGTTCTTGCAATTGTTTTGTCCCTAAGTCTATTTTTACTATTATTAGCCTTCAGATCGATAACTATTTCTATAGCCTCGATAATTATGAATTTGTTATCAGTTGGTGCATCTTATGGACTTTTGGTACTTGTTTTTCAGAAGGGTTTTTTGATTGACGTAATTGGATTTCAACAAGTAGATCAACTTGAATTTTGGCTTCCTTTATTTATGTTTAGTATTCTATTTGGATTATCCATGGATTATCACGTTTTTATGTTAAGTAGAATTAAAGAAAATTATGATCAAACAAGCTCTACTGATAATTCTGTTGCATTCGGTCTAAGAAAAACAGCAAGTATTATTACTGGTGCTGCATTGATAATGGTAGCCGTTTTTGGAGGTTTTGCATTAGGAGAAATAACCTTTTTCCAATCTATGGGATTTGGACTTGGAGCTGCAGTTTTGATAGATGCTACTATAGTTAGATCTATACTAGTTCCTAGTGTTATGAAAATTTTAGGTACGAAAGCTTGGTATTTACCAGAATGGTTAAATTGGTTACCTAATATATCAATAGAGGGCTCAAAAGAAAAAGAATAACAATTTGATTTCTACGATATTTTTCTAATAAATATGATCTATAGTTAATCATTATAAAATGAAAAATAACACAACAATCGAAGTTGCCCTATTAGGTGGTAAAGGTACCATTGGTTCAGGGTTAAGAAAATTTCTACCCAAAATCAATCCAAACTATAGATTTACTATAATAGATCATGAAAAATCTGTTGATAAGTCTAGTTTTGTAAATTCTAATGAGGTATTTGTAAACCTAGATATTTCAGATGAAAGTGATAAGCTATCTGAGTCAATTTTGGACAAAGATCTAATAATTTATTTAGCAAGAAAAGATCCTTTGCTTGAAATGAATAAGATGACAGATTTAATTTTCAAAACTGTTGAGAAAATTAATCCAAAGGCACTTATTATCGGTTCAAGTTCAGTTCATGCTACCGGTGGAGCTTATTTCCCATTTATAAAAGAGCCGTATAAAACAATAGCTTCAAGAAAATTTAATAAAATTGAAAAATGGCCTAAACTTCTAGATGCTAATCTTGAACCTTGCCCAACTGGCGATTACGGCTTGGAAAAAGCCTATGTAGAATCGTGGTGCCAGAGATTTGCTGCAACCGACAAGAATGCAATTGCAGCCAGGTGGGGAGGAATAAATATTGAAAATAAAATGATTGATGAAGTTGCATACTTTACTGTTTGGTGTCATCAGGAAGATTCTGCAAAATTTGTTGATAGCTGTTATAAAACTTTTATTGATGGAAAACTTCGATCAGGAGCACATTATTATGTAATATCAAAAAATAAATATAGTATTTTTGATATTGAAACTCCAAAAAAAGAAATAGGTTATGATCCATTACATGATGCAGAGATTTTTTACTAGAAGGCAGAAATATGACTTTTGATTTGGTAATTAAGAATGGATTAGTCATTGATCCAAAAAATAAAATTCAAGAAAAAAAAGATATAGGAATATCATCTGGAAAAATTAGGGCTATAGAAACTAGTATCCCTGATAGAAATGCAATAGATATCATTGAAGCGGAAAATAAACTAGTTCTACCAGGTTTAGTAGATTTACATGTACATGTTTGGTGGGGAGTTGCTCATCTAGCCGTAGAGGCAGATCCTTTTTGTTTAGAAAGAGGAGTTACTACTGCAATTGATGCAGGTTCATCTGGAGCAAATACAATTTCAGGATTCCAAAAGTATGTAATTTCTCAAGCAAAAACGAGAATTTTAGCCTTCTTACATATATCTGGAATGGGGCAATTAGATAATGATATTGGGGAATTAGAAGATATTAGGTGGGCAAGAGTAGAAAAAGCTGTAGAAGCATCTGAGTTGCACTCTGATCATATAGTAGGAATTAAGGTTAGGCTATCTCATGATATTGTAGGAAAAAATGATATTGAAGCTTTTGAAAGAGCATTACAAGTAGCTAAAGAAATTCGTAAACCACTCATGATTCATATAGGAGGATCTCATAATACATTAGAACATATTTTACCTAAAATGAGACCCGGAGATATAGTTACTCATGCATTCACTCAGAGACCACATGGAATACTAGATAATAATAATAAAGTGATTGACATAGCATGGGATGCTTATAATAGAAATGTTATTTTTGATGTTGGTCACGGTGCTGGATCCTTCTCTTTTCCTGTAGCTGAAGCATGTTTAGATCAAGGTATTGCACCAAATACTATTTCATCAGATATTCACAAATATAATGCAAGGGGACCTGTTTTTGATTTGTTGACTACTTTATCGAAATACTTACAACTAGGATTATCACTAAATGAAGTAATAGCAAAATCATCTTTCATTCCAGCAGAAGCGGTAAACATGGATTCTCATATTGGAACAATTCAAATAGACTCAGATGCAGATATAGCCATTGTAGAGCATTTAAAGGATGGTAAATTTAATTTTACTGACGCAGAAAATAATCAAAGGATTGGAAATGAACTTTTAGTTCCTGAAGTCACGTTAAGAAAAGGAATAAGATTTAATCCAAAACATAAAATACATAGAAAATTATTATCAAGAAATTGAGGAAATTATGGAAATAGGGGTTGTTGGTTTAGGAAAAATGGGTGGACAAATAGCTGAAAAATTATACCAAGAAAAATTTAAAGTTTTCGGTTATGATCAAAATTCAAATTTGTATAAAGATTCTTCATTCACCTTCGAAACGGTTAATGATTTAGACACACTTGCAAGTAAATTTACTGGTAGAAAAGTTATTTGGGTAATGGTTCCAAGTGGAAATCCTACTAATCAAACAATCATTGATTTATCTGAGAGACTTAATCCTGGGGATGTAATCATAGATGGTGGTAATTCTTACTATAAAGATTCAATAGAAAACTCAATTATTTGTCAAAAAAAAGAGATTGAATTTTTAGATTGTGGAACTAGTGGTGGAGTATGGGGTTTAGAAAATGGTTTCTGTTTAACAATTGGAGGTAATAAGAAAATTTATAATGAATTATTAGATTTATTTGATTGTCTTTCAACTGAAGAATCTAAGGGAGGATTGTATGTGGGAGATTCAGGTTCAGGTCATTTTGTAAAAATGATTCATAATGGAATAGAGTATGGAATGATGCAATCTATTGCTGAAGGCTTTGCGATACTCAAGAATAAAAAGAAATATAGTCTTAATTTATCTGAAATTTCATCAAATTGGAGATCAGGTTCTGTTATTCAATCTTGGTTAATTGATCTTATCTCTGAAGAATTGAAAAATGATAAAGACTTGTCTGGTTATAGTTCTAAAGTAAGTGATTCTGGTGAAGGAAGATGGACAATAAAGGAATCTATAGATTTATCTGTTCCTATTCCAAGCATATATGCTTCTATCTCAGAGAGATTTAATTCTAAGTTAGAAGATTCTTTTTCTGGAAAAATTTTATCTGCAATGAGAAGAGCTTTTGGAGGGCATAAAAATTAGAATTCAAAATATAGAAAACTTAGTTTTAGGAGGAGGTGTTTTTGGACTTTCAGTATCTAATTATTTATTAGATAAAGGGCAAGAAGTTAACCTAGTAGACAAGAACCCTAAATTTGATGAAGCATCTTCAAATGCTCTGGGAAGAATTGATCCGATATTGGGTGGTGCTGGACATGGTAATGAAACAAAACCTTTAGAGGTTGCAAAAATAAGTCTAGGAGCATATAAGAAATTTTTTGAATCTGGATTTGAGTTTAAAAAACAAATTGATTTTGAAGTGAAACCTACTCTTCATTTTTACGAGAATGATTCAGAGTATGAAGCTATAAAAAATGTTATTAATTTAATTGATCCAAAAGAAAAATATTTTTCAATTAATCCTTATGAACCTTATGAAAAAAAATCAGATATTTTGAGTCTAAAAAATAATAAAATTGCAAATTTTGAAGGAACAATTTTTTTAGACTCAAAAAAATATCAAAAATACCTTTTTGATCAATTTAATAATTTAGGCGGAAATTTCATAAAAAATGAGATAACTACGATTAACACTACAAAAAGTGGTATTGAAGTTATTTCAGCAAAAGAAAAATACATGACTAAAAGATTAATCATAGCTGCAGGACCATGGACTAGTTGTTTAGAAGGAATAAATTTAAGAAAGAAAATTTTTCCTTCTAAAGGACAAATACTTAAGCTTTCTGATCCAGAAAATACTTTTACAGATTTTCATCTTCATGGACCATGTTCTGTAGTAAAGAAAAAAGACGGACTTATTTGGGTTGCAGCCACTGTGGAAGATAAAGATTTTGATAAATCCAAGACTAGCTTTGCTAAGAATTATCTTATCGAAAAAGGTTCTCAAATGACTAAAAATATAACTGATTATGATTTTCATAGCCAAACAGCTTGTTTGCGACCTTCAAATGATGACGATTTACCAAATATAGAAAAGATTGGTGATGAAGAAATTTATGTAGCCTCTGGTGGAGGAGGATGGGGGATAATGATGTCTATATTAGTTGGTGAAATTTTGTATGAAATTATAAATAACTAGCTTATCAAACTGACTTTGTCACCAATTTTTATTGTACCTCCATTTGAAATCAACTTAAGTTTTATTCCGAATGATGGCTCTTCTATTCCATTTAAGTTTGGTAATATCCTTAATAAATTTTTGTCATAGATACCACTTGTAGGATTACAATTTACAGCTGCGCATCTTCTAATGATTTTGATTACTTTAAATTTAAGTTCTGAAATTGATATTGTTTTTCCTACCCAACTTAATTCTTCAAAAGGCTCGCAAGAATCAATTATAAAATTACTCCTGAATCTTACTCTTTCTATTGCTTCAAAACTATTTTTAATTTTTTTCTCACTAGCTAAAGAATGAAGGCTAATTAGTCCATCTTTTGTATCGTGAAATGAAATATTCCCATGATTTGTTGAGATAAAATTAAATTTTTTTTCGAATTTATTTTTATTTAAAAAATCTGAGATTAAAGTTTCCATTTTTTTTATGTTGGATGCACTGATCTGTATTTCATCCTTATCAGGAATTTTTAGAGAAAGCTTATTTATTGAGTCTATATATTTTATTTTAATTCTCGATATGTGAGGAACATGCATCAAAGACAAATAATTTTTTTTGGGAAGCCAATCATGATTTAAATGATCATTTCCTATCCTAAACGCTGCTATTCTATCTCCTATAATTCTGCTGAAATCACTTATTTGTACCACATTTTTTTCTTCCTCGGTAAATGATTTTATTGGGTATCTATAAATATTGGTTATTTTCATAATTTCACCTTCTTTAAGTTGAAAAAACTAATGTATATATTGAAATAGACAGGGAAAAAATAGTTATTATTGAAAAGAACAACCATTCTTTATGAGTATTTGGGATATTTACTGGAATCCCATACCATTTAAGAGATTTCATTAAATTCCTTCAACTACAAATCCTTCACTTGTAGAAGCCTTTAATCTGATTGCAGCAACAGGTTTATATTCTTCTGAATCTCTGAAATTATTTAGATCTTCCAAAGTAGGAAATTCTAGAATTACAACTCTCTTGGGTTTCCAAGAAGTAGTATCTGATTTTATATCTCCACCTCTTACTAAATATTTTCCTCCAAATTTGTGAATTACATCAGGAACAAGCTTCATATACTCTTTGTAAGCCTCCCAATCCTTAACTTCTATACTACTAATTGAGTAAACAGACATTATTATCCTCTCTTATAAATTTTTATTTTTTCTCTTATTTCTTCTATACTTTCAACAACTATATCAAACCTAGAAAGATCTCCATAATTTTCACTTTTATAATTTCCAAACTCGTTTGGTCTATGTATATAACAAGTTTTCATACCTGACATTTTAGCTCCATCTAGATCGTATGCATGAGATGCAACCATCATTGATTCAGAAGTTTTAATTTCTAATAGTTTTGCTGCACCCAAATATACTTCAGGATCAGGCTTATATGTTCCAAATAACTCAGTAGATATTATTGAATCCCAAGGAATATTTGAGTTTTTTGATAATCTTATCAGCATAGATAAATTGCCATTTGAAAGTGCAGAAACAAAAAAATTATTTTTAAGTTCTGTTAAACCTGGTATTGAATCTAACCAAGGACTTAATCTATGCCAAGATTTATTAAATTCAACTAATTTATCTTGGCTAATGCTATCAATTTTTAGTTCATCAAAAAGTTCCAATAATACTTCAAAATGGATATCATCCATTGATAAATAACTCCTTTTTCCTGAAGCAACTTGTGACTGTAAATCTCTAAATCCTTCTCTCCATTTATCAGTAAAATAAAATTCATCAATCGATAGTTTGTTTTCTTTAGCAAACATTAATGTTTCATTATGAATAGACTTATGCCAATCAAAAACTGTCCCAAAAACATCAAAAAAAATAGCTTTTATTTTCATAGGTTTATCCATATAAATAGAACTATATTTTTGCTGCTACTCCACCATCAATATTTATAATTTCTGATGTTATAAATCTTGAATCTTCACTAACTAGAAAAAGAACTAAGTTAGCTACATCATTTGGGTATCCAGGTCCTGGTATAATTTGAGTTAAATCAAACATTGATTCAAAAACGTGATGACCTCCATCAGGGTCGTTAATGGTTCCTCTAGTTGCACCTGGAGTCATGATTTGTCCAGGTCTGATACAGTTTACTCTTATATTTTTATCTCCTCCAACTCCAGCCATATATCTAGTTAAGGCATCGATTCCTGCTTTAGCTACGTAATAGGATGGGGCAGTGGTTCCAAAAACCTCTTTCATTTTTGGTGAAAAACCTCTTTGAGCTGCTAGTGATGACATATTCACTATTGCTCCTCCTCCTGATTTTTCCATTATTGGCCAAACTGCTCTTGATACAAAAAAGGTACCATTCAAATTATTATTTATTACAGTATTCCAATCTTCTGTTTTAGAATTAGGAAAATCTCCTGCAGCACCATGACCTGCATTATTGAAAAGAATATTGATTTTTCCGTACAAGCCTGCAGCAGCTTCTACTGCTGAATTAACTGTTTTTTCATCACCTACATCGCACTTAATGAAATTTGCTACTCCTCCGTTATCCTTTATTTCATTTTCAACTCTTTTACCTTCTTCATCTCTTCTTGCCATGATGATTACCTTTGCACCTTCTTGGGCAAAAAGTTTTGCTGTTGCTTCTCCTATGCCACTATTACCTCCAGTAACAATAGCTATTTTGTTTTTTAGTTTTTGTGCCATAAATCAAATCCTTTCTATTGAGGTATTCCTATAGGTCTTTTTTCTGGGTCAGATTCATATGATTCTTCGCTCCACCAAACCCATAGAATTATCCACCCAATAATAATAAATAGAACAAGTAAAATTTGTAATATTATGAATGTTATAGGTAAAAGCCAAGATGGCTTTATTTTCCAATTACCTTTTCCTGTATCCATAAGTCTTCTATTATTTATTGAAAAATAAGGAAGTAAGTTTAAAATTATCCAAATTGCTCCAAGCCAACCAAAGTCAGAATATGGATCCCAAATTATAAAGCCAAAAAGTAGATAATCAATTATGCTCCATATGAATAATCCACCCCAAAAATATAACTTAAACCACCAAAATTCTGATCTGCCAGTTCTTCCAGTAAAATCTAGAGATCTCTTATAAGTTTGTTTTATAGAATCTAAAAATTCCATTTATAATCCTCTAATTTATATAAAAATAATATATTATTTAGTGTCTCTTAACCTCTAAATCTTCTAGTTTATGAGTTTTATCTAAGTATAATTTTGTTTTGAAGTCCTTAAATCTGCTAGGCAAATAACTATCTGAGTCAATACTTGTTTTTCCAAATAGAAGATGTTCTGTAACTAGTAAACCTGCAACAGGATTGTAAGCAAATCCACCTGAATGAAAATTTGAACAAAGATAAAATCCTTCTATATTGGGAACAGGGCCAATAACTGGGGTAGCATCAGCAGTTACACTTATCAGTCCAACTGTGTGATAATCCCATTTTTTATCCCTAATAATAGGAACTCTATGCTGAAATGATTCTTTAAGAAAATCTAAAGCATCGTGATGAGGTTTGAGTTCCTCTATATTAAAATCTCTATCATTTATTAAGAAATTTTCTGGGTTATGTTGAGAAGTTCCTACTAAAATTCTATTATCTTCTGTTCCTCTTACATAACTTTGATAAACCCTATCATTTATTGCTGGAAGACTTAATTCTCTATCGAAAGGTTCAGTGACAAATCTCTCATGAATAAAATTTTTCATAGGTACCTTAAAATCAATTGAATCAAGGAGTATATTAGTCCAAGCATTTACTGCGCAAACTACATCATCTGCTAAATATTTTCTTTCTGCGTTATCAGTCTTAGAATAAGTTATTATTCCACTTATTCTATTGCCTTTGAAAATAAAGTTATTTACTTTCTCATTTTCTTGTATTTTTACACCCATGCTTTCTATTTTTTTTCTAAGAGCTGGAATATAAGTATGAGGTTCACTATAACCTCCTCTAGGATCCAGTACTCCATACTCATCATCCTGTGTTTTTACATCGGAAAATCTTTCAGTTAGCTCTTTACCTATGAAAGTCTCATATTTTGCACCTAATCTGTCATGCAAATCACGCAAATCAGCACCCTCATCATAATCAGATTTTGTAGATAAATTAAGGCAACCAACTTGTTGGAAAGTATACCCATCTAAAACTTTGCTAAAATTTTCAAATAAATCTAAAGTTTTCATTCGAGCTACAACCGAAGTTGCATTCCATTGAAGACAAGTAACTATTCCTGCTGCTTGAGAACTTGATCCACTACCTATTGAATCTTTTTCAATAATCGTTATATCTTTTATTCCATTATTTGCTAGGTGGAAAGCTGTACTCATACCCACAACCCCTCCACCTATAATTACTATTTTCTTTCCCATATTAGTTAATTCCCATTTGAGTATTAAGTCTTTGCTCTTCACTTGGAGCGCCNTACTCAGAAATCCATTTTTCCTCAATTTGATTTCGCCAATCTTCAGCTAATTTTGTAAGTTCTTTTGTAATTTCAGGCTCCTTATCAGCNAGATTTATAGATTCACTAATATCTTCTTCCAAATTTGAAAGATGAACCTCTGGTACTGGTCCATATGCTTCGATTAGCTTACCTTTTAGTACAAGCTTCCACTTACCTTTTCTAACAGCAGTTTGATCCAAGTATTCCCAAAATATTACTCTATCTGAATTTGAATCTTTTCCATTAGCTAACTTAATTAGACTTTTCCCGTCTAAATAATGATCACTCAAGTTTACTCCAGCGGCATCTAAAATAGTTGGAGCAATATCCATAGAAGCACATGGCTCGCTGGACACAACTCCTGTTTGAATTTTACCNGGCCAGTGCATTATTCCAGGCTCTCTAATTCCCCCTTCAAATAAACTTCCTTTATGACCTTTAAATTTTCCTGCTGTTCCTCCATAATAAGGATCTAATGTACTATCNAGCCAGTTTCTAGTTTCTCTTGATGGTCCATTATCAGATGTAAAAAATGTTAGTGTGTTTTCATCAACACCTAATCTTTTTAATTCATCCATTATATTTCCAACAGAATCATCCATTGCACTAAGCATTGCAGCCATTACCTGCCTGTCCCAAGGAAGATGAGAGAATCTATCCATATATTTTTTCGGAGCATGCATAGGATAATGAGGAGCATTAAATGGAACATACAAGAAGAAAGGTTTACCTTCAGAGGTCATTTTTCTTAGATATTCTATACATTTATCAGTTATCATTTCGGTGAAATAATCTCCATCCATCCACACTTCTTCCTGGTTTTCCCATAAGTCATGAGTTGGGTTTACTTGCGGAAGAATATTGTCTTTAGTATTTGCGCCGTAATAATAAATATGTGAGTAGTAATCTACATTACCAGCTAAAAAACCAAACCAGTCATCAAAACCATGACTATTAGGTCTAGATTTTTTTTCTAATCCTAAGTGCCATTTTCCTACCATTGCTGTGTTGTATCCTTCTGATTTTAGGATTTTAGCTAGTGTTGGTGTAGATTCTGGTAAACCTTTTGCTTTTCTATGTCCAGGTAATATACCTCTGATACCTGTATTACCTGGATATCTTCCTGTAAGAAGTGCAGCACGAGCAGGGCTACATACAGGGCAGTTAGTGTACCAATCAGTAAATCTTACTCCTTCAGAAGCTAATTTATCAAGAGAAGGAGTCTTGAAATCAGTTGCACCCATACAAGAAAGATCTCCGTATCCTTGGTCATCTGTTAAAAATACAATGAAGTTTGGTTTTTTATTTGACATCTTTTTATCCTTTTTAGAAATTACTATTAGGTTCTTAAAGATATTATGAAAGTTATAATTTATTTTCTATATTCTTTGAGTAAAAAATTATTAATTGGCTATCATCTACCCCATACTCCTACAATATTATCTGTCCAACCACCACCCCATGGCCAATCAGCGTCTGTATAAGCATGAGCTTTCCACTCATTACTTGGTAGTACAGGTTGTAAAACCCAAGTTCCATCATCATCTCTTGCCCTATGAATATCTTGATACCAAAAAATATAACAATATTGATATTGCGAGCCTGCATCGCCGCACTCTCTATTTATCCATACAGGTTTATTATTTATCTGAGAATGATACTTGTACTCTCCAGAGTAATGGATATCATCATTGACTTGAACTTTTAAANCTGGAGGTCCATAGAAGTCATTAAAAAAATCCTTTTGTTCAAAAAGATCATTAAATGTTTTTTCTCTTTTCATAGATCTCATTCCAAGATCAATATCTACTAGCCACCAGTTAATGAAAAGTTTCCCATCATTAGTCATTTTTATGGGATCTATAATTCCAAGTTTACCTCCTTGTAAAAATAGGAGTTGTCCTTGATAACAATTCGATGCTCTTGTTCCGAAAGTTATAGTATAAACTTCATCCTTTAATGGTTTTAAAACTTCATTTATAATTCGCTCATAACTGAAAGCTCCTTCAGCGATTGGAGAAATTACTCCATCGTAGACTCCCCAAGTTACATTAGACATATTTCCATTTTGAGTCATATATCCTTGATATCCGTTATGGTTACTTCCACAAAGACCTTCACCTCCATCAACGACGTAACCATACTTAATATCTGGATTTGCATAACCACTTTGAGTACTGTAGAAATAACCAATCTCATCCTGGATTGAACCAACAGAAAACATATTTGCAAATTTTTCTTGTCCTATATTAAAAGATTCATTTTCAGATATCAATAATCTTCCCCATTGGAGGCCATCTACATCCCCCATAACCTTTTCTTTACCTAAATCTTCAAACCACATGTCATCCATAGTTAAAAAAGCATCTCTTGTCATATTAATACCTGAAGATCTTAAGTTGGGATTTTCTGTTTTAGTAGCTTCAATCTTTGTTTCTATTAATGATTTAGGATTTAATTTAGTTTGATCTTGAGGTGTTGGAGTTGAGGTTGGATTAAAAGCTAAATCTAATATGTTGCCTAAAGTTTTTTCAGCTAAAGATATAGTATTTTCTGTAGTCTCATAAACTATTCTTCTGGGTTCATTCTTTTTGATTTTATCTATTACAGGCCAAATTCTTCCAGTCGGAGTAGGTGTTGGATTAAATATCCTTAATTTTCTTATAGGCTTAGGTTTTTCTCTTAAAACTTCTACGGTAGTTTCTACATTTTTTTTTATTATTTCTGGAGCAGCAGGAACACCTTTTTGAACCTTCGGTAAATCAATTTTTTCTATCGCTTTATCAACTGTTTTTTCTCCTCTACAACCCAGAGATAACAAAATAAAGAAAATTGAAAATAAAATAATTTTTTTCATAGTTAAATTTTTAAAAAATAAAGTAGCTTATGAATTATTCTTCCCAACCAGTTTTGCTACCGCATCTTATACATCTTACTTCGTCGAATATTTCATCCCAATCACCGTCAGTAGCTACGTAATCTAATATGCATCTTAATGCTTTATCTACGCTTGGCAAATCATATTTTTCTGCAGCAGATTCTAGCATTTGTGTTAGATCTTTTTGAATTTCGAAAGTAACTTTTTCTTTTTGTCCAGCCATTTGAACTCCAATTTATTTATCTCTATATATAGTATATATAAGTATTTAGATTATTTATTTTAAAATTTTTTTTATCAGAAAAAAATTAATATATTAGTAACAAATTAATTGATTTTTTTATGATATTTTTTTTCGGAAAATGTTATTGTTTTCTTATCAAAATAAAATTTCAATTAAGGAATTAGCTATGAAGATTTTTTTAAAATTGTTTTTAATTTCAATTCTTATTTTCTCTATATTTGCATGTACTGAGGAAGAAGAAGTTACTGAAGTGGTTAGCACTGATAACACAGCTGAAGAATCGAAGGATTCTGATGATCATGATGATGATCATGGATCATTTAAGTTTGGAATGATTCTTGTTGGGCCAAGAGATGACAAAGGGTGGTCTCAAGCCCACTTTGAGGGTGGTGAATATATCGAAGAAATTGCTGGAGCAGAAATGATTGTAGCAGATATGATAAACCCTGCAGATAGCCCTAACTTAACTGTTGATCAAGTTGCCTCAGATATGATAGACGAGGGTGCTCAATTGATTTTTGCTACTTCCGACGATATGAAAGATGGAATTTTAGCAGCAGCAGAAAAATTTCCTGATGTTCCTATGATTTGGGCTTCTGGAGATAGTGCTTGGAGTGAAGGTAAAGCATATCGAGAAGATCTTAGTAACTTGGGAAATATTATGGGAAAAATGGAGTACGGAAAGATGATTGCTGGATGTGCTGCAGCTTTGAAGACTAAGACTGGAAAAATAAGCTTCCTAGGTCCACTAATTAATGATGAAACTAGAAGATTGACTAATGCAGCTTACCTTGGAGCAAAACATTGTTATGAGGGTGATTCTGAACTAGAGTTTGAGGTTGTATGGATTGGTTTTTGGTTCCATATTCCTGGTGTGACATCAGACCCAACTCAAGTTGCTAATGAATTTTTTGATGGAGGTTCAGATGTTATTATTTCTCATATTGATACCCCTGAGGCTTTAGTTGTTACAGGACAGAGAGCAGCAGAAGGAGAGGATGTATATGTAGTTGGATATGATTATGAGGCTTCATGTGATACTTCACCTGAGGTTTGTCTAGGTGTTCCTTATTTTAACTGGGGACCAGAGTATCTTAATGCAGCTATGAAGGCTGGTCATGGAGAATTTGAGGGTGAATTTGTATGGAGTGGTCCCAACTGGGATAATATGAATGATAAAGATAGTTCCACAATTGGATGGAATACAGGTGATGGATTAACTACAGATGAAGTTTCCAAATTAGATGCTTTTATTAGCCAATTGTCATCTGATGAAATCAATCTCTTTACAGGGCCATTGAATTTTCAAGATGGATCAGAATTTTTGGCAGATGGAGAAGAGGCTTCAGATTTTCAAATATGGTATACATCACAACTTCTTGAAGGTATGACTGGAGACAGTGAATAAAAGTTATTGGGCTTCTCAATTTGAGAAGCCCACTTTTTTATGAAGATAGAAATAAAAAATATATCCAAAAGCTTTGGAGAAATAAGGGCTAATTCTGAAATAAAAATTTCTATCAATGAGGGTATTCATGCTCTTTTAGGAGAAAATGGAGCTGGAAAATCAACTCTTGTTAAGATTATTTCTGGTCAGATCACGCCTGACAGTGGAGAAATAATTATTGATAATAGTAAATTAATACTTGGTTCTCCTAAAGAGTCAATAAAAGGTGGAATAGGTCTCTTAAATCAAGACCCTCTTGATTTTGGAAATTTATCTATTTTAGAGAGCTTCCTTGTTGGAATTAAGGATAAAAATCCATTCCGGAATTTAAGCAAAACTTCAGATTCAATTTCTAAGCTTTTTAAGAAATATAATATTAATTTTGATTTTTCTCAAAGAACAAATTCACTTTCTATAGGAGAAAGACAACAAGTTGAACTTATAAGATTGCTTTATAACGGAGCAAAAATCATCATTCTAGATGAACCAACAAGCGCCTTTTCTCTTGAGCAAAAAAAAATGATGTTTCAAACTCTGAGAACTCTCTCTAAAGAAGGTATTATCATTATTTTTGTCTCGCATAAATTAGATGAGATTATTGAAATATGTGATTCAGGAACAATCTTAAAAGCAGGTAAGGTTGTTAAGTCTATTCTAAAGCCTTTCAAAACAGAACAAATTATTGAGGCGATGTTCGAAAATACAAAAAATGATTCTTTGGAGTTGGTTCAAGCTTCAAGTAACAAACAATTTCAAATAAATTATGAAAAAACCGACTTGAAAAAGCATGATAATAGTTTTTTTCAGGAAATCTTTCAATATGGTTCAATCATTGGAATTGCTGGTTTACAAGGTTCTTATAATGATCTTTTTGTAAAAAATTTTTTTACTCATGAATTATCTAGTACTCAAATAATTGTTGATTCAAAAAAAAAGATGTCTGAAAAATTATTTTATTACATGCCAGCAGACCGAATTGAAAGAGGATTATTTAGTGAATTAAGTGTTCTTGAGCATTATGGTTTGTCGGAAGCTTCAAGATCCAAAATATTAAACTGGAAAAATATTACTCAAAATGCTAATAATAAAATTTCAGAATTCAATATAAAAGCACAACTGAGAAATGAGGTAAATGAATTATCCGGAGGAAATCAACAAAGATTAATGCTTTCTTTGATGCCTGAGAGTCAATCTATTTTACTACTAGAACAGCCAACTAGAGGGCTTGATCTAAATTCAGCAAATATAATTTGGGAAATGATACTGGATAGAAAGAATAAAGATATTGCAATATTATTTTCTTCTACAGATATAGATGAAATTTGGCAATATTCTGATGTAATAATATCTGTTTCAGGTAAATATATTATGAATGTTGACCATAAAAAAAATCTAACTAAAGAAATGATAATTAATTATGTTTCAGGTATTAATGAATGAATAATGGATTCGACATACTTACTGTAAATATTGTTAGATTAGCGTTAGTTTTATCTATAATATTTTTTGTTCTATTTTTGTTTGGAACTTCACCTTTACAAATATTTGAATCTATCTTCTATGGTTCTTTAGGGAGTTACTCAAAATTAATTAGAACATTATTAGTTTGGGTCCCAATTTCTTTGGCATCTTTAGCTTTGATTTATACATTTTCTGCTGGAATGTGGAACATAGGAATAGAGGGACAAATCATAATGGGGGCAGTTGGAGCAACATTAATAGCCAGATCTTTTTTAGCAGAAAGTATCATATCTCCTTATATTCAGATGATTTTTGCTATAGGTTTTGGAGGAACTTGGGGTTTGATATGTGGTCTACTGAAAGTCAAGGGAAATGTTCATGAGATTTTTAGTGGATTAGGATTAGATTTTGTAGCTTCAGGTATTGTAATTTATCTTATTATCGGACCATGGAAAAGAGAAGGTATTGCTTCAACTGGAGGAACGGATATTTTTGATAAAGCTTCATGGATTCCTACATTAGGTCAAAGCGAATTTCCTCTTTTAATGGTGTTAGTTATATTTATTTTTTATGTTTTAAGTAATTTTGTTCTAAGATATACTTCTTTTGGTCTAAGATTGAAAGCAACAGGAACTAATGAGATAGCAACTAAAAGATTTTATTTTAGCTCTGGAAATTATATCCTTTTTTCTTTTTTTATAGCAGGAGCTATAGCAGGTTTAGCAGGATTTTCTCAAGCTTCAGGAGCTTATCATAAGTTAGTACCAACTATATCAGGAGGATTTGGTTTTTTGTCGATATTGATAGTACTGATTTGTTCAAGAAATATATATTTTACTTTTATAGTAAGTTTTTTATTTTCTGCTTTGATAGTTGGAGGAAGTCAGTTACAAATCAAGTTAGGACTAGACCATAGCTTAATAGGAATAATTCAGGCAACTTTTGTGTTAAGTTGGCTGATTTTAGATAGATTGAAATTCGAAGAAAAAGTCATTAGAAATGTACTAAGGAGTAAGAAGATATAATGTTCTTTGAGAATACAATTATCACAGTAATTTCATTGAGTACACCATTAATTATTGCTGTTATAGGAGAGACAATTTCTGAGAAAAGTGGTGTTATAAATTTATCTGCTGAAGGAACTATAATGATATCTGCTCTTGTAGGTTTTGTGTTTGGATATATAACAGATATGTCTTTCGTTGGGTTCATTGCAGGATCTATTTGTGGAGCTTTAATAGCTTTTTTTATTTCATTATGTGACATAAAACTTAGGATGGATCAAATTGCTGTTGGTTTTGTGCTGACCATTTTATGTATTCATCTTAGTAATTATTTAGGACAAGATTATGTAAGGATAAATGGACCACTGGTTACAAAGTTATCTATTCCAATATTTTCAGAGATACCAATATTAGGAAAAATTTTGTTTAATCATTCACTGATTACTTATTTTTCAATGATACTCATTCCGACTTCTTGGTTTTTCATTAATAAAACTAATATAGGTCTTTCAATTAGAGCATCAGGAGAAAATCCACAAGCTGCAAGATCTAGGGGAATAAATGTTAAGAAAATGAGACTATTAGGTACTGTAATTGGAGGTTCTCTTTTGGGTCTAGCCGGTGCAACTTTTTCTCTTTATACAAAATATGGTTGGTCTGAAAGTCATACTGCTAATTATGGTTGGATAATTTTAGCAATAGTAATCTTTGGAGGTTGGAATCCCTATAGAGCTGCAACAGGAGCTTATGCTTTTGGTCTTTTGCAAGTTTTAGCTATTAAGGCTCAATCAGTTACTCTAGCACTATCTCAAATATTGCCTTTATTACCCTTTCCAATAATGATATTTATATTAATATTTATACAATATATAAATAGAAGAGATAGGAAAAATTTACCAAATTTTATTTTATCAATTCTTGGAGGGAATCAACCAGAATCACTAGGTAGAAAACTACCTGAAGACTTTAAATGAAATGAAAGATATAACTATAAAAGATATTGAGGTTCTTTGGGATAAAGATTCAATCGATAGGGAGGTAAAAAGAGTCGCAAAAGAAATTAATCTTAAATTTCAGAGTGAGGAATCTGTTAACCTTATTCCAATAATGACAGGGGGACTAATGTTTGTATCAAACCTTGTTGCAGAGTTAGAAATACTTAGATCTGGTTGTTATCATATGTTTCCATTAATAGCCAAAACATATGGTAATTCAACTGAATCTCAAGGTACGACAATATATGGATATGATTTTCTTGTTGAAAATATAGATATTGATTCCCCAAGTGTTATTGTTGATGATTTAATGGATTCTGGAGAGACTTTATACAATCTTTCAGAAAAATTAGAAAAAACTTCAAATAATGAAGTTTATTCTGCAGTACTTTTAGATAAATTAGGGAAAAGACATATGGAAATTGAACCAGATTTTAACTGTTTCATACTGAATGATAAGAGATGGGTTGTAGGATATGGGATGGATTATAAAGGATTATTTAGAGGTCTTGATTATGTTGGTACCATAAATATAGATTAATAATTTTATGAAAATTTCCAAAGTTATAGTAGATGTTATTGAAAGAGATGTAGGCCCCTTAAAAGTCAAAGATGAGAGATCTGATATTGGAGGGAAAACTACACAAGGTGTACTTAGAATAATTACAGATGAAGGCTTTGAAGGCAATGCTTTTATTGGAGATCAAGCTTCAGATTCATCAGATAGAATCAAAATAATCATAGAAAAAATTGCACCACAAATAATAGGAATGCAGTTTGATAATAGAGAGTTGCTTTGGTCTTCAATATATGATCTTGGAGGGCATGGACTTCCAATTTTTTCATCCTGGGCCCCTGTAGATGTTGCTTTATGGGATCTGGCTGGAAAATACTATAATACACCAATTTATAAGTTATTAGGTGGAAAAGATGTAGAAATTCCTTTGTATGCAACTTATCCTCCAAGGCATAAAACTTTTGATGGTTTTGTAAAAGAAGCGGAGGAGCTTTTAGATGAAGGATACTCAGCTTATAAAATTCATCCTGGTAATTTAAGTGTCAAAGAAACAATAATTACAATAGAAAAAATAAGATTATTAGTTGGAGAAAAAATGACTCTTATGCTTGATAGAAATCATGGATATTCATTATCTGAAGCTTTGAAAGTAGGTCAAGCACTAGATGCCAATAATTTTTATTGGTATGAAGATCCAGTAGAAACTTCAAATATTAGAGCAATAAAAACTTTGAAAGAAAATCTTGTTACACCAATAAACATGAGTGATTCAGCTGGATTCTTATTGAAAGAAGCTGCAAATTATATTAGCCAAGACTTAATTGGAATGGTAAGAGGAACTACAAGAAAGCTTGGAATAACAGGATTAATTAAACAATCTGCTATGGCTGACGCCTTTGGAATTAATTGTGAAGTGGGTCTAGCTGGTAACTCTTTGATGAATGTTGCTAATTTACATGTTATATCTTCCGTAAATAATAATACCTTTTATGAATATTGGAGACCTGAGCATATTCATCAATGGGGTGTTAAGGATGAAATTTTAATAAATAAAAATGGAAAATTAAATATCCCTTCAGGCCCTGGTTTGGGGGTATCTTTAGACGAAGATTGGATACAATTTCATAGAGTTGAGACTATAGAATAAGGACTATATTATAGATAATTTTGGTAAATATGTTTTTGGTTTTTTTAATAATATTTGCTCTAATATTTGGTATGNCTATACTATACTTATCAAAATACCTAAAAAAATATGATTTCAAAAAATAATAAATATGAAGTTATAATAATAGGTTTGGGTGCAATGGGAAGTGCAGCCTCTTATTATATGTCTAAAAAAGGGATTAATGTTCTTGGAATAGATAGGTTTCAGCCTCCTCATAGTTTTGGATCTTCTCATGGTCACACAAGGATAATTAGGGAGGCTTATCATGAAGGGACTTCATATGTCCCTATAGTTCAAAGGGCCTATGAACTTTGGCACGATTTAGAAAATGAATCCAACCAAGAAATGATAATTGAATATGGAGGAATGTACATAGGGGATAATGGAAATTATTTAAGTGATGCTAAGCTGTCTGCCAAAAAATATAATATACCTATAGAAGAATTTTCATCTTCTAAAATCAAAGAACAGTTCAAAATATTAAATCCAAAAAATAATTTTAAAGGTTTATTTGAAAAAAGAAGTGGGGCAGTATTTCCTGAAAAGTCTATTTTATATTTTTTAGAAGAATCAATAGAGAATGGAAATCATCATAAGTATAATGAAAAGGTAATTTCTTGGGAAAAAGAATCTGGAAATTACAAAGTTATTACGGATAAAAATCAATATGTTGCCGAAAAATTAATTTTTAGCTCTGGGGCTTGGTTAAGTAATTTGGTCCCATTTTTGAAATTACCCTTGAGGATAGAGAGACAGGTTTTATTTTGGTTTGATCCGTTAAAAGATAAAGAGCTATTTCACTATTCAAAATTACCTAATACTGGATGGGATTTAGATAACGGAGATGAATTTTATACGCAGCCAGACATTGAAGGGAAAGGCTTTAAGGTTGCAATGCATCATAATGGAGAATTTATAGATGAAGAAAATTTAAGCCGTCAGTATACGAAGAGTGATTTGTCTATAATTAGAAATTTTATCGAAGAATACATACCTTCTGCCAATGGTAAGTTATTGGATAGTAAAGTTTGCATATACACAGATACTCCAGATTTAGATTTTATTATAGATTTTTATCCCGAAGATGAAAATATAATAATTTGCTCTCCTTGTTCTGGTCACGGATTTAAGTTCACTCCAGCAATTGGAGAAATCTGCTCAAAGATGATAAACAATGAAAAAACCGGTTTTGACTTGTCAGAATTTTCTTTATCTAGATTTATTTAAATATATAAGACATTTTATTTGAATTATGTATATATATGACAATCCCATAAAACTGTAAAAAATTTGTTGTAGTATATACCCAAACATATAATTTCGGTGAATCCCGGACAAGAGTTGCTGGTGTCACTCCTGAAAATTTGGAAATGAAAGGAAATATTATGTTTTATTTACGCAATAAGTTGGTAGCCCTAACGGTGCTACTAATGGCAATCTTTATTTTTGCCGCTTGTAGTAGTGAAGAAGAGTCATCTGCTTCAGCTAGTGATAGTTCAAGCAATACTCTGACAACTGTTCTTGAAAGAGGAGAGTTGATTTGTGGTGTCAATGACAACCTAACCGGTTTTGGAGTAGTTAACTCTGCTGGAGAATTTGAGGGTTTTGATATTGATTTCTGTAAAGCTGTTGCAGCAGCAATATTAGGAGATTCTAGTAAAGTTGAGTACGTTCCACTAACTGCTTCTGCTCGTTTTGAGGCTTTAGCCGCAAATGAAATTGACTTACTTATTAGAAATACAACTTGGACGGCAAGTAGAGATAGAGATTTAGGCAATGACTTTACAGCACCTACTTTCTATGATGGTCAAGGTATGATGGTTAAGGCTAGTAGCGGTTATGATTCAATTGAGTCAATGGCAGGTACAACCGTTTGTGTGCTTCAAGGAACAACTACAGAGTTAAACTTAGATGATAGGTTTTCTTCTGCTGGAATACCTTATACACCTCTAACATTTGAAACCAACGATCCTCTACAAGCAGCTTATGAGGAAGGAAGATGTGACGGTTGGACAACAGATAAGTCTGGTCTAGCTTCTAAAAGAGCTGGTTTTGCTAATCCTAATGATCATGTAGTATTAGCGGAGACTTTATCTAAAGAACCACTAGGTCCTCTAACAAGAGATAACGATAGTGAATTTTATGATGTTGTACAATGGGTTGTTTTTGGAATGATGCAGGCTGAAGAAAGCGGAATAGATAGTTCTAATGTTGCAGCTATGGCTGCAAACCCAGCAGATCCAGGAATGGCTAGATTACTTGGTGTTGGTTTTGACGGCGGTGAAGCTCCAGATTTTTCTTTTGGAATTCCTGTAGACTTTATGCAAAATGTTATATCTCAAGTGGGTAACTATGGTGAGGTATACGATAGGCATCTGGTTCCACTAGGTTTGACAAGAGAAGGAAGTCTGAACGCTCAGTGGACTGAAGGCGGATTAATTTACGCTCCTCCATTTAGATAGGATTATCCTATAAGATAGTATTAACCTACAGGGTAGGATTACCCTGTAGGTTGCTTTCGTACATGTTTATATCATTATTTCGACAACTTAAATCAGAAGAATCAATTAATAAAAAGCTTGAAATTCTTTTCTATGATAGATCTTTTAGAAAGTTAATTATTCAATTGGTATTTTCTTTTTTTATGATACTTTTTCTTTTTTACCTGATTTCAAGAGCTTTTAGTTTAGATTTAGGTTTTGGTCACCTAAGTAGCAGAGCTGGATTCGGAATTAGTCATACATTCTTAGTAGAATATTCTAGCAATGATTCAAGGTGGCAATCTTATATTGTAGGAATAATTAATACCATCAGAGTAAGTTTTATAGGAATTTTACTAGCAACTACTTTAGGAGTTTTTATGGGTTTAGCACGATTATCTAAAAACTTCCTAATTAATAAAATTTCTGCGGGTTATGTTGAGTTTATTAGAAATACACCTTTACTAATTCAGATAATATTTTGGCAATTAATTTTACTTCAACTCCCTCAAATTTCAGAGGCTTTAACTTTTGGAGGACTTTCAGTTTGGTCAAATAGAGGAATACTTCTACCTTTTGTAAATTCCATAGAAAATGGATCTCTTTGGTTTTTAGTAATTTTAATTAGTTTAATCATAAGTTTATTTTTGAGGTCTTATCTTAATAAATATCGTGAAGAAAATGTGAATTTTTTTTCACCTAGTATAATCTCTTCTGTTTTTTTTATTTCAATTGCTGCAGTAACTTATTTTATTATGGGAATTGAACTATATGCTGATGTGCCTTCCTTAGAAGTTAATGAATACGGGACTTATATACAATCTGGAGGTTTTCTACTTTCTCCTGAGTTTGCTGCTATCTTATTCGCTTTGGTTCTATACACGGGAACATTCATTACTGAAATAGTTAGAGGAAGTATTCAAAGTTTACCCAAAGGTCAAACTGAAGCAGCACAGGCATTAGGATTTAGCTCCTACCAAAGAATAACATTAATAATTCTGCCTCAGGCGCTTAGATCAATTATTCCTCCATTAACAAATCAATATTTAAACTTAACTAAAAACTCTAGTCTGTCCGTTGCAATAGCTTATCCAGATGTATTTATGGTATCTAGGACTATTATGAATAACGCTGGCCATGCATTGCCAATGCTATCACTTATTTTAGTTACCTTTTTAGGCTTGAGTTTGTTTATTTCTTTATTTATGAATTTCTTGAATAGAAGAGTTACAAGGATAGGTGCCTAATGCAATTATTTAGTTGGATTAGAAATAATTTATTAGCATCTAAATTAGATGTTTTTTTGACTCTAATTGGAGCCTATTTTATTTACTATGTTTTCTCTATTTTT
Organism: Chloroflexota bacterium; assembly: GCA_002719425.1. Next base: position 62,671 of record PBHA01000004.1, read on the forward strand.
TTTACGTTTGTTTTCACTTCTGACTGGACATTGATAGAGGTAAATAGAAAAATTTTGTTGGTAGGACTTTTTCCAGAAGAGNAATTGTGGCGNATATGGTCAATTTTTTATGTTTCTTCAGTCTTATTGACTTCTACCATAAGTTTTGTTTATGGATTTCAAATTAAAACATCAATTTTTTACATAATTATGTTAATAATTCCATTTTGGATTTTTACAACAATTAATATGATTTTTCATGTTGCTATTCTAATTATCCTTTCACTTTTATCCTATATATCTATTTATTACCTAAAAAAAACTCCTTACAGATTTTTGCTTTCTAAAATGATTATTGCTTCATGGATAATTTTTATACCATTCATGTTCTTGATTTTGGTCTTGGGTGGAGGTCCAAAAGTCACTTTATGGGGAGGTTTTTTTGTAAACCTAATTTTAGCAATTATAGCTATATTAGCAGGATTTCCATTAGGAGTAATTTTTGCTCTTGGACGTGCTAGTTCATACAAAACAATAAAGCTTGTTTCAGTGATTTTTATTGAAACTTTTAGAGGAGCACCACTAATTGCATGGTTATTTTTTGCTTGGTTCGTTTTACCAAATTTCTTACCAGATCTATTTTCACTAAGTGATATAAATCTAATAATAAGAGCTATGATTGTTCTATCTCTTTTTTCAAGTGCATATGTTGCTGAGGTTGTAAGAGGTGGATTGCAATCAATTCCAAAAGGACAAAAAGAAGCTGCGACTGCGCTTGGACTAAACACTTTTATGGAATTATTTTTTATAACCTTACCTCAAGCTATAAGAATAGTTATCCCTGCAATAGTGAGTACATTTATAGCAATATTTAAGGATACGTCTTTAGTTTTCATACTAGGAATTACAGATCTATTAAGAATAGGAAGACTAATTCCCGAACAACAACAAGAATTTTATGGAAAATCTATAGAAGTTTTACTTATAGTAGCTCTTTTATTTTGGGTAGTTTCAATAATTCTTTCACAAATTAGTAGAACAATTGAAAATAGACTAAATATTAGTCAATAAGGAGAATAATTATGGGAAAAAAGATATCTGTAGAAACTAAAGATGTGACTAAATCTTTTGGTTCATTTCAAGCATTAAAAGGTATTACGGCTGATATTTATGAGGGAGAAGTAGTCGTTGTATTAGGACCATCGGGCTCGGGTAAATCTACTTATATTAGAACTATAAACGGTCTTGAAGAGCATGATTCCGGTCTCATAAAAGTTAACGGAACAGAACTTAATAATAATATTAAGAATATTGAAACTATTAGATCTCAAGTTGGGATGGTTTTTCAACAGTTCAATCTATTTCCACATTTATCTGTGCTTAGAAACATAACTTTAGCTCCTCAAAAAGTAAAAAAACTGCCAAAATCTGAAGCAGAAGATTTAGGGATGAGTTTGTTAGAAAGAGTCGGAATCCCAGAGCAAGCAATGAAGTATCCTTCACAGCTTTCTGGTGGTCAACAACAAAGAGTTGCAATTGCAAGAGCATTAGCAATGCAGCCAAAAATAATGTTATTTGACGAGCCAACATCAGCACTTGATCCTGAGATGATCAAGGAAGTTTTAGACGTTATGACTGAACTTGCTCAAAGCGGGATGACAATGATTTGTGTCACTCACGAGATGGGATTTGCAAAAGAAGTTGCAGACAGATTTTTATTTTTTGATGAGGGCCTGATCGTTGAATCAGGAACTCCAGAACATTTCTTTGAAAATCCCCAGGAAGACAGAACAAAACTATTCTTAAGTCAAATTTTATAAATTTTCTATTTTCATTTTTTAATTAGTTATATTATTATCAAATAAATTTTAATAATTTAACTAAGGATCTAGAAATGTATGAAAAGAAAAGAATAGCAGTATTTGGAGCTGGAGGTATTGGTGGAGTTGTAGGAGGAATGCTCTCAAAAGCTGGACACGATCTTACTCTCATAGACACATGGCACGAACATATAGTAGAAATTCAGAAGAATGGCTTAGAAGTAACTAACCAAGATGAAGTACATATGTGTAAACCTAATGCTGTGCATATAAATAAGCTTCAAGAAATAAAAGAGAAATTTGATATAGGAATAATAGCAGTAAAATCTTACGATACAGAATGGGTTACTCATGCCTTAAAGGATTATGTTAAGGATGATGGTTATTTTGTAGATTTTCAGAATGGTATAAATGATCTGAGAGTAGCTGAAATTGTAGGAAAAGATAAAACTTTAGGATGTGTCATCCTGATTAGCGCAATGGCAACAGAACCAGGAAAAGCATGGAGAACTGATAGTAGGCCAGATGTTGCTTATAAAATAGGAGAATTAGGTGGAGGAATAACAGATAGACTAAAAGAATTTGTGGATATTATGCAATCAGTTGGTGTGTCGGAATATACAGAAGAATTAATTTCAGAGAGATGGTCAAAACTAATGATAAACTGTATGGTTAATCCTCTTGCTGGTTTAACAGGTTGGGGAACTGCTGAGGTTAGATCTAAGCCTGTTACTCAAGATATAGCTATACAAGTGGCAGCTGAAGTAGTAAAAGTCGCTAAGTCAGAAGGTTACTCAATGGGAAAGATAGCAGGATTAGATCCAGATGATTTTATAGATGCTGCAGATGGAAAAAAAAATGTGGAAGAAATAAAAAGTCAAATGCTAGAGCAGGCAAGACAAGCAGGTTCTGCAAGTCGTCCTTCTTTTGGTCAAGATGTTTTGAAAAAAAGGAGAACTGAGATTGATTTCCTTACTGGCTTTGTAAGTCAAGTAGGAAATAAAAACAACATTTCAACTCCATTTTGTGACAAAGTGACTGAGGTAGTAAACTCTTTGGGCGTAGGATTTGAACCGGCAGACGAACATCTTGCTGAGATAGAAAAATTATTAGATTAAAATAATGAAATTTTCAGACAGAGAATCTAAGGTACCAAAGTATAGTTATCCTTTTTCATTTTCTGAACAAATTAAATCTTTAGAAAAAGATGAAATATTAGAAAGATTAAATAGTAGTCGATTAACTTATAAAGATGATCCATATCGACCTATTTTTCATTATGTAAATCCTGAGAATACACTTAATGATCCAAATGGCCTGTGCTACTGGAAAGGAAATTGGCATCTTTTTTATCAAGCTTATCCCCCTGAAGATCCTAGACAACACTGGGGACATGCATACAGCAAAGATTTAATTTACTGGAAAGATTTGCCATATGCAATTTATCCTAATCCTGAAGAAGCTTGCTTTTCTGGGGCTACTTTTGTTGAAGATGACAGAGTAATCGCTATGTATCATGGTACTAAGGTAGGCAATATGATTGCTGTTTCTAACGATGATCTTTTATTAAATTGGGAAAAAATAAATAATAATAATCCTGTAATCAAGATAGAAAATGAGGATGGTTCCCGTTTGCCGTACAGAGTTTTTGATCCATGTATTTGGAAAAAAGGAGAATATTACTACTCATTGTCGGGAGGCACTCTACCTCACAATCCTTCAGGAAGAAGAACAAGAGCAAACTTTTTGTTTAAATCAAAAGATCTAGTTAGTTGGGATTATTTACATCCATTTATTGAAGGAGATTCTTTCACTCGGATAGGTGATGATGGAGCATGCCCTTACTTTTGGCCAATCGGTGAGGATAGATATATACTTTATTTTTTTAGCCATATGAGTGGAGGACAAGCATTATTAGGAGATTATGATAAAAAAAGAGATAAATTTTTAGTAACTTCTCATCATGAATTCAACTTTGGTGCAGCACATCCTGGAGGAGTTCATGCTCCATCGGCTACAACTTATTTGAACGGTAAAAATATAATTATATTTAATATGAATAATTCTAAAGATACATCTGGATGGAACCAACTAATGACATTACCAAGAGAGATTGGGATAGCAGGAGAAGATGGGATAAATAAGGATGTTTTATCGATTAAACCTGCTGGAGATATTGAATCCTTAAGATCAAATCATAAGTCAATAAAGAATCTGGATATCTTTCCAAATAAAGAAACTCTTTTAGATAACATTACAGGGAATTCTATAGAGATAGATTTAGAGGTAGATGTAAAAAAATCAAATATGTTTGAATTGCGAGTCTTAAGATCAAAAGATTGTGAGGAATATACTAAAATATCATTCTATAAAAATAGAGGATTTAGAGATTGGGAAAAATATCAGGGCTGGGAAGTCAGCAAAAGATTAGGTGCATCTGATAGCATAATTTCAATTGATACATCATATTCAAGTATTGATCCTGATGTGCTTTCAAGGCCTCCAGAAACTGCTTCATTTTTTCTGAATGAAAATGAAAACCTAAAATTGAGGGTATTTATAGATAAAAGTGTCCTAGAAGTATTTGTCAATGAACGACAATGCGTAGCAACTAGGTTGTATCCATTTAAAAAAGATAGCTTAGGCGTATCTGTTATCTCGAGAGGATCAGAATCTAAAATTATCTCCTTAGATGCATATGAAATGGATAATATTTATAAGAAATAATTAAGGAGAATATTTTATATCTTGAAGATTTCCTGCCTCATAAATGCCATTCCAATTATCTAAGAAAATTTTATTCCATTCATCAGTCAATTTAGACTTAATCATTTCTTCAAAAATTGGCCAAAAAATAATTATTCCGTCAGCTCCATCCATAATAGCTTTATGAGCAGTTGTTACTGATCTTACAAGAGCTGCAGTTATAAATGGTCTATTTTCCCATCCGTAAAAGGTTGATTTTAATTCCCTAATTAATTCAGTTGAATCTTTATTTACATCAATGAAAGGCTCACAAAAAGGTAATAAATGCGTGACGCCGGCATTTGCCGCTAAAATAGCTTGATTTAGTGTGAATATTGTCGTACAAAAAGTTTCTACGTTTGCTTTTTTTAATTCTACAAAAGCACCTAAAGCATACTCGCTCATAGGAATTTTTAATATTATTTGATCAGACAACTTAGTAAAAGCTTCACCAACATCCAAAAGTTCGTTAGTAGAATGACCGTCTATTTCAATAGCTACTTTCTTGTCTGTTATATCAAGATATCTTTTGGTTAATTCTATTATTGATCCATATTTATCAGTCATTTCTTTTAGCACAACTGTATTTGTTACTATTCCTTTAACTCCTTTATCCATCCATTTTGTTAGATCTTCAGGATCTCCAGCTAGCCAAACATCTGGTCCTATCGAATCCTTTTTATTTTCACTTGCATTTTTGATTTTCATATAATTCTCCTAATTTATTTCTATAGTTATTTCTTTTTTTATTTTTTGACTATCTAATTCCATTCCCAGTCCGATCAATTCAGTCTCCTCAAAAAATCCATTTTTTGGTTTTTCAGGAGTTTCGAGGAAATGTTGATGTACTTTATTCCACTTGATTAAGTATTCTTGGAATGGAGTATGGATAGGAACTTGAGATAAAGAAAAATGAAGCGTTGCATTCGATGAATGTCCATGAGGTATAGTTATCAGATCATGAGTAGTTGCTAAATTTGCAATTTTTATTACTTCTGACAATCCTCCTGCCCAATATATATCAGGTTGATAAATATCCAAAGCATCTTTCTCAATAAAGCGAAGCATTCCCCATCTTGTATAGTCGTGTTCAGCACCAGACAAGGGTATATTTATTCTACTCTTTATTTTTTTGTAAATTTCTACTCTATCAGTCATCACAGTTTCTTCTAACCAATACGGTCTATATTCTTCAATTTGTTTTGCTAATTCAACAACATATTTATAATCCATTGATTGCCAACAATCGAGCATTATTTCATAATTTTCACCAACTGACTCTCTAACTGTTTTTACCATTTCTATATTTTTTGCTAATCCTTCTCTTCCAGACATAGGCCCGTATCTAAAAAACCATTTTTGAGCTGTAAAACCTTTTTCTTTATATAATTTTGCTCTTTCCTCAACAAGTTTCATATCCGTTACATTAAAGCCAAGCATGGAAGCATATGCAGGAACTTTTTTTCTTGTAGGTCCTCCCAAAATTTTATACACTGGAGTATTAAAATATTTACCTTTTAAGTCCCACAGTGCGCAATCTATTGCGCTTATTGCCATCATGGTTATTCCTTGTCTGCCATGTACGCTAATCCTATGCATATGATCCCATAATAACTCTATAGCTAACGGATCTTTTCCAATTAATATGCTGGCTAATGATTTTTCAATAATATCTGAATGAGCAATATCAATTGGCCCTGCAGTTCCATATAAATCTTCATCAGTATGTATTTCGACAAAAATAGAACTTGTATTTACGGTTTTTCCTGATTGAAGATTACCGTTTTCATGACTTTCTTCAGCGTATTCAGGATATATATCTATCGGCCTAACAAGTCTTTCTTCCCAAAAAATCCCATCTGAGTTAAAAGTACCTTCAAGCTTCCTAAGTTTTAATTTAGTTATCTTCATAGTTTTTTATAATCTCCTTTCCTTTTAGTGGCCAATCACATGTAGTTCCCGTGCTGTTTGATTTGTAGGACTTAATTAAGTCATCTGGACCACTAACTCCCCAATTTCTTACTAAAATACCATTGTTTGCAGCTTTTTCCACAGATTTTTGATCAGAGAATTTTGCTCTTGGACAAATAATATCTATTTTTTGATCTAAACATATCTCTAGGTCAATATCAGTAATTTTTTCTAAGAGCCAAGCAGTTCTCTCTTCACTATTAGATTTTCTAAATCTTATCAATTGCTCGATAAAGAAACTACTAATAGTTATTCCTCCAGGGGCGTAAATTCCTTTTTTTGATCCTAACCAGCCATTATTTTCAAGTGATCTTAAAACAATTTCTGAAAGATCTTGATCTCTGGATTTTAGTTCTAAATGTAAATTAGAAATATTCTTATACTTTTTAAGTAATTCNTCCAATTTAGGGATTGAATAATTTCCTTCATTTACTTCAAAATTATTTTTTGCCTCTATCTTACTCAATTCAGAAAAATTTATTTCGGATATAAGTACATCTTTTCCAGTAGTTCTTATTAGATTATAATCGTGGATTACTACAGGTACTTTATCTTTGGTTAGCTGAACATCAAATTCAAAATTATGAAAACCATGTTTGATAGCAAGGTCAAAAGCAGGATATGTATTTTCTGGTGACTTCTGAGAAAATCCTCTATGAGCTATTATTGTAAATTTTTTCTTCATATCAAAGTTTAGGTGAAATCATATATTTCATTCNTTCTCCCATAGCTGTAGATCTAATAGCATCATTTATTTCATCTAATTTATACGTCTTTGAAACCAACTTTTCAAGAGCAAATTCATTTATTTTTTTTGGAGTATCATTAAAATAATTGCCTCTCCCAAAAGCTCCAAATAGCCTGATCTCTCTATAATGAAAATCGTATAAGTCAGTCATAAGGTTTGATTGCTCGGGATGAACGCCTATCATTAAAGCTTGTCCTCTAGGACTAAGGTGTGAAATTCCACTTGTGAGTAATTCTGGCTTTCCTACTGCTTCAATGAATACGTCAAAACCGTTTCCATCTGTCAAATCTTGTAATTTTCCCTCATAATTTTTCTCTAAAGGATTAATAATATGATCAGCTCCTAGTTCTTTTGCAACGTTTCTTCTTAGATCATTTGGCTCTGATATTGCAATAAATTCAATATTTTTTTTCATTAAGAATAATTGACAAAAAATACCCATTATACCTGCACCAAAAATAAGAACTCTAGGTTTATTTTGATAATCTATCATTTCAGTTCCAGAAAAACAACAAGATGCAGGTTCAGTCATTGCTGCTACATCGAATGACATATTATCTGGAATTTCAACTGCGGCAGAGTAGTGCATTATAGAATATTCTGCAAAAGCTCCTGTAGTTTTCTCTGCATTTATACATCTAGATATTTGCCAATTTTCACAATTCTTACATTTTCCGCAACTAGAAGTAGTGTTGCAAGCAACTCTTTTGCCTATCAAATCTTTAGAGACCTTTGAACCAACATCAACAATTGTACCGCTAAATTCATGCCCCAAAATTTTAGGAGGATCAGATGGAAATAGTCCTTGCGTTATATGAACATCTGTTCCGCATAATCCAACCTTTTCAACACAAACTAGAACTTGTTCATCTTTTAGTTTTGGCAAGTCAATATTTTGAATTTCAAATTTGTCTCCACCCAGCCAAACTAATGCTCTCATAAATATACCGTTTATTATTATTAAGATCACTATATATTAAAATTTTAAAATAACTATAAATTATTCAGTATAAATTCTTAAATGAGAGATTAAGTTGATAAGATAAATATAAAAACTAATATATAGATGTTTACAAATTACAAATTAAATAGCCCAGAGTTAATTGAAACCCCTGAACACCTGATTTTTGAGGAAAAAGTAAATAATAATATTCAATCCATTATTTCGCTTGTAGGAAGTACCAGTAGATTAATTCCTCATGCTAAAACTCATAAATCAAAAGATACGCTGAAAAAGTTGATAAATAAAGGAATTACCAGACATAAAACATCCACTCTAAATGAGTTGGAAATTTTAGCTGAATGTGAGCCTGAAGAATTAATTTTAGCATATCCAATAACCTCAAAAATTAAAGCTGAGAGGTTGTCAAAAATTGTAAACAAATTTCCTAAAACCAAATTTTCTTCCATAATCTCAAATAGATATCACTATGACTTAATCGAAGGAATAAATAATCTTGATGGGTTTTATATTGACTTAGATACAGGAATGAACAGAACAGGGATTATCAAAGAAGATGTAGAAGAATTACTTGATTATATCCAATTACATACAAATAAAAACTTGAAAGGGATTCATGCTTATGATGGTCAAACTTATGGAATTGTAAGTGTAGAAGAAAGAACTCTAGATACAAAAAAAACCTTATCTGATATCAGGGAAGTGGAAAGTAAAATTAGAACAAAGTTTTCTTCTAATGATTGTGAAATAATAGTTGGAGGTTCTTGGTCATTTCATTTTTATATCGATCAAAAAGATATTAAGTTATCACCAGGAACATGGATCTATTGGGATGCTAGTAATTCAAAGCAAAAAGAGCTTGATTTTGAAATTGCAGGACTAGTTTTAGGGCAGGTTATCGATGAAAATACTAATAATGATACCGTAACTATTGATATAGGTGCTAAGGCAATTTCAAGTGATCCAACAACAGAAAATAGACTACACCTGATTGATAAACCAAATTCTAAGCTAATTTTTCAAAATGAAGAACATGGAATCGTCCAATTAAATGGGGACTCTCTCAATATAGGAGATTATGTACTAGCAAAGCCTGGTCATGCTTGTACTGTTACACCTAAATATAACAGAGCTCTGAGCGTTGATAAAAATGGTAATATAAACGGTATAATAACTCCGCATGCACGAGATAGAGTATCGAATGAAACAGCATAATGAAGAACTAGATGTGTTAATAGTTGGAGCTGGTTTTTCTGGTTTATATATGCTTTATAAAATGAGAGAAATGAATCTCAAAGCATTGGTGATTGAAAGAGCTTCAGATGTAGGAGGAACTTGGTTTTGGAATAGATACCCTGGAGCAAGATGTGATATTGAAAGTATTGAATACAGTTATTCATTTTCTGAAGAACTCCAGCAAGAGTGGGATTGGTCAAATAGATATTCGGATCAATCTGAAATCCTAGATTATATAAATTATGTAGTAAAAAAATTTAATCTAAAAGAAAATATAGTATTTAATACTTCAGTAAAATCAGCTACATTTGATCAAAATTCAAAAAATTGGATAGTTGAGACTAATTCAGAAAAGTATAATGCAAAATTTTGTGTCATGGCAACAGGAACTCTGTCTTCAATAAAACGACCAGATTTTAAGGGCTTGGAAAAATTCAAAGGTGATTGGTATGTCACTGGAGAATGGCCTCATAAAAAATTAGATTTTACAGATAAAAAAGTAGCAATTATTGGAACAGGTTCATCTGCCGTTCAATCAATACCAGTGATTGCGAAAGAAGCAAAAAATTTGACTGTTTTCCAGAGATCTCCAAACTACACTATACCGGCAAAAAATAGACCTCTTACAGAAGATGAATTAAGTAATGCAAAATCAAATTACGCTCAAATTAGAGAAAAAGCTAAGTATACTAGGGCTGGTATAGGATATAACCAATTTGAAGAAAGAAAACTTTTAGATTTAACATCTGAAGAAATAAAAAAAGAACTTAATAATCGCTGGGAAATAGGAGGACAAGAAATTTTTACATCAGGGTTTACGGACGTAGGAATAGATGCAAAAGCGAATAAAATTGTAGCTGATTTCGTAAAGTCAAAAATCAAAGAAATAGTTAATGATCCAAATGTAGCCGAACTTTTATCACCCGAAGATGCAATAGGATGTAAAAGGTTATGTGCTGATACTAATTATTTTGAAACATATAACAGAGAAAATGTCCAACTAATTGATCTAAACTCAGATCCTATAGATTCAGTAACGGATAATGGAATACTAACGAAAAATAAATATTTTGAGTTTAATACTATAATTTTTGCTACAGGATTTGATGCTATGACTGGAGCCTTGCAAGCAATAGATATTACTGGAAAAGATGGGAAAAAACTAAAACAAGTATGGAAAGAAGGCCCTAAATCTTTTCTTGGACTCTTAGTAAATGGATTTCCTAATTTATTTACTGTAACTGGACCTGGTAGTCCATCTGTTTTGACAAATATGATGGTTGCAATAGAACAGCATGTAGAGTGGATTTCTGATTGTATAATATTTATATCAAAATCTAATTTGAGAGAAGTGGAGGCAGATGAGATTCTTCAAACTGAATGGATGGAACATATAGAAGAAGTTGCGAAGAATACATTAAGGTATACTTGCAATTCGTGGTATGTTGGAGCAAATGTTCCTGGTAAAAAAAGAGTTTTTATGCCATATGCAGGAGGTTTTGGTAAGTATAGAGAAATGTGTGATGAAATAGCAAAAAATAATTACTCTATTCTAAAAATTAACTAGCTTTTCAAGAAATTAGAGACTTCATCAAGACAGGATTTTGAATCTGAAATTTTACCTATATTTACATTAAATCCATGAAGAGCTCCTTTGTACATAACTAATTTACTCTCAACATTATTTTTTATATTTTCAAAGTAAATTTCAGCCTCTGATCTTAGTACATCACACTCAGCAGTAATTATAAATGTTCTTGGAAGTTTATTATTTTGATCATCTTTACTTATAGCACTAAACTTGTTTGCCTGATTAACATCTCCATCAATATAGTGATTCCAAAACCACATCATAGATTCTTTTTCTAATCCAAATCCTTGGGAATATTCATTATAGGATTCAGTTTCGAAATCATTATTCATTACAGGAGTGAAAAGTATTTGATTTTTTATGAATTCTTTGTTTAAATCTCTAAATAAAAAAGAAACAGCTGCAGCTAGATTACCTCCTGCAGATGTTCCGCATAAGGATATTTTTTTGGGGTTGATGTTAAAATCTTTATGATTATCAATTGTANATTTGACTGACTTATAACAGTCTTGAAGAGGGACAGGAAATTTATTTTCAGGAGCTAATCTATAATCAACTGAAATGACTTTATGTCCTGAAGTTTTTGCCAGATATCTACACATAGCATCATCTGCATCTAAATCTCCTAAAACCCAACCTCCCCCATGAAAATTTATCAGCAAGGGTAGATTGTTTTCTTTTGAGTCACAAAATATCCTAAATTTTATACTAGAATCATTTACTTGAAATTCTTTATTTTCAACAGAAAGGATTTCTATAGTTGGTAAAGGAAAAATCTCTTTAGCTCTGTTAAATTGCACTCGAGCTTCATCAGGATTTAAGTCTTGTAATGGTTTACCACCTAGAATTTTTCTTTCTTCTAAAAAGTCTTTTGATTCTTCATTTAACATCATTGCACCTTATTATGATTCATTATGTTATTAATAACATTTTTATTATTAAGTTTGATATTATCTTTGACGGATTTTTAGGGAAATAATAATATTTTTATTAATCCTCAAGTTTTGCCCCTCAGTTTCGATTCTTGAGGATTTTCTAATTATGAATTCTTTATTTAGTGACAAAAAATTAAACGCTTTAGTTTTATCTAAAAACCTTGTGCAATATGCTCTTCAGATGAGAGTTTTGTTTTTCAGCTGGTTAGCTTATGAAATTACTCAAAAAGATTTATGGGTAGGTATAATTCTTGGAGTAGGATCTACACCAATACTTTTATCATCTTTTTTAGGTGCTTATTTATCTGAGAGGTATAACATAAAAAAAATAATGGTTTATTCTAATATCTTAATTTTTTTATTATTTGGATTGTTTTTACTTGTTGATTATGAAAATATATATAATTTATTAATTCTTAGCCTTTTATTTGGAATAATAATGGGTGTTCCTGGTCCTCCATTTTGGACTATGGTTATAAATACCTTTGGTAAAAATAATTTAGGTAAAATAAACTCTTATTTCTACTCATTTCAATTTTTTGGAGAAATGGTTATTCCACTTATTTTTGCACTTTTAATTTCTAATTTTAGTTCAAATTACTTCATATCCTTTGCCTGCTTCATAATTATAATTGCAACTTTTCTAATCTATTTTTTTCCCGAAGACAAACAGTTGAAAAATCAAAAAGATAAAAAAATTTATGATTCTTTCTCGAAAATTTTAAAAGAAAACTCAGTTATATTCTGGATGAGTATTATAGTCTCAATTCAGTCTATTTTTGGAGTTACAATTTTTATAGTATTGCCTCAATATGCAAATAATTTTGGAGTAGGAGCTACAGGTTTTGGAATTTTTTTTGCAGCTAATGGTGCGGGGATATTTTTAGGGACAATTTTTTCATTTTATACAGGTATTCTTAAGAGTAAAATACTTGTACTAATACTTTCTACATTAGTATGGGATATCGGACAAATTATTTTTGCATTTTCAACAAATTATTACTTATCAATAGTTGTTTTATTTTTTATTGGTTTTAGTGCTGCATACTGGGTAGTGGCTGCTAACCTCATTTTTCAAAATGAGACATCTGATAAAGATAGGAATAAAATTATGGCTATATACCAGTTTGTAACCCAGATATTTTTTATAGGCTGGTTAGTTGGAGGTTTGATTTCAGATCTTACAAATGCGCAGGTAGCTCTAGTAATAAGTGGGTTATCAAGTTATCCAATTTTTATTATTGCTCTAATTTCTTCGAAGAAATTGCGTATTGTATAAATGAAAAAATTTAGTAAACTCATAAAATAAAAGGGTAGATTATGTCATCACTAGAAGAACTGAAAAAAAAATCTTCAGAAATACTTGAAAGTAACAAAAGCTTAGCAATAGATTTATCAAAAAGCATTTTATCTGAGCCCGAGACTGGTTATAAGGAATTCAAAACTAATAAAAAAATTTATGATGTCTTAAATTCTTTAGGGCTAAAAGTTCGAAATAACCTAGCAGTAACAGGGTTAATGACTACAATTACAGGTCAACAACCAGGTCCTCATATTGCTGTTATAGGGGAGCTAGATGGACTACCTGTTCCAGGTCATCCGTTTGAAGATAAAAATACTCATGCTGCTCATGCTTGTGGACATCATATTCAAATAGGAAATATGTTATCAACTCTTTTAGCTTTAAATTCTCCGGAAATTTTGAAAGATATTTCTGGAAGTATTTCTTTTATAGCGGTTCCTTCCGAAGAATATGTTGAAATTGAATGGAGGAAAGAGCAAAGAGATAAAGGAAGTTTTGAATTTCTAGGAGGCAAACAGGAATTAGTAAAACTAGGAATTTTTGATGATATTGATATTTCAATGATGACTCATGCCAGAGGTAGCTTCTCAGGATTTGGTTATGGAGGTACTGGAAATGGATTAGTTGCAAAGTTTATAGAATTTCGTGGTAAATCATCGCACGCTGGAGGAGATCCTCATCTAGGAATAAATGCATTAAATGCTGCAAATATTGCTTTATCAAGCATTCACGCAAATAGAGAAACTTTTTTTGATGATAATCATATAAGAGTTCATCCTATAATTACTCACGGTGGATCAGTGGTAAATCAAGTACCAGAAATTGTGACTTTAGAAACCTTCGTTAGAGGTGCTTCTATTGAAGCAATAAAGGTTGCAAATCTTAAAGTTGATAATTGTCTTAGAGCAGGAGCAATGGCTGTTGGGGCAGAGGTAGAAATTAACACTTTGCCAGGATATTTTCCTTTATTTCACGATTCTAATTTACAAGAAATATATAAACAAAACCTTTCAAATAGTAAGTTTGAATCTAAAGAACTTTCTCATGGAGGAGGTTCAACAGATATGGGTGATTTAGCACACCTTATGCCAGTTATTCATCCTTATGTAGGAGGAGCTACTGATGCATCGGCTCATACCGCAGGGTTTCTTGTTGAAGATTATGATTTAGCCGTTATTCAGGCAGGAAAAATGATGGCTTATACAATTATTGATCTCTTATTTGAAGGAGCCTCAAAAGGAAATGAAGTTATTTCCCAACATAAACCTAAATTGACTAAAAGCGAATACTTAAGAGTTATGAGGGAATTCAGTAACGTTGAAGTAGCGAATTATAATATAGGCTAAAAATGAAAAGGATCTCAAAAAAAATATTATATAGAGAACATTCTCCCTTTAATAAAGTTACAGATTATGTAGATCAAAATGAATGGTTTCAGGTTGAAACTCAGATGAATAGAGGTCCTGATTCTAAATTAGTTGATAAAGACTTGGTAACAGTTTTTAATAAACATAGAAATGACTCAATGCCTGACGATAGAGGCAATCCTTCATCGGGATGTATTTATATAAATAATTCAAAAAAGAATGAGGTCTTAAGTGTTGAAATAGGTGAAATTGAAACCCATGAAATAGGCTATACGAAATATAGAGGATCTACTGGAGCTTTCCCTTCTTACTTAGCTTCCTCAACTATTGGTGNGGTTTTTAAGGTTGTGAAAATAATTGATAAAAAAATCATATGGAATGAAAAATTATCAATACCAATTAAGCCCATGATTGGAGTGGTTGGCTTGGCACCAGAATTTGAGTCTAGAGGGAATGCTTGGGCTGGGGAATGGGGAGGTAATTTTGATATTCAGGAAATTACTACTGGAGCAACTGTTCAAATACCTATTAATCATGATGGCGCCTTACTTCATATAGGAGATATGCATGCTATTCAAGGAGACGGAGAGATTTCAGGGGGAGGTGGTATTGAAACAGGGGGTACAGTTAAACTTAAGTGTAGTTCATCTGAAAAACCAGAAGGAATGACCTGGCCAAGAATTATTAATGACACTCATATAATGACTACTGCCCAGGCAAGACCAGCTGAGGATGCATTTAGAGTTGCTCTTTCAGAAATGTTATTGTGGTTAGAAAATGACTTTAATATTAATAAAAAAGAAGGCTTTATGCTTCTTGCTCAAGTTCTTGAAGCTAGAGTTACTCAATTTGTAAATCCTACATATACTTATCTATTGAAAGTAAATAAAAAGTATTTATTCTAAAGATTTCAACTTATTTTTTTCATTAGTTATTCTTTGAATTTCTAGATCAATTTTTTCTTGTTCGAGGGCAATATCATTCTGAATATATTTCTTCCTTAACTCTAATTCTTGAATTATTAACTCATAATCTTCTATTGTCATCTGTATTGAAGTAACGTCAGGTATCATTCTAGGATCAGGTTGATGAGTAGGTCTCATCATATCAGGCATCATTCTAGGATCAGGTTGATGAGTAGGTCTCATCATATCAGGCATCATTCTTTGCTCTTTACGACTCNCAGAGTTTTTGGAAGAGGATTTTTCATCNTCAAAATAATCTAAGCTTAAAATTATTGCCATATAGACACTTATACACAAAATCAAAAGAGTCATTATACTGATTGTTATCTTGAAAATATTATTTATCATATTAGAAACAAATATATCACGAAAAAAATAAAATACATAAAATGGCATTTATAGTTGCACACAGAGGCTTATCATCAGAAGCTCCTGAGAACACTTTTGATTCTTTTGATCTAGCTGTTTCTAATGGAATCGAATATATTGAATTTGATGTTCAGCTAACTAAAGATAATCAAGTAGTTATAATTCATGATGATACAGTTGAAAGAACCAGTAACGGCAAAGGTTTTGTTATTCAAAAAACATTGAATCAAATAAAAAAACTAGATTTTGGATCTTGGTTCTCAGGAAATTTTAAATACTCCAAAATTCCAACTTTTGAAGAACTTTTAAATAGATATAAAGATATCAATTTAGTTGTAGAAATCAAAGGCAAAGAATCTGAATTAGTTTCTCAAGTTTTGAAAATAATTTCAGATAATGAGTATTGGAAAGATAAGATATATAAGAGTAATTCAACTAATCCAAAGATAATTTTTTGTTCTTTTTTACCTGATCAAATAAAAGCCTTAAGGATTTTTTCTGAAGATTTATTTATCGGTTTTCTTGTCAAAGAAATCAATAAAGAAATACTAGATTTTACTTTGAAATATAAATTAGATGGTATTTTCCCATACTATAAGATAGTTAATGAAAAATTAATCAAAAAATTAAAAAAATATAAACTCGTAATTAGTTCTTGGGGATTTAATAATATTGAAGAATCGAAAAATTTTTTACTTTTAGACGTTGATGGTATTACAGTAGATTGGCCCAACAAAATATAATTAAGTATCTCTTAGTAGACTTAATTGAACCCTTCTTTCACATAGAGTATAATTTCACTAAATTAATTTAGAGAGGTTAATATGGGTAATTTAGATGCAAAAAAATTAGCTGGATATAGTTTGATATTTGGTCCAATCTTAGCTTTAGTTTGCTTTTTTATACAACCGGGTGGTGTGCTACAGATTGGTGGATCTGCAGAACCATTGGATTTTGTGGGTCAGATGAAAATAAGTGCTAATAATTCTTCCTTAGGAATATTAACGGGTATTTTAGTTCCCGTTGGACTTATAACTTTATTTTCAGGAATAATGTTTTATATTCAAAGTATGCAAGGAAGTAATGGATTTGGTTTGGCAAGAGTAGGGCTTCCATTTTTTCTAATTGCAACTGTAGGTTGGACAATAGGAAGTTCTATTTTTATTGGATTTTCATCCGAAATAATAACAAATAGTGACATGGCTGGATTGGGGTTTGGAATTAATATTATGTCATCAATATCTTTTGGAATTGGTGGAATGATTTTGGCATTAGCTGCATCTACGCGAAATGAAGTGAATAAAAATATTTCGTATCTTGCTTTTATTGCAGCAACGATTGTATTTTTGACAAATTTTATACTTCCTTTTTCACCAGAATCAGGAACTTTATTCCAAGGCATTGCAGGACTTTGTTTTATAATCTATACGATTTGGTCAATTCTCATAGGTAGGGCACTGACTAAATAAGTATAAATCAGAAAAAATCTTTGTATGGTTCTGATTCTACAGAAGTATATTCTGATGGAGGAAACTCTTCAAGTGCTACTTCGTCTATATCTGTTCCCCATCCAGGACCATCAGGGATTGTTGCAAAGCCATTTTCTATACTAATATTATTTGTTAGAACTTTTTTGTATCCTTCAAGAAAACTTACGAATATTTCTTGTTTATAGCAATTTGGTATACTCATGTCTAGATGTAGACTTGCTACAGTTGAAATAGGTCCATTAGAATTATGAGGAGCAACGCTCACATAATATGTTTCTGCAGCGTTTGATATCTTTTTTAACTCAGATAATCCTCCTGCATGACATATATCTGGTTGTACTATAGAAATAGCTTTTTGTTCAAAAAGTCTTTGGTATTCCCATCTATTATATAACTGTTCACCTGTTGAGATTGGTATGTTAGTTTTGTTTGCTAATTTTCCTAAAACTTCCACATTTTCAAATTGAATAGGTTCTTCAACCCAAGAAATATCAAAGGGAGTTAAATTATTAAGAACTTTAAGTGCACTTCCAAAGTCTAATCTAGCCCTAATATCAATACCTATTTGAACATTTTCACCTACNGTTTCTCTAACTGCTTTAACAAGCTCTATACCCTTATTTAAGTTTTGGTTTTCTATACTATATTTACCAATAAAAGGATAGAATTTTAAACATTTGTACCCATCCTTTATTACCTTATTTACAGCTTTAGAATGTTCATCTGGTGAAATTAATCCCTCAAACCAACCATTAGCATAAACTGGAATTTCCTCTCTTACTTTTCCGCCTAATAATTCATAAACTGGAACATCCAAAGCTTTTCCCTTTATATCCCATAAGGCTAAGTCGATTGCACTTATTGCGCTCATGGTAACGGCTCCACCTGTCCAAGTCACTCTTCTGTAGAGAGAAGTCCAAATAAATTCTATTTGAAAAGGGTCTTTACCAACAAGAAATTTTCCAAAGTCTAAAATTTCCGCTTCTAATGCAGCATCTTTATACTGCAAGCTTCCTTCCCCCACTCCATAAATCCCTGAGTCAGTATAAATTTTTACAAAAAGCCAATTATTTGTTTCTGATTTATGCCAAGCAGGAGCAGACATCTTGAAAACTTTTATATCTGTTATCTTCATAAAACTGTCCTTTTAATTTATATTTTTTAGAAATAATTTATGACAGTAAGTAAAATATAATAAAACCTAGTACAAAACCAAATGATGAAACAATCGTTGAAAAAATTATTATTCTCAATCTAAAATTGTTTTGTAACCTATCCTTTGTTATTCTTTCTAAAATATAAGAAAATCCAAACATTATTAGTAAGAACAAAATTATTTTAATACGTATCATTTATAAATAATTATTCTAATTCAATTTGTTATTATGATATCAACGTTATAGGTAACTATCATTTTTATGGATAATGATTTAATACAAATATCTGGTGTATTTTCTTCACTATTTTTAGGGTTATTTCTTGGATTTAAGCATTCAACTGATGGAGATCATGTAGTTGCAGTTTCTACGATGGCTAAAAATTTTAAGAATGTTTTCAAATCTTTATGGGTTGGTATCTCATGGGGTCTTGGCCACTCTACTCCATTACTAATATTAGGTATCTTAATTTTGTTTATAAAAGACAGTTTGATGGATGCATATGAATCAGTAGCTACTTATTTTGAATTTGGTGTAGCAATAATGTTAGTTTTATTAGGAGCTCAAGTTTTTTACAAAATTTTAAATGGAAGAATGCATATTCATGCACACAACCATGATCAAGAGCATACACATATTCATGGTTCTCATGACCACAAAGATGAAAGTGTTGATCATCATGATCAAAGTCACCCATTTCTTACATTATTTCCTTTTTTTAGACCTAAATCATTTATAATTGGTCTTATCCATGGAATGGCAGGTAGTGCTGCCGTAATGCTTGCAATTTTACCAACAACCCCAAGTATATTTGCTGGTATACTTTTCTTGTTTTTATTTTCTGTTGGGACTATGTTATCTATGTCAATAATGACAATAATTTTAGCTTTGCCATTCAGGTATAATTCTTCAGATAGATTGAGCAATTATATTATTAGTTCATTTGGTTTATTAAGCATAGCTTTAGGGCTTGCATTAGGATCTGATATTGCTCTAGGTACAAGTTTTACTGATATTCTATGGTACTAAATTCTTAGATCTGAAACTTGTGATGCGCCTTCTAAAAAGGATGATCTAAATTGAATTCCCCATTTGTTGTTTATTTTTGTTAGAATCCACAGAGTTTGAAAGTTATGATATTCTTTTCCTTCTTTATTCCTTCTAGATTGATGTAATAATAGATGAACCTTTTTTTCTTCTGATTGAACAGCTTTTATATCTAGAGTTACAGTATGATCCCAACCTTCTTTTTTTAGATTTTCTGTTTGAATATCAAATCCCTTAAGAAATGCTTCTGCATTTTCAAAAATTGAAAATTTATTTTCCCATAACCTCACATGAGGAAAATGTAAGTATTCTACGGTAATTTTTTTATTTCTTTTATTGAAACCCTCCTCATTCCAATACAGAGCAGTTTCTATTGCTTTTTTTTCGTATTTATTCATACCTTGAAAATATATTTTTTTTGATCATAACATAAAAAAATATGATCTTTTATTCAATTTGTCTTAATTTTGGATCAAGTCTATCTCTGAACCAATCTCCCAGAAAATTTAAAGAAAATACTACGAGAACTATCAAACTTACTGGAATATAGGTTTGATACCTGTATAAATAATTTCCATCCCACCAACCCCAATTCCAGTATTCAACAGAAAGTTTTATTATATTACCCCAAGCAGTCCAATGTCTTGGTATGGCTATTTCAAAAAAAGATAAAACGGCTTCTAGAGATATAATTAATGAACAGTTGAAAGTTGCAATTACAAAAATATCATTCAAATGCGAAGGTAAAATGTGCTTAGTAATAATTCTAAACGTACTGGCTCCTGAGATAATAGAAGAATTAACATAATCATATTCTCTAATTGTTAGAGTTTTTGCTCTAATTATTCTCACAAAATTTTGCCAAGTAAATAAAATAAGAATTATTGAAAAAACCCAAATTTTATTACCTAGTATAAGTGTTGTCATTATTGCTATTAGTAAAATCGGAATGACACTAGTAATATCAACTATTCTTTGTATAGTTTCATCGATTACCCATCTATACTTAGGTCTAAATGCGTACCAGCCAGCTAACATTCCTAAACTACTACCAATAAAACTGCCTATAACTCCAGTTATAAGCATTAAGGTTAGATTCCATCTAGCTCCATAAATCAATCTAGAAAAGTAATCTCTTCCGATAGTATCTGTTCCTAATATATATAATCCACTTGGCCACCACGGCCACTTTTTTGTATCTTCTCTTATTACGCTTAGATCTAGAGAAATTATATCGTTCTTCTGATCGATAATTTCTTCTTCTGCAATAAAATCTATATATCCAGTTGCATCTTTTTTATAAATTTTTGTGTATCTTAAGTTTGGTTTTGGGCAATCATTTTGTGATAATCCTAAGCAATTAGAAAAATCATCAAATACTATCTCGTCTAGATAATTACCATTTCTATTTACATCTACGAAATTAGAATTAGGTCCTAACTTAAATTCAATGGTTCCTTTAGATTTTTCTGGAATTGTTTTTATTTCCTTGTTTGTATTTTCTAATTCAAGAAGTTGTTCCCAACGAGGTTTTTGATTAATTTGGTCTTTAGATTTTATAAGATCATAATTTTGTAAATTGTATTTACCGCTAATAACACCTGGTGGTTGTAATCTGGCTCTTGTATCTGCAATGTAAGGGTCATAAGGAGCTATTATAGGAGCAAATATTCCTAATAATGTGATAAAAATTAGGAATCCAGCAGATAATACTGGGAACTTAAAAAATAAGGAAATAATTTTTTTTAAGTGGTTCATTAAACTCAAATTATGTGTATAAAAATAATAACACCAAAAATAAAGGAAATTAAGTAAATGGCTTGGTTTAAGGGAAACATTCATACTCATACTACAAATAGTGATGGAGACTCATCTCCAGATCATGTTGCAAGTTGGTATAAAAAAAATAATTATGACTTTTTAGTACTTTCTGATCATAACCACTTAACTATTTTAGATGATGATTCCAAAAACTGGCCATTGTTGATTCCTGGAGAAGAAATAACAATAAGAGAAATAAATGGAAGTCCAGCGGCTTTACATATAAATGGTTTAGGAATTAAGAAAGTTATTCTTCCTGGCTCATATGAAAATAACGTTGATGCAATTAATGACATAGTAAGAAAAATAAATTCACAAAATGGTATAGCTAGTATTAATCATCCTAATTATCAATGGTGGGTTTCTGTTGATGACATAAAATATTCTGATGATGCCTGGGCCTTTGAAGTTTTTAATGGACATATGCATGCAAATAATGAAGGATCTTTGTATTCTTTATCTACTGAAGAAATGTGGGATGANATTTTATCATCAGGAAAACTTATTTACGGAGTTGCGAGTGATGATGCTCATCATTTTACTGAAGAGTTTTCATCAACCAGGTCAAATCCTGGCAGGGGATGGGTTTTTGTAAATTCAGATTCACTTTCAGTTCCTGATATTATAAAAGCAATGAAAAAAGGGGATTTCTACTCATCAACAGGTATTGAACTTGAAACACTCGATATTTCAAAAGAGAAGATTTATTTGAAAGTCAAGGAAAGACCACCAAAAGAAAAGCAAAAGTATACCTTTAGAGTTATAAATGATTCAGGATTAGTTTTTCATGAGTCTGAAGGAGATGAATTAAGAATTTCTACACATGGGATGAAAAAATATTGCAGAGTCGTGATTCGTTCATCTGAAGGAACGAATGCATGGCTTCAACCTTTTTTTCTGTGATTTGATATATCTCTAATAATGTAAGATTTATCTTCGGTTATTTCTAGCCAAGTTTCTTTGTCAACAATCTCTCCTGTTTTATCTTTATAAATTACCTTATAATCTTTAATTTCTAATGATTTTCTATTTTTCATAATTAAGGAATTATAGTATTGCAGATTTTGAAAAGAAAAGAAAATTAGTTGTCAATCTATCTTATTTCTCCAGTTTCATATAAATGCTTTAAAGCTGTATACTCAATAGTTTTTTCTTCTTCAAATAACCAAATTATTTTTGGAGAAATATACTTATCAAACTTATTAATAATAATTTTTTTATCAATAAGTTTTGAATCAGAGTTTTCTAATAACTTTCTTAATTCTTTAAACTCAGACTGAACTGACTTAAATAACTTTTCAGCATTTGAAAGTCTTTTTTCAGTTTGAGGTGTTATAACCATACCCTCTAACTGTAAGTTTAATCTTTCATCTTGGATGTAGTTTGTTAAGATTTGGAAATCTGATTCCAAATCAACTAAACATTTGTTTAAATATCCTAAATCTAAATTATTACTTGAATGATTTAGATGTATAAAAAATTCTTCTACCCTCGAGATAATTTTCTGCTTGAAATTGGGGTGACTCATCTATATATGAATAGGATATTTAGTTATCTTTTCCTCTAGACTGATTTACTTTTAATGGACGTCCATCCAACTCAAAACCTTCCAAAGCTTCTATAGCTTTAGCTGCAGAATCATCATCCATTTCAACAAAGCCAAACCCTTTTGAACGATTTGAGTCTTTGTATTTAATTACTTTAGCGCTTGATACTTCACCATACTGAGAAAATAGCTCATCTAGTTCTTTGTCATCCACTTTCCAAGGCAAGTTACCTACATAAATATCCAATATTTTTTCCTTTTAATTAATAACACCATTAAATTAGAACATTTTTTTTACAAAAAAAATATATGAAAACATACATTTTTGTGTGAGAACTGATATTTGTTAACGAAAAAGTGAATTAAGTTTTATCAGTTCTCAATTTTTGATTATATGTATTTTTTTTTCTTTTTCTAATTTCGTGTCATATTACCTTTCAGGCATTGTTATCTTAATAAGACAAAATTTTAATACAGTAGATAGTTCTATGGTCACATCAGAGAATTAAAATATGAGAACCGATAGATAAGTCCCTCAAAAAATCGGTTCTCTCATAATTTAAAGAGGATTAAATTTTACCAAACAATATTCTTTATATTCTTTGATGATAGATATTTGTTAGCTTTCGAAAAGGGTTTACTTCCAAAAAAACCTCTATAAGCAGATAGAGGTGATGGATGAGCAGATGAAATAACTAGATGTTTTGAGTGATTAATAATATTATTTTTGCTTTGAGCATGTTTCCCCCATAATATAAAAACAAGATTTTGTTTTTTTTCACTTAGTATTTTAATCACCTTGTCTGTAAAAAACTCCCAGCCTATTTTTGAGTGAGATAATGGCTTACTTTTTTCAACAGTTAGAGTGGTATTTAATAAAAAAACACCTTGATTTGCCCATCTAGACAAATCGCCATCGTTTTGGCAAAATTTAGTCCCAACATCAGTTTCTAACTCCTTGATTATATTTTTCAATGAAGGGGGAAAAGGAATATTTTTTCTTACAGAAAAGCTTAAACCATGAGCTTGATTTACCCCGTGATACGGATCTTGACCTAAAATAATTACTTTTACATCATCAAAATCACATAAATTAAAAGCATTAAATATTAGTGATTTGCTTGGATATATTATTTTATTATTACTGTACTCACTATAAAGAAAAGTCTTTATTTCAGACATATATTTCTTTGAGAATTCATTACTTAATAAATTAAGCCAACCTGTTGGTAATTTTATTTCATTTTTCAATTATTTATGAAATTTCTAAATTTAGACTTAAATATTCCAATTGTAAGTAGTGAGGCTACTATTGCTTTAATTACATCTCCGATTATAAAAGGATATACTGCTTGAGAAAGAAGTTTTCCATCTTCTGGCCAGCTAAAATCTAATAGAGATAACCAAATTAATGCTGGGACATAAACAAGGACAGTTCCAACCAAGTAGGCCCATATACTTTTTGATTCAGTAAGCCCCTTCTCAACCAGGAATCCTACTACTGTAGAAGCTAATACAAATCCAATAATATACCCTCCAGTGACACCTGTAGTATATTCGAATCCTCCATTTCCTCCTTGGAATAAAGGTACTCCAATAAATCCTAAAGTAGCATATGACAACGAAGATCCAAAACCCCATTTTGGTCCAAGTAATCCACCCATCATAAGTATGCCTAGGGTTTGAAATGTTATTGGAACAGGATTGTCAGGTAAGAAAAACCTCATTTGGGCGAAAAAACTAGTTAGAATTATCAGAAAAATAGAAATTGATAATTTTTTTATTATAGGTTTCGATGCCTCTGTAGCAAATATTTTATTTATTCTCTCTTGATTTTTATTAATTTTTCAACTCCATTGTTTGCAATTAATAATAGAAATCTTATCTTAAATAATCAGCAAGTTTATCATTTAGAAGATCCCTTTTTATGCTTTTTCTAGAATTTATTAATTTACTTACTTCATTTCTCAATATATTTAAATTTTTTTTAGATTCTTCCCACATATTTGTAAAAAGTTCTGGTGATGATTCAACTATATCTCTCTCGATTTTTGGTATTATCTTAATTCTTTTATCTATAGCTAAATTACTGGTTCTTATAATAGTTTCAGGATCTATAAATTCACCATTATTATCCATAGTATGAAAAAAATCTAAAAATTTCATTTGGTTTATTTTGTATCTTTTTACATCTTTTTCAGATAAGAATTTTATGACTCTATAAGACTCTTCGCCGCTAAAATTTAATTCTTTGCAAATCTTGGAATAGTAATAAATTAGTACATCTCTATTCATAATAAAACTCAAACTAAGTATTTCTTCTAGGGTAGGATTTATTGCAAATAGGGGAGTGGTTTTTGAAAAAATATACCCTATTTGATTTTCAAGTATTTTTTGACTGAATATAGGATAATACTTAAATTTTTGATCATTGGATAAAAAAATTGATATAAAAGCAGCTAAAATGAAAAAGTTTTTTTTGTTTGAAATTCCAATTTCCCCATTCATCAATCTATAGAACTGTCTTTCATTCATAGAGAATTCATTAGTAATAAACTCTTTAATTTCTTCAGATTCTTTATAGATATATCTAAAAATATTTGATTGAGAGTTATTAACTAATTGTTTCTCTAATAGATTTCTGTTTATTTTTATAGTTTCGATCTGCTTATTACCAGTGAATTCAATTGGATAAACCTTATTTAGATCCTTTATAGCCCCTCTAATGTTCCTGCGGGAGATCTTTCCATCAATTTTTGATTCAACAGCCTCTAAAACTTGCCTATAGCCAGCATTGCCTCCAAAAGATGCCGATACCATAAAACCTAATGATTGGACGTAATTTTTCTTTTCATGCGTTGTCCCGTTATAAATTACGCCTTTTTTTATAGAAAATAATGTTTTTTTATTGTTCATTCAATTACTTAATATTGTCTTTTTTTTATATTTCTAGTTCAAATTATACTCTTTAGGATTGTCAAAAATAAACGAAATTAGCAACAAGTTTTGTCAAAAATTTAATTTAAAAAGGCATAATTTTGCTATGTTGTTTAGCATTTGTTGTTTTTTTTTATTTGTTTGTCTCAGAGGTGCTTTCAGAGGTGTGAATAATCATTTATCATAATTAGAGTAAGGTTCACTATTCAAATTTATTGAGGATAATATGAAATTAGTTTCTTGGAATGTTAATGGCATTCGCGCTTGCTTAAAAAAGGGTTTTTTAGATTTTTTTAATCAAATTGATGCAGATATATTTTGTATTCAAGAAACTAAAGCTTCTGAGTCTCAGGTTGAAATAAATACTCCAGGCTATAAACAATTCTGGAATAGTGCTGAAAAAAAGGGATATTCAGGTACACTGATATTTTCAAAATTAGATCCATTAAACGTAATTAATGGATTAGGAATTGATAAACATGACAATGAAGGCAGAGTAATAACTTTAGAATATAAAGAATTTTTCTTAGTAACTGTTTATACACCTAATTCTAAGAGAGATCTCTCAAGACTCAATTACAGAGAAAATGAGTGGGATATTGATTTCCTAAATTATGTAATTGAACTTGAAAAAATTAAACCTGTAATATTTTGTGGTGACTTAAATGTTGCACATAAGGAGATTGACTTAAAGAATCCAAAATCTAACGAGAGAAATGCAGGTTTTACTATAGAAGAAAGAACAGGTTTTGAAAATATAGTCAAACATGGCTTTATAGATTCATTTAGACATTTCAACTCAGAAGGTGATAATTACACCTGGTGGAGCTACATGGGTGGGGCAAGATCAAGAAATGTTGGTTGGAGAATAGATTACTTTTGTGCATCACAAATTCTCTCAACAAATCTAAGGTCATCAAATATTCATTCTGAAATACAAGGTTCTGACCATTGTCCTGTAAGCATTGATGTAGATTTTTAGGAATGAATAAACTATCCAATGAAAAGTCAGAGTATTTACTTCAGCATTCAAACAATCCTGTTGACTGGTTTCCATGGGGAAAAGAAGCTTTTGATAAGGCTAAATTAGAGGATAAACCTATTTTTCTATCTATAGGATACTCAAGTTGTCATTGGTGTCATGTTATGGAAAAAGAGTCTTTTGAAGACATAGAAACAGCAAAAATACTTAATCAGAACTTTATTTCTATAAAGGTCGATAGGGAAGAAAGACCAGATATAGATTCTATATATATGGCTTCAATTCAAATGATAAGTGGAGGAGGAGGATGGCCAGCATCAATTTTTATGAATAGTGATGGGGTTCCATTTTATGCTGGAACATATTTCCCAAAATATGATAGACACAATATACCTGCATTTACGTCAGTTTTAGCAAAAATAGTTGAGATATATCAAACAAATAGAAAAAGCGTAAATGAGCATTCATCAGTAGTTTATGATGGTTTAAGAAATTTGTTTGAAAATGTTTCAAAGAATGAGATTACTCTTGATAATTTATATTCAAAAATTCAAAATCAATTAAAAGATACTTTTGACTTTGAAAAAGGAGGATTTGGAAATTTTCCTAAATTTCCAGAAACTTCCAAAATTGAGATTCTATTCATGTTGGGAAAAAAACTCAGATCAAATGAATATTATGACATGGGGCAACTTACTCTAGGTTCGATGATAAATGGTGGAATTTTTGATCAACTCGCAGGAGGTTTCTCTAGATATTCAACCGACAGAGATTGGAAAGTTCCTCACTTTGAAAAAATGCTATACGATAATGCTCTCATTCTAAATATTCTATGCTTTTCTCTAATGATTACAAAAAATAAGCAAATCAGAAAAGCTTTAGATCAAACAGTTGATTTTCTACAAAACGAAATGAAATCTGATGAAGATTTATTTTACTCAACTCAAGATGCAGATTCAGAAGGAAAAGAAGGAGAGTTCTATACATGGCCTTATGATGAACTCAAAAGTATTTTTTCAGAAAATGTTTTTGAATTCATAAAAGATTACTGGAATATTTCAAAGGAAGGAGACTTAGACAAAAAAAACATTTTATACATAACTAACTCTTTGAAGGAGATTTCTGCAAAAAAAAATATTCCTGAAAAAGACCTAGAGACCATCATAGAATCATCAAAGCAAAAACTCATAAATATAAGAAATAAAAGAATTAAGCCCAATACTGACAAAAAATTTATAAATTCCTGGAATTCATTACTATTATCTTCTTTATGTAATGCTTATAACGTTACAGGAGATAAAAAATTTTTGGAACAAGCTACAAATACAGCTAAATCAATNCTAAAAAATTTCAGGAAAAAAAATGCTCTTATCCATACAAGAACAGGAAAAATTGGTTTTCTTGAAGATTACTCATATCTTTCTAAAGCATTATTTGATCTTTATAATTCTTCTCAGGACTCAAAGTGGTATTATCTAGCAAAAGAACTTTGTGACGATACTATAAATCAATTTTGGAGCAATAAGGATAAGATTTTTTATGATACCTCTGATGAAAGTGATCTTATAATTAGACCTAAAGGATTTTTTGATCCTATGATTCCAAACTCTGCAGCAGTTGCAGCTCAAAATTTATATAAATGTTATAGATTTACTAATGATGATAAATATCTAAAAATCGTTGGAGAAGCGATGGAATCTGCTTCTAATCTAATAAATAAAAGTCCTTTGGATCTTCCTTCTTGGTTCAAACTTTATTATCTAATGGAAGAGGAAAACTCAGAAATTTTTATTTCTGGAGATAAAAGAGAAAGATTTTATTCTGATTCATTAAGAATTTTATTGTCGTCTTATATACCAACTACAATTATTATTTCTATAGATCCAAATAATCCAGATTTCTATCTTCCTATAATGGATGGAAGAAGAAAAGATAAAGAAAATAAAGTTTATATTTGCAAAAACTATATTTGTGACCTTCCTATAGATACGTTAGATTCATTGAAAAAAAAGATAAATGAATTAAGTGGAGCATATTTATCAAAATAGTACTAATTGAACCAGAAATACCACATAATACTGGTAATATAATCCGGCTTTGTGCAAATATAAATGCAGAATTACATT
Organism: Chloroflexota bacterium; assembly: GCA_002719425.1. The sequence goes on from PBHA01000004.1 coordinate 91,767, forward strand.
TGATAAAACCCCTAGGATTTACATTAAATGATAAAAACCTCAGAAGAGCATCATTAGATTATTTTGATTTATCAATTGTACATACCCATAATAATTTTGATGACTTTCTAGAAGAGAATAATTCAAAAATATACTTAACTGATACAAAAGCAAAAAAAAATTACGCAGATTGTAACTTCAATTCTAATGATGCTTATATTTTTGGTTCTGAAAGTAGCGGAATTAAAAAATCTATATTAGATGCTTTTGACGAAGATAGTAAAATATTTATTCCAATGTTTCCAAATATAAGATCCATTAATATTTGTAATTCAGTTTCAATAATAGCTTATGAAAACTTAAGGCAAAATAATTTTTCATTTTAATTTATTTGATCGGTGAAAAATCAGCTGCCATAACTATTTTATTTTCCATCTTCAATGGTGGGTTCGCATTAGACTTTGGAGGCCAACCAATAGAACTAAATTTTTCTCTAGCTTCAGTTCTATGTTGTAGGCTTTTATAAGCCCATATATGCATAAATTTATTAACGTCTCCAATTTCTGAGATAAATGCTCCAACAAGTGGAGCTAGGTTATTTCTTGCTTCTAATTTTTCTTCCCATGGTACAAGAATTTTGTCTATCTGCTCAGGTTCATATGTGTACATTCTTATTTCAAAAAAAGGTCCTATTTCTCTATCTGTAAATAATGGACTAAATGACACAGGGTTCCAAATTTCAGAATTCATACTAACCATATATTCCGCAGCATCGGGTGGCCATAACTTTTTTTCAACTGCTTCCTGTCTAGATTTATTTCTATGCTCAATATTTTCGTAGGGCCAAACGTGTATTATTTGATTTAAAGGACCTATTTCAGTAAACCAAAAAGCTCCAATTTTTGAGATATTATTTCTACCTTCTATTTTTTCTTCAAACTTTTCTATAACAGTGGGTAGACTACCAGTTTTAATTTGATATGTTCTAAATTCATAAATCATTTTTTTGCCTTAAAGTAATGTAGGATTTAAAAGAAAAGGTTACAATAAAACAAACATAAAGTATAGGAGATTATACAATGTCAGATTCAGCAATTTTTAAGAGAAATAGTTCGGTAAATTTTAGTCCTCAAGAATTGTCTAAAGAAGATATAGATTCGATTATCCAATCTTCGATTTGGGCTCCTTCATCTAGAAATCTTCAACCATGGAAGATAATAGCTGTTAAGAGATCTTCCAGTAATTTTGTTAAATTAATCAAGGCTATGTCTGAAGGCAATCAAGAATGGGCTAAGAACTCAGGATTAATTATGATTTTTTGTACCGAAAATGATCAGAATATTTCACCAAAAACATTTCTAAATATCGGATTCTCAGGGGAAAATGCAATGATAAGATCAGCTGAATTAGGTCTTCAGTCTCATCCAATTGGAGGCTGGGATGAAGAAAAAGTAAAGGAAATATCAAAAATACCCAACTATAGTCAAATTGCATTTCTTCTTGTAATTGGTAAGGAAGGTAATGTAGATAATCTTTCAAAAGGACTATTGGAAAAGCATAAACAAAAAAGAGAAAGAAACCCATTAAATAAAAATTTCAACTACGATGAGTGGGGAAAAAATTTCTAGTTTCTTATAAACTTTACTAGTAGCTCTAGAGCGGCCTTATAACTTCCTTCACCAAATCCTTGAACCGTTCCAATAACTACAGGTGCAATCAAGGATTTTTGTCTCCAACTTTCTTTCCTAGAGTATATGTTAGACATGTGTACTTCTACACAAGGAAAATCTACGGACTTAATCGCATCGTGAAGCGCAGTTGAAGAGTGGGTTAAAGCTCCAGCATTTATAATGCATCCATCAACTTTATTATTATTTTTATGCATAAAATCTAATATTTCCCCTTCATGATTACTTTGAAAAAAATCTAACGATAAGCTAGAGTCATTTATTTGTTTTTCTAGATCAGATGTAATTTGATCTAAAGTTCTTGTGCCATAAATATCTGTTTCTCTTTTACCAAGCATATTTAAGTTTGGTCCGTTAATTACTAAAATTTGCAAATTATTACTCATTTGAACATAAATTTATTATTTTTTTATATATTGTATTATTATCAAAAAATTTCTATCGAATAAAAAAAATACTAATTCTAATAATTATCGAGAGGTTAACATGAATTTAATACAATTAAAGTTTCCAAATAATTCTATAGCTGTTGGTGTTATTCACGGAGATCAAATCATAAATTTGACTGCTAATAATAGAGATATTGATACTAGCTATAAATTGTTTATGGAGATAATAAATAATTCTTATAATCTAGAAGATTTTTTAGAGGAGAAAATTAAAAATTGTCCTCTTTTTGAATTTAGTTATGATGAACTCTTAAGTAATCCTCAAAAATTTGATGTTATTATTTTGCCTCCGCTTACACATCCAGATCCATATAGATTATTTATTTCAGGTACAGGTCTTACACATACAGGTTCAGTAAAATCAAGAGATATGATGCATAATGATGATGAATCAAAAAAAGATGAAACAGACTCAGCTAAAATGTTTGAAATGGGACTAAAAGGTGGTAAGCCTTCTTCTGGAGAAATAGGAGTGGCTCCTGAGTGGTTCTATAAGGGTAATGGATTTAACATTAGAGGTCATAAGGAAAATATTCTTTTGCCCTCATTTTCACTAGATGGTGGAGAAGAACCTGAGGTTGTAGGCTGTTATGTAATTGATAAAAATAGAAATCCCGTCAGAGTTGGATTTTCGCTAGGAAATGAATTCTCAGATCATGAAACAGAACAAATCAACTATTTATACTTAGCCCATTCAAAATTGAGAAATTGTTCGGTTGGTCCATCCATAAATACTTCTCTAAATTTTTCAGATGTAACTATCCAATGTGATATAAAAAGAGACGGTAGTTTGATTTACAGCAGTGGTGAATTAAAATCAGGAGAAGAATATATGTCGCATAGTTTGGATAATATGGAGTATCATCACTTTAAGTATGACATACATAGAAATCCTGGAGATATTCATCTTCACTTTTTTGGAACAAGTCAACTATCATTCTCAACAAGAAAATGGAAGTTTATGCCTGGGGATACTATATCAATTTACTCTGATAAATTTCAAGGAAGATTAGAAAATACATTAGAAAAATCATTTGAAGAAAACTTTGAAATAAAGAAAGTATAAAGCTTGAACAAGAATTTTTTTTTTATTGATAGATTTTATCTATTTGCATTTGCAATACTAGTTCCAACTTCTATAAACTTATCTATTACTCAATTTTTATCTCCTGTTTTAAATGCAATAATGGGAAGAACAGATGACCCAGAAATTTCAATTAGTGCATATTCTATAGCTATTTCTATCTTATTTCTTGTAGCATTGCCAAATTTAAGGATTCAACAATTAACAATTGTTTATTACAGGAGTATAAACAAATTAAAAATCCATTTTTTTGTAATTTTAATTTCTTTAATTTGCTTGTTGATTTCTATTTTTATTATTTTTACACCTGTTTCAAATATTTTTCTTGAAAAAATCTTTGCGACTGAAGGTGAGCTAAGAAATAACGTTGAAAGTTGTCTGAAAACAGGATTTTACATACCATTTTTGTTGGTTATAAAAATGCATCTTTATGCTATTTCAATAGTTTCGTCTAAGTCTTCATTAATATGGTTTGGAACAATTTTTGGCTTTATAAGTACATTTTTGTTAGCATTATTATTTTTTATACTTGGTTATGAAGGTTACAAGCTTGGAATATCAGCTTTCACCTATTCATTGTTTATAGAAACTATACTTATTTTATTTTTGGTAAGAAAATATATACTCGATTCAACATCTAAATTTGTGAAAGAGGTTTTTTTTGTTGGAGACTTGTTTAAGTTTTTTATTCCATTGTTATTTGCAGCTTTTATACCTGCTTTTACAATGCCAGCTGTTAATGCTTGTTTGACTAGATTAGAAAATCCTGAAGTTTCAATTTCTGCAGTAAATGTAGGGTTTGGAATTTTTGGTGCGGTTTCATTTACAATCAATGGATGTCAATCTACAATTCTGTCCCTAATATCAAACGGATATAACTACTTCAAGATTAGAAGATTTTCATATTTTGTGGGATTCTTTACCCTGTTTTTATGTAGTTTTATTGCTTGGATAAATCCAATAAATCATCTGATTTTTTCAGGTATATTTAATTTAGATGGAGAATTATATAAAAGTACACTGATAGTCTTTAGATTGTTATCGTTTCTTCCTCCATTTTTGGTCATGGAGCAGTTATACGTTGGAATAATAATGAACTCAAAATCAACAAATCCAATCATATACATAAATATTTGTAGATTTATAGTATTAATTATCACATTAGGTTCAGGTATATTGATATTTAAGAATTTTGAAAGTTACGGGGCCATTGTAGGCGGTTCTGCTTGGTCAATTACTTTATTTTTTGAGGCAATTTTTGCTTGGATTTTTGCTAGAAAGATAAATAAACCTAATACTTCATAATCTTCTCAAGTTCCTTTAGGTTAGATAATGTTTAGAAATATGATTAAAAATAATAAAAATGATTCATTAGAATCTTTAGATCCTGAAAAAAGAAAAGCCATAACTGGATGGTGTATGTATGATTGGGCAAATTCTGCTTTCTTCACTTCAGCAGGTACAGCAATATTCCCAATTTATTTTGTAGTTGCATTTCAAGCTACTTTTGGTAGCAGAACGGAGTTTCTAGGTATAACATTTACAGGATCTTCTTTGTGGGCATTAGGTGTATCTATGTCTGCTTTATTTGTAGCTTTGTCTAGTCCTATATTAGGAGCGATAGCTGATACAAAGCCATTGAAAAAAACATTTTTGAAGTACTACATGATAATAGGTTCTCTCTTTACAATAATTAGTTTCTTTTCCGTTTATGTGGCTAATTCTTGGGCTTGGCTGATTGGTTGCTATTTTATTGCAAATGTTGGTGCTGCTGGAGCTAATGTTTTCTATAACTCTTTACTTCCAAGTTTAGCTCCTAGTAAATATGCTAGTGAAATTTCTACAAAAGGTTATGCATATGGATATGTTGGTGGAGGACTTTTATTATTAGTGCATCTAATTTTTATACAAGGAGCAAGTATTTATTTAGATGATTCAGCTGTAGATTTAGTTACAAGACTATGTATAGTTTCTGTAGGAATTTGGTGGTTTGGATGGTCGATTTGGACTCTAAAAACAGTTCCAGAACCAGATATTGAAAATAATTTACAAAACGAGAGTTTTTCAAACATAATTTTTTCAGCATTTTCAAGATTAAGACAAACTTTTACTGAGATTAAAAAATTTAAGTATCTTTTTACATTTTTGATTGCTTTTTATATATTCAATGATGGGGTTCAAACAGTTTTGTCTGTTGCAGGTGCATATGGAGCAGATGTATTGGGTGTTCAATTGATTTTCAATATGATAACTATATTAATTGTTCAATTTGTTGCTGCCCCAGGATCTATTTTGTTTGGTTGGCTTGCTGATAGATATGGTACTAAAGAAGCTCTTGTTATGGCTCTTAGTGGATGGATTGTGATTATTATTTTTGTATTGGGATTTGCTCCCCTAAAGCTTACAAACAATAGTGATTATGATTATCAATTCGCCTATGATTCTAATAGCAATAATTATGAGCTTATTTCATCTATAGAATTTTCTTCTACTGAAGAAAATATTGATGTTATTAATTGGGAAGAAAACTTTCATAAAAAACAAGGTCAGCAGTTTTCTGAGGAAGAATTAAAAACGTTTATAAGCTACGTTGAAAATGAGCCTACTAGCTCTTTTTCTGTTGTAGTTACTGAAGGTGAACTTGATTCTACAAGAGTGATCAGTAAGAATCATGCATCTAGTTTATCTGATGGATGGATTGATGCGTGGCCTTCCTTACTAAGAGACATTCTATGGCAACCTCTTAATATTCATATTGGATTTCAATGGATGCTCTTAGGTCTATTGAGCGGTTTAGTCTTAGGTGGAAGCCAAGCTCTTGCGAGAGCTTGTTTCTCTATGATGACACCTATAAAAAAATCTGCTGAATTCTTTGGCTTTTATGCTTTTACTATGAAAGCATCTTCGGTCATAGGTCCTTTGATCTATGTAATAGCCGTGAACACAAGTAATCAAAAACTTGGAGTACTAATAATTTGGGCTTTGATAGTAATTGGAACTATTTATTTGTCGACAATAGATGTAAGAAAAGGTGCATTAGTGGCTGATGAAGAGAATAAAAAATAACTATTCAGAGTACTGATACTTTCTAACTCCCGATAAAGCATACCAAATAATTAGAACAACAAAAATTGAAACTATTCCACCTAAAACCATTGTATTACCAGCCCCAATGTAGTCAGACATAATTCCAACCTCCCATTTACCTATACCATTTGCACTCATTGCGGCTAACGAATGAGCTGCACTAGCTCGTCCTCTCATGTTATCTGGAGTCGTTAATTGAACAATAGTTTGTCTCATGGTCATTCCAACTGCATCTGCAGCACCTAAAGCTATTAGAGCAAATATTCCAATCCAGATTGATGTAGAAACCCCAAATAATATCAATAAGAAACCATAAATGAGTGTTGCGTATAAAACTATTACACCTTTTCGTTTAATTTTATGTGTATACATAACTAGAAGACTTCCAACTATGGACCCAACTGCGTTAAATGCAGTCAATATTGCTACTGCATCTCTTCCTCTTGAGTATAACTGTTTAGCAAATATAGGAAATAGCTCTCTATAGAATGAAACTACCGTAACTCCAATATCTAGAATATACAAACCAGGAAGTATTGGATGAGCAATTACATATTTGAATCCTTCAATAAGGTTTCTATGCACATTGGATTGATTTTTAGAATCTAGCGCTTTTCCACTTTCTCTGATGAAAAATGGTGATACAACACTAATAAGCGCAAATAAAGTATTAATCCAAAAAGAAAGCACTAGAGATTCAGTAGCTTGTTCTTTCCATGCGAAAGACGTAACAAAAAAAAGAAAAGGAGTAATAATTGTTCCGACTTGCCATGTGATTGTATTCATAGCAACAGCGTGGGCTAAAACATTTCTTGGAACAACTCTAGCAGTAAGAGCTGATCTTGATGGGTTTCCAAATACACTTGTTCCTGACAAGATAGCAGTAACTAGATATACATGCCAAATTTCTAAGTTAGAGAAACTCTCTAATACGGTCATTAAGCCAATAAATATAAAGCTAGATAATTGAGTTAATGCAATAAGTTTCTTACGATCTAATCTGTCAGCGAATACTCCTCCATACATATTGGAAGGAATTCTTACAGCAAGTTCTATCAAACCTAAATAAGCTAATGTTGAACCCAAACCCGTTCTTTCATACAACCAAACTGCTGTAATGATCATTCTAAGATTCATGGTTATCATAGCGGATACACCAGAAAGCCAAAGTACTCTATAGTCAAAATATAGAAAAGCTGACCAGATTTTTAGCTCGGAATCATCAGAATTTTTGTTTTGAGGATTAGATGTCATATGAGAACTAAGTATAGACCAAAAAATTGACTAAAAGGGTCTAAAACCACAATTTATTTAATAAATATGATGAAAATTCCTCCGGAATGCTTTTTTGAATATCAATAAAGAAAAAAAACCAAAAAAATAATATTCCAGAATTTTTTTTACTTCTTTCAAAATGGATAAATAAATAAATAATAAATTAATGAAATCCAAAACATAAATTAATTTTAGATCTCTAAAATTTGTTTCAATAAAACAAAATATAAAAAAATAAATAAATTATAAGTTAGAAAAATTATTACTATAACAATTCAAGCTAATTTAATATACAAATACATAAAAATATGTTTTTCTGTCATTTTTTGTTTTAATTTGGAGCTCTTGTGTTTTTGATTATTTTTTATTTTGGTTTAAATCTGTTCAATATTCTTACTGCTGTTTTTTTTCTTATTTATTATACTTTCCTCCATAATGCCTCTAAAATTCCTACATCATTAAAAAGGAGACCTATGATAATACAAAATCAAAAATTGCCTGAATATTCACTTTCAGAAAGTATAAAATTTGTCGAACCTTTAGTTTTTTCAAATCTTACTGAAATTTCTAAAGACCAATTTGCTAAAATAAGGTCTTATAACCCATCTGGTGGTGCTTTCAACCTTAGGCTCTCTTCCTGTAGGCTCTGGGGCCTAATATCAGATGGAAACCCTATAACTCCAACCTTTCTTGCGTCAGAAATACTAAAAAATTCAAATAATTTTCTTAGGTTAGAAAAAATTTATAATACCTCTAGAAATTTCATTATTTTTAATAAATTATCTAGGGATTTATCTATGACCCCGACTCTAGTGGATATTTCTAGATTATTAGATGAAAATTTTGATAATAAAGTTCTCAGAAAAATAAAAAATATTATTATTGATAATAGGCTTCATCACTCTAATTTTTCGCCAAATGAGATTACCAAAGTTTCTTCTAAAGACCTTAAGTTAGAATTAAGTGGTGTTCAATTAGATGTTGAAGAATCTAGAGAATCTTTATTAGCAGCAATTAAGCTTCTGGAGTCTAGATTAGATTTATTTAGAGTTTAATTCGTTAAGTATTTTTTCGGCTAAACTTTTATTTATATTTTTGATACTAGAAATTTCTTCGATACTTGAGTTTTTTATTTTTTCTACCCTCTTAAAATGACTTATTAGAGCTTTTTTTCTTTTTAATCCAACCCCTTCTATAAGATCTAATTTAGATTTATTAGATTTTTTTTGTCTTAGATTTCTATGATATGTTATTGCAAATCTATGTGCTTCGTCCCTAATTCTTTGAATAAGATAGAGACCTTGAGAGCTTTTATCTAAAATAATAGATTCTTCAGAAAAAGGAAGAAATAATTCCTCTTCTTTCTTAGCAATACCAGCTATTGGTACGTTAGATATTCCTAACTTATTCATACTTTGTAGAGCAGAGCTTAACTGTCCTTTACCTCCATCAATTAATACAAGATCTGGTCTTTTATTAAAAGAATCGATTTTTTTTTCTATATTTTTTTCTTTATTTATTAATCTATTAAATCTTCTAGTTATCACTTCTCTCATAGCTTCAAAATCATCGTTCTTATCCTCAGAAATTTTAAATCTTCTATAATCAGATTTTTTTGGTACTCCATTTTCAAAAACAGACATTGATGCCACAACATTTGAACCTTGGATATGGGAAATATCATAACATTCTATTCTTTTTGGAATATCATCCAGTCCTATTTCTTGTTGAAGTTCAATCAATGCTTTTTGCGTTTTTTTTGTGTCATTAATCCATTTTACTTGCCACTGTTTTATAGACTCTTTTGCATTTCTTGTAGCCATCTCCAAAATATTTTTTTTTGATCCTTTTTTTGGAATAATTAAGGAAATTTTTTTATTTATTTTTGTTTGTAAAAACTTTCTAATTACATCATCTTCACTTGGTATATGAGAAACATAAATTTTATTTGGAATATTAATATTTTTTGAGTAATAGTCAAAAATAAACAATCTTAATAATTCGTTAGAATCTGTTCCTTCTACATTTTCAAATCTGAATTTTTCATGAGCTAAAAGGCTTCCTTGGATTATATTAAAAACGATTATCATTCCTTCATTTTTTATCTTAAAACACGAAATCATATCGAAAGTTTCATTCTTTATTCCTGAAACCTTCTGTCTTTCTAGCATTTTTTCAATAGCATTTATTCTATCTCTTAGAACGGCGGCTCTTTCATAATTTTGCTCTTCTGAAGCAATCTCCATATTTTTTTTGATATTTTTTACTATTGATTTAGTTTTACCCGATAAGAATTTTTCAACGCTAGAAATTGTTTTATCATACATATTTTTATTATTATTATGATAAGCCTCAGAGCATCTTCCAATTTCTAGATTAAAACAACCTCTTGAGTTATATTCATTTTTTTTATCACAGGTTCGATAAGGAAATATCTTCGATATTAAATCTAAAGTTTGCCTTACACTACTTACTGATGTGTAAGGACCAAAGTATTTATTTTTATCATTTATATTAGGATTTCTAGTTAGTAGAACTTTAGGAAATTTTTCTGATTTTGTAATCTTAATATAAGGATAGGATTTATCGTCCTTTAACCTCGCATTGTACTTCGGTTTATATTTCTTAATTAGTTGATTTTCTAGCAATAATGCCTCTTGTTCTGAATCTGTGACTATATAATCGAAATCGTATATTCTAGAAATTAACTCACTAACTTTTGGAGTTACATCCTTTGGGTTAGAAAAATAAAATTTTAATCTGTCATGGAGCGATATGGCTTTACCAACATAAATTGCTTTTTTATTAATATCAGAATGAATATACACCCCTGGTTTTTTAGGGACCTCAGTAATTCTATTTTTGTATGAATTTATGCTATCCAAGTAAAACTGTTAGGATTCCTAATATTATTATCATTGCAGTAGTTATAACACCCATTTTTTTTAATTCACTGGGGAAATAATTTACTATAGTTATATCGTTTGTAATTTTTTTATTTACAGCTTCTGGTATAACAACATTTGTAGATTCATCAGGAACTATTTCATTTTTTATTTCGTTATTATTTGCCTGAACAAAAACATTAGGCTTAGTCTTCTTTTTACTTTTTTTATTCTTTTTTGGCATATTATTTTCTCTTACTTATATATTTTTTTGCATTATCACAAATGTCATCAATTATTTCTTCTTCAGGAAGTAACTCTGAATTAAAAATTATGTTAAATATTGAAGGGTCTAAAGGTTGTTTCTGAAAAATATTCAAATAGTAATTTTTTTTCCCTTCATCATATTCTAATATTTTTTTTCTAGATTCTTCCTCTGTAATTCCTTCTCTTTGCGCATATTTTTTTATACGTACATCAAAATCACAATAAATTCCAACTTTCAGTGTAGTTTCATCATCTCTTAGAACTCCTGAGGCTCCTCTTCCTAAAATAAGTACGCTTCCTTGTTTTGCTATTTCTGTTATTACTTTTCTTATAGCATTAGTAAAGTCCAAATTTTCTACTAAATCTTCTTTATGTGGAAAATCTTTGTATGGAGATGATAATAGGTTTTCAATACCATGACCGAAGAATGGATCAGCTCCTCCACCTGATAGTGCGGATTTTTCTAAAGCTCCTAATAATCCATCAGTAATTCTTTGAGTGAATGATTTTTCTTCAGGTTTTGTTTGTAAGTCGACAATTTCAGCAAGATGTTTATCCATTTCTTTCGCAATTTCTGAAAGAATAACTCGATCAACGAAATCTATACCTAATTTCTCAGCAACTGACCTACCAATTGTTTGGTATCCAGATCCAAGATAACCTTCTATAGCTATTACCGGCAAAATTTTTCTCCTTATAATATTATTTTATTTATTTCCTCTAGGGTGCGCAAGATTATAATCTTTTATTAATTTTTCATTTGGTATTTTTGTATAAATCTGAGTTGATTCTACAGAATTGTGTCCTAAGAATTCTTGTACATGTCTTATACTAGCACCACCCTGAAGAAGATGTGTAGCGAAGCTGTGCCTTATCATATGTGGAGTAACATTCTTACTAATTCCAACCTTAATAGTTCTTTCCTTTAACTTTCTCCAGACATATTGACGTGTTATTTTTTTGGAGTTTTTCCTAACAAAAAGTTTTGAAGAATAGCTATGGTTGTTAGTTAAGTTTTTTCTCACAGAATTTATATAACTATAAATGTAATTAGCAGCGTCATCGTAAATAGGCAAGACTCTTTGTTTATTACCTTTTCCAGTTACTTTTATTGTTTTTTGCTTCAAGTCAATCTCGCCTAGTTTGACAAAAATAACCTCACTCACTCTAAGACCTGATGCATACATCAATATAAATATACTAGTATTAGTAAAATCTTCCTCATTAATATTTTTAAAATTTATTATTTTTTCTATTTCTTTTATTGAAAGAGGTTTAGGAATTGGGGATCCTATTTTGGGTGTTTTTATTTTTTCTAAAATATTATTGACGTCTTGATTTTCATTCTCTAAAAACTTAAAAAAAGATCTTATAGAAGCATGTTTTCTTTTCAATGTTGTCTTTGAATTATTTGAAATTGATGAAAAATAATTATTAATATCTGAAGTTTCAATTTTTTCCCAACTTTTTTTGTTTTTACTTTCTAAATAATTTGATAGCAATTTTAGGTCATTTGAATATGAATCTAGAGTATTTAGACTATATCCTTTTTCAGTTGAAATATAATTATAAAATTTTTCTAATTCTCTATCTAAGCTCATATTATTTCTTTATTAAGCGAAATTTATTGTTTATCATATTATTGTTACAAACCAACTTATATTAAATATTATAAATTATGATTAAAATACCGTTCCACCCAATGATTTTTGAGACAGACATTATCTCTCTCTCTTGGCATGGTTTCTTTTCGGTAATAGGGGTTGCTGTGGCTGTTTATTTAGTTATAAAGCAGTCGAGAAAAGATGGTATAGAGGACGATTTGATTTTTAATGTAGCATCATGGGGAGTTATTGGAGGAATAATTGGAGCTAGACTTGTTCACATTTTAGATAACCTAGATTATTACATTGAAAACCCCGTAAATTTTTTGTATATCTGGAGAGGCGGAATAGGACTTTGGGGTGGCATTCTTGGAGGTTTACTTGGAGGAGTCTTATACGCTAAATACATAAAGCTTGATAGAAGTATGATAGGAAGATTGATGGACTTTGCAGCTCCAGCTCTATTAGCTGCTCAAGCAATTGGAAGAATAGGGGACATTATCAATGGAGAACATTGTTCTCGAGCAACAGATTTTTTCTTTGGTTGGTATTATACAAATCCTGATTCTCCTGGAATGTCATGTATAACTAGAAGTGAAAGCTGGAGTAATGGTCATTTCCCACTAGGTTCGGATCTGTCTACAGCTGTGCATCCAGCTGCTCTCTACGAATTCATATGGGATATTATTGGTCTTGTAGTTTTGGTTGTTTTTAGAAATAGGTTACAACCGAATGGTAGTCTGTGGTTTGTATATTTAGCTTGGTATAGCCTTGGTAGATTCTTAATACAATGGGTGAGATTAGACAGAGTATATTTTTGGGGATTGCAAGAGGCGCATTTTATAGCTATTATTTGTTTTTTTGTTTCAGTAGTTTTTATTTCAGTAAAAACAAGACCATCAAACTAGGCTTTTGTAATTTCTATTATCTGAATTTTTTTTTGTTTTTTACCATTCCAGTAGTCAGTTCTAAGTTTAAATAGAATATTAACTTTAGAATTTGAAAATTTGTTTTGATTCTTGATGTTGAAACCTATAAAATCGAAGCATCCCTGTTTATTCGATAGCTTACCAGAAATATGATTTTTATTTGAACCAATAGATCTAATACTATCTAATTTTATGTTTTTACTGAAAAAAATGGGCTCAGGGTTTTTTTCTCCAAATGGTGAAAGTTTCTTGAGTTCATCCCATAAACTATAGTTGAGGTAATTTATTTTAATTTCTAGATCAACATTATAATTTTTTTTCGATTTCTGAAACTTAAGCTCATGAGCTTCTATTATTTCTTTATAAAAGTCTTTGTAGTCATTTGATTTTATTGAGAAACCTGCTGCTAATGAATGACCTCCAAAGTTAATGAAATATTTTTCAAGTTTTGATAAGGAATTGAATAAATTATATGATTCATTTGATCTAGAAGAAAACTTATATAAATTTTCTTTTTTAGCAAAACAAAATACAGGTTTTGATAAGTCATCTACTAATCTTCCTGCTAACGGACCAAGCAAACCCAAAGGATAGCCACTACAGTCTAAAAATATTATTGGAAGGTTTTTTTGAGATTCTATTTCTTCCTGTTTTTTTTCCCATAATTCTAATGATAAAGATTTTCTTTTATTATTCATTTGTTCTATTTTTTGTGAAATGTTATGAGCAATTTTTGATGTTTTAGCGGTTAACAAATTTAAAGAAGTGTAGGCATCAGAAATTCTTCCAGGAGTATTAATTCTTGGAGCTAAAGAAAAGGAAATATATTCTGTTTCAGGAGGCTCAAAAAAGAATTTTTTCCCTGAAATATTGTTTAATGCACTTATAGCAAAATTTTTTGATTTGCTTATTTCGACTAGTCCGTTTTTTACTATTATTCTATTATTTTTTAGAAGGGGGGCGACATCAGCTACTGTACCAATTGTTGCAAGAGATGTTAATCCTTCTTTCATAGGTTTATCGAAGTGTTGATAAATTGCTTTAGCCAAAATCCAAGCAACTCCTGCACCAGAGTAATCAGTAATATTTTTATCTAAAACAGGATTTAAAATTGGGTAACTAAAAGAATTTTTTTCAGGAATATGATGATCTGTAATTATGAAATTAATCTTCTTTTCATCGATTATTTTTTCTATTAAGTCAAAAGAGTTTGTTCCAGTATCAACAGTTATTATCAGTTCACAACCAAAATCAATTAGGCTCATTAATCCATTTTTTGAAATTCCATGTCCTTCTTCCTCACGGTGAGGTATAAATGGTTTAGCGACTCCACCTAAATTTTCAATTGTTTCAATTAGTATTGCAGTTCCTGTAAGTCCATCTGCATCAAAGTCGCCATAAACTCCAATTTTTTTCCCTTGATTTATAAAATCAGAAATTATTTCAATAGATTTTTCCATGTCAGGAAATTCATAAGGATTAATTTTATCGATATTACAATTATGTAGAAAATCACTTACTTTATCATCAGATACATTTCTATTATGTAAAATAATTTTTAAGATTTTTGGGTTTGATAAATTTGAAGGATCTATATTATTGTCATCAATAATAATATTATAATTTTCATTCTCATAAATCATTATTGATTTGGATAATCTTGAAATAGTAAAGAAGCATTATGCCCTCCAAAACCAAGAGAGTTTGAAATAGCTGCAGGAACATTCCCTTTTAATGCATGATTGGCTACATAATCTAGATCACATTCTGGATCAGGGTTCAATAAATTAATGGTAGGAGGTACTACTTTTTCATTTATTGCTAGGCAGGTAAATGCTGCCTCAATGCCTCCAGCTGCTCCTAGTAAATGACCAGTCATAGATTTTGTGGACGAAATTTTTAATTTTTTAGCATGAGAACCGAAAGATTTTTTTATAGCTATTGTTTCAAATTTATCATTTAATTGAGTGGATGTTCCATGAGCATTTATATATGCTACCTTTTCTTTCTCTATACCTGCATCACTGATCGCAATATCCATTGCTTTAGATGCTCCTTCTCCTTCAGGATGAGGTTGTGTTACATGGTGAGCATCAGAAGTTGCCCCATATCCTGATAACTCACATATTATTGTTGCTCCTCTCTTGATTGCATGTTCTTCTTCTTCCAATACAATTAGTCCAGCACCTTCTCCCAGTACGAATCCATCTCTTTTTGCGTCAAAAGGCCTTGATGCTTCTTTAGGATTATCATTATTTGTTGATAATGCTCTTGCAGAATTAAAGCCTGCAATACCAATAGGACAGATTGCTGCTTCGCTTCCTCCAGCAAGAACAATATCAGCCTCACCTCTTCTTATCATATGTAATCCTTGACCAATAGAATCAGCAGCCGATGCACACGCAGAAACTGTTGAAAAGTTGGGACCTTTAGTTCCTAACATCATGGATACTTGACCTGAAGCCATATCTGAAAGCATCATTGGAACAAGAAAGGGGCTTATCCTTGATGGTCCTTTTTCCGATAAAACACTGTATTGATCACTTAGCGTTTTTATACCTCCTATTCCACTTCCTATTAAGACTGCAAATCTTTCTAAATCAACTGCATCAAGATATATTCCAGAATCCTTTATTGCTTCCTTTGCAGTAACACAAGCAAACTGAGCAAATCTGTCTAACCGGCTTGCAAACTTGCGTCCTAAAATATCATCGGGTGAAAAATCTGTTATTTCAGCAGCAATTTTTGTTTGGAAATTCTCTGTGTCAAATGATGAAATTTTTTTTATTCCGCTTTTTCCTGTGGTTATAGATTTCCAAGTTGAATCTCTATCTAAACCAATTGGAGTCATTAATCCTATACCAGTTACTACAACTTTCTTTTTCATTTTTTTTCCTTAAAATTTGATAAATCTTATCAGAGTAAATTAGTCTTTCAAGTTTCAAGAGTTATATACTTGATAACTATAATCTAATGATATTAATAATCTTATGAATGTCTATATAGAAACTCATGGATGTAAATTAAATATATCTGATTCGCAAAAAATATCAGATCAGTTACAATCTTCAGGATTAAATATTTCTGATGATATAGGTTCGACTGATATATATATTCTTAATACATGTACTGTAACAAAATCAGCAGACAAAAAGGCTAGAAATAAACTTAGAAATATAAGAAAAACTAACCCAAATTTGAAGATAGTTGCTACGGG
The DNA here is from genome assembly GCA_002719425.1 of Chloroflexota bacterium. The sequence goes on from PBHA01000004.1 coordinate 108,231, forward strand.
TTGTTATGCAGAAAGAGATAGTGATGAGATATCGAATATTGGAGTAGTAGATTCAATAATAAATAATAAGGAAAAAGATAAATTTTTGGATAAACTCTCAAATGACCTAGGAATAAGTTTATCCAAAGAAGCCAATGAGAATAAAATAAATCAAATCCTTTTGGGAAGAACCCGTGCATCAGTCGCTATACAAAAAGGTTGTAATCAAATTTGCAGTTATTGTATAGTTCCTAAGGTTAGAGGAAGAGAAAAATCAATTGAACCATCAGAGATTATTAGTAGAATTTCTTATTTGGTTAGTAGAGGTTGCAAAGAGGTAGTTTTGACTGGAACGCAATTAGGAACTTATGGTTATGATTTAGATAAAATTAATTTATCCAATCTTTTGAAAAACATTTTAAAAAAAACTGATGTAGAGAGATTGAGAGTTTCGTCTGTACAGCCTCATGAATTTAATGAAGAACTATTACAATTGTGGAAAGAAAATGAATATAAAAACAGGTTATGTCCACATTTTCATATCCCTTTGCAAAGTGGATCAAATGAAATTTTGAAGAGCATGAGAAGAAAGTACACAACACAAGATTTTAGTCAGATTGTCTCATTTATTAGTGCAGAGCTAGAAAACTCATCTATCACAACTGATTTGATAGTTGGTTTTCCGGGAGAGACAGATGAAGACCATAAGAATACTAAGGAATTACTAAACAAATTAAATATTTCAGATATTCACGTTTTTCCTTATTCTGTAAGACCTGGTACAACAGCATTTTATTTGAGCAAAAAAGTTCATTCTTCGACAATAACAAATAGAGCAAAGGAAATTAGAGAGATTGCATTAAGATTAAAGATTAAATACTTAAACACACTTTTATCTACTAAGCAGAATATTCTTTGGGAAAATAAGAGACCTTTTTCAGGATATACAGAAAATTATTCTTATTTTAAATTAGTAGAAGAAAATATTCCTACCGACTCAATATCTCAAGTTACTATTGAGTCAATAGACAATGAAAATAATCTAATAGGTAGGCTGTCCTAAATATTAATAGGTTCTAAATTTAAGGATTGATTATTTCTTTTGATGTATCCTGCATATTCTTTATAACCATGAGCAAAAACCATTAGCCAACCTTCTTGTTCACATTGAGCAATAATTCTTCTCTTAATCTCAAGAGTTTGATCAGGATATCTATCATAAGCTGTTATGTATGCTAAAGGCAAATGCGAAGGCGCAGGAATAAGTTCAGATAAATAAACAATTCTTTCGGACCCAGCATTAACTTTTACTATTTGATGACCTTGTGAGTATCCATCTATTAATTCACATTGAACTCCAGGGCTGACCTCAGTATTTCCATCTAAAAATTCAACCATATCTCTTTCATGTAAAATATTCAGGTGATCAACTGGATGCCCATATGCTGGGAGTAGTCTTTCATCTTGATTAAAAGCTTCATCCCAGGCAGATTTTTGAACAAGATATTTGGCTTTTGGAAAGGTAGGTATTAATTTTCCTTCACGATCAAGAGATGTTGATCCGCCTGAGTGATCAAAATGGAGTTGAGTAAGCACTACTTTATGCACATCTTTAGCCGAAACTCCATTATTTTTAAGGTTTCTTATTAATCTAGAAGACGCATGTCCGTAAATTTCTCTATTAATTTCAGGTTCTTTAGATCCTATACCTGTATTTACGAGTATGTTTTCTTCTCCACTCCTAATAAGGAGAGAATTTAATCCTAATCTTACTCTGTTTTTTCTGTCGGGTTTTGCTTGTTTTTCCCATAACACTTTTGGAACTGGTCCAAAAAAAGGGCCTCCGTCAAGTAAGTAAGATCCATCACTAACAACACTTACAGAATTTATATTTTTCATTATTTACCCCCCAGTAATTTATGAATATAAATAAAAACTTAATATTATTTATTAGAATAAACAAGGTACCAAAGTACTTATTTTTGAACTTTTTTAGTTAAAGTTTTGAACAAATTCAAAAATATAGAATTAATTCTCAATTATTTATGATTTGATTTTTTTGAGAATATTAGGAGTTATAATACTTAAATGATTAATTATCTAATAATTATCTAATTATGTAAAAATGAAAAATTGAGAGTAAAAACAAAATGAAATTCTATAAAAATATTTTAGAAAAATCTAAATCAAATAGTTTGGTGGTATTAGTTGCTGAAGATTCTAGCAGCATAAATTTTTTAGATGAAAAAGTAAACTTATTATTTTCTGAAAGTCTATCGAATGAAGATTTGTCAACGTTAGGTGAAATTAATATACTTCATACTCCAGATAATTTATATAAAAAATTTAATTTTCTGAGAATTATTTGTGTTGGAGTAGGGAAGTTAAGTGAACTTGATTCAAATAAAATAAGAAGATCGGCGGGATCGCTTGGTAGATATTTTCTAAATTCTAAATTAACTGACTTGAATTTTTTCGTTGATAATATTCGATCAACAAAAAACAATGAGTTTCTTTTAGAATCTTTTTTTGAAGGTTTTTTTCTGGGTAATTATTCTTTTGATAAATATAAAAGTAAGAAAATAGAAAAAAAGAATATTTTTTTTGAGGTGATCTCAAAAGAAATTTCTAACATTGAAGAAATTGTTAAGAGATCTAATGAAAAAAGTGAAGCAGAAAAATTTGCTAGAGATTTAGTTAATGAACCAGCAAATGTCCTTACACCAACAGAATTGTCTATTAGGGCAAAGGAAAAATTAAATAAAACTATTGCTTGTAAAATATTGAACAAGGATGAATGTGCTAAGCTCGGAATGAACGCTTTTCTTGGAGTTTCTCAAGGGTCAGTAGAAGAGCCTAAACTTATACACTTATCATATAGGCCAGTAAAAAATGAAAATTCTTACTGGTATATTGGTAAAGCAATTACATTTGATAGTGGGGGGTTATCCTTAAAACCATCAGGTTCAATGTTCTCAATGAAAGGTGATATGGGAGGATCTGCTGCAGTAATTGCTGCAATTAATGCAATTGCTAATCTAGGGATAAAAGTTAATATTGATGTTTTGTGTTTAGCAACCGAAAATATGCCTAGTGGATCTGCTCAGAGACCTAGTGATGTGGTACAAGCAATGGATGGAACTTATATCGAAGTTGAAAATACAGATGCTGAGGGGAGGTTAACCTTAGCAGACGCAATAACTTATGCTAAAGGTTTTGACCCAAAGTTTATTATAGATATTGCAACTCTAACTGGAGCCGCATCAATTGGTCTTGGAAAAGGAAATATTTCTGCTTTTTCAAATAATAAAGTTTTTATTGATAATGTAAAAATTGCAGGCGATAAAACTGGAGACTTTGTTTGGCAACTCCCTCTGGATTCTACTTCAAAAAAGCAAAATAATTCCACTGTCGCAGATATAAAAAATACTGGTGGAAGATTAGCAGGAACTATCACTGCTGCACATTTCATAAATCACTTTGTTGATGAAGTTCCTTGGGTTCATCTAGATATTGCAGCTAACTCTATGACTAGCTCGAACGAAGGATGGCATAATAAAGGTGCTACTGGGATACCTACACGATTATTGATAGAATTAGCTTATATTTTTGAAAAGTAAGAGGAGACAAATGGAAAGATCATATAAACCAGTTGAGGTTAGTAAAGAATTATTAGAAAGATATAAGAAAGTGCCTGTTGCTACTGTTTGGTCATGTTTGCATAATTTTTTGGGCGTTCCATTACCATTTATGGAGAATGTAAAAATAATGACTCCAAATAAACGACTTGCAGGTAGAGCTAGAACTCTAAGATTTTTACCTCCTAGATTAGATATTGATTCTGAAACAAAGCTAGGCGAAAAATCACCAGAAATGCTTGCGATGTCGAGATGTGGTGAGGATGATGTTCTTGTTGCTGATATGATGGGTGCAAAGTACTCAGCAATAGGTGGAGACGTTAAGTTACTTCTACTAAAGATGAATAAAGCAGCTGGAATCGTTACAGATGGAGCAATTAGAGATTTAGATGTACTAGAGGAAGAGAATTATAATCTCATAGTTTATGCTCAGGAAAGAACCCCTTATGGAGGAAGACCTTGGGCTGAACCTGCTGAAGAAAATATTGATATTCAATGTGGTGGTGTATTAGTTAGACCAGGAGATGTTATTGTGGGCGACAATGATGGAGTGGTAGTAGTACCATCATGGTTTGCAGAAGAATGTATTGAGTGGGTAGAAGATCATGAGGGTGCAGAAGCCTTTATAAAAGAGAAAATTGTTAAAGAAAACGCTATTCCAGGTAAATATTATCCTCCAACTAGCGATACAATTAATGAGTATCGAAAATCTGTAGGGAAAGGACCAACTGATCACTAAGGATTTTCTACATGGTGGGCGTGGTGTAGTGGTTAACACGACCGGCTGTGACCCGGTAGATCGAGGGTTCGAACCCCTCCGCCCACCCCATTATGCGCCCGTAGCTCAGCTGGATAGAGCATCTGGCTTCGAACCAGAGGGTCGGGGGTTCGAGTCCTCCCGGGCGTGCCAAAACTTACTAATTCCAATATAATATCCAAATGAAAGAACATATTAGAACTATTTTTGATTTTCCTATCAAAGGAATTAAGTATAGAGATATAACTACATTATTAAAAGACCCTGATTTATTTTCTGAACTTATTGATAAAATGACCGAACCATGGTCAGATAAAAATATTGATGCAGTACTAAGTATTGAATCAAGAGGATTTATTATTGCGGGCGCGATTGCTTATAAATTGAGTACTGCTTTTATTCCTCTAAGAAAACCAGATAAATTACCCTATGATACGTATAGTGTATCTTTTGATTTAGAATATGGATCTACTGAAATGCATATTCATAAGGATGCATTGGATGGTCATACAAATCTATTAATAATAGATGATTTACTAGCAACTGGAGGTACTGCACTTGCTGCGATAGATCTTGTAAGAAAGTTTGAATCAAAGAAGATTATTGGTGCAGGGTTTATTGTAAACCTTCCAGAATTAAAAGGTGAATTAAAATTGAAAAAGGCTGGAATTGATATTCACAGTGTTGTTGAATTTTAGATTATTCTAAAAAATGCTTTTCAAATGGCTTAAGTTTACAAAAATAATTTACTCTTTCCATGTCTTCAATTGTGTTGCAATGATAATCGAGTAATTCTTGATTTAGAATAATTATAGCTAGGCATTTGGCTCTTGAGAGAGAAACATTCAATCTTCTATAGTCAAAGAAAAAATCTGATCCTCTTGGGATGTTGTTAGGATTAGAACTAACATAAGAAATTATAACAATAGGAGCTTCTTGACCTTGAAAGTTATCAATTGTACCAACCATTGCATTTTCTCCAAGAGATTGCTTAATTAGATTAACTTGAGCATTAAATGGGCTTACAACTAAAATATCTTTTGTTGTAATTTCTGAACCTTTTTTTTCTCTATCAAGCCAATTTCCTAAAATTAGTTCATCATATATTTTTTTTATATATTTTGCCTCTTCCTCATTTTGAACAGAATAATCAGCATGATTTAGATCTATTAAATAAATTCCATTATCAATAGATTTGCCGTTTTCTAAAATAACTTTTTGATTTTGAGTTGTTTCATCACTAATTAATCTATTTTCATAAAAGCTTTTTGATATGAAATCACATATATTTTTGTGCATTCTGAAAGTTCTATCTAAGAAAATTCCATTATGATCACTTATTGTATTTTTTTCTTTGAGTAAATACTCTATTGGAGAGTAGGTAGATTCACCCTCGAGATTTCCCGTGGTAGGTTGAGGTAGTTGCATATGGTCACCGATCATAATTATATTCTTTGAGGACATGGAGGATGCAATTAACTTTGAAATACTTAATTGTCCTGCTTCGTCAAAAAATATATAATCAAAATTCTTTTCTTTTTCGCTGTTTTGTCTGTGTATTTTATTTGAAAGAGCCCAAGCAGTACCGGCAATTAAGTTATATTTTTTTGAATCAATCTTACTTGTATTTATTACTTCAATGTTTTTAAAATCTAAATCTTGTTTTCTTGATCCAGGGTTATAGGCTCCTTTGAAAATGTACCCAATTTCTGAAGAATAAGAGTCTATGGCTTCGACTAAATTTATAATTGCTTTGTGTGAATGACATACAATAGCTATTTTGAAATTATTTCTTAATAAATCAACTATTATCCTTGAGCTTGTATAAGTTTTACCTGTACCTGGAGGACCCTGTAGAACAAGGTAAGAATTATTCATATTCTTGATAATTTCTATAAGATTTTTAGAAGAATTTTTATCTATTTTTATATTATTTTTTAATTTTGTATTTTCTCTTTTTAAGAATTGCTTAATTGCTGGATATGAGTTTGTAAAATTATATCCTTTTATAAAATCAGCTACAGCGCTATCTATTGCTCTAGTGTTAAGAGGTGTTTGAGGAGTAAGTGAAAATGGTATAGGATTATCTTTTCTTATTCTTAGAGAGACTTCATTTTTAGAATAACTTATTTTGGTAATTAGAGCTCTATTTGATCCTGTTTGATCTAAAACATACTCACCTTCTCTCATTTTAGTTATTTGATCTGGATAGTAAAAATCTATAATTTTATAGGCACCTGATTCAACTTCAGATTTTTTTATTAATCCTCCCAAGCAGTTTGTGTCTTCAATCAAATCTTCAGTATCCTTTTGTAGGTTAGAAAAATGTGACCACCAATCAGATCTTTGTTCTTTTTTATTATAAAAATTTAGTTCTTCTAAAATTTTAATAACATCTTCAGTTTCATCATTTATATTCTTTATGTGATCTTTGATTTCTAGTTCTTCTTTAATTCGTTCCAAAGAATTCTCTGAAATATTTTCTTGTTCAATCTTAAAGGTATTTAAGTCATCTGGTTTGATACTAAATAACCATTCTTGAAGATATATTAATGATCTACAATCTTGTTCATTGTACTTTATAATTTCATCTAAAATTTCCTTATATCCCGAATCTAAATATCTCTCAAAAGCAACTAAGCTATCTTGTCCCGATGAAATATCTTCTTCCCGGTCTAATTTATAGAATTTTTCAATTGTTTTTAATCTATAATTTTCACTTGATAAAATTACCGAATCTTTGACAACTTTATATAAATCAACAAGTTTATTTTCTCTAAGTATGAAATCAACTTCAAATATCTTTGTTTCATACTTTTGAGAAAGCTTTTTTAAGGCTGTTTCTTCGTAGGAATTATAATGATAAATGTGAGCATTTTTATTTTTCTTTAGATGAGAAAAGAAAAAATCCATTAGATCTTCAAAAGCTTTTTTTTCTTCAGCATAATTAGTTGCTAAAAATTTTTTAAAAAAATGTTTATCAAAAGATCTGTAGAAAACTCCAAATAAATATTCTAACCCAGATGATTTTTCACGTGAATCATAATACATTGGATATCCTTCAATATCGAAAAATAAATCAGAATCATCTGGTTGTGGCAGTAACTCAAAACCAATTGGTTTTGATGGGTCGTTCATTTTCTTTTTTCTATCAAAAATTATCTTATAACTTAATTCGTTTTTTTCTAAGTAATCTTTTTGTAATTTAGATTGATCTATTAGTATCCCTAATGAGTCTTTATTAATACCTTTTATCTGACTCTTAACATCTAATTCAGATAGTTTTTTCATTGTAGAAATATTATTTTTTTCTAAAATATTGATTTGTTTTTTTGATATATTTGCAACTTGATTTAAGTTATCTGCATTCTTCCAATTATTTTCACAATATAATCTATATTCACAAATATTACATAAATTACACTTTTCAGCTTTAGGTTGTTCGTTTGAATCTAGAATAAATGATTTTATCCGAGAATTAATATTTTTGAAATAATCATAATATTTATCTATCTCAATTTTCTCGATGCTTCTGTCTCTAAGTATGATTTTCCCAAATTTTGGTAGGAGATTATATTTTTTATCTAGAATAAAAGAATAATGACAGATCTGAATTATATTTTCAGGCTTTATTTTGAATGCAGATTTTATATCAACAGGTTCGTACGAGTTTTTATTTTTTATCAAAAAGTCAGGAGATCCAGTAAAGTTTGAGAATTTTAAGAATGGTTGATAAATAAACTCCACGCCTCTTCTTATGGCTTCATCAGTTTCTTTTTCTTTTTGTTTGAAGTCAAGTTTAGAATCAATTTCATATACATTTTCTGACTTTTTCAAGTCTTCTAGATAAGATTTCTCATGCTCGTTACCTATTTTCCTGATAATTTCTAACCACGGATCAATATTTTGAGGATAACTTTTTGGTTTTTCAACAAAATCTAACCATGATTTATATTTACATTGGGAGAAGTCGATTATTGAATAAGCACTTATATTTTTATTTTGAGCCAATTTGTTTCATATTTATTTTCCATATGGTTAGGATAGATCATTTTTTTTATCTTAACAACATACTTGTCAATCTTAAATTAATAACAAAAAGAATTAAACAAAAAACCCACCTCCAGAGTATCTGCCTGAGCAACAACCAGAACCAAGAAGCGGGCTTCTTTTATCTCAAAATTTTTTTTTGGCTTATTTTTTATTTCTAAAAAATCGAATCAAACCTCTCGTCGCCGATAGCTTGACAGGATTATTCTCTTTGCATTGAACAAATTAATAATTCCAAAAATTATTATGAGATGATTAGATATTAATATATATTTTTTTAAAATCAATAATGAAATTTTATCTATTTTAGATAAAAATTTTGATTAATATAAAAATTGATAAAAATACAAAAATTATTGATGAAGCTAAACTTAGATAGGTTCCTTTATTTAATACATTTCTAACTGCTGAATTACCTATCATTATAGATACTGTTGTGTACCATAAATAATCAATAAAAGATGCGATTAATGCAATAAAGATTTTATCAATCAATGTTAGATCATTAGTTATTAGTTGTGAAAAAATTGCAAAAAAGAAAACAGTTATTTTAGGGTTTAAAAAACAAATAAGAAAACCATCATAGAAATTTTGAAATAAAGCCTTGTTACTATTATTTTCAATATTTTTCTTGCGTTCTTTATAAATTCTGAAGGCCAAGAATAACATATAAACAACTAATACAATCGTAATGATGTCTATAAGTAGAGTATTTATATTATTTAGTAAACCAACACCTATAATTGATAAAAAAGCATAAATAAATATTCCTATAGCATGTCCAAATCCAGTTAAGCTTCCACTAAATTTACCATTTACGATTGCGTTTTTTGAAACAAGGACTAAACTAGGCCCTGGTGATGCAGCACCTAAAAAGCAAGTAATAATTATTTGTATAAATAATGTTGAAGTCATAGGTTGATTTTTTTATTATTGAATAAGTAAATATAATATATTACTTTTGAGATATATAATATTTATTTACCACATAAGCCATAACAGGAGAAATTAATGCAAACAGGAAAGCATTTTTTGCAAATACCAGGACCAACTAATGTCCCAGACAGTGTCCTAAGATCAATCAGTAATCCAACGATTGATCATAGAGGTCCAGAATTTTCAGAAATGACATTAGAAATACTTGAAGGCATAAAGAAAGTTGTCAAAGGAGAAGAGAGCATTCCTATAATTTTTCCATCGTCCGGTACTGGAGCATGGGAGGCGGCTCTTGTAAATATTCTTTCCGAAGGAGAGAAGGTTCTTATGTATGACACTGGTCATTTTTCTAACTTATGGAAAAGTATGGCTGAAAAACTTGGTTTTGATGTTGTATATATTCAAAGCGATTGGAGAACTGGAGTTGATTCAAATAAAATTATCGAAACTTTAGAACAAGATAAGGATCAAAAAATTAAGGCCGTTTGTATGGTTCATAATGAAACTTCAACAGGAGTTACTAGTAAAATTCCTTCAACAATTAAGAATATAAAATCTCTCAATCATCCAGCAATAATAATGGTAGATACTATTTCTTCCTTAGGATCAATAGATTATTACCACGACGAATGGATGGTAGATGTAACTGTAGCGGGGTCACAAAAAGGTTTAATGTTACCTCCTGGAATTGCTTTTAATTTTGTGAGTAAAAAGGCTATAGAAATTTCCACAAAAAATAATTACAGAAGATCATATTGGGATTGGGGAGAAATGGTAAAAACTAACTTAAGTGGATTCTTTCCATATACACCATCCACTAATATTCTTTTTGGTCTTAAAGAGGCTCTTAGGTTAATAGAGAATGAGGGCTTAGATAATATTTTTCAAAGGCATGAAAGGCATGCTAATGCTACACGAGAAGCAGTAAAGTCATGGGGAATTGAGCTTCTTCCTATAAATGAAGATGAACATTCTAATTCTTTAACTAGTTTACTTTTTGAAGAAAATATAAATGCTGATAATTTAAGAAAAATCATTTTGGAAAAATTTAATACATCACTTGGGACAGGGTTAGGAAGATGGTCAGGAAGAATAATTAGAATTGGGCATCTAGGTGATTTTAATGATCCGATGCTTTTAGGGACCCTATCTGCAGTGGAGATCGGATTATCATTGGCTGAGATAGACCATAAATCAGGAGGAATTAAGGCTGCAATGGATTATCTTGAAAGAAATTAGGGAGTATTTTGTATTCTTCTAAAAATATTTCCTACTCCTGCTTCATTTCTTTTGGGTAGTAAATTATTAATTTCTATAATTTCTTCTTCATTAAGATTAATTCCTGATCCTGTAATATTTGAATCTATCTGAGCTTTGCTTGTAGCACCTGCAATTACAGAAGAAACAGATTTTTTAGCTAATAACCAAGCAAAAGCTAATTGAACCATTGTTATACCTTTATTTGAAGCCCATTTTTCTAAATTTTCAATTATATTGAAATTTTCTTCTGTCAACCATTTTTCACTCCATGCTGAATGACCACCTCCAGATAGTCTACCTCCCTCAGGTATTGAATCTCTTTTATATTTACCCGTTAAGAAACCTGATGCTAATGGGAAATATGGAAGAATTCCAATATTATATTTATCACAAGCATGAACAAGTTCAGATTCAGGTTCTCTTTCGAACATAGAAAATTCAGGTTGTATAGTAGTAAATTCAGACCATCCATATCTTTTAGAAATATGAATTCCTTCTACTAATTCCCATGCCATATAATTTGAGCAGCCGATGTATCTTATTTTTCCTTCTGAAATCAAATCATCCAAAGCTCTAAGGGTCTCTTCTTGATTTGTATATGGATCAAATATATGAGTTTGGTATAGGTCTATATAGTCGGTATCTAATCTGGATAAGCTTTCTTCAACAGATCTTTTTAAATGAACAGAAGATAAACCTGATTTATTAGGACCTTCGTTAACTCTCTGAGCCACTTTCGTATCATTAGGAGAGGGCATTGGATTCATACCCCCTTTACTTGCAATAATAACTTGATCTCTTTTATTTTTTATTGCTTTACCTATATACTCTTCTGACAAACCATTTGAATACATGTCGGCAGTATCGAGAAGATTTATCTCAGAATCCAAAGCATGATTAATTACTTCTTCAGATTCACTGTAATCTAATCTTCTTCCAAAATTATTAGTACCTAATCCAATTTCTGAGACTAGAATTCCTGAACTTCCAAGTTTTCTGTAATTCATTAATTTTCCTATATATTTTTTTTTTATTTTTTAGGATATTATCTAAAAAATTCATATTAAAAATGACATTATTTGCTAGTTTTCTATTACTTCTATATTGCATCGGACATTCTTATTGGAATTTTTTAGTAAAAAAATCTGATAATCCTCAGATCATGTTAGTTTTGATTGCTTTAGGCTCGTGGATAATTTTTTCTCCTATTGCTATTATTTATGTTATTTCGAACCCTATTTCATTAGATATATGGCTATTGATTCTGATAAATTCAGTACTTCAGATTTTTTATTATGCATTTTTAGGCAAAGCCTATAAACTTGCAGATCTCTCTATCGTTTATCCTTTAGCAAGAGGTAGTGCTGTTTTTTTTATTCCTTTATGGGGTGTTATATTATTAGGTGAAACTATTTCTTCATCAGCAATAGTGGGAATATTGATGGTTTTTTTAGGTTTGATATTTATTTCTGTAATTCCAATCTTAAGCAATAAATTAAGAGTCAATAGAAATTTACTTGTTGGGATTTTTTTATCCATTTTAGTAGGATTGAATATTTCTTTTTATACTATTGTAGATAAACAGGCAGTATCTTCAGTTCACCCTTTCGTTTACCCAATATTAATTACAATTGGAGGTTCAATAGGAGCCATTTTATTTACTGGTAGTAAAAGTAAAATAAATGATCTCAAAATTGAATTTAGAAAAAATTATTCATCAGTTTTGTTAGGTTCTTCGATTATGTATTTAGCTTATTCTGTAATGCTATATGCATTAAATATATCTAGAATGAGTTATGCTGGAACCGCACGTGAATTAACAATAATAGTTGGAATGATTTGGAGTTATTTTTTCCTGAAAGAAAAAATAACTAAACTTAGGATATTTTCAGTAATTATTATCTTTTTTGGTGCAGTAATTATTTCTTTTTCAAACTAGTTTAATACCATTTTTCTTTATCAACAATGTTGTGCAATTCTTTTCCTTGATTAAATAGCTCAACATTCTTTTTTATAATTTCGTATCTTCTATTAGTAATCATTTCATTTGCATCTAAAAGAGCTACATGAGGAGTAATAATCACTCCTTTCATATCCCAAAGTTTATGTTCTTTAGGTAAAGGTTCTTCTTCAAATACATCTAATCCTGCTCCAGAGATGATGTTATTTTCTAGTGCAAATACTAGATCATTCAAATTAGTTGTTTTGCCTCTTCCAACATTTATAAAAACTGATGTGGATTTCATTTTCTTGAATAAATCTAAATTGAACAAATTTCCTGTTTCTGGTGTATGCATCACAGTTGAAACAAGCACATCAATATCATCTAAAGAATTTATAAGCTTTTCAGGCTTAATAACTTTATCGAAATTATCAAGTTTTTCAAATTTTGGATCGACTCCAATTACCTTCATATTAAAGGCTTTACATAGTCTTCCCACTTCTTGACCGATACCTCCTGCTCCCACTATCATAACTGTTGCTTCATCCAGGTGTATTGCCTTATGTCTATTAGCTTTTTTATTCCAATCTTTTTTTCTCTGTGCATCCATAAAATCAGGGAATCTTTTTGATAATGAAAGAAGATAAGCCATCACATGATTTCCTATGTAATCAAAATAAATCCCTCTTGGATTAGTCACTATAACTTCGTGCTCAACTAATTCTTTGTAAAACCATCCATCTTTTCCTGACTCATTTACGAAACTTCCTGAATCGGGATTAGCCAACCATTTCAAATTTTTGGCATTGGAAATTGCTTCAGGACTTACCCATCCATAGCCAGCTTCAATAATATGTATGTTTTCTAACACTTCATTTTCATCATCAAAAACTAAAATATCTAAATCAGGAAAATCCTTTTTCATTCGTTGGATTAGTTCATTTTTAATATCATCCATTGGAGGTAAAAATGCAAAATTAGATAGTTTCATTACAGCGACCTTTCCTATTTTCAATTTTTTTTCTTAAGGTTATACTTCAAAAATAGTATATCTAGTAATTTTTAAAAAATCATTATTATAGAGGAGAATAAAATGTATCCAAGCGATATTAGAAAAAAACTAGCAACAGGTAAGCCTGTTTTGTCCACAAGTATGCCAAGTTTTGAACCACACATTGCTAACGCGACTTATAATTGTAAACCTGATTGGGTATGGATCGATACTGAACACAATCCTTGGGGAACAGAATCAATGGGAACTTTATGTGTTGATGGAAGAAAAAAAGGTGTTGCCCCAGTTATTAGAATCCCTTGGAATGATCCTGCTTACATCAAAAAAGCTTATGATGTTGGTGCTGTAGGGGTAATGATTCCTCAAGTTGATACTCCAGATGAAGTTAGACAGGCAATTCATGATGCAAAATACCCACCAATTGGTGAAAGAGGTATAGCTCCATTTTTTGCGGGATACTTAGATGGTGTTTCTGCAAGAGATGTTGTTGATAATGCAAATGATGAAACTCTTTTAATTTTACAAATGGAATCTGTAGAAGCTTGGGAACAAATTGATGAAATATTAGCTATTCCTGATTTTGAAGTTATTCTTGCAGGTCCTGCAGATTTATCTGCATCTTTGGGATTCCCAGGAGATGATGCAACAAATCCTAAGACTGCGAATGTTATGGTAGACCTTGCTCAAAAAGTAAAGGGTACTGGTAAAGCTTTAGCAACAACAATGGGTGATGTAAACCATGCTAAAGAATGGATAAAAGAAGGTTACACAATGATGAACATAGGTAGCTCCTTACAATATGGAACCATTGGTCTTTCTAAGATTTTTAGTGAAATAAGAGAAGAATATGGTGTTGATTGGCACTAATTAGCTAAATCTCTTTGGAGTAATTAGTTCATAAATAGAAATATTTTCAGTTAATTTATTAATTTCTGAAATATCATCCTGAGTTAAGTCAATTTCACCTGCTTTAGCATTTGATATTGCTTGCTCGGGATTTTTTGATCCACAAATAGCTGAAGTAACACCATCCGTATAAAGAGTCCAAGCTATTGCTAATTGAGTCGGATTGAATCCTTTGTCTTTGATCCATTCTAATAATATATTATAAATTCTTAATCCTTTTTCTAGATGTTCATCTTCAAAAGTATGATGATTATGTCTCGCGTCATCCTCATTAAAAATATGTCCTGGTTTATACTTTCCTGATAATAAGCCTCTCGCAATTGGAGAATAAACTATCGATCCAATTCCTAAAGAATGAGTTTGAGGGATAATTTCTTTTTCAGAATGTCTAAAAAGAATTGAGAAATGAGGTTGACTAGAAATAATTTGATTACCAGAAAATTTATTCATTTTTTCAATTTGTTTTGCTGAAAAATTTGAAACACCTAAGTATTTGAAGTAACCTTTTTCTTTCAATTCAAGTAATTTTGAAAATGTATCTTCCATTGGAATGGATTCCTGCCATGAATGTATTTGATATAAATCAATCACATCTGTTTGTAAATTTTTCAATGAATTTTCTAGGGCTTTTTCTATATCATTTATATTTTTCCAAGATGAAAGCTTAGAAGCTAGAATAATTTTATTTCTTTTTCCCTTAATTGCTTTTCCAAGAATGTATTCACTATCTAAGTACATTTGAGCAGTGTCTAAAAAATTTATTCCATTATCTATCGAAGCATGTATAGCATTTATAGCATCTTTTTGCTCAATAGCACCCATGCCTCCACCTATTGGCCAAGTACCTAGGCATATATTGGAAACTTCTAGTTCGCTATTTCCCAGTTTTGAGTATTTCATAATTAATTATTTTATTTTTATATGATTATATAAAATCTACTGGAATAGGATGATTTTCAATGAAATACATATTTTAATTAACTGGGAAATAGTTAAATGTAATTAACCGCCGGAGGGCCTGAGCACTGACTTCCAAAAAAACTACCTGAGCTAAATTATTTTATTTTCTTGAAATTTTTTTATTTCTAAATCTGAATAACCTATATCACTAAGGATTTCATTATTATGCTCTCCAAGCTTTGGAGCGGTGCCTATAACTGATGGTGTTTCAGAAAATTTCCAAGGAGTCCCGTGTGTTTTCATTTTTTTGTTTATTTCAGGATAATATACTTCTGTTACATAATTGTTAGCAACTATATCTGGGTCATTTGAAGCTTCTATCATACTATTTACAGGTGCTGCTATCCTTCTTGCATTTCTCATTTTTTCAATCCAGTAATCCCTTTTATTTGTAGAAAAAAGATTTGAAAGGGTACCTATTATCTCGTCTTTTTTTTCTTCTGATTCAAACGCCAATCCAAGGTCTTCTAGTCCCTTAGATTGTAATTTTTCATAAAATCCTAAAAGTTCTAAAGTAGGTTTCCAGTGATCTGGTTCTAGTTGAAATGCAAGAGGTTTTCCATCGGAATCATTAAAACAAGCGGCAATACCAGGCCTCTCTCGAGTCCCATTAATTCTAACTCCAGTAATAGGAGGAGTATCTCTCCACATTGCAGTGGTCATTGTCCAACCCATCAATCTGAAAGCACTGCCAATTAATGAAGTTTCAACTTTTTGACCTTCTCCTGTATTTTTTGCATGAATTATAGCTGCCAATACTCCACTCAGGGTTAATATTCCACAAGTTTCATCCGCAACTGAGGCTATTCCTGTTCTTCTTTGTTGTCCTGGAACTGCAAATGCTTCTGTTACACCTCCAATAGCTTGTCCTATAGCATCTGTTCCTGGTAGATTTGTACTAGGACCATCTGGACCATAAGCCGATACGGAAGCGTAAACCAAGGCAGGATTGAATTTTTTTAGAGTTTCATAACCAAATCCATTTCTTTCAGCGGCACCAGGAGCGAAATTTTGACCAAAAACATCTGCCGTTTTTATTAATTTATATAAAATTTCTTTACCTTCTTCACTCTTAAGGTTTAATGTAATACTTTTCACTCCTCTATTGTTTGTTTCAAAAAAAGAACTTACTCCGTTGATCACTTCCCCAGCATTTCTTCCACCATCACCCTTTTGGGGAAGTTCAATTTTTATTATTTCTGCTCCAAGATCGGCCATAAGCATGTAAGGAACTGTTCCTGCTTGAGCAGTTGAACAAGTAACTGCCCTAATTCCAGATAATGGTCCTTTGGTCATAAAAGTATCCTTCTTTCTATTCTCGTAATTTTGGTAGATTATATCTGTCTTCTGGATTATCCCATCCAACAAAATTGGGTTTTCTTTTTTCAGCAAAAGCTCTTCTTGATTCCATCCGATCGTCTAGATGACCATGGGCGTGCAATTTTTCGGCTAGCTCTTCGAAGTTTTTACCTGTTTTTGGAGCCATTTCTCTCATCATATATATAGTATTTACTCTTGCTGCTGGCGGTAGGGAGAGCATATGTTCAGCCATTTCTACAGAAGTTGAAATCAATTCATCTTTTTCTACAATTCTGTTTATAAATCCTACTTGATGTAGTCTTTCAGCAGTGAATCTGAATCCTAATGCCATTTCTGTAGCAACTGGATGAGGCAGATTTGCATAATGTCCATGATTGTATCCGCCTAGCATCCATCTCTTTGCTTCAGACATTTCAAAAATAGCTTCCTTGACAGCAACTCTCAAGTCTGTCCTCTCAACTAACATAAAACCTCCTCCCATAGCATAACCATTAATTGCGCCTATTACTGGTTTATCAAGATGTCCTGTCATAAAAGGATTCTCAATTGTTTCACCCTTACCTGGTGAACTTGATAGTTGCCCTTCTTCTAGAGATTCTTTCATATCTTCTCCGGCACAAAAACTTCTTCCTTCTCCAGTTAAGATAGCAACCTCTAAATTTTTATCATTCTTAAACTTATTGAATGCATCAGCCATACCTTCTCTGATGACAGTACTTAGAGCATTTAGTCTCTCAGGTCGATTAAGTTTTATAATTATTATTTGATCTTGAATGTCTGTTTCAACAAATGCCATAATTTTCTCCAAATACTATTTTATGGATTATTATAACTGACATAATTAAACTATAAAGCTAATAAAAACAGTAGTTGTTAAATCAAAATAAAATCACAGAAGAATTTGATCTCTTGATAATAGGCGGAGGAATCAATGGAACTGGTGTTGCAAGAGACGCATCTGGAAGAGGATTAAGAGTTCTACTGTGTGAGAAAGATGATCTAGCTCAAGGAACTTCTTCATCCTCAACAAAACTTGTACACGGTGGACTTAGATATTTAGAAAATTTTGATTTCAAACTGGTAAGAGAATCTTTAGTTGAAAGAGAGACTTTATTAAAGTCTATGCCTCATATCATATGGCCATTACGTTTTATATTGCCCCATCACTCGGGTTTGAGACCATATTGGTTAATAAGATTAGGGCTACTTTTTTATGATTATTTGGGAGCAAGAAAAATTTTAAAGGGAACTAAATCAATAAATTTCTTCGATCACGAGAGCGGTAAACCTCTGCGAGAAAATTTTACAAAAGGATTTGAATATTCTGATTGTTGGGTAGATGACTCAAGGATGGTAGTTTTGAATTCTAGAGATGCTAAAGAAAATGGTGCAAAGATATTAACTAGGACTTTATTTGATAGTGCAGAAAGATCAAAAGATTTTTGGAATATTAATCTTATAAATCAAAGAAATAAAAAAAATATCAAGATAAAAGCCAGATCAATAATTAATTGTGCTGGTCCATGGGTTCAAAAAATAATTGAAAATAATTTTAATAACGTTACACAAAGTTCTTTGCGCTTGATCAGAGGAAGTCATATAGTTACAAAAAAATTGATTAGTAAAAAATATAATTATATTTTTCAAAATTCAGATGGTAGAGTTATCTTTGTTATACCTTATGAAGATGATTACACACTCATTGGAACTACAGATGTAGAACATCATAATTTGGACCAAATTATTTGTACTGATGAAGAAAAAGAGTATCTACTAAATTCTATAAATAAATACTTTAATTTTAAGGCTGAAAAAAAAGATATTGTTTGGTCTTTCTCAGGTGTAAGGCCGTTATTTGATGATCAAAAAACATCCCTACAAAAGGTCACAAGAGATTATGTAATAAAGACTATCGACGAAAATTCTAAACTTCCACTTGTAAACGTATTTGGAGGTAAGATTACTACTTATAGAAAACTCTCAGAAAAAGTTATTAATGAATTAAAACCCTATCTGAATATAAAAAATAATTGGACTAAGAACTCAAAATTACCTGGTGGAAATTTTGAAGTTAATTGTTTTGAAAACATAGTCAATGATCTTAAGTTAAAATATACTTTCTTAGATGATAAGTGGTCAAATAGGCTAGTAAGATCATACGGAACAGAAGCATTTGATATTCTTGCTGATTCAGAAAGCATTTTAGATTTAGGTATAAATTTTGGTTGGAACTTAACTGAAAAAGAAGTTATATGGCTTATAGAAAATGAATGGGCAGAATCTAGTGATGATATCTTATGGAGACGCTCTAAGATTGGTTTGAGACTAAATAAAAAAGAAGTCCAAAAGCTAGATTCTTACCTAAATAATATTGAAAAACCTTAAATAAAAAAACCCACCTCCAGAGTCCTACCTGAGCAATCAACTAGAGCTTCCTTTGAAGCGGGCTTTTTATCCTTAGTTTCATAGTTCCAGTAGAATCAGCTTTCGCTGATTGAATTTTCGGTGTTTCCACCTACCAATCCTTAGTAAGCTTTTTACAGCTTTCTTCTACCTTCTCTCCACTTTGGATATGTATATATTACAACACTTTTTCTTAAATGCAACCCCTTTTTTCCCAGAAATGTAAAATTGGTTTAATTTCAGTTCAAATTTAGTATTTTTTAATGTTTTATTTATATTTCCCAGCTTAAAAAACATAATAAATTTTGTTAAAACTTTACAATAAAATTTTTAGATAGTAACTTAAATTTTAATTATGTTAGATACAGAAAAAAAAATAATTCTAGTAGGCTGTGGGAAAAGGGGGTTGGGTCACCTAAAAGCTTTAGAAAAATTCCATAAAATTCCTGATTTTTTTTGTGATTTCAATCCCAGCTCGATTGATAAATTGAGTAAAAATTATAAGAGCTCAAATTTTTTTTTAGATTTAGATAAATTGATAAAGTCAATAAATTTGAAACATAAAAATTATGCGATAGTAGCAGTTGATGCAAAAAATAATTACGATGTTGCTAAAAAATTATTGAGTAATGGAATAAATGTTTTGATGGAAAAACCTCCTGGTTTATCCTATAAGGAGGGTAAATCTTTAGTGGAAGCTTCAAAAAATTTGGATTGCTTTATTGGTTTTGATAGAAGATTTAATCCTTTTGTTTCAAAATCAATCGATATTTTAAAAGATCATGGTGACGTCTTTAATATCCATGCAGAATTTAATAAAGATATTAATGAATGGATAGGGCATAGAGCATTTGATGAAAACTTATTAGATAAAATGGTTTTAGAGTCACCCATCCATTCGATAGATTTGGTAAATTATCTTAGTTTTTCAAGAATAAACCAAATATTTGGTTTTTCTAAAAGACATGAATCAAAATATAGAACGTCATTTAGTGCGCTTATCGAATATGAAAATGGTACTTTAGGAACTGTAAACTCATCGTATCTAAGTCCTATTAGATCTGAAAAATATTCTATACATGCTAAAAATTGTTCTGTTTTCTTAGATGGTATTAATTCAGGGAAAATATTTTATAAATCAAAAATTTTTGATATGAAAATTGATCATGAACTTTCTAGTACTGAATTACAAATGAGAAATTATCTAGAGAGTATATTTGAGGGTAAAGAATTTCTCGGAGCAAAAATTCAAGATTCATTGAATATTTTTAAGATTACTGAAAAAATGTTTGAAAATACTATCAGTTAGATTAGAATAGATTATTATTCATAGAAGATATAAGAAGAGGATAAATATGCTTGAGAGATTTCATGTACCTGAAGATATAGCTGTAAAAATTGATCACAAAGATATTTTTAAAGTAGTTGAAAAAATCTTCCTAAAGATGGGGATGTCAAAAGAAGATGCCAATGTATCTGCAGATGTATTAATTTATGCTGATGTAAGAGGTATAGAGTCTCATGGTGTTTCTAATATGTTGAGGAGATACGTTCAATCTTTTGCAGAAAATGATATAAATCCAACGCCTAAGCCTAAAGTAATACGAGGCAAAGGAGCTGTAGCTACACTTGATTCAGATGCGGGTCATGGTTTAGTAGTTGGTCCATATGCAATGAAAATGGCAATAGAAAAAGCTAAAGACTACGGTATAGGGTCCGTAACTGTGATCAATGGAAGGCATTTTGGTGCTTGTGCTTATCATGCTGAAATGGCATTAGAACATAATATGATAGGGATAGCGATGACAACTGGTGGCCTAATGGTAGCTCCAGTAAACGGTGCTGAGGCAAGAGTTGGATTAAATCCAATTGGTGTAGCAGTTCCTACTAAAGAAGAACCTCCTTTTATTTTTGATGCATCAATGTCTTCTGTGGCTGGGAATAAAATAGCCTTAGCTCAAAGAATTGGAGTAAAGGTTATGCCTGGATGGATCGCAAAAAAAGATGGAACACCAATAATGGAAGAGACAGAAGTTCCTGATGAATATTTAATGTTACCAGCTGGGGGAACCAGAGAAATAGGTTCCCATAAGGGTTTTTCTCTAGCTATGTTAGTAGAAATATTAGCAGGAGTTTTAGGAGGATCTGGAGCTGGTACATTTAGAAGATCTCAAGCAGCTCATCACTTTATTGCATATGATATTGAGGCATTTACAGATGTTGAAAAATTTAAGTCTGATATGGATGAATATATGAGGTCAATCAAAGAAACTAAACCAGCACCAGGAGTAGATCGAGTCGTATATGCAGGATTACCAGAATATGAAGAAAAAATAGAAAGAGAAGATCATGGAATTCCATATCATCCTGAGGTGCTCGATTGGTTTAAGGGAATATGTGCAGAATTAGGTATTGATTGGACATTAAGCTAGAATAAAAAAAATCAGAGAGGTTTAATATGGCTAAAAGAATTAATAAAGTAATTGAATTATGGGAACAAGGACAACCTGTTTACCACAAACATCCAGAAGAATTAAGCTATGATGCTGGTCTCAGTGAAGCAAAAACTTTGGCAGATATGTTTTTAATTGATTTTGAGCACAATCCTTTTGATACAGTTGGCTTGACTAAATTTTTACAAGGTTTGAAAGATGGTGGTCCAACCACTAGTGGTCATGCTACCCCAACCGTTGTTTGTACTCTTCCATCTAATGCTATTACTCCTGAAGAGGTTAGGTACAATGCTTGGCAGGCAAGACACTTATTGACTGCAGGAGTTCATGGTATCCTTCATACTCATACTAGAAGCGCAGAATCAGTTAAGGCATTTGTTCAAGTCACAAGATATCCATATCAGCAACTTGGTAGAGAATATATTGGAGAAGGTTTGAGAGGATCGGGAGGACAAAAACATCCAGCGGAAATCTGGGGATTGGAGCAATCTAGATATACAGATATTGCTGATCCATGGCCACTAAACCCAGAAGGTGAACTTATTTTAGGACTGAAAATTGAGGACAGGCATTGTGTTGCTAATGTTGATGATATAGCTCAAGTTCCTGGGATTGCATTTGCAGAATGGGGCCCAGGTGACATGGGAATGAGTTATATGCAGCCTGATGCTCATGACCCTCCATATCCTGATGTAATGAATGAAGCCAGAAATAAAATAAAGTCTGCCTTAGAAAAAAATAATATAGTTTTTTACTCAAGTTGGTTAGACGAAAGTATGAGCCAAATAGAAAGACTTGATTTTATAATTGATGAGCTTGGTTGCAAAATGATTGGAGTACCAGCAATGCTTTCTGATAATGAGCAAAAAGAACTGCTTGAATATGGGAGAAATAAAACTGGTAGAAAAATGCCAGTATAAATCTTTCAATTTAGTATAAAACTCCGCTTATTATTTCACTAGTAAAAAATATTAAATTTAAGTATTTTATTAATATATTAGAAATTTAGTTGAAAATTGGACAATAAAAATAACTTAAATAAAATCTCTGGCTTCAGCGACAGATTTTCAGAAGAATTAGGTATTTCTAACAAGCTTGACTACGAGTTTTTTAATTTTACAAAACTTTGGGGATATGAACGAATTGATACTCCAATTATTGAAAAATCCTCAATTTTTTCGAGAAAAACAGGCTCAAGTTTGGGTAGTAATATCTATAATTTCAAAGATCCTTCGGGTCTCGATGTATCATTGCGTCCAGATTTTACTCCTTCAATTATGAGGCTTTTCTTAGAAAATACTAATACTTCAAATGAAGTGAGATATTCTTATTCAGGTGAAATTTACAGATACGATAGTGGAAGTAATAAAAATTATTCTAGACAAAATGGTGTTGAGCTAATTGGTAATAATCATTTATTTTCAGATTTAGAAATTATTGCCATGCCAAAAATTTTTCTAAAAAAAATTTTAAGTGAGGAAATTAGAGTATCTATTGGTCACGTCGGAATTTTGCAAGATGTAATTCAGTCTTTTGATTTAAGTGATAGGGTTGCTTTATTCATACTCCAGAATATTGATCAAATAAGAAATAACTTCTCTGAGGATACTATTTTCAAAAGGGCTGAAGAAAGCGGTATTATTTTTTTTGAGGATTCATCTGAAAAAAAAGATATTCAAGAGCAAAATTTCTCTTTATTACTTAATTCAGCTTTTAATTCAGATTCAAACTTTGAACAAACTAGAGATAAAAAATCTATTATATCCGGAATGATAAATAAGTTTTCAAGTAGTACTTCACAAGAAAATTTTCTAAAATGCGTTTCAATAATTAATAAATTAGTAAACATAAAGCTGAATCTTGAAGAAAGTATATCTGAGGCTAATAAAATTTTGAAAAATATTTCCGTAAAAAATAAACTTAAGAATCTTTATGATTTAACTAGCAATTTGTCTCATTATGATATTGATCAATCTGAAATCTTGATTGATTATGGTTTAGTTAGAGAATGGGGATACTATACTGGTTTTGTGTTTAATCTTACTAATACTGATAATCAAATCTTGGGTGGAGGAGGAAGGTATGATTCTTTAGGGAATTCACTTGGTGAAAAGCTATCTGCTGCTGGATTTGCCATAGATTCTGAAAAAATAATAAATAGTAAAAATTTTAGCTTTGAAGTTTCTAAATCAAAAAAAATTATTATTTATGTTGATGATCAAAATGATCTGAATGAGGCCATTAATACTTGTAATAGAGAACGCTCTAAAGGTAATATAGTAAGTCTGAATTCTTCTTTTGCTAGTTTGGAAGAACTAAGACTTTGGAGTTCAAAAAATGAAATTTCTGAACTGATTTTTTTTGAGAACAATAAGATTAATAGGAGTAAAATTTAGATTGGATAATATTTCTTTTGCTATACCTGTTTCAGGTGCTTTATATGAAGGAAGCCTTGGTTTATTGAACAAGTGTGGTCTTGATGTATCAAGACCAAATGATAGGGTTTACACAGCTAAGATTCCTAGCTTAACAGGTGTTGATATAATGTTTCAAAGGCAGTCAGATATTCCATCAAGACTTGATTCTAAGGTGGCTGACCTAGGTATAGTAGGTTTAGATAGCTTCTACGAAAATAAACTTGATAATGGAAGTACAATTGTGATTATTGATGATTTAGGATTCGGCTCATCTGATATGGTTCTTGCTGTACCAGAGGCATGGATTGATGTTCAAAATCTAGCAGATTTAGCTGATTTATCTTTTGAGATGAGAGAAAAAGGAAAAGACCTTAGAATTGCAACAAAATATCCAAGACTTGTTACCAGATTTCTAAACCAGAACTCAATTTATTATTTTGATATTGTTGATGCAAGTGGAGGTATAGAAGTTGCTCCTTATATTGGCTATGCAGATATGATTTGCGATATCACTACAACTGGAAATACATTACGACAAAATAGACTAAAAGTTATTCAGAATGGAACTGTTTTCTCCTCACAAGCTGCCCTTATAGCAAATATAGAAACCTTGTATGAAAAGTATAACTCTATAGAATTAGCAAAATCTATTATTGAAAAGATTGAAGCACTGCTAAATTCAAAAAAGTTTATTCGAGTTACAGTCAATTTATCACTAGAAGAATTAAGTATAACTGACACAGATGAGTTGAAAACTACGATAGGATCTAACCCCGTTCTTCATGGACTAAAAGGACCCTCATTCAGTCAAGTAATAACTTCTGAGCCCGGTGCTTGGATTTCATTAGAATTGATTATTCATAAAGAACAGCTTCTCAATTGTGTAACAGAACTAAGAAATATGGGTGGTATCAGCATCACTACATCAGAAATAGGAATGATTTTTTATAAAGATTCAGTAGGTTTTTCTAAATTAGAGAGCGCTATTTCTATTTTTGGAGATAAAAAATGAAAATAATAATGGGTAAAAAAAAGACTCAAGATTATTTGAAAAAAATCAGAAACAATAGTTATTCAGGTATTAGTTCAGATGGAAATGGATTTTTCTCAAAAACTTATAAATTAGAAGAATATGTGAGTAAAATAATTGAACTAACTAAGAAAACAGGTGATGATTTTCTTATTGAAATTAGTTCAAAAATTGATGGAATACCATTTGGAGGCATAAAAGTTCAAAAAAATATTTTGGATCAGTCTCTTTTCCAAATTTCTAAAAAAGAAAAACAGGTTATATTAAATACGATAGAAAGAGTAAAAACATTCCAAAGTAAAACACTTAATAAAAGCTGGTTTGATGAAGAAAAAGGTTATGGTGAGTATGTTAGACCTATAGAATCTGTTGGTTGTTACATACCAAGTGGATCTGCTCCATTGATTTCTACAATAATAATGACTGCTGTTCCTGCAAAAATTGCTGGAGTAAAAAGAATAGCCATTAGTTCTCCTACACCTGGGAATCAAAGTCCTAACAAGTATTTATTAGCCACGGCAAAACTTTGTGGAGTTGATGAGTTTTATACTTATGGAGGTCCTCAAGCAATAAGTGCTATGGCTTACGGTACAGAAACTATTCCTAGAGTAGATTTGATTTGTGGCCCTGGAAATGTTTTTGTAATGAATGCAAAAAAACAAGTTTATGGTGATGTTGGATTGGATGGAATTTTTGGTCCTACAGAAACCTTAATTATATGTGATGAATCTTCAAATATAGATTTCGTTGTATCTGATCTTATGGCTCAAGCTGAGCACGATGTTCTTGCTTTGCCAATGGTGATAACTAACCGAAAAGATTTGGCTAATTCAATAAATAATTTATATTTAGAGAGACTATCAACTCTTGATAGAAAAGATATAATTATGAAATCTATGGAAAGAGGTTTCATTTCTATCATAGATGATGAAGAAGAAATGGTAGAAGTTGCAAACTTAATTGCAGCAGAACATACTACTATTCCCTCAGAAAACTTAATTCATTTATCAAAAAAAATTAATAGTTCTGGTTCATTGTTTCTTGGAGAAATTTCATCAGAAGTTTTGGCAGATTATGTTGCTGGCCCTAGTCATGTAATGCCAACGAATGGTTCTGCAAGATATTCTTCCTCTCTTTCTACAAGAACATTTACAAAAAATATTCCTGTATTATCAATAGATAAAGAAGAATTTGATAAGATTTGTGGAGATGGAGAATTGTTAGCGTCATTAGAATCTTTAGATGCTCATAAAAACGCGCTAACTGTCAGAAAGAATTTTTTTTCAGGAGAATAAAATGAATATTGATCGCTATCTTAGAAAGAATATAAAACAATCTTCAGCTTATGATGGTGTAGATCCTTCAGATAAATTATCAGATGAATCAGGTATAATTTCAGATGAAATTATTAAGTTAAATGCAAATGAGAATCCTTTTGGTTCAGAGTTAAACTTAACTTCAAACCTATCTCAAATAAATATTCATGAATACCCCGATCCTAATCAAAATAGACTAAGAAAAGCACTGAGCATTTATACTGGGGCTAAATTTGATAAAATTATCGCTAGTTCAGGTAGTGATGAACTAATAGATATATTAATAAGATTGTTTTTAGAACCAGATGATAAACTTATAGATGCTCAACCAACTTTTGGAATGTATGAGTTTTTTGCTAAGATTCAAGGCGCAGAAGTTATTTCAGTTAGAAGAAAAAAAGATTTTGGACTTGATTTGGATGAGATAGCAAAATTATTAGATAATAAAACAAAAATGATCTTTATTGCATCACCTAATAATCCAACTGGAAATATTGTAGAAAAAGAAGAACTTCTATATTTGCTCAAACAAAACATTATTGTGGTTGTCGACGAAACTTATTTTGAGTTTTGTGGGAAATCATATATGAATCTAATAGAAGATTTTGAAAATTTGATAATAATAAGATCTTTTTCTAAATGGGCTGGTTTAGCTGGATTGAGAATAGGATATGCAATTGCAAACACAGAAATTATAAAAAGGATAATACAGATAAAACAACCTTACAATATAAATTCTGCTGCAGAATTTGTCGCAATTGAGGCTATGAAAAATAAGGAAAGACTTTACGAAAAAGTAAAAATCCTTATGGAGCAGAAAGATCAGATTTATAAATTTTTGAAAAATAAAACTGGTATTGAAGTATTTAGTTCAGAGGCAAATTTCGTACTTTGTGATTTAGGAAAATTAGATGCAAACGATGTTTACGATGGATTAGCAAGAAAAGGAATATTTGTCAGAAAATTTTCTAATCAATTTATAGATAATTCATTAAGGATTTCAGCTGGGACTCCTGATCAAACTCGTAGATTATTGCAAGAGCTAGACTTGTTAATTTAATGATATAAATAAAAATTATGAACTTTAAAAGAAAATCTAAAAAAAGTCGAACTACAGGTGAAACTCAAATATCTATAGAAGTAAACATGGATGGAAAAGGTATTTCTGAAATTAAATCTCCAATAGGAATGTTGAATCATATGCTTGATCAAATTTCTAGACATGGTTTGATAGATATAAATGCTTCAATTCAAGGGGATTTAGAGACAGGTACACATCATATAATTGAGGATACAGCTATAGTTTTAGGAATGTGTATTGATGATGCTTTAGGAGATAGAGTTGGGATTGTAAGAATGGGTGATAAAACATGTTTGTTAGATGAAGCTTTGTGTAGTGTAGCACTAGATTTATCCGGAAGAGGTTATTCAGTAATTGACATGGGAAGCTCAGATAATGAAGGAGAGTTTTCATTAGATATGGGAAGGCATTTTTATGAATCATTATCAGCAAATGGTAGATTTGGAATTCATCTAAAAATGTTGTCTGGTTCAAATCATCACCACATTCTTGAATCTTCCTTCAAAACATTCTCTAGAGCTTTAAGAGAAGCCGCTTCTATTGATCCTAGAAGAGTTGATTCAATTGCGTCGACAAAAGGTTCCTTATAATTTTTCAAATGAAAATTTTTCTATAATAGGGTTAGATAACAACTTATCAGATATTTCAGCAACTACTTTTTCTGCATTCTCAGTAGAATCAGAGTCTATTTCTACGATAAAAATTTTTCCAGATCGAATGTTTTTTATATCATGAAATCCAATTCGATTTGCTGATTCAGTTATTGTTAAACCTTGAGGGTCATTGACATTATCTTTATATAAAATTTTTACTTCGTATTTGTATATCAAAACTTTACTCTAGTATATTTCCAGCTGTCATAACTTGAAAAAATTGATCTTCAGATAGTGATCCTGCATGTCTCATATAAACTGTTCCATCTGGATTAAGGAAGACCCAAAAAGGAAATGCACTTAGCCCAAAAGAATCAGCTATAGAGTTATTTTCATCGTCAAAAATTGTAGGTATATTGAACTGCTCTCTTTGTAACCAGCTATCTGGAGGATAATTATTCCTATTTTTGTCTATGTGTGTTGCAACCCCAAATAAGTTTAGATTATTTGGATAACCATTAGAATTAATAAATTTTTGAATCATAGGAACTTCTCTTTGACAATGAGAACACCAGTGAGCTAAAAACACAATAATAGATGCTTTTTTTTCTTCAAGACCTATTCTAGTAGTAACTGTTATTGGTTCAGAGTTTAAGTCAACTCCTGTAGGAATTGGAGCATAAGCTCCCACAGCAGCATCTTCTATATTTCGATTATATTCTGGTAAACTTCCACCTTTTATAGTAACTTCAGAAAAATTAAAGCTTGAGGATGAGCAAGAAAAAATAAAAATTAATAAAAACACTAATGTTTTAATTTTCAATTTTTTTCTCCTATTATTTTGTAGTTGATTAATATTAATAGTAATCCAAAAAAATTGAAAAAAGCCATTAAAGGAATGGAAATAAATCCTAATTCCCAAATATATGGACTTGAACAGCTTACTACATCACAAGTTTCATCAGGAGGAAAAAGTTGAATCCAGTAGTGGTATAGAGTGAGTATCATGCCAGAAATAATAAAAGGTATAGAAATAACTATTCCAAAACTATTCCTTTTGATCCAGGCTATGAAAAAAATAAACACAAGAGGGAATAAAAAAATTCTTTCAAACCAACAATATTTACATGGTTCTAAATCTTTTACCTCAGAAAGATATAATGAAGAAAGCGTCCCAATCAAAGAGAGAATAAAACCATAAAGTAAAGCATTTTGTGAAGTAAACCTTGATTTAAGGTGTATAGTTCTAGTAATTTGATTATCTCTTACAAATAGATTTATAAGCGTGATCATAGAAAAAGACACAACATAAATCAAGCTCAAGATTGCCAATATTTTTATTTCCTGCATTTTAGTTTCCTCTGAAGGAAGATAGGGGAGCTCTATCTTGATAAGCTCTTATAAATTCTGTGATTTGTTTCTCGTCAAATTCCATTAATTTTAGATGATGTCTCCATCCTGTTATTGCTATTGGATATTCATCAAAAGCACTATAAGGTGTCATTATAAATTGATAATTACTGCTAGGCATGAGGTTTCCCAAATTTTCTTTTAGGTTCTCACAAGCTTCACCCCCAGTTTTAATAGAAGTAGCTTCATCATCAATCCTTGAACAATCATAATGTATACCTATACCACCATGAAGTAAGTTAGCAACTAAGATTTCATTAGGTAGCTGTGAATCATACTTTCCCCATGGGGCAGGAGAAGTTACCCCCACACCTGGAACAGGTCTTTCAGTATCTATCCAGTATGCACCAGAAGTAGGAGGAGAAAGTGTATAACCTTTGTGAGGTTCTCCAATTCCAACTTCTTTCCTATCGTCTTCCGGATCAACAGCAACAGGCCCTTCTAGATTTACACCTTTTCCTTTGATTTTATTGCTAGAACTTCCTGCACCCAAGGCTGGACTAATGGTTAGACCTAATATGAATACCAATGCTATCAGGCTTCCAAAAAAGTACAAAAAAAATCTTTTTCTTCTCTTTTTTTCTTTATTTTTATCTCTTCTCTCGTTAGAAATTTGAGTCTTGCTCATTCCTTTACGATGATCGGGTCTGAAATTAACTATTTTTTTTATCCTTATTTCTGACTATATATTTAATTTATCATTTGTTAGAAGTTCATAAATCTCTAAATACCTACCTAAAGTATTTTTTATCACATCATTTGGTACTGTAGGCGGAGGAGGAGTTTTATTCCAATCTTGTTTGTTAAGCCAGTCACGAAGAAATTGTTTATCATACGGATTTGGAGAATTACCTGCAGTATAATCACTTTTTTTCCAAAATCTACTTGAATCAGGAGTAAGCACTTCATCTATTAAAATAATTTCATTATCAATAATTCCAAACTCAAATTTTGTATCTGCTAAAATTATTCCTTTTTCTTCACATAAATCATGAGCTTTTATGTATAAATAAATAGATATTTCCTCTAATTGTTCATAAAGTTTTTTTCCTATAAGTTCCTTACCGTCACTTACTGACAATGGTTCATCGTGTCCCTCACTTGCTTTAGTTGAGGGTGTAAAAATAGGTTTTTCAAATCTCTGAGCTTCCAATATTCCTTTTGGCAATGGCATATCATTCATGGTTCCTTTATTTTTATACTCAACCCAAGCACTACCAGTTATGTAACCCCTAACAACACATTCCATATCAATTCTTTTTGCTTTTTTTACTACGGTTGATCTTTGTAAAATTTTGTTATCTAAGTTCTGAAAGTTTGTATATTTTGAGAAATCATAATTCTCTCCCTTTGAAACAAAATGGGTTTTAATATCTTCAAGTTGATTGAACCAAAATGAGCTTAAATTGTTTAGTATTATTCCTTTAGATGGAACAACCTCATTCATAATTACATCGAAAGCAGAAATTCTATCTGTTGCTATGAATAACAACAAATTTTCATCCAGTGAATATATATCTCTTACTTTTCCCGAATGAATTTTGTTATTTAAGTTAGTATTTCTTAGTTTATTTTCCATCCTAGACTCCTAAATTGTTCTTTAGTGAATCTTAGGTAAAAGTCATAATCAAATATTTCAGAGATTTCTTTTTCAGAAATTAGTGATGAAATGACTTTATTTTGAATGCAAAGATCCTTGAGGTTTTTTTTATTTTCTAAAACTTCCATTGAAATAGATTGAACAAGGTCATATGCTTCGTTTTTATCAATTCCTGATTCAATTAACTTTAGCATTATTCTAGGAGAAAAAATTAATCCTTTTGAATCATCAAGATTTCTTAGCATATTATCTCTTTTAACTTCTAATCCACTAATAATTTGATACGCTAGGAAAAGAATATAATCTGTTGCTATTGATGAGTCTGGTAATATAACTCTTTCTGCAGAAGAATGAGAAATATCTCTTTCATGCCAAAGAGGAACATTTTGTAGGGC
The DNA here is from genome assembly GCA_002719425.1 of Chloroflexota bacterium. The sequence continues at coordinate 139,689 of PBHA01000004.1, forward strand.
TGTAGAACTATTTGATCTTATAACTCTAGCTAAACCACAGATTCTCTCAGATAGTTCAGGGTTTCTTTTGTGTGGCATTGATGAAGAACCTTTAGTAACAAATCCTTCTTTACCAAAAGGCTCTCTAGCCTCATCAACTTCACTTCTTTGTAGATGTCTTATTTCTATGGCTAGCTTTTCCAAAGTACTAGCTAGTAAACCTAAGTTTTGACAGTATTCTGCGTGTATATCTCTTTGGATAATTTGATTAGTTATAATTCCAGGATTTAAGCCGAGTTTTTTTGATATAATTTTTTCTAATTTTGGTGATACTGTTGCATACGATCCAACTGGTCCAGAAATCATACAAATTGATGCTCTTTCTTTAGATTGATTAAATCTTTCAGAATGTCTTGATAATTCATCCCAAAAAATACCTAACTTTGCACCAAAACTCATAGGTTCGGCATACATTCCATGAGATCTTCCCATTATGGGAGTTGATATTTCTTCTATTGCTTTTTTCTTGATAGATTCCATCAATTTATTTATTTCGCCATCAATATGATCTATTGATTCGATAAGTTGTAAACTCAATGCTGTATCTTTTACATCATTTGAGGTTATACCGTGATGAATCCACCTAGATTCTTTCCCAAGATTTTCTGAAATAGATTTTACAAATGAGACTATATCATGCTTAGTCTCATCAAAATACTTATTGTATTTTTTCATATCAAATTTTATAAGTTTTATTTTCTCTAAATCATTATCAGGAATTATTCCTAATTCATTCCATGCTTCACACGTAGCTAACTCTACCTTTAGCCAAGTATTATACATATTTTCATCAGACCATATGTACGAAATTTTTTCTCTTGAATATCTAGGTATCAATATTATTTCCTTTGATTTTAGTAATATGATTGATTATTTGCACAAAATCTATAAATTTATTAACACTTATTTTTTTTTCTAAAAGACTATTATATAACGGATTTAAAGCAAAGATTTCATCACAATTAACCGAAGCACATAAATCAGTAGTAATTCCATCACCTATATAAATTAAATGATGACTTTCAACTAGAGAATTTACTGTTTTACACTTACAAATCCCCCAGTCATTTGAACATTCTTCATTAGAAGATTTTGAGTAGTCAAATGATACATTTTTATATTTATCGACAGACATATCTGCGGCGATAACATTTATATTTTTTAGATGATCTTCCAGAACAGGCTTAATATATTGATTTAGCCCAGAGCTAAGAACTATCACATTGATATCCTCTCTCAGGGAAAATTCTACAAGATCAGAAAATCCTTTCCGAATTTTACTTTTGTCTTTTGAAGTAGCTTTCATATTTTCAATTGATGTTTTCTTTAATGCTTCCTTAAATGAAAGTTCCTGATAGTTTTTGAAATTTACTTTTTTGGCTTTGTACAGATCTGCTATATGATCATACTCTTTAGGTACATATTCTCTTAGCACGTCTCTAGCTGTATTTGATTCAACCAAAGTGTCATCAAAATCTATGATTAAGCTTATTTTTTTATTCATTTACAATAGCTCTTAGTGCAATATCTTTTCGATAAAAAGAGTTTTTGAATGAGACTTTTTTTAGCTCACTATATACATTTTCTCTAGAGTGATAAATTGATTCACCCAAAGTTGATAAGACTAACACTCTACCTCCGTTTGTAACTAATTTTTTATCTGATATTTTTGTTCCAGAGTGAAAACAAAAAACTTCATTATCGATTTGATCTAATCCATTAATTTCAAATCCTGATTGATATTTTTCAGGGTAACCGCCTGAACAAACAACAACACAAACCCCTTTTTGATTTTTCCACTTTACTGTATTCTTATTTAATTTTGATTCTGCTACTTCAAAAAAAACATCAATAATATTTCCATCATACATAGGCATTATTAATTCACATTCAGGATCTCCAAATCTGCAATTATACTCTATAACTTTTGGACCTTCTTCAGTAATCATTATCCCTGTGTATAGAATTCCTTTGAATGAGGAGTTAATATTATTCATAGATTTTATTGTAGGATTAACTATATTTTCCAAGATATTATTTTCAAGATCTTTACACCAAAATTCTGGAGGTGAGTAGCATCCCATTCCACCAGTATTTGATCCTAAATCATCATCAAAAGCTCTCTTGTAATCACAAATAGCTACTGGCTTTGAATAGTTTTTTCCATCAGTAAAGCAAAAGACACTAACCTCTTTTCCAAAAATTCTATCTTCAATTAAGATAGATTTACCCGATTCTCCAAGTTTGTTTTTTATCAATAAGTCGTTTAATATCTCTATCATTTGATCATTTGAATTAGGTAAAAAAACACCTTTCCCAGCTGCTAGTCCATCAGCCTTGATCACAATATTTTGAAAACCTTTATTTTCTGAATATTCTTTTGCTTTATCAAAATCTGAAAAAAACTCTGCGTACGCTGTGGGTATTTTATTGTTTAACATTAGTTTTTTTGAAAAGATTTTTGATGATTCAATCCTTGCAGCCTCTTTTGTAGGTCCAAATACTTTAATATTATTTTTATTTAGAATGTTTGTTATCCCTTTGCTGAGAGGTTCCTCAGGACCTACTATAACTATATCTGGATTAATATCTAAGATTTTATTAATAATGATTTTAAAATTACTTAAGGGTTCTGAATAAGTTGATAAAGCTACAATACCAGAGTTATCTGTAAATGTATAAATTTTTTTTACTCTATCATCAAGTGATAATTTCCAAACAATAGAGTGTTCTCTTCCTCCTGAACCAATAACAACAACTTTCATAATTATTCCCACTCTATAGTGCTAGGAGGTTTTGATGTAATGTCATAAACAACTCTATTTACACCTTCAACCTCATTTATGATTCTTGATGATATATTAGACAAAATATCATATGGAATTTTAGACCAATCTGCTGTCATTGCATCTTTTGAATCTACGGCTCTAATAGCAATACAATTTTGATATGTTCTGTTGTCTCCCATAACACCAACACTTTGAGTATTAGTTAGTACTGCAAATGCTTGCCATATATCATCATACATACCAGATTTTCTTATTTCTTCAATAAAAATATGGTCTGCCTCACGTAACATATTAAGTTTTTTGTTAGTGATTTCTCCCATTATTCTTATAGCTAGCCCAGGTCCTGGAAAAGGATGTCTTCCTATCACTTTTTCATTTATTCCCAGCTCTCTACCGATTTCTCTTACCTCATCCTTAAAAAGTAATTTAAGAGGTTCTATAAGCTTTAGATTCATTTTCTCTGGCAAACCACCCACATTATGATGACTTTTTATAACAACTTGGTGTCCATCTTTTATAATTGCAGACTCAACTACATCGGAGTATAGAGTTCCTTGAGCTAAATATTTTACATTTTTGAGAGTTTTACTTTCATTTTCAAAAACATTAATAAATTCTGAACCTATGATTTTTCTCTTTTTTTCAGGGTCTGTGATTTTATTTAGCTTATTCAAGAATTGTGAGCTAGCGTCTACAAGTATGACATTTAGTCCTAAATCTTTTTTTAAGAACTTCATTACATCCTCATCTTCATTTTTTCTTAGAAGTCCATTATTTACAAAAATTGAGGTTAGTTGATTTCCGACAGCTTTATGAATGAGTGTAGCAGTAATACTTGAATCCACCCCACCTGAAAGTGCGCAGATAACTTTTTTATCTCCAACTTTAATTCTAATTTCTTCAATAGTTTTTTCAATAAAATTTTTAGGAGTCCAATCATTTTTTGACTTACAAATATCAATAGCAAAATTGCTTAGCATTTCATCACCTAAATTAGTATTTTCAACCTCTGGGTGGAATTGCACTCCATAAAAATTATCCTTTTCAAAAGCTGCACAGAATGTATTGTTTGTTTCAGCAATAGATTCAAAATTTTTTGGAATTTCAATGATCTTGTCTGAATGGCTCATCCAAACTTTGTTAGTAGAAGGAATGTTAGTAAACAGCTTAGATTCTTTTTTTATCTTTAGAATTGCACTCCCGTATTCTCTATACTTTACTTTTTCAATTGATCCCTCAAATAAGTTAGCAATTAACTGCATCCCGTAACATATGCCTAAAATAGGAAGATTTTTTTCTAGTATCCAAGATGGTAATTCTGGAGCATTTTCATCATATACACTATTTGGTCCTCCTGAAAGAATAAATCCCTTTATATTTCTGTCACTGAAAAAATTAGGATCTATATTTGGGCTTACTAAATCGCAAAATACATTTTTTTCCCTTAATCTACGAGAAATTAATCTCGTATATTGTGATCCATAATCAAAAATGATAATTGTATCTTGCTTCAAGCTGTTCCCTGAATAAATTTATATATAAAATTAAGGATAAAGGTAAATTTTTAAAAATTGAAGAGTAAACAAAATACAAAAATATTATTAGAAAAAACAATTCATTCTTTAAATAACGATGAACCGTGCATATTACCAACTGATACATTCTATGCATTATCAGTAAGAGCTAATAGTAGTTTGGCTGTTAAGAGATTGTTTGAAATAAAAAAAAGAGACTTAAATAAACCTGTGCCAATATTGATATCAAACCTGGATGATATCAGTGATTATTGTGATACTTCATCAGAAATACTAAAAAAATTAGCAAATAAATTTTGGCCTGGTCCATTAACTATAGTCCTTCCCTTAATTGGAGGTATTCCTAGAGAAATTAATAATGATTCGGGTTTTTTAGGAGTAAGAGTACCAGATCATTCTTTTGCAGTAGATTTAATCAAAAAGCTTGCTCAACCAATTACAGGAACATCTGCTAATATAAGCAATTTTCCTCCATCTAAAGATATTAATGAAATAAAGTCAACTTTTGGTTCTAATATATCTAATTATATTGATATTCCATGCGGTAAAGAAACTTTATCTTCAACTGTTATAAAGATTGACAATAACAATGTAATAGATATTTTAAGAGAAGGACCCATAACTATGGATGATATTAATAAAGAAATTTCTTGATGCATGACCACAAAAAAAATATAGAGGAAATACTTTCACGTAACAATCTAGGTATATACAACTTAATGAAGTTTCATTTTGGTATTGGAAACCAGATTATAAAAAAATTCCCTTATGCAGATCTAACAAGAATCTTCTCTGAAAAAAATGAAATTGATCAAGAGATACTTCTCAAAATAGGCTCATCTTTAGAGTTACTAAATGCTTCATTTGAAGTACACGAGGATGTTAGAAATGGAAATACAGAAAGAAATAAAACGGAATCTCTTTGGTGGAAATATGGTCCAGCTCAGGCAATTAATGTTGGAGATGGTTTTCAAGCAATTTCCCGTAGTGTACTTTTAGAACTTTCAAATTTTACAGACGATTATTCAAGTGTAATCAAGATAATTTCTAAACTTGATGAAAGTATCATTGAAATCTGTGAAGCTGAAAATCATGAGCTTAAATTACAGGAGAGTCCCACTGCAACAATTAATGATTTCACTGATGCAATTAGTAACAAATTTGGTGCTTTGATATCAAACTGTTTTTTATTACCGTCATACTTTCTTGAAAAAAAAGACCAAGAAAACTTAAGAAATTTAGGGAATAGCTTAGCTATTTTTGAAAAGATCAGGAGAGAAGTTGATTTCTTTGAATCAACCAATAATGAAGATAGCCCAGAGATAGGTTCTTTTATTTCTAAGAATAAACCTTTGACAGTTATTTTTGCTTTAGAAGATGGTAACCCAACGCTTAAAAGAGAAATTGGAGAAATATACATTCAAAGAGTTATAGATCCAAAAAATATTCAAAAAATAAAAGATTTATGCCTAGAGACAAATTCTTTGTTGAAAACTAAAGAATTAGCTAATACTCACCAAAGATTTTCTGAAGAAACTCTTGAAAATTTAGGTATAGAAGATTCAAAAAAAGAAGAGGTTTTTAAGGCTATTGAAAGTATATAATTATGATAACGGTCAAAGGAATTTATAATAGAGATTTTAGCAGGAAAAAATGTCTGCTACGCCTTGATCTAAATATACCTATGTCTGATGATGGACAAATCTTAGATGATACTAGAATTAGAGAAAGTAAACCTTCAATAGATTATCTTTTAGAACAAAATACTAAAGTAATCATAGTTTCTCATATGGGTAGGCCAAAAGGAAAATATTCAAGTGAATTATCATTTAAAAATCTATTAAGTGATTTCGAAAAAATTTTAAAAAGAAAAATTGTATTAGTACCATTTAGTGATCAAAAAGATGCCCTGAAAATTATTAATTCACTTGATTTTGGTACTTTATTTTTATTAGATAATATTAGGTTTAATAAAGGAGAGGAATCAAGTGATTCTGAGTTCATAAAATTTTTATCTAGCCTAGCTGATGTTTTTATAAATGATGGATTTGGAACCATACATAGAAACCATTCATCAGTTACAGGAATTGCAAATGTATTACCTTCATTTGGAGGAATTCTTCTAGAAAAAGAAATTGAAAAAATTTCTCAGTGTATTCAGGAAAAGGCACAAAATTCTACTGCTATATTGGGTGGAGCTAAGATTCAAGATAAGATTCCTATTATAGAAAACCTATCAAAAACTTTTAACAAAATTGTTATTACAGGTGGAATGATAAGACCTTTTTTAATGGCATCTGAAAAAATCCCAAACTCAAAAAAAATAAATAACGATGAAATAAATATAGCTAAGAAAATTCTAATTGAAAACGACAAGATTTTTGTCCCAGATCAATTGATATGTTCAGAATCGATTGATGGAGAACCAGTATTACTAAATGCTTCTCAAATTAAAGAATCAGATATTATATTTGATATTGGTCCAAATAGCATGGCTTCTATAACTAATATGATTTTGAACTCAGATAAGATTATTTGGAACGGTCCCCCAGGGGTTTATGAAAAATCTAATTTTCAGAATGGCACAAAGAAAATAATTGATTCTATAGTTGAGTCTAATGCTTCATATAAAGTAGCTGGTGGAGGTTCAACAGTTGCAGCCATAAATTTTTTTTCTGCAACAGAATTTTTTACACATATTTCTACTGGAGGAGGGGCTTTTCTGAGTCTTTTAGAAGGAAAATTCTTACAAGGTATAGAGGTGCTAAAAGAATGAAGAACTATATAGTAGCAAATCACAAGATGAATAAAAATTTTGATCAATTTGAAAATTATCTTGAAAATCTTAATTTACAAAAAAATAATAATGAAATTATAATCTGTCCTTCAAATATTTTCTTAGAAAAAATTTACAAGAGAGATCTACCAATATCCATAGGTGCTCAGGATGTTGATCATAGAGTTGAAGGTGCAGCAACAGGTTCCATATCTGCTGCTCAAATAAAAAATATTTGTGACTATACTCTCGTAGGGCATTCTGAAAGAAGAGAAACTTTTTCAGAAAATAATTTTATGATAGGCAAAAAACTACTTAGATGTTGGGAAAATAGTATTACTCCAATTTTGTGTGTAGGTGAAAACTTAGAAATACGTAAAAGTGGTATAAAAAATGTAGAAAATCATCTTTATACACAAATTACTCAATCACTTAATGATAATTCTAATTTTGAAAAACTTATAATTGCATATGAGCCAATTTGGGCAATAGGAACAGGCTTGTCAGCTTCGATCAAAGAAGTTTCTGAAGTTTCTGAAATGCTAGAAAGTAAACTTTTAGAAATATCAAATTTAGAAATATCAATACTATATGGTGGCAGCGTTAATCTTTCAAACTATAAAGAATTATTGGCTATTTCATCAATTTCAGGACTACTTATAGGAAGTGCCAGCCTAGATCCAAAAGTTTTTTCAGAAATCAGTAATAATTCATAATGTCAAAGCATAAGATTATTGCAATTTTAGGACCAACTGCTTCTGGTAAATCTGATCTATCTCTAAAATTGGGGGAGAACTATAAGCTTCCAATTTTGAATTGTGATTCAAAGCTTTTTTATAAAGGTTTTGATATCGGAACAGCAAAACCAACTAAGAAGGAAAGAAATTTGGTGCGTCACTATATGATTGATGTTCTTGAAGCAAATCAGACCAGTAACTTAAGATGGTTCCTAGATAAATCTAGAAAAGTTATTTCAGGTTTATCTAGAAAAAATATAATTCCAATACTTACAGGAGGAACAGGCCAATATTTGTGGGGCTTAATTGAAGGATGGGATCCTCCAGAAGTTAAACCAAATGAAAAATTAAGGGAAAAACTGAATAAAGAGATATATGACTTAGGCATTGATGAAGTTGTTCAAAATTACTCAAAAATTTATGATTTAGATAAAAATTTGGATCTACATAATCCTATTAGACTGATACGAATTATAGAGAGAATTGAGGCTGGATATTTAGAAGAAACTGATAGAAAAATTAAAAATTTTATAATTGATCCATTGATAATTGGTATAAATATCGAAAGAAGCAAGAGTGATCAACTAATTATGTCAAGAATAAAAAAAATGTTAGAAAACGGATGGATAAATGAGGTTAAATCACTACTTCATGCAGGAATAAAAATTGATTCTGCTCCTATGAGATCTATTGGATATAGAGAAGTTGCAGAATATATTAAGAATAATCTTTCAAAAGACGAATTGGAAGAAAAAATTTATACATCTACTAGAAAGCTAATGAGACATCAAGATAATTGGTTTAAGAAATCTGATAAAAGAATTAAATGGATAAATTTTTTAAACTCATTTTCAGAAGCAGATATTATAATAAAAGAATGGTTAGAAAATTAAGGAGAATTGATGTTACCATTTGTAAAATTACAAGGTGCTGGGAATGACTATATTGCCATTGATGGTAGAAATAAGAATTATGATTGGAATCAATTATCTATTGATATGAGTAAACCTGCTTTTGGGGTTGGGTCAGATGGAATTGTAGTAGTATTCGATAGTGATGTTGCAGATACAAGAATGAGAATTTATAATCCTGATGGTTCTGAAGCCGAAATAAGTGGAAACGGTATAAGATTATTTACAAAGTTTGTTGTAGACCAAGGGATCGTTTCTCCAAAAGATGGAATATTAAAAATTGAAACAGGAGATGGTGTAAAGACAGTATACCCATCTATAACTGAAAATAAAGTTCTTTCATCAAAAGTAGAAATGGGAATTCCAAACTTTATATCTAGTAAAATACCGATCTCTGTTCCGGGAATTAATGATGATGATAAGCCTAAATTTCAAATGGAAATTCTAGGACATAAACTCGATATCACATGTCTTTCTGTAGGTAATCCGCATGCTGTATGTATAATGGATCAAAACGTGGATGATTTTCCATTAGTTGAAGTTGGAACTTTAGTTGAAAAACATGAATATTTTCCTAATAGAATTAATTTTGAAATAGTAAATATAATTTCAAGAGATAAAATAAGAGCAAGAATATTCGAAAGAGGAGCAGGGGAAACCTTATCTTCTGGTACAGGTAGTACCGCTTCTGCTAGTGCAAGTAGATATAATGGTTTTGTTGATGATCATGTTGAAGTTGTATTGGATGGTGGAAATTTAGATATTTCATGGGATAAAAATAATATGGCTATGTTAGAAGGCCCTTCAGAAGAGGTCTATTCTGGTGTTTGGCCAAGATAAAATTATAGGAGTATACATATGAAATTTGCAAAAAGAGTACAAGATTTACCTCCTTACTTATTTGTAGGTATATCAAGAGCTATAGCAAAGAAAAAAGAACAAGGAATTGATGTGATTTCTTTTGGAATTGGAGACCCTGATATTCCTACACCTTCTTCAGTTATAGAAAGACTGAAAACAGCTTCTGAGAATCCTGTCCATCATCGATATCCCGAGTCAGAAGGGCTGCCGGAGTTTAGACAGGCAGTCGCAGAATTTTATTCTCGAAGATTTGGTGTAAATCTAGATTATAAAACTGAAGTAATAAATCTTATAGGAGCTAAAGAAGGAATTGCACATGCTCCATTATGCTTCATAGATCCTGGAGATGTAGCTCTAGTTCCAAATCCTGCTTATCCAGTTTATGAAATAGGAACAATGTTTGCTGGTGGAGAAACAGTTTTTATTGATTTATTAGAAAAAAATGATTTCTTGATTGATTTCTCTAGTATTGATACTGAAACAGCAAAAAAGGCTAAAATGCTCTGGATAAATTATCCAAACAACCCTACAGGTGCTGTAGCTAACTTGGATTTTTACAAAGAAGCTGTTGAATTTTGTAAGAATTTTGACATTGCCTTAATGCACGATGCTTGCTACACAGAAGTTACTTTTGATGATTATGTTGCTCCTAGCTTACTTGAAGTTCCTGGAGCAAAAGATATATCTATTGAGTTTCATTCTCTTTCAAAAACAGCAAATATGACAGGATGGAGAGTAGGTAGTGCAGCAGGGAATCCTGATTTGATAAATGCATTAATGAGAGTAAAATCAAATATTGATTCTGGTTTGTCTCAAGCAATACAAGAAATGGGAATTGAAGCTTTATCTTTATCAAAAGAATGGTTAGATTCTAACAATAATATTTATAAAAATAGAAGAGATAAAGTTGTTGCTACTTTGCAAGAAATTGGATTAGACGCAAAAGCCCCTGATGCAACATTATATATTTGGACTAGGGTTCCGGAAGGATATACTTCTGCTTCATTTACTGAAAAATTACTTGAAGAAGTAAACGTTGTTGTTACACCTGGGAGTGGATATGGAACGGCAGGAGAAGGCTTTATTAGGCTCTCTTTGACTATCCCTGATGACCAAATAGATGAAGGATTAAATCGCTTGTCAAAATTCACTTTGAAATAACTTGGGATTATATAATACAGCCAAATTTAAAGAACGAGCTTTACTTATTGCTGCCCATATAAAAGGGAAATCTTCTTCAAAAAAAGCAAAAGAATCATTAGAAGAACTTTCTAATTTAGCAGAAACAGCTGGAGCTGAGCCTGTAAAGGCTTTCTATCAAATGTTAAATAAACCTCAAAATACATACATAGGATCAGGTAAAGTAATAGAAATAAAGAATCACATCAAGGAATTAGGAATTGATGTTTGCATTTTTGATGATGAATTAAATCCTAGTACACAAAAAGAACTAGAAAATAGGCTTGGTATAAAAGTGATTGATAGGACTGCTTTGATTTTAGATATATTTTCTGATAGAGCTAGAACACATGAAGGAAAGCTTCAAGTAGAACTAGCTCAATCAGAATACCTAATGCCTAGATTGGCAGGTCAATGGAGCCATCTAGAGAGATTAGGTGGAGGAATTGGAACTAGAGGGCCTGGAGAGACTCAAATAGAAACTGATAGGAGGCTAGTTAGGGACAAAATCAAACGAGTAAAGTCATCTATGCAAAAAATTGAGAGAAACAGAAGTTCTCAGAGGAATAAAAGAATTAGTAATAATACAATTAATTTTTCTTTGGTTGGATATACAAATTCAGGAAAAAGTTTACTATTCAATAATCTAGTTAAATCCAAAATATTATCTAAAAATCAACTTTTTTCTACTTTAGATACTACAACTAGAAAAATATTTTTAGACCAAAGTGTTTCAGCTACTATATCTGATACAGTTGGATTTATAAATAAACTTCCAACAATACTGGTAGAGTCATTCAAGTCTACTTTAGAAGAAGCTGTAAATGCAGACGTTTTATTACATGTTATAGATTATTCAAATGAAGACTTTGAAGAAAAATTACTAACAGTTGATACTATTTTGGAAGATTTAGGTCTAGCTGAAGTTCCAAAAATATTAATAAAGAACAAAGTAGACCTTTTAGAAAATGACACTAATCCAAGAGGATCAGAGTGGTATGATAATCAAGATGTAAGCATATATAGTGGTTATAGAAAACCTAATGGTGTAATTTCTAAGATAGATTTAAACGAAAGTTATATTAATCAGATCACAACATCTGCAAAATATGGAACAGGTTTAATTAAATTAAGGGAACAACTATTAGATATATCATCCATGCTTCTAAGTAAAAAACAGAAAATCTATTTACCTAATTAATAGGGAACATCTTTTATCTATATATTTAATTGCGCACTATATTAGTTATGTCAAAAATGAGTATAAAAAACGGTACTCTATGGATTATTGATTCTAAAATGGATTGTATAGAATTCTAGATATGATTGTATTGGCTGATACAGTAAGTTCCTTTATAGCTTTTACAAACGGACCTCTAATCTTCATCATTGTTTCATAATTTTCTTCATTTTCTCCCAATTTAGTTTTGGGAATTCTTACCATAACTAAATCTTGATCAAAGCTTCTTCCTATAGATACTCCTGGTTTTCTTTCTGATAAAGAATTTTTTCTAAAATCTAATATTGTATTCAATAATTCGTCTCTGTATCCTCTTTTAGCTTTTATCATAGTAAACTCTATATATTTTGCTTCAGCTCTTGTGATTCCTTCAGGTGGAACTATAAGTTCTGATAATTGTGCAGATGTATTATTGCATAACCCTCCAATTTTTCTGAATAATTGGACCTTATCATCTGAATCAAAGAATTCATCCTCATATTTTTCAAGTGAAGTTAAGTCATCAAACCATCTTAATGAACTTACTGAGTGAGGATTAGGACCACTAAAAAGATTTACGATTAGCATTGCTTTTGGATCAAGTTCAACAAGTAGTGGGAATAATTCTCCTGAACTTCCAGATTTATAATTATATCTTTCCATAGAAACAAAACTCATATTTTTCACCTTTCAATTTTTTTTTATGATAGATGATTTACCTAAAAGTTTTATTATTTGTCTTTATTGTCTAAAATTTATAAAAACTTAAAATTATTAATTTTTTATTCTATTTTTTTTATCCATATAGCTAATAAAAATGGCTGAGTAAAAAATTCTTTTTAGACTTAAATTATCATTCTCCTGTAGTTGGATCACTGATACCTTTTATCTCTTCAATTTTATCTGCTGGTGCTCCTAATCTTTTAGCATGCTCCATTACAAGATCTGGACTATCAGCAATATAAACGCAATAGATTTTGTCCTGTGTAGAGTAACTATGTTGCCAATGAATGTTTTTACCTTCATCATTCATTTCTTTTAGGACTTTGTTTGAATTTACTGCTCCAGAATTATCTTTTCTATCCCCTGCTCCAGGTATGTTTCTTTCAATAATATACTTTGGCATTTTTTTACCTCCAATTTGTAACGTTATCTAACTTATGAATAATAGATGCATAGAATATACTTTAAATATAATACAGAAAAAATATGAACAAATACTCATCCAAACAAAAAAATATATTTATATTAGCAATATTTTCAGTAGTTTTTTTTATTTTAGGCTATTTGATAAGTTTTATTTTTTCAGACACTGAAAACTCAGTTAATGAAATTGTTTATGAAAAAATATCTAGACCACAAGCAGTTCCAGAAAATCTAGAAACTTTATGGGAAGCCTATAATTTCATTAATGACGAATATTATGATAGTAGCAAAATTGATGATGTAAAAATGAATGATGAAACAATTAAGTCTCTTATAAAGACATTAGATGATAAGCATTCAACATATGTCTCTCCAGAAAAATGGCAAATTACAAGTACCGACTTAACGGGATCATATCAAGGAATAGGTGCTTATGTAGATATGGCTAATGATCAGTCTTCAGTGGTAATAGTATCTCCAATTTCAGGTGGTCCAGCTGAGAAAGTTGGGATAAAAGGAGGAGATAAAATTCTTGAAGTTGATGGAGTAAGTATTATTGGAATGTCTCTAAATGAAGCAATTAATTTAATTAGAGGCCCTGAAGGAAGCTCGGTAACTTTAAAAATAGAAAGGTTGGGTGAGATAGAGCCTTTTGAAATTACAGTAATAAGAGAAAAAATAAAGCAATCTAGTGTACAGAAAGATTTAGTAACAGATACAGATTATGCAAAAATCAGAATTAATCAATATACAGAAAATACCCCTACTGAGCTTATTGCAGCTTTAGATGAAGCTATAAATCAAGATAGTGTAACTGGTATTATTTTAGACATTAGAAATAATCCTGGAGGATTACTTGGTTCAGCTGTAAATGCCACTGCACTATTCCTTAATGAAGAATTGATCACATATGAAATAGATGCAAGAGGCAAAAAGACTCTATGGAAGGCTGGAGAAAATGTTGGAAAATATTCTAAAATTCCTCTTGTTACATTAGTTAATGGTAGCTCAGCAAGTGGTTCAGAAGTTATGGCAGGAGCTTTGCAAGATTATGGAAGAAGCGTAATAATTGGAGAAAAAACATACGGTAAAGGAAGTGTAAGTTTAGTCAGAAATTTGTCAAATGGAGGAGGTATGTTTTTGACCAATGCCCATTGGTTTACTCCTAATGGAAGAGAAATTCACGATGTTGGAATAGAACCTGATGTAGTAATAGAATTACCAGAATCATCCTCAAAATCATCAGAATTTTATGACACACAAATTGAAGCTGCTATTACTCAGTTGAATTTTGAAATAAAAAACTAGAAAAATGTCACTAGCAAGAAACAGAAAAGCCTATTACGACTATGAAATACTAGACAAATTTGAGGCAGGTATAGTACTAAATGGAGCCGAAATAAAGTCTATAAGGAATAGTAATTTATCTATTGCTGAATCAAGAGTTATTGTTAATAAAGGAGAGGCTTGGCTTGTTGGATGCCATGTTGCTGAGTATAAATTTGATTCATCCCCTGAAACTTATGATCCTATTCGAGATAGAAAATTATTGTTGCATAAAAAAGAAATTGATAAATTAGGTGGAGCAAAAACTCAGAAGGGTCTTACTATAATTCCATTATCTATTTATTTGAAAAGAAATTACATTAAAGTAGAAATAGCTTTAGCTAGAGGTAAAAAGAAATTTGATAAAAGAGCTTCTATTAAAGAGAAAGACTCTAATAGATCCATAAGTAGAATTTTGAAAACTAAAAATAAATAAGTTAAAATTGATAGTAATGGGGACGAGTGGGTTCGACAGGGAATGGATTTCTAAGTTGCAGGTCGTGTTGCCATACCACGTATGAAATGGCAAAATAACGATTGGCGAACGAAATAACGCTCTCGCTACTGCTTAAATAAGCTAGCGACGTTCTTTTGTATCTTTGCTTAGGGTGATACAAAAGAGCGACGAATTACCTAGGCTGAGCAACTTCATTGCTAGAGTGATTTTGCAAACATTTTTCTAGATAAGCATACATTGATGGTTTGTCGATTGCGCCTTTGTTGACGAAAATTGAGATATCGACTAAGCCTGTAGAAGCTTAGAAGGAAAATTTCTTGGACGGGGGGTTCAACTCCTCCCCGTCTCCACCAAAGTTTTTGAATTGAAAATTAAGATAAAAAAATATAATAAAGGTCCGATTATTAGTCCTGAAATTTCTTCAGAACTTGGTCATAATATTCAAGGCCCTTCAATTATCAGAAAACCTACATGGATAAATAATAAACTTGGGAAGTATTTATTATATTTTGCTGATCATAAAGGTGACCATATAAAACTTGCTCATTCAAATAACTTATTTCATTCATGGGAAATATATAAAGGTGGAACCTTAGGATTATTTCAATCAAACTTTCTAACTGCTCCTCCAGAAATTCCAGATTCATTTGACCTAAGTATTGCAGAATCTAATTTCAATCCTCATCCAGGTCAAAAAAAGTATATACCTAAAATTTTAGAAGATCTAACTATCCCACATATAGCAAGTCCTGATGTTCATATAGATAAAGTTAATAAAAAAATTATCATGTACTATCATGGTTTAGAAAAATTTGGAGTTCAATCTACTAGAGTAGCTACTTCAAATGATGGTATTAATTTCATCCCAGAGAAAAAAATTATTGGTAATTCTTATTTCAGAAAGTTTGAATATAAAAATAAAATTTATGGAATGGCAATGCCTGGTATTTTTTACCAAAATAAAGGAAAAATAGATGAGTTTGAAGAAATAAAAACACTTTTTAATAAGAATATGAGGCATTCCGCATTAGTTGTTATAGAGAATAAATTATACGTTTTCTTTACTCAAAGAGGAGATGCTCCTGAAAAAATATTATTATCGGTTGTAGATATTGATAAAGACCCTTACTATTGGGAATCTACAAAACCTATAGAAGTAACAAGGCCAGAATTTGAATGGGAAGGAGCTAATTTACCTATTCAATATTCAAGTAGAAGTTCTATCAATACTCCTGTAAATCAATTAAGAGATCCATGTGTTTTTCAAGATGAAGGTAAACTTTATCTTTTATATTCAATTAAGGGAGAAAACGGCATTGCAATTTCTTATTTAGAAATAAATTAGAATTGAATTTAAGCACAGTTTTTACAAATGATGTATAGTTCTAAATTGTGGGAAATAAGTTCTCCTGTTAAGTCTTTTTGATATTTTTTTATAGATTTTTCAAGACCAGACAAACTAATTTCTTCAATTTTATTACAAGATTTACAGACAGTATGATGGTGATGATCAGATGAAGATAAGGCGTAATAGCTATGCTCATCTATGATATTTATCCTGCAAATTTTTTCCAATTCATACAGAAGTTTTATTGTTCTATAAACTGTTGCACGACCTATATTAGGAAGATCTTTAGTTATTTCCTCTGCAGTAAAAAGACCTTCTTTTCTGACTATCTCAGCAATTATTCTGCGCCTAGAACTAGTTACGCTATTACCTGAACTAACTACTAGTTCAACAATTGAATCCACAATTTCTATTTGATTTTGTACCATACATCCAATCTACATATGCCTGATAATTCGTTGAGAAACTCAGTTCTCTGAATAAATGCCATTGTGATTATTATAATTAAAAAAGTAAAGCTAACAATAAATAACTTGGATATATTATTTCTATTTAAGCTTACTAATATTGAATTTTCGTTAATTGATTCGGGTAATATTATTAATTGTTTTGCAGGACTGAGTAACCATCCTATTGAAAATCCACAAATCAATCCAGAAACATGAGCTACTTGATCAACATTTGATGCTGATGCTCCATATATTACATTTAAGAATATAAGTAGTCCTATGGAGATCAATGATTCTTTAGCGTTATCTCCAAGTACACTTTTGTTGATTATCAAGAAAGCTGAGTAGCATCCTAATAAACCAAAAATTGCCCCACTAGCTCCAGCTCCAATAGCTCCTAAGCCTTCGTTACAATTTCTTAATTCTTCGATACTCAAGAAAGCAGAGCCTGACCAGTATGAAAATACAGAAGAAGCAATACCTGTAAAAAGATAAATTATAATATATCTAAATCTTAGAAACTCTTTTTCAATCAATCTTCCAAAAATAAATAATCCAACTAAGTTTAATATTAAATGGATAAAGCCAATATGCAAAAATGTTGCAGTTAGTAATCTCCAATACTCACCCTCTGAAATAGCATAATCAAATTTAGCCCCCATTCTTACTAGGTTTTCAGTATTTGTGGAACCACCAGTGATAGTTTGAACAAAAAAGAAAACAAGGTTTATAAAAATGATTATCCATGTTACAGGATAGGTTCTAAATGTAGGATATTTACGTAAGAAGTTATTCATAATATTTTTGAGAGATCTTTTTTCTGTCAATTTTTCCGTTATTTAATTTAGGTAGATTTTGATTTGAGAAAAAAATTTCTTTAGGTATTTTAAAATTATCCAAATCTTTTAGTCTTTTTTTTATCTCATCAGAGGAGATATTTTTACTTAAATATACTTCCATACATACTTTGTTTCCCCAATATTCATCTGATATTCCAAATACACAACATTCATTTATTTCTTCAATTTTTTTGACTTCATTTTCAATTTCTAATGGGTTAACATTTTCTCCTCCAGAAATTATAAGATCATCAATTCTACCCTGAACAAAAAGATATTTAGAAGCATCAATATAACCAAAGTCTCCTGTTTCTAACCATTCTGTAGATTCACTCTCATAATATTTTGCAACATTTGGACCTTTGACCAGTATCTCATTCTTTTCTGAGAATTTAATTTGCATCTTGTCTAATAATTTACCCACAGATCCGCTAGGTCTATTATTATCTTTTGGGGCTGCAGTTGCAATCTGAGATGTTGTTTCTGTCATACCATATGTAGGTAATATTTTTATATTTGACATTTTTGCCCTAATGATAAGTTCCTCTGAAACTTTTGCTCCTCCACAAAGTATAAAATTGAAAGAACTTGGAGCTTTCATTTCCTCCCTTTCAAATATCTCTAATATAGAGATTAACATTGTTGGAACTAAGGATATTATTGAAACTTTTGATTCATTTATTAAATCAAATATTTCACGAGGATTAAAACTATTCATAATATAAAACTTAGTAGAAAGAATTAGACTTCTAAAAATAATAGATAATCCTCCTGCATGATAAGGCGGCATGCATAATAACCAAATATCATCTTTTCTAACTTTTAAGTTTTTTTGTGAAGATATACAACTTGATTCAATATTTTTTATAGAGATACTTACAGGTTTTGGTTGACCAGAACTTCCTGAAGTAAATAAAATACAAAATGGATCCTCTTCATTTGGCCAAAATGAATTATTTTTTGAATTTTTATTAGAAAATATTTTGATTTTTTTTATACTTGGGATATTTTCTAGATCTATTGTTTTATCATAAAATATTTTATCGGAATTTATGATTTTCATTTTGTTTTGAATTTCATAGACAGAGCTCTTAGGGTTCATGGGTACAAATATACCTCCCGCCATAGGAATTATGTTAGAAAAAATTGCATATTTTATAATGTCATTAGAAATGAAACAAATATTTTCGTTTTTACTGATATTTTCATTAGCAAATTCTAAATATTCCATAGATAAATTGTAAAAATCTCTATGTGAATATATTTTTTCTTTTGAGAAGATAAATTCATCTTCATTAATTTTTTTTTCTATCCAACTATATGGCATTTTTAAGCTTTTCTAAAATATAAACGTTTCTAATTCTTTTCCATTCACTAGTTTGAAATTTATTAATTTTATCTATTTTGAAATCTGATGGCTTTAAGTCAACATAACCATTCTTTAGACTAATTCCAGGAATGACACTCTTGTCCATAAATCTTATAGTCCCGAAACCATGAGTTATTTTATTAGAATATAAATCATCTAAATATTTAGCAATCATGAGTGATTGATTAAGTCCCAATTGAGTCTCAAATGATGAGCTTATATAAGATTGTATATTATTATCAAAACATCTATTAATCATATCTAAACTATGTTTTTCGGCTCCTAATAATTTCGGCTTGATGGCTACATAATCGACTAACTTCGATTCTATAAGTTTTATACTTTCAGCTAAATTTTCTTTTGTTAAATCAATACACAAACTATGTTTGTTTCTGGACAATAAATTATAATTTTCAAATGTTTCAGATTCAACTATTCCTTCAATAAACTCAAATTTATACTCTAAGTTTTTTAAGAAAGTTTTAGCTTCTTCAAGGCTAAAATCATTGTTAAAGTCTGCCCTAATAATTGTATTTGTGTTTATATTTTCAAGTTCTTTTATTTTTCTGATATGATTTTGTTTTGAAAATTTTATCTTAAATGTATCGAATCCCAGTGATAAATATTTTTTTATTTTATTTTCTAAGTTCTCATTATTTGTTATGAGAATAGATGACTTAACTGAAGGCAGTGATTCAGTTACTAATGAATTAGATGATATTGAAAATTCTAATTCTGGATATTCACAGATGTATTGATCGTTTATATTATTTAATATTGATTCAATTTCTTTAATTGAATTCTTACTAAATCCTTTTAACAATGAAACCTCAAATAATTTATAAGGATCATTAGATCGAATTATAATGATATCTTGTGAACGATAATTTTCTTGAGAATTATCAAAGTTATTTATTTTTATCCTATATTTAGAATATTCAAACATTTTTTTTCAGTCTCTTATATAACTAGAATAATACTTAGAATTATGCATATTAAAAAATGTGCACGTACAGTCTTTATTAGTGTTGAATTCAGTTCAGTCAGTTTCTTTGAATTTTTTAAGTTTACAGATAAGTCATATGCAAACAACTTAAACCCTAAATCCTTAAGTGGGAATAAAAATAATATAGAAATTATAAAGGGTATACTTAAAATAAATTTACCATTCTGAAATAGAGAAAAAATTACTAATGCAATTGTTATGTAAATAATTGCTAAGAAAAGATATCTAGAACTTTTTTCTCCGATTCTGACTGATAGAGTAATTTTACCTCCAATTTTGTCATTTTCTATATCTCTTATATTATTTATTAATATAATTAGACTTGCTGTCAAACCAGGAATAAGAGATATTGTTAACGTATTTGAGTTGGGGTTGATTCCAAAAACATATAAACTTCCTAGTATTGTTAATGGTCCAAATACAACTATTACAGACAACTCACCTAATCCATTATACCCATATGGTTTAGGTCCGCCAGTATAAGTATATGCGAGTAAAAAAAGTAATGCCCCTAGAATTATTGTTATGTAGTTCGTTATCAGAAATGCAATAATTCCTAGTACTAAGCAAATAATTAGTACTAAAAAGATCAAGGTATACATTTCATTTATTGATATTTTACCTGATTGCATTACTCTTTTAGGACCAGCTCTATTTTGAGTGTCAATGCCTCTTTCGAAATCCTGAACATCATTTAGTAAATTTACCAGTATTTGTAGAAATATACCTAATAAAATAATAAGTATAATCTTGGGCAAATCAAAGGATTTTTCTAAACTTAGAGATATTGCAATTATTAGTGGTCCTAGAACTGCTGGTAATGTCTTTAATCTAAAGGCATCTAAAAAATAAATAATTTTATTCAATTTATCTACCTAACCATGAAATGGAGGTTTAGGAAATTTTGAAAAGTCTGGTTTCCTCTTTTCTATGAATGCATTTTTCCCCTCTTTGGCTTCATCAGTCATGTAGTACATCATGGTTATATCACCTGCCATATTCTGTAAGCCTGCAAGACCATCTGTTTCTGCTATGAAAGTATTTTTTAGAAATCTTATAGCTGTTGGGCTTTTTTCTAAAATTTTTTTTGCCCAATTTACCCCTTCATTTTCAAGTTCATCATATTTAACAACTTTATTAATTAGCCCCATTTCTAAAGCTTCATTTGCGTTATATTGATCGCACAAAAACCAAATTTCTTTTGCTTTTTTTGATCCGACTAATCTTACTAACTCAGAACTTCCAAAACCTGCATCAAATGATCCTACTCTTGGACCAGTTTGGCCAAAGACAGCATTTTCTGAAGCTATAGTTAGATCACAGATAACTTGTAAGACGTGTCCCCCACCAATTGCATATCCACTAACTAAAGCTATAACTGGTTTAGGCATATATCTAATAAATCTTTGTAGAGGAAGTACTCCAAGGGTTGGATTTCCTTTTCCATCGTTGTATCCACCATGTCCTCTTACTTTTTGATCTCCACCTGAGCAAAAGGCTTTTTCTCCTGCTCCTCTAAATAAAACTACTCCAGTATCTTCATCCTCAGCAGCTTCTTTGAAGGCTAATGATAATTCATATATAGTTTCGGGTCTAAATGCATTTCTAACTTCAGGCCTGTTGATAGTTATTTTGGTAATTCCTTCAAAATAATCTACAAGTATATCTTCGTATTTATCCTTGCTTTGCCAATTAATTGTCATTTTTTACTCCAAGTATAAAGTTTTTGACTGCCCTAGATACAAAAATAGGGTTTTCTAATATTATATTATGACCTGAATGAGGAACTACTATTGTTTTAGAATTTCTAATAGCTTTAGACATCTTTTTAGAAATTTTTTCATATTTTATATCATTTTCACCGTATAAAATCATAGTATTATTTACAATCTTATCTAAGTAATTTAGCAGATTACTTTGAACACCTTGCCCTTGATATTTAAGACTTAATGAAAGCCCTAAAGGATTTTGACTTTTTCTAATTGCTCTTAATTTCTTTCTTGCACTGACACCTAATTTTTTTTCAGAATCCCAAATTGTCAAAGATTCCCAAAATTCTACAAAATCATCTATTGTTTTTTTAGTTAAAATATCGATAATTTTTTTATCACTAAGTATTCTTGATTTTCTATTTTCTTCACCTTCAATTCCATAAGATGTACTACATAAAATTAATTTGTTTATATTTTTTTTATATTTCAATCCTAGATGAAGTGCAGTTCTTCCTCCCAATGAATATCCCAAAACATTAACCTTATTTATCTTTAAGGATTCAATTAGATCAGTTAATAATTTTGTACTTTTCTCAAAATTATAAAGTGATTCATCATAGATCATTGAATTTCCATGACCGATTAAGTCAACAGAAATAACCTTAAAATATTGACTAAGATATTTGCTGACAATTTCGAATGATTTATGATTTCCCGTAAAACCATGAATAAGAATTAAAGGTATTCCAGAACCCTCTATTTTATAGAATAAGTTATTCATCAATACTTATTTTTTGAACTAGATTATTGATATACTGATTGTATATTTTATAGTCTGATTTATCATAATTTATTTCTATAATCTTTACATTGTTTTCTGAATTTTCATTTATAATTTTCTTGATTTCTTTATCTGATTTTGGATTATAATATTCAATTGAAAGACTATTTGATATTCCAGAAATATTGATTTCTTTATGTGGCGTTATAAACCAATCGTTGTAATCTTCTCCTAAATCTTTAGATTGAGGGAGCAAACTAAATATCTGTCCTCCACTATTTTCGTTGACAAAAATAGTCAAAGATTTAGAATTTCTTTTTGCAGTCACAAGACCTCCTAAATCATGAAAAAAAGCTAAGTCTCCTATATCCAAGAAAACATTTTTTTTAGTCATAGAGCTAATTCCGCTAGCTATTGAAATATTTCCATCAATTCCTGATAAGCCTCTGTTCCCATAAAATTTTATGTTTTTGCTTTTACTTAAGATCAAATCTAATATTCTAATGGGCAGAGAATTTCCACTTATAAAAATAGAATCTTCAGGGATACTGTCAAGAATAGTTTTTTTCGTACTTATTTCTTTTATTTTAGAAATGTTCCTATCAATAATTTTTCTAGCACTATCATTGAGTTTTATATATGTGTTTTTCCAATCATTATTAATTGCCTTAAAATCCTGTTTTTGCAATTGAGTTACTAAGGATAATATAGAAATATTTAGGTGCTCATCTATTGAGGAAAAACCTGAAGATATATTCCCAGAATTTTCGATAAAAATATGATTTGAAACTTTTTCTAGATTTTTTGATATAAATTTTGAAACAGGAAGATTTCCAATATGTATAATCGTTTCAGGTAATAAAAAGTCTTCTTTTCTAAAAATCAAATCTCCAGAGTCAACTATTGGAGTAGTATAATTTTTTTCGTCTCTCAAGTTAGATAACGGGTCGGCTATTATAGGCCAATTTAATATCTCTGATAAGTTCAGAATATCTTTATTGTCATAATTGTGCGAACCAACAATTATTAGTCCTTTCTTATCACTAAGAATAGGTATTATATTTTTTGTTCTTTCATCTGAAATATTAATTTTTGTAGAGCTTAAAGTTTTATAAGTAATTTTTGGATTAATTTCTGGGGTACTTAAATCTGTAAAAGGTTCTTCAAATTGCCAATTAATATGCACTGGCCCTTTAGTTGGAAAATTTGAATAATATATGGCCTTATAAGCCACATTAGAAATAAAATTATCATCATTTATGACTGGAATATCGTAAAACCACTTAATATTATTGGAATATATATTTGTTTGATTAAGAGTTTGATTAGATCCAGTTTCTCTATATATCATTGGTCTATCAGCTGTAATTACAATTATTGGTACTTGTGAAAAATAAGCTTCAGCTATCGCTGGGCTATAGTTTAGAGTTGATGTTCCTGAAGTACAAATTAATATAGTAGGTTTTTTTGAAATCTTTGATTTCCCTAAAGCAAAAAATCCAGCAGATCTTTCATCAAGTACTAAATTTAGATTAAACAATTCTTTATTTTTTAATAAGTTATTTACTAAAGGAGTAGATCTTGATCCTGGACTTATTACAATGTCATTAATTGAAAAACTCAATAATTGTTCTAGAAAAATTTTGATTTGTTTGTCATGAGGTGGCATTAATTTACCTTTATTGATCTATTTATTGCTTCAAATTTTGATTTAAGTTCATTTATTTCGTAATTTGTTTTAGAATTTTCAATAATACCATTACCAGCAAAAGTAGTAATGTTTTTATCCTTACTAGAAAATTTTGCGCATCTTAATGCAGCAAAAAAATAGGATGAGTTCTTTTCTACATAACCTATAGATCCAGTATATAAACCTCGATGAAAATTTTCGTTACTCTTAATCCATTGCTTGGCATCGTTTATAGGGAATCCTGCAAGAGCAGGAGATGGATGAAGAAGATTTATAAATTCAAAAAAATTATTTTCCTCTACATTTGTTTCAAGCTCTAAAAGTAAGTGATTTACATTACTCAAAGATTTTATCTTCAATTTAGATTTTTTTGCCTTTATATTAGAAATTTTCAATAGTTGATTTTCTAAGAATTCCACAACTATGTTATGCTCTTTCTGAAGAATTGAGTTGTTGAACATATTTCTAATCTGATCTTCTTCTTGACCTTCATTTGGAATAGAACCTGCTAAAGCATCAGTAGTTAGAATTCCTTTATTGTAATTAAATACTTTCTCTGGGGTTGAACCAAAAAAATAATCATCTGAATTTTTGAACAGGAATGTTACACAATCTGGATATTCATAAGCCATATTGAACAAAGTTTGTTTAATATCAATGTCCATATTTTCATAAGTGATAGATTCTCCTACTACAATTTTTTGAATATTAGATTTTGAAATATCTAGTTTAGCTTTTTCAACAAGATCTATCCAAGGATAGTGATTATTGTCATTATTTATAGGAATAGTTCTTGTTAATTTTTTTTCCTTTGAATTTTCTAAGATTTGTTTTTTTAATTGGTGATTATTTCCATATTCTGAAATGGTATTATTTTCAAAAATAAAAACATATGAAGGAAAATAGAATTCTCCTAATGGGAAATTCCTCCAAGTATTTTCTTTTGAGTCATCTGTCATGTCAAATGATAGACTCCCAAATCCAATATTTTGATTTTCTAAGGCTAAAAGAACTTCTGATTTGAAACTCTGATAATTTTTATAATCTCTTAATTGAATTATTTTGGATTCACCATAAGATGCAACAATTTTTTTTTCAGAAGGTGAAATAAGCAATCGATCAGGGTCGTTATCGAGTATTGCTGATAATAGTTGAAAAAAATTTACCATGATTTTTGAATCAAATAATTTATTAGATTCAATTCTATTATACTATCTTCCAAACTGATTTGAAATGTTTTGAAAATCTATTTTTACAATAGCGGGTCTACCATGAGGATCCCAAGGAATTTCTGATTTTTCTAGTTCATCTATCAATTTTATGCATTCTTCTTTTGAAAGTTTATCCCCTGACCTTACAGCACTGTGACAAGCCAGTCTTTTAGAAATTATGTCTTTTGGAGTATCAGAATTTCTTTTTTCTATATCTTTAGAAATTATTTCCAAAATATTACTAATATTGTTAGGTTTTGTTTTATAGAGACCTGTAAATGGTATATTTCTTACGATTATTTGACCTGTTGCAGATTCCTCTAAATCCCATCCAAGAGACTTAAATTCTTCTAAATTATCTATGATTTTGGAATTCATAATAATTCCTAAATCAACAAACTGCTTTATGTTAAGAATTTGGAATTCATTTGAATTTTTATAGTTGAAATATTTTTCATAGAGTATCCTTTCATGAGCAGCGTGCTGATCTATTAAATATATTCCATCAGGCCCTTCACATACTAAAAAAGTATTTTTGACTTGCCCAATAAATCTTAGAATTGGTACAACTTCTTTGAGAGAATAATTATTCTTATCAAATAATTTTTCTTGTGAGAAAGAATTATTTTCAAAATATTCAACACCTCTATTTTGATTTAAGTTAATGTCTACAGTGTTTGCAGGAACCTCTTTGTTAAGAGTTTTAGATATCGAGTTATAAATAAATGATAAGATTTGATTTTCATCATCAAATTTTACTTCATTCTTTTGAGGATGTACGTTGACATCTACTCTATTATAAGGAATGGATATGTTGATTGAAATAATTGGGAATTTCTTATTAGAACTAAAAGGTCTATATGCATTTTCAATCGTATGAAATATTTTATTATTCTTAATGATTCTATTATTAATAAATATATTCATTCTTGATCTATTCCCAAAATTCTTTTGAGGAATAGATATAAACCCTTCAATTTTCAGATCATCAATGCTGTTTTTAATTTCTAAAAGATCATTTTTATTCAAATTGTAAACATCTGAAATTATAGGATACAGATCTTTATCACCATTAGTTTTTATCTTCAGCTTTCCGTCTACGTATAACTCAAAAGCAATGTGTGTAAATGATTGTGAAGCAGCAAGTATTAAGTGTTGTATTTTAGAAGCTTCAAGTTTATTTGATGCCAAAAATTTCATTCGAGCAGGAGTGTTTTCAAATATTTTTTCAATTATTATTTTGGTTCCGTAGTTTGATCCAATATTAGATTTTTTTATTGTTTTACCAAAGGATTTTTCTATTTCTATTGCATGATCATTATCCTTGATTCTTGAAGTACATCTAACATAAGCAACAGAAGCTATTGATGATAAAGCTTCTCCCCTAAACCCAAGTGTTTTAATTGAATATATTTCCTCCTTAGTTTTTAATTTAGAAGTGGCATGTCTTTCGAATGCCATATCAATATCTTGAGGATTTATTCCATCACCATCATCAGTTATAGAAATAAGTTTCTTACCACCATCAATTATTTCAATTATAATTTTTTTGGAGTTTGCATCAACGGAATTTTCAACTAGTTCCTTGATTATTGACACAGGATTTTCTACTACTTCTCCTGCTGCTATTAACATAGAAATATTTTTTGGTAGTTTATTTATTTGATTAATCATTTAAGTTATAGTTTTGATAAGCTTTTTGCCCAATAAATACTTGTTACAGCAAATAATAATGTAATAATCGCAGTTACGAAAGTAGTTATTTCTGGACCAAAGTAACCAAAAGCCCATCCCATTGGTAGCATGCTGATTGGCATTAATCCCCAAGTCATCATAAGTAAACTTATTACCCTTGCCCTATATTCCTCACCTGCATGTTCCATCATCAAAGCCTGACCCAGGCTCCATCTACCAGTTTCAGAGAAACCAACTATAATCATAGCGACTACACCAACTATAAAAAATGTTAGCGTTGATGCCATCAACAAACCTATTCCAGTTACAATACCAATAAAGATTAATATGAATCCCCTTTTTGATTGAGATCCTAATGAAGCGATCAAAAGTGATGATAGTATTCCTCCTATACCGCCTGCAGCCATCAAGTTTCCAACTTCTCCTGGAGACGAAAAATAAACATCTTTAGCAAAAACAGGTATTAGCATTCTAAATGGCCCTGTGCATAATGCTAATACAACAGCATGAATCCAAATAAGTCTTATGACTTTGTTTGTCTTCAAATAGGTGAAACCATTTATAATTTCTTGAAAAGTAGATGTGTTTTTACTAACTAATTTTGGAGGAAAACTTGGAACAAATCCTACCATAAAAACACCTATTATCATCGTGAATGAAACTATCAAATATGAATTTAATGGTCCAAAAAATTCATAAGTATAACCTCCAATAGCTGGAGCTATCATAGTTGTGATACCCATTATCATTGCATTTAATCCAATCGCATTAGTGACTAAATCTTTACCTACTAATTCAGGGATTAATGATTGTCTTGCTGGAACCTGTATAGCAAACATAGCACCTTGACTAATCGAAACAAGTAATAAATGACTCCAGTGTAATAGATCAAAGTATATTAGTAATCCAATTAATACACTTGCAAGCATATTCATTCCTTGTGCAAACTGAATTAGTCTTTTTTTATCTACTTTTTCACCAAGAACTCCTCCGAACATTGAAAAAAGAAGTAAGGAGGGTGCAAATCCTGCTGATACTGCTCCAGTCAGAAATGCATTATTCGTAATATCGTAAACTAATATCCCTCTGACGGTCATTTGTATTTGAAATCCAGCCATTGAAAAAAGTAAGCTTAACCACATAAAAAGAAAATTTCTATTGTTAAGACTTCTAAAAATATTTGTAGAGTTTTTCAAATTATCAATTTTCTAATTTATTTATCAAGTCTTCCAGTTCTTTTACCTTAATATAATCCTCATTCATTAGTCCATATGCCCTACTGATATAAGCTGATATTATTTCTTCTGAATTTTTAGATTCTAGTTCTACGTAATCTAAAAGCCTTTTGATTTTTCTATTTTCAGGAATGATGGTACTTATAATTTGTAAATCTTTTTTTATATTACTAATGTCATCAAACTCATTATTATCCTTAGAAAATTTTATTTTTCCAAATATTTTAGTAACTTCTGTAAGAAGTTCTGATTCATCCATTTTTGAATATTTTGAATTTTCTAATTCAATTTCTGATGCAGGGATTTCGTCAATCAATTCTTTTATTTGATTAAATTCATTATCTTCACACAGCTTTGAGTATTCATTTGCTAGAGCATTCAATTTGGACATTGCAGAAGTAGTGTCATTAGAATTTATACTTCCTCCATAAATTAAGTCATCTGCCCTTGATTGGGTTATTCTAGTTAATGAATCTAAATTACCATTAAATTTTTCTGGAACAGGAGGAAATACCATTTTAGTCATCTCCTCGTCTGGAATTTGGTCTTTGAACATTTCAGGAATGTATTTAGACAATTCTCCCTTAATAGGAAAATTAATAACATAAGAGGCAAATATATCTTCGAATTCTTCAAAATATATGATGGCGTGACCCCTTGGATTATCTTCTGAACCAAATTTAAATTCTAAGTTTGCCATACGCTGTTTTTCCTTGTTTTAAAAGTTATTAGCTCTAAAATATTTATAGGAGTAAAAATGCTTTACAAATCACTAATACTACCAATTTTACAACTTATCAACCCAGAGGTCTCTCATTTTATAGCTGAAAAATTTTTTCAATTACCTTTTAATAAAATGATAAATCCTGTTTCTTATAGATCAAAAATTGACGGTTTACAAACAAATGTATTGGGTATTAAGTTGGATTCACCCATTGGTCTTGCTGCTGGATATGATAAAAATTGTAAGATCCTAGATCAATTACTAGAGCTTCAATTTGGTTTTGTAACCGGTGGAACAATAACTTTGCAAGAAAGATTTGGTAATCCTAGGCCAAGAATCCATCATGTTGCTGAGGAAAATTCAATAATAAATTCTCTTGGATTTCCTAGTCAAGGTTTGGAAAAAATTAATAAAAATTTATTGATAGATCATCAAAAAGGAATATTTTTATCAGTATCTGGAATAAACGAAGATGAAATAATTTCTTGCATTACAACATTAGAAAATAAAACTAATGTTTTTGAGGGCAATATTTCTAGTCCTAATACTTCTGGATTAAGACTATTTCACAACCCTTCAGAATTATCAAAACTGATTGAAAAAATAAAATCATTGTCAAATAATAAGATTCTAGTAAAACTTCCTCCCTGGTTAGAGTCTAACAAAAATGAATATCTTGATTTAGGTAAAATTGCAATCATATCAGGAGCAGATGGCTTAGTTATAGCTAACAGCTTACCTGTTAATTCAGAGAAATTAGCTGTTGGTAAAGGAGGTAAATCTGGCAGAATTTTGACCCAAAATACCCCTAGAATGATAGCGGAGATAAGATCTTTTGTTGGACCTGATCCAGTAATAGTGGCATGTGGGGGGATTTTTGATTCTAAAGATGTATGGAATTCTTTGGCTATGGGTGCAGATTTATGCCAGGGATATACAGGATTTATATACGAAGGATTATTTTATGCTTATAACATAAACAAAGGATTATTAAGATTAATGGAAGAAAATAATCTTGATTCAGTTGATCAAATCAAAGGAAAATCTTTGCTATAAAGCACTAATGATTTCTTCATACTCTGGCATAGATTCTTGAGCACCATACCTTGTGACACTTATTGCAGAACCAACAATTGCATATTTAATTGATTTGTCTACAGATGTTCCAGATGCAATTGATGCACCCAAAATTCCCGTAAAAGCATCTCCCGCGGCAACACTTGCTCTTACTTTATCTATTTTATGTGGTTCGTAGAAAATTTCTTTATCATTACTTTTATATAAAGCTCCATTTTCACCAAGCGTTATAATACAGCTTTTGATGCCTTTAGAAACAAGCATAGATGCTGCGTTTTTAGCATCATTAAGATTTGAAATTTTTATACCAGTCATATACTCGGCTTCAGTTTCATTAGGAGTAATAATATCAGCCATTTTATAGTAATCCATCTTAAGATTTTTTCTGTAAGGTGCAGGATCTAAAATTACTGGTATTTCTTTTTCATTTGCTAATCTCATGCATTCTCGAGTTATTTCTTCATCAAGTTCATTTTGGGTGATCAGTATTTTTGATTTATCAATATTATTTTGAAATGCTTCAACAAGACTTAAGTCTTTCTTTTCATTTGCTCCGTATACAGCATTAACGTGATTCTCTCCATCGTGTGTTGTAAATATAATAGCTATTCCTGAGTGTAATTTTGAATCGATTTTTATTTCATTAGTTAATATTCCCTCATTATCTAGGTAACTTATCAACTCAGATCCATAATTATCATTTCCTGTAAATCCAAAAAAAATAACGGATTCCGCATTTGATACTCTAGCTGCAGCGACTGCTTGATTTCCACCCTTTCCTCCAGGAGCTGTGTAGTATTTATCTCCCACTACAGTTTCCCCTGGTTTAGCAGGTCTTTCTAGATTCATAATCAAATCCATATTTAGGGCTCCTAATACACTTATAGAGCCTTTAGAGGTTTCTAGCTTCATAAACTAATGCTTTCCATGATTTTTTTCAGTTATAATATTATAAATATTCTCAATTACAAGTAATAAAATTTTATATTATGGCTAAAGTAAAAATACCAACTCCACTTAGATCTCTAACTGATAATAAGACGTCAGTCGAAATAGATGGTGAAAAAATTATCAATATATTAGAAAATCTCGATCAAAAATTTCCTGGTGTTATTGAAAAGATAATGGAAAATAATTCACTTAAACATTTCGTAAATATTTACATTAATGGAGAAGATATTAGATACTTGGATTCATTGAACACAGAAGTATCTGAAAGTGATGAAATAGCTATTGTACCTGCAGTAGCTGGAGGCTAATTCATTACCTCTAAAATAGAATCTGATATTATATCGTCAGAAACTTCTTGTGTTATGGTAGCTTTTCCCAGCGATTCTAGAAGAACCCATTTTACTCTGCCTCCAACATTTTTCTTGTCCATCTTGACTGCTTCTAAAATGTCTTCTACTGCTATTCCTTTGACCTTTATGGGTAAGTTATAGTTTTTTAATATTTCTTCCTGTCTATTTACTAAATCTTTATTTATTAATCCCATTCTTTGAGAAATATTTGCGGCAACCATCATCCCAATACTTACTGCTTCTCCATGAAGATATTGGCTATAATTACTAATTTTTTCTATAGCATGACCAACAGTATGCCCATAATTAAGCTTAATTCTCTCATCTCCCGTTTCAAACTCATCATTTGAAACAATTTGAGCCTTGATTGCAACCGATCTTTTTAGTATCTCTGCTGAATATTCATTGTCTAATTTATATATTTGATCATGATTTTTGTAGAATTCTTCAAAAAGATCTTTATCAAGTATCAGAGAATGCTTAATAGCTTCAGCCCAACCACTTGTCTTTTCTCTTTCAGGTAAGCTATCCAGAAAATCTAAATCTTCAAATACTAACTTTGGTTGATAAAAAGCACCAACAAGATTCTTTCCAACGGGTAAATTATATGCAACCTTTCCACCGATAGCTGCATCTGTCATAGCTGCAAGAGTCGTTGGTATCTGAACAAAAGGCATCCCTCTCAAATAAGTTGAAGCTACAAATCCTATAATATCTCCTGCAACTCCTCCTCCAAGTGAAATAATGAAATCTTTTCTTTCAGCTTTCATATCAGCTAGCCAATCATATATTTTTGTAACAGTTTCTAAATTCTTAAGTTCCTCCGAGAATTCTATAGAGAAAGAATTTGTGATAAATCCTTGTGATTCAAGAGATTCATGTAATTGTTTAGTTTTTTTTGGAAACATCGATTTATCAGATATAAGAAAGCATCTTTTGTTTTTTAAATTAGCTTTTTCAAGTTCTGCGCCAAGTGTATCAATTATAGATTTACCTACGATTACTCTATAATCACCTTGTGATGTATTTACTTTTGCAGCTAAAAATTTATTGTTCATTTTTAATTATTAATTCTTTCGTTATTTCATCTAAATTTTTGTTGTCTGTATCTATACTAACGTCAGCTATATTATAAACGGACTGTCTTGAGTTGTATAAATTTTCTATATTTTTTTTCTGAACATTATTTCCAATTAGAGGTCTGATCTCTTTAGAATTAATTAATCTGTCGTAGATAGAATTAATAGATGCTTTTAACCAAATAATTGATCCATTATCTCTCATAATTCTTATATTTTCTTTTATAGTTGGGAGTCCTCCACCCGTAGAGATTATATTATTTTGAGTGAAATCAATTTTTGATAAAACTTCTGTTTCAATCTTCCTAAACTCTTTTTCACCTTTTGTCTTTATATTTTCATCTATGGATACTGAAGTTATCTTTTCTATAATTCTATCGGTATCTAAAAAATTATAATTAAGAGATTTTGCGAGTTTTTTTCCAACACTGCTTTTACCAGACCCTGAAAAACCAATTAGGAATATATTATTTGCCATATTCTTTAAATGTCTTAATGTATGACATATAATTTCTTTTTATTTCTTGAAGACTATCTCCACCAAATTTTTCAAGAACAGCCTCAGTCAAAGTTAATGCGAGCATGGCTTCTCCAACAGGACAAGCTCTGCTAACTTGGCATATATCTGATCTGTTATAAGCAGCTTCTACTACTTCTCCAGTCATAATATCTACTGATGGTAAAGGACTAGTCATAGTGGCTATTGGTTTTATAGCAACATTCACAATAATATCGTTTCCATTAGACATACCACCTTCTATTCCTCCGGAGTTATTAGAAATTTGAGAAAAATTTCTTACATCTGAACTATTTGGTTCAATAACATCCTGAACTTCCTTGCCCCATCTTTCGGTGTTTTCAAACCCATTTCCTATCTCAACTCCTTTTACTGCGTTTATTGAAACCATAGATTGGGCAATTTTACCATCTAATTTATTATCCCAATGAGTATGGCTACCAAGACCTAAAGGAACATTGAATGCTATTACTTGAAATATACCACCAATTGTTGTTCTTTCTTTTTTTACTTTATCTATTACTTTTTTGAAATTAATATCTTCATCAGCATTTGAAGCTCTTACCTCTGAAGTTTCTACGAAATCCCAATCTATTTCATCTATATTTTCAACTTCAGATTTTTCCCAGCCAACAGATTTAGCCCTAGATTTTATTTCTATACCAATTTCACTTAGAAATTTTTTACAAACTGAAGCAGCAGCTACTCTGGCTGCAGTTTCTCTGGCACTTGCTCTCTCTAGTACATTTCTAACATCTTTATGATTAAATTTTAATGTACCCGGGAAGTCAGCGTGACCAGGAACAATTTTTGTTTGTTTCTTAATATCTTCACTAGGATCAACAGGAGTTACGGACATAGGAGTAGTCCAGTTAGCCCAATCTTTATTTTCAATCCAAAGAGAAATAGGTGAGCCTAATGTTTTTCCATGCCTTACACCGGATAAAATTTCTGCTCTGTCTTTCTCAATCTTCATCCTTCCACCAGAGCCATATCCTTTTTGTCTTCTTGACATATCCTTTTCTATAAAATCTTCACTAATTGATAAATTAGAAGGTATTCCTTCAAGAATTACGCTTAATCCTTTTCCATGTGATTCTCCCGCTGTTAAGAATCTGAATTTTCCCATTTTTTTCCTCAATGTTTATTTTTTTATGCCAACTGACTCAAGCATTTTTTTTACTGGAGCTTTTTGTTTAGTGACCAGTTCAAAACCCTTAATTGCTTGAAAAACAAGCATCGCAAGTCCGCCTATAGTTTCTATATTATTATTTTTTGCACTTTGTATAAATGGAGTTATTTCTGGAGAATAAACTAGATCATAGCAAAGAGCTCTATTATTTATATTATCAGTATTTATAGGACTAATGTTTGGTGCTGAACCTCCACTCATTCCCACTGATGTGGTATTTATTATTAAATCATAAGATTTTATAAAAATAGGGTTGTTAATTTGATTTGAATTTAGCATACCAACACTTAATCTTTGATTTTCAAAGTTTTCAAGAAATTTTTTAGTATTTTCAACTGTGCGATTATAAACATCAATACTTCTGGCTTCCCCTTTTATTAGTGCCATACAGACTGCTTTAGCTGATCCTCCAGCTCCTAAGATTAAACAATTTTTATCTTTTATTTTTTTTTCATAAAATTTTAGACTTTCTGTAAAGCCAATCCAATCTGTATTGTAACCAAATAATTTTCCATTATTATTTACAATCCAATTTACAGCATCCATTTCTTTTGCTGATTCATCTAACTTATCTATAAAGCTTATAACTGATTTTTTATGAGGAAGAGTTACGCAAGATCCAAGAACATTTTCTTTTCTTATGTCTGATATTTTCTTTTCTAG
Source organism: Chloroflexota bacterium (assembly GCA_002719425.1). Next base: position 174,552 of record PBHA01000004.1, read on the forward strand.
ATTTTCTGGTGCAACTTCCCAGATATTAAACTTTATGTCTAATCCTAATTCCTTGTAACCAGCCTTATGAATAACTGGAGACAATGTATGCCCAAGAGGATAGCCAAGTATTCCAACTTCTTTCATGACTTTTTCCTAGTTACAATATAATTTTCTAAAATTAAAACGGCAGACAAAGAGTCAATATTATCTTTAATTTTTTTTCTATCATTAGTCATTTCTTTCAAGTATTTTTCTGCTTGTTTTGTTGTAAGTCTTTCATCCCAAAGAACTATTTTTAATAATTCATATCTATTTTCTAATTGTTTCTTAATTTTTCTTGAGTATTTTGCTCTTTCACCTTCTCTTCCATTCATTAGCATTGGAAGTCCAATAATAATAGTATCTATACTATGCTCATCAATTATTTCCGAGATTTTTTGAATTAGATTTTCATTAGATTTTATAAAATCTAATGGACTACATATTGATGAGACCTCATTTGATATTGCAACCCCAGTTCTTACTTCTCCAATATCTAAACCTAATAAAGTCATTTTAAGTTTTTCTCTAGTATAGATTTAGAATTTTCAAGAAAATATTCGAATTTATTTAGATCTTTTATCCCTACTTGAGCTGAAAATTTATTTCCCCCACCCCCACTATTGGTCTCTTTAGCAATAATTTTTGCGATATCATTTGCACCAAACTTTACATCATCTGTAGACATAATTACTATTACACCTTTTTCGTCTATCACGGAGCCTACAATGGCTATTCCATTGCCTAGTTTACTTCTTTGAGAGTCTCCAGCTTTTCTTAATGTTCCTATGTTAGATGCTATTGCTTTTGAACAGGAGAAGTTTACTTTAGATACTATAAAATCTTCGGCTTTTGATTTTGTGTTTCCAAGGGATAGTTCTGTGAGTTGTTGTTGAAGATTATCAATAAGTTTTTGTTGATTTTTATTTTGTTCAAACATTGAAACAAATTTTTCATAAACGTCTTCAATGTTAGAATTTAATTTTTCTGAGATCAGATTTACTATATTTATTTTCTCGTCTACTAAGTCTTCAGTTCCTATACCCGTTGTTGCAAAAAGCCTTCGGTTTCCAGATCCTATACCATTTTCTGAAACAATTTTGAATAGTCCTATTCCTCCAGTAGAATCCATATGCGTACCACCACAAAGTTCGTAACTCCAAGGTGCATCAATTTTTATAGTTCTAACCTCATGATCATATTTTTCATCAAAAAATGCCAAAGCCCCTTCGTCTATAGCTTTGTTATATGTTGTGTAATGGACTTCAACATTTATATTTTTTCTTATAGACAAATTAACTCTATCTTCTACTTCTTTTATAGAGTCTTTTGATAATCCTTCTAGACTTGTAAAATCAAATCTAAGATAATCTGGATGAACTAAGGAGCCTGATTGTCTTACATGATTTCCAATTATTTCTCTTAAAGCAGCATGAACTAGATGAGTGGCTGTATGATTTCTTCTAAGATTTTCTCTTCTTTGATAATTTACTAAGGATGTAACTGTTTCTTTAATATTTAGTGAGCCATTAACTAACTTTGCTTTATGAATGTATATATTGCCATAAGGAGTAACTGTATCACTTATCTCTAGTTCTGAATCTCCCTGAATTAGTTTACCAGTATCTCCAATTTGTCCTCCTCTTTCTGCGTAAAATGGAGTTTTGTCTAAAATTATTTCAATATCATCCCCAGAGTTAACTTTCTCAACAATTTTATTATCTTTTAAGATTGCTAAAATTTTTGATTCTGTTTCTAATGTTTCATAGCCTGTAAACTCTGTTGGGTTAAGGTCTAGCGAGGAGTAAAGTTTTTGCGTTTCATTTATTGTAGACCCCTCTTTTGAGTTTCTAGAGAATTCTTTTTGTTTTTTCATTATTTCCATGAAATCTATTTGATCAACAGAAATTCCATTTTCTGCACAAATTTCAGTAGTTATTTCAATTGGGAAACCATACGTGTCATAAAGTATGAATGCCTCAGTGCCTGATAAAGTTTTATTGTTCTTCTTAGTCTTAAGTTTTGAAAATATATCTTCAGCTACATCAATAGGTTCTTTTTGTACTTCGTTTACTTTAATTTCAATGTCCCTTTTTCTTATTAATTCATAAAGAACTTGTGTCCCAAAATTTAGTGTTCTATTGAAATTTTCTTCCTCTTTATCTAAAACAGATTTTATAAAACTTAATTTCTCTGAAAGTTCTGGGTAAATGTGACTTAGTTTTTTCGATGTAATATCTGCCACTGAGCTTAATACTGGATATTCTAAACTTAGTTTTTTTGCAGTGACCATTGCTCTACGAATTAATCTCCTGAGCACATATCCTCTTCCAGTATTTTCAGGCAAAACTCCATCTGCAATAAGAAAAGAAGCAGATCTGCCATGCTCGGCAATTATCCGTTTATATTTTTGAGATTCCATATCGTCTTTAGATACAATATTATTTAGCATCTCAAGATGGTCATTAAAAATATCTGTTTTATATGCAGTCTCTTGATTATTCAGTACAGACACAGTTCTTTCTAATCCCATACCTGTATCAATATTATTGAAAGGCAAAGGTTTATCATTTCCTTCTATGTCTCTGTAAAATTGAGTGAAAACCAAGTTATATAATTCAATGAAATCTTCGTTAAGGTTTGGTCCCCAGTTTGGATCATTGAAGGACATGTTTCTTTTATCACCTTGATAATAATGTAATTCAGAACATGGTCCACAGGGTCCTTCCTCTCCTGCTGGTCCCCACCAATTATCCTCATCACCAAATTTATAAATATATTTTTCTTCTATACCAAGATTAAGCCAAATATCTTTAGTTTCGTCATCATCTTTATAGATTGTGATAAAAAGTCTATCTTTTTCAAATCCTAAAACTTCAATCATAAATTCAAGAGCCCATTCACAAGCTTCTTTCTTAAAATAATCACCAAAACTAAAGTTTCCTAACATTTCAAATAAAGTAAGATGAGTGTCATCTCCAACTTCTTCTATATCTGTTGTTCTGAAACATTTTTGAACTGTAGTTATCCTCTTTTGTGGAGGTTCTTTTTCTCCAGAAAAATAAGCTTTGAACTGTGCCATACCTGAGTTAGTTAGAAGCAATGTAGGGTCGCCACTAGGTATCAATGAAGAGGAAGGCAAAATAAGATGGTCTTTTGATTCAAAAAAGCTCAAAAAGCTTTGTCTTAATTCATCTGCTGTCTTAGGTGATTTCATAAAAATTCAAGTTTGATTATATATATATTACGATATTGACTATTCTTTTGTCTTGGCTTTTATATCTTCAAAAATTTTCTTCCTCCAACCATTTATTTTAACTTTATTTTGTCCAAAATGATTTTCTAGATCTTTTTTATTAGCTATTAAGAATTGAGAAATGTTTAGTTTTTTTGAGATATTTTCCAATATTTTTTGATGAGTTTTTATATCATATTTGTAACTTTTTATTTTTTTCAGATTTAGCTTATGACCGCTAAAATTTTTGTATAAAAGTTGATAATCATAATCAGAAAAAAATCTATTACTCGTTAAATTTTCATTTTTCAAATCACCTATATTTTTTATGAGCTTTGAGGATAGTCTGATAATATTTCTATCTCTTAAGAACCAATTTTTAGGGATATTTCTTTCTCTAGAAATTTTTTCTCTAAATTTTGAAATCTTCATCAATAACTTTTCATCAATATTTGCATTGTCGTTAAGTTTGATTTTTTCCCAAGAATTATTTTCGTCTTTTTTGTATAAAATATTTTTTCTAATTTTTTTTTGTTCTTCTATAAACCAATTATGCTTTTTTTCGTTTTTTAACTGGTTTAAAATTATGGAATATATTTGCTCTAGATAAATAACATCATTAGCAGCATATTTTATCTGTTTTTTATTAAGAGGTCTTCTTAACCAATTTGATGTTTGTTGCTCTTTATCAATATTTATATTTAAGTAACGGCTAACTAATTTTTTATAACTTATGCTCAGTTCTTCATCTAAAAAAGCATTTGCAAGTTGCGTGTCAAAATAATTTTTTAAGTCTATGTTAAAGAAATCATTAATTATCTCTATATCTTGTTCAGAATCATGAAAAATTTTTACGTATTTATCGTCTTTAAGTATTTCTCTAAGAATTTTCAGATTCTTATTTTCTTTAACACAATCAAATATAAATACATTATTATTCACAGCCACCTGAATAAGACTTAATATTGGATAGTATGTTTTTTCTCTAATAAACTCTGTATCTATACCTAAAAGATTAGATTTTTTAAGTTCTCTGAAAATATTTTTTATATCAGTATTATCAGTAATTATTTTTACAATCATATTTTAAAGTCGATAAAGAAATATTAGACTAAAAAATTTTATTATTGAATTAGTATAATAGACTCAATTCCAAAGAAACTTCTTGATAAAGGAATTAGAGATATTGTAAGAATATCTGACGCAAGAATGAGTGGGACTGCTTTTGGCACAATAATTCTACATGTAAGCCCTGAATCGTATATTGGTGGGCCTTTATCTTTAGTAGAAAACGGAGATTTGATATCTTTGTCTGTGAAGAATAAATCACTAGACTTGCTAGTCAGCGATGATGAATTAGAAAAAAGAAGGAAAATTAAAAGGAAAATTTATCAAATAGATGATTACAAGCGAGGTTATGGATTTATTTATAACAAGCATATATTACAGGCTGAGAATGGTTGTGATTTTGACTTTTTATTATCAGAAACTTATAAGATAAATTGATTTAATACTTCATCTAATTCTTCCATAGTCCTAATTTCAAAACTAGGTTTTTCAAAAAAATCTTTTTTTTGTATCTGCTTTCTGTTGATCCAAATATTCTTAATTCCTAGATTATTTGCTCCTTTAATATCTCCATCTAATGTATCTCCAATCATTATGATTTCAGAGTAACTTAGGCCTAGTTTTTCACAGATAAATTTGTAAGGGGCTTCAAAGGGTTTTCCACTTAAACATTCAGAAGAAGTAACTATGGCTGAATCTTTTTTCGAAAAAAAACTCAATAATCCTGCAGTACTTATTTTTTTTCTTTGATGTAGTTGCATACCGTTAGTTAGAATCCCAAGTTTATAATCCTTAAGCCTACTCAAAGCAGGAATTACATCTTCAAAAGCCCTAATTCCACTCCACATATAAAACTTATATGTATGAATAATTTCTGTTAAATATGAAATATCCTTTGAAATTCCTAGGTTAACAAATATTTCTTTCCACATTTCTTGTTGTGCTTCTATATAGATGTTTTGTAAATATTCTCCTATTTCTCCAAATCCTCCGCAATCTGCCCAAAGAATATCTCTTCCCCCAAACTTAGAATCCAGATATTTAGAAAAATATTTTTTTGAACCTATCTCATCTATAGTTTGAATCATTACTCTGAGTATTTCACTATCATGATTTTTATAATCAGGAAAAAATTCTCTTATTATTCTTAAGTAATTTAGATCATATAAATCATCATGAATTGTGAGGGTATCATCAAGATCGAAAATTAAACCTTTTATCATAGATTGGAAATAATAGCCTTTGTTACATCATCTGTGGAGGAATTTCCTCCTAAGTCAGGAGTTAGAGATTCTCCAACTTCCAAAACTTTTTTAACTGAATTCTCAAGTATTTCAGCACTATCATTTTCTCCCAAATGTCTTAACATTATTCCCGCAGTCAATATTTGTGCCATAGGATTTGCTAGTCCTTTTCCTGCGATGTCTGGAGCTGATCCGTGTGTAGGCTCAAACATTGAAGGACTTGATTTTGTAGGGTCAATATTACCGCTTGAGGCCAAACCCATTGAACCTGTGATAATTGCTCCTATGTCAGTTAATATATCACCAAATAAATTACTAGCTACAACAACATCAAAATCTTGTGGTTTTCTTATAAAGTCCATACATGCTGCATCAATCAATAATGAGTTAGTTGAAATCTCAGGATAATCTTTCTTAACTTCATCAAAAGTTCTATCCCATAATACCATTGAATAACCCTGAGCATTTGACTTTGTAATAGATGTAAGATGTTTATTTTTATTTCTTTCTATTGCTAATTCAAAAGCAAATCTAATTACTCTTTCACATCCTTTACGAGTAAAAACAGCACTTTGAACTGCCACTTCATCGGGGAAATTCATATATTGGAATCCACCAACATTTGCATATTCTCCCTCAGTATTTTCTCTAACCACAACGAAATCTACATCGTAAGGTTTAACATTTTTTAATGGAGTTTCAACTCCAGGATAAAGTACCGAAGGTCTTACACAAGCAAACTGATCAAAAGCTCTTCTTATAGGAAGCAATAAACCATTCAATGTGATATGGTCTTGTATATCTGGATGCCCTACTGCTCCTAGAAAAATCGCATCATGATTTTCAAGTTGTTCTATACCATCATCAGGCATCATTTTTCCATGTTTGAAGTAATATTCTGAACTCCAATCAAACTCTTTAAAATCAAATTCAAAACTCTTATTCTGTTGAAGTGCATTAAGTACCTCAATTGAACTTTTTACTACCTCTACTCCTATACCATCTCCAGGTATTACAGCGATCTTATAAGATTTCATATTATTCTCCTGATCTTTTTTCTATTATTTGGATAATTCCAGCCATATCATCCATTTCTTTTCCTTCTTTTTTTAGTTCATCATAAAGTTCCTTTGAAGTTTCAATTAAAGGAAGGCTTAATGATAGTTCTTTACCTAATTGATCTATTATATTTATATCCTTATGTATATTTCTGGCAGGAACTGAAGATCCTGTAAATTTTCTTTCTTTTATTATAGGAGCAGATCTTTCTAGCATCCTAGAAAAACCAAAGCTTACCATTAGTATTTCCATTGCTGAATCTATATCAATTTTTGTAGCATTTGTTAAAGCCAGAGCTTCGGCAGCAGCAGTAGTATGTACTGCAGTCAACAGTTGATTAATTAATTTCATTGCAGTCCCTGTACCATTATTACCCATATATTTTATTGTAGTTCCCATCATCTTTAGGAAAGGTAAGGCAGTGTTATAAGCATTTTCATCTCCACCAATCATTATTGACAAAGTCCCATCATTTGCTCCAACAGGTCCTCCAGAAATGGGACCATCAAGAAAATATGAACCCTTTTCTTTTGCAAAGTCATAGCATTTTTTTGATGTGGATATTCCTACTGTAGAATGATCAATTATTATTTTTTTATCATTTGAAAATGAAAGAATTCCATTATTACCAGTAATAATTTCAAGAGATGTTTCTATATCTGGCAAGCAAGTCATAATTATTTCAGAATTACTCGAGAGTTCCTCTAAAGAGTATGCTGCTTTTGCACCCAACTTTTCCATATTCTTAATTTTTTCAGTACTTCTTGTGTAAACTGTAATCTCAGCTCCCTTATGAAGAAGGTTCTTTGCCATCCCTTGCCCCATATTCCCTAATCCAATAAAACCTATTTTTTTCATCTATTCCCTCAATCTAATTTTGATTTAATATTGTTTATTAATTTTTTTATACTTTCATTTTTTACTTCGTGTGAATTAGCAGCATTATGAGGAGTAAGTATAACATTGCTTAAACTTTTTAGTCGGTTGTTTAATGATAGAGGTTCTTTTTCGAAAACATCTAAAGCAGCACCAGCGATTTTTCCGCTTATAAGTGAATCGTAGAGTGCTTTTTCATTAACTAATTTTCCTCTTGCTGTATTTACTAAGATGGCATTGGATTTCATTATTGCAAATTGGTCAGTATCTATCAGATATTCTGTTTCTTGAACAATTCTAGTATGAAGGCTTATTACATCAGAGTTAGAAACTAAATAATTTAGATCTGAGACCTTAGCTATTTCTTGAAAACTTAGATTTCTAACTTTGTCTAATCTAAGTACAGGACTAATAATAATTTTCATTCCTAAGTTGTAGCCTATTCTTGCAACTTTTTCTCCTATCGCTCCTGCACCTATAATTCCTAAAGTTTTTCCTTCAAATAAGTCAACATCTATTGAAGGCCATTCATTATTTCTAACTCTCCTGTCAAGCTCGGGTATCTTCTTAATAAGAGAAATCATTAATCCTATTGAATGTTCAGCAACGGAGTTTGTTAGTACATCAGGTATATTTGTAATTTCAATATTATTTCTTTTGGCAGAATCAACATCTATATGATCAAGAGCTATTCCAAAAACAGCAATATGACGCAATTGTGGTAAATTTTCTAAAATATTATTATTAATTTTTGTGGTAGCTTTGGTTATTACAGCAGTATGCGCATTATTTAATCTTGAGATTATTTCTCTTGAATCTTTTGGCAATGACTTAAAAACTTCTATTTCGTTGTTATCTTTTAGGTCATTGAATAATGAAGAATCATAAGTCACAACCTGAGGATCATCATCAACTATTACTATTTTTGACATAAATAAAAAAACTCCAATAAAATTTCTATTATAATGTTCTTATCACCTATAAAAAACATTATTCAATGTCTACATATAAAATTTTATATTGGAAAGAGATTCCAACCCAGTTAAAATATAAAGATGATAATGGAGATGAAATTTCATATCCACTTAGTCTCATATTTCAGACCACTATCGATGCAATTGCAATGCATGACGGATCAATTGAAAGTGGGGATTATTTAGATGCTTGGGAATGGGGTCCAGACATTGTTACAAAGTTGGATCCTAAAGAAATAATAGAAAGTTTTGACCAAAACATACCTAAATCATTTATTAATAAATTAAAAAAACTACACGATGAAGGGAAAAGATCAGGGCTTCCTGGATCTATAGATACATGGTTCAAAAATTAAAAGACTCCTCAAATAGGATACTTCAAGAGATTAATAATGGAAAAATATTTTTGTTGGATGCAGCTACAGGTACCTACTTACAAAATAATGGTTTAGAACCTGGAGGATGCCCAGAATTAATGAATATAGAGTCCCCTGAAATTATTTCTAAAATGGCTCGAACCTACTTTTCAAACGGTAGTGATATAGTGCTAACAAACACTTTTGGTGGTAATTATTACAGGCTAAAACATTATGGATTAGAAAATAAAGTTATAGAAATTAACAAACTAGCTGCAAAAATTGCAAAAAATGCCTCAAAAGATTATGAAAATAAGTATGTGTTCGGATCTATTGGACCTACTGGAGAATTCATTGAACCATTGGGAAATGTTTCAGAGTCAGAAATGTATGACTGTTTATATGATCAAATGCTAGGTTTGTATGAAGGTGGAGTTGATGGGTTCGTTATAGAAACTCAAATTGCAACTGAAGAAACATTACTAGCACTTAAAGTAGCAAAAGAAAATTTCAACTTAATAAACATTGTTTCTTTTGTTTATGACAAAGGTCCTAAAGGTTATTTTACAATGTTCGGCTTATCCCCAAAAGAAAGTATTGAAAAGTTTTTTGATTCAGGTGCTGATATTGTTGGTACAAACTGTGGTAACGGTTCTGAAAGAATGATAGAGATAATGCAAGAATTTAGAACTGAGACAAAAAAACCAATCCTTGTTCAAGCTAATGCAGGTATTCCAATAATTAAGAAAAACGATATAATTTACCCAGAAACTCCAGAATTTATGATGGAGCAATATAAAAAACTTATAGATTTAGATGTAAGTATTTTAGGAGGATGTTGTGGTACAAATGAAAAGCATATTTTTGAATTTTCAAAAATAATAAGGAGTCACAATGAAAGTATCTGAAGTTAAGAAAAAATTTGGTAAATGTCTTGAACTTGTATCAATGGATCCTAATTTCCATGATGTTAGTGTTGGTCTTTTTGTAAAAAATGATATATTAACTGTTTGGTCTTATAGTAGAAAAGATCAGATCAATAAGAGATTAAATTCAATTAGAGATAAAATGATTGAATTTGGGGGGTTAAAGAATTTAGATTCTGACTTTCAAATGGAAATTCCACAGGGAGCATTAATTGAAAGACCTCTTAAATTTTTATTTTCTCAATGTGTGGAAATGCCGCCAGATAAAAAACCTGAAACAGGTCCAATTACTGCCAAAGATAATAAAACAAAGTTATCTTTTATTGTTAATGGATCAACTAAAGAGGGCAAATATATATATACAGTATCGGCTGAAGGTGAGCACGAAAAACCTGGATTACGTATCAGAGCTGTTGTGGGTGGTTTTATAAAATATGGAGAGTGTGTTAGAAATGATGTAGATTCTTTCTGCTTTCCTGATAATAAATCTCATGATGAGTATGTTAGAGTTTTATTACCCTATGCTAGAAATATAAGTGCCGTAGAACAAATGCTCGAGGCAAATGATCAGGCTGGTCAAATGACAACACAATCGTTAGGTTTTTCACAGTAAAAGGAATCATTATGAAAAAAATGACAAAAAAAGAAAGAGTTCTTGCTGCTTTAAATAGAAAAGAGGTTGATAGACCTCCTATAGCTAATCCAACTTCAGTTGCTACAGTAGAAATGATGGATCTTGTGGATGCTCCGTTTCCTGATGCATGTAGATCTGCTGAATTAAATGCAAGGCTAGCGGCAACGGAGATTACTGAATTTGATTTTGATGCAATTGCTCCTTATTTTTCGATTATTCAAGAATCCAGTGCAATAGGATGTGAAATGCAATGGGAACAAAAAGATAATTGGCCAACCGTTAGAATGAGTAATCCTATTTGGAAAACTTCAGAAGATATAAAAGTCCCATCAGACTTTTTAGATCACCCTGACGTTAAGGTAATTATTGATTCAATAAAAATATTAAAAAAAGAATTTGGCGATGATGTCCCTATAATTGGAAAGACTATGGGACCATGGACTTTAGCATATCATGTTTTTGGCGTAGAAACTTTTTTGTTAGGTTCAGTTGATGACCCCGATGAAACCGTAAGATCTTTAGAAAAATTAAAGGAATTTACGTATCTTTTCGGTGAGGCTCAGGTTGACGCAGGAGCTGATGTTTTGACCGTTCCAGACCACGCTACAGGTGACTTAGTATCTGGTCAATATTATCAGAAATTTTTACAAGATATACATTCAGAAATGGCTGAAAAATTTACAGTTCCTTTAATTCTTCATATATGTGGAAGAACTGTAGACCGAATGCCATATATAGCAGAAACAGGGATGCATGCTTTTCATTTTGATTCGAAAAATTCACCCCAAGAAGCAATGGACGCAGTTGATAATAAAATTGCTCTAGTAGGAAATATAAACAATCCTGAAACTTTGTACTCTAAAGATACAGATGATGTAAAGAAAGAGGTTTTTGAATGTTTGAATGCGGGAGTCCAGTTAATAGCTCCAGAATGCGCTATCCCATTAAAGACCAAAGCTGAAAATTTAGTCGCAATTAACGAAGGAATCTCTGATTGGTTAGCAGAAACTAGATCTTAGATTTGATAGAATGATTTTAGAGTAAAAATATAATCAACAAATCAGGAAATGCTATGTTCAAGCACGAAGGTCTTTCTAAAGAATTTGAATGGGTAACCAAAGAGAGTGAAAAAAAACATATTGGTGAATCAATATCCAAAACAAGTTTTGAAATGCAAGAAATTGCATACTCATTAATAATTGGTGATAATGATTCTGTTGATCTCTTAACAAAAAAATCTTTAGAAAGTGGAATTACTGCGAACGAAATTTTAGATGATGGTCTATTGAACGGTATGGCAATTGTTGGTGTCAAGTTTAGAGATAATGTTATCTTTGTACCTGAAGTTCTAATATCTGCAAGAGCTATGAAAGCTGGTATGGCACACATCGAACCTATTCTTTCTGAATCTGGAATTGAACCGCAAGGAACAGTTCTTATGGGTACGGTTAAGGGAGATCTTCATGATATAGGTAAAAATTTGTGCATAATGATGCTCAGAGGAGCAGGGTTTACTGTTCATGATCTTGGTGTAGATACATCCCCAGAGGATTTTGCTGAAGGTTTTGAGGAATTTGAACCTCATGTAGTTGGAATGTCTGCATTGCTTACCACAACTATGCCAAATATGGGTAGGACAATACAGTATTTTGAAGACATGGGATTACGAGATGAAGTAAGAATGATGGTGGGAGGAGCTCCTGTTACCCAAGAGTTCGCGGATGAAATGGGTGCTGATGCATATGGAGAAAGTGCTGTTGATGCTGTTGAAAGGGCCAAAGAATTAGTTGTTCTTCTTAAGGATCTAAAGAGTTAGATTAATAATGACTTATAGAGAGTCAAATTCGAATAAAGATAAATTACAAAAGAGTCTAGATAATTTATATGATATATTCAAAGATATTTCCGTACACGCTGATGAATTAAGCAAGAGCAGGTGCCCTTATAAAAATGCCCAAAATTTATGCACAGCTACCTTTTTTTGTAAAAACCAAAAATATACAGAAAAGCATATAGAAATCCCTGTATGTACAGGTTCTCATAAATTAGATTATAGACCAGCATGGCAGGTAGATAAGCCCATTAAAAAAAATGAGCAATTATAAATTTATACACGAAAACGAGTCAATTGAATTATCTCAAGATAAATCACTTTTTGACTTGGCTGATCAGGTCAAAATGAGAATTCCTACATCTTGTAGAAGAGTTGGTGATTGTCATGAATGCATAGTTGAAGTGTCCCAAGGATTAGAAAATTTATCAGAACCCTCAGACCATGAAACTTTTTTGACTGAACCTTACAGATTAGCTTGTCAATCAAAACTAGTAGCTCTGAAAAGCGATATTAGTTTTACTCCAAGAAAAAGAGATAGAAAGATCTTAACAAATTTCAGTGGGACTAATCAACATGAGATTGATCATAATTATATCTATAAAAACGACTCACTAATCTTAAAAACAGCTAGTGAAGAAAAGATAATATCAAAATCAAAAAATTTTTATGGTTTAGCCATAGATATTGGAACTACAACAGTTGCAATTAACTTAGTTGATCTTGATAATGGAAAAATAATTATAACCTCTTCTTTTGAAAATCCTCAAATATTTGGTGGATCTGATGTAATGAACCGTATTTCTTATGATTCATCAAAATTTAAAGGCGAGTTATCAAAGTCAATAATTTCTTCTATTAATTTTGAAATAGGGGAATATGTGAAAAAAATAAAGATTAGAAGAAATGAAATTGTAGAAGTTGTTATTGTTGGAAATTCTACTATGAGAGATTTATTTTTTGACTTAAATGTTGAATCTATAGGAGTAAGACCTTATAAATCAATAATAGAATTAGATTATATTGATAAAAAAGTTGATTCTACAGAAATTTCTAAGTTTGCAAAAGATATAAATCTTAGAATAAATCCTAACGCAATTGTCTATAGTCCCCCTTTAATAGCTTCTCATATTGGATCAGATGTATCAGCAGGTCTAATATCTACAGATTTTTTTGAAAATAGTAATTTGAAAATGTTAATTGATATAGGAACAAATACAGAAGTAGTTTTAGGAACTCCTGGCAAAATGCTTGCTGCCTCATGCCCTGCTGGTCCAGCTTTTGAGGGTGGAGAAATTACTTATGGAATGCCTGGATATACTGGAGCAGTTGAAAAAGTTGATATATGTAAAAATAAGTTTACATATAAAACAATTGGAGACGCTGATGCTACAGGAATATGTGGTTCTGGGTTAATAGATTTTTTATCTGTACTTGTTGAAAATAAACTAATGAATCCTCTTGGGAAGTTTACATCTGACGAAGATAAAATGTTTTTAGATAATGATCAAAAAATTAATTTATCTAGAAAAGATGTTTCTAGTTTAGCTCAAGCAAAAGCTGCTAATGTTTGTGGCCAGGCTTTAGTTATAAAAGATTTTGGAAAAAATATTTTAGATATAGAAAATGTTTATTTAGCCGGAGGATTTGCTAATTACATAGATATTAAAAATGCTATAAATATTGGATTTATACTAGACTTTCCTTTAGAAAAGATAAAAAAAATAGGAAATTCAGCTTTAGAAGGTGCTACAAAGTTATTATTATCAAATAAACTTAGAAAAAATCTAGTGGAATATGTTAGTAATATTGACCACCTGGAACTAGAAACAAAATCAGATTTTTTTGATTATTTTGTTGAAGGTTGCCAATTCAAGAAGATCTCTATATAAATTATGAAATATAAAGCTGTTATAACCGATTATGTTTGGCCAAACTTAGATATTGAGACCAAAATCCTTAATGATAATGATATCGAAGTTGTAGATTGCAATAAAAAAACTGACGAAGAGTTAAAAAAAGAACTTGTCGATGCTGATGCTATTTTGTTCTGTTTCAGAGATATAAACTCTGAAATATTAAGTGTTACTGAAAATTGTAAAGTAGCCTCAAGATATGGAATAGGTGTAGATAATATTGATATTGCAAAGTGTACTGATCTTGGAATAGTAGTTACAAATATTCCTGACTACTGTTTAGAAGAAGTATCAGATCATGCAATAGCGATGATTTTAAGTCTCAACAGAAGAATTTCAGATCATTCAAATATGGTAAAAAATGGCGGGTGGAATGATCTAAATTTAAATATCCCAGTTCAAAGAATTAGTAATGCAACATTAGGAATTGTAGGTTTTGGTAGAATTGGAAAAACCATTGCCAATAGAGTTTCTGGACTAGGTGTAAAATGTATTGCGTATGATCCCTTAATTAATCCTGGTACATTTATAGATGAAGTAAGTATAGTTGATTTTCCAGAGCTACTTAGAAAATCAGATTTTATTACTGTTCACGTCCCTTTAAATGATAGTACGTACCATCTTTTTTCTGAAAATGAGTTTGAACAAATGAAGAATAATTGTATATTAGTCAACTGTGCCAGAGGTGGACTAATTGACGAAGTTGCTGCATCTAAAGCTTTATCAGGGAATAAAATTGGAGGAATTGGATTAGATGTAATAGAAGATACTTCTAAATCTCCAAATAGTCCTTTATTCCGAAATCAAAATGTAATTATAACTCCACATACTGCTTTTTTTTCAAAAGCATCAGGTGAGGAGCTTCAGAGAAGAACTGCCGAAGAAATAGTTAGAGTGTTGGGTGACAGTAGACCCGAAAACTTTATAAATCCCGAAGTAATTGGTAAATCCAAAGCCGACTTGAACTAATTATCTAAAGTCATTTGTCTTTGGTTTTTTTCTTCATCGTTAGAACTTATTTCTTGTTCATCATTAATATCATTATCTATAACAGAAACATCTAGAGCTTTATCTGGGTTTTTATCTAGTTGAGTTTCTAAGTCTTTTACTGCATTAAATTTTCTATCTAGAGCTTTCCTTCTTCTGCCCTCAAGATAATCAAAATGAGTCGTAGCAGTCTTTAGTGCTCTAGCTACTACAGATTGTTCTTCAAGATAATTATCCCATTCTTTTTTTAATTCATCTAAAATTGACATGATTTGATCTTGATTCTCTCCTATAGTTACAACTTTCATAAATTCTTTAATAACTCCTACAACTAGAAGTAAATTACCGGGGGAAGTTATTGTTACTTTTTTACCTTGAGCATATTGAACTAGATCCATTCTTTTTTCATAAATAAAAGATAAAATATGGTCACTCGGTACAAAAACTATAACATTGTCTAATGTGTTTGTTTTGGTGTTAATATATTTTGTTCCAACTTCATCAATTATTCTCTTAAGAGAGTCAAAGAATTTTTTCTCTCTATTTTGATTATCCGATTCTTCAGAATCTTCATCCATAAGAGGCTGAAAGTATTCCCATATAAATTTAGAATCCATATGTATTACTTTCCCATCAGGCAAATTTATAGTGAAATCAGGTCTTGTTCCATTTTCTAGTACTTGTTGGGTATCATATTGAACTCCCTTTATAAAACCAGCACTTCTGAAAATATCTTCAGCCATTAATTCACCTAATTGACCTCTGGTTTGAGTTCCTGAAAGTACATTAGTTAGTTTACTGAATTCTTGTTTAGCTATATTTATTGCATCTTCTGTACTTTTATTTTGTTTCCTCAGTAAGTCATTAGTTGTTACTAATTTAACAGTTTCCTGCATAGTTTTATCATATTGTCTTGTCATCAAGTCTTTGACAGTTTGTAAGTCCTTATTGAATTTATCATCCTTTTCAGCAAGTAATTCTTTTACTTTATTTTCTACACCCTCTGTAGTGTTATCAGCAAATTCCTTAAATTTCATACCTGAAAAATATTTGGAAAAACGAGAAAAAAATACTATTGATATCCCAGCAATAGAAAAAATAAGAATTATAAGCAGAAAAATTATTGATAGATTGAATAAAGTCATAAAGATATTTTTAAATAGGTATTTAAAATAATTTTAGAGTTTTAATGTAAAATAAGTCAAATTGTAAAATTAAATGAGGGTTTGATGAAATCTATGACATGGAGAGGTGAGGATAATTTTACTCTAGACGAAGTTGATATTCCAAATGTTATAGAAGGAACATGCTTAGTTAAGATAGATACTGCTGGTATTTGTGGTACAGATGTGCATATAACACAAGATTTATTTCCATCTCCCAAGAATGTAGTTCTTGGACATGAGTTTTCAGGTCAAGTTGTCGATGTGCATCGTTCTGGAGATCAAAATTTATTGAATAAATATATTTCTGCTCATACCGTTGGTGGATGTGGTAAGTGTGAAAATTGTAGAAAATGGACAGCTGGTCATTGTGAAAATAACGAAAGACGTGCGGGTGCATTTAGTCAATATATACTGGTAAACGAGGATGCTATTTCAATAATTCCTGAAGGTTTATCTCTGGAAAATGCTTCATTAGCGGAACCAGCTTCTTGCAGTTTATCATGCGTTGAAATGCTTAGAAATCCATTACCTAAAAGTACAGCTGTAGTAATTGGTAATGGGCTACTTGGTTTGTTTACTATTTTCTTCTTAAAAAAATTAGGAATTGATAAAATAATTTCCTCAGAAATCAATCCTGAAAGAAGATCTTTAGCAAAAGATTTTGGTTCAGATATAAGTATTAACCCTGTAGAAACTGACTTAGATGAAATTGTTAGAAATGAAACTAATGGTTATGGAGCAGACATAGTAGCTGAAGCAGTAGGAAAGCCAGAAATATTAAAATCATGCTTTAACTTTTTAAGACCCAGAGGTCAAATGTTACTAGTGGGAGTAAACCCTAAAGGGTCTTATCTGCCTTTTGACTTATTTGAAATGCATTATAATGAAATATCTATATTTGGAGCATTTGGTGCAGGTGATTCATTTGATAGAGCTTTGAATGAACTAAAAAATATGCCTCTAGATAAAATAATTTCTCAAAGATTTACATTAGAAAATCTTCCCCTAGCAATAGAAAAATCTTCTAGAGCAGAAGGAATAAAATTTGTCGTTGGACCTAACGATTAAGTGTATAATTTCAGTTAGAATAAATATATGACAAATCAAACTTCAAATTATAGAAAATATTTTAATATTGACGAAGATGTAGCTTATCTAAATAGTGCTTATATGGGATTACTACCAAAAGAATCTGTAGTAAAGGGCACTAAAGGGTTTGACCTTAAGTCAAAATCTTGGAATATTCATTGGGAAGATTTTTATAAAAAACCTGAAAATACTAGGAAATTATTCTCAAAATTAATCAATGCTGATATAAATTCAATATTTTTCACACCTTCTGCTAGCTATGCTTTTGCTGTTTTTGTTAATAATTATCATCTTCATGATAAGAAAACAATTTTACTACTTGAGGAAGAATTTCCATCAAACGTTTGGGTATGGAAAGAATTAGCAAAAAAGGAAAATGGTGTAGTAAAATTTGTGCCCAGGCCCTCTGATGATAATTGGACTTCTTCAATTATTAACAGTATTGATAAAGATACTTCTATAGTTTCAGTACCAAATTGTCATTGGACAGACGGAGGGTTGATAGATTTAGAAACGTTATCTAAAGAGTTGAAGAAAAACAATATAGCATTAGCAATAGACGGTACACAATCTGTTGGTGTAATGCCAATAGATATTAGTAAAATAAAACCAGATTTTATGGTGGTATCTGGGTATAAATGGTGCCTTGGTCCTTACAGTTTAGGTTTGGCTTACATTGATAAAAAATATCACGATGGATCACCAATTGAGCATAATTGGATGTCAAAGTTTCAAATACCTACTGATAATTCTGTACCTGATATGACAATTTACGAAGATTTTGATTATCAAAATGCAAGAAAATTTGATTTTGGACAAAGAGGGAACTTTCATCTAATGCCTGTACTGGAGTCATCATTGGAACTTATTCTAAAAATTACACCTGAATCGATATATGAACATGTAGATTTTCTTAATGAAGAAATAATAAAGATTACCTCGGAGATGGGAATTTCAAATATAAAAAGTGATTATAGAGCAAAGCATTATCTTGGTCTAAGATTTGAAAATGAAATCCCTAAGGATTTTATAGAAAATCTTTCTAAAAAAAATATTTTTATTAGTTCAAGAGGAAAGAAAGCTATAAGGGTTACTCCACACATATGGAATAATTTGAACGATATTGATAAATTCATAAATGGATTTAGGAAAGTACTTTCATATGATTAATTTTATTTCTGAAGATCAAGTAAAAGATATTTTGAGTGTAAAAAATACAGTTGAATTGTTGGAAGAAGCAATGAAAGCTTTATCTACAGGTAAAGCTTTTAATAGTCCCAGAAAAAGACTTCCAACCAGTTATGAAGGAGGAAATTTACATTTTATGGCTGCATCATGGCCAGAAAAAGGAATTGCAGGTCATAAAAGCTATGTTGTTACAAATGGTAAAGCTACTTTTGTTGTTGTTCTTTATTCAACAGATGGAGAAGGACTACTTGGTGTAATAGAAGCAAATCTTTTAGGTCAGATTAGAACAGGAGCTGCATCAGGCTTGGCTTCAAAATATTTAGCAAAAAAGGATTCAAAAAGAATAGCTATTATTGGGTCAGGATTTCAAGCCGAAACTCAACTAGAAGCAATCCATTCACAGTTTAATTTAGAAAAAGTAAAAGTATATTCAAGAAAGAAAGAGAAACGTGATGCTTTTGCTGAAAAAATGACTAATAAATTAGGATTAAATATCAATACATGTGAATCATCAGAAGAAGCAACAGAAAATACTGATATTATTTCACTTATCACAAACTCTACTACTCCTGTAATTTTTGATAATCAAATAAAAAGAGGAGTCCATATTAACGCAGCAGGTGGTAATAGTTGGCTCCGATCTGAATTGTCTTCAGATTCAATGAAAAATTTTGATTTTATATCATGCGATGATATAGAGCAGGCTAAAACAGAGTGCAAAGAACTAATGGAAGCCACAGAAAAAGGGATTATATCTTGGAATAATGTTCATCAACTATCATCAGTAATAAACGGACAAATCACTGGAAGAAAAAATAGTAAAGAAATAACTTTGTACGAATCATTAGGTATTGCAATACAAGATATTGCTGCTGCAAAATTTATCTATGATCAACTAAAATAGTTATATATTTTTCTGTATAATTTTTTCCGTCTCTTTTTCTATAATTTTTTTAAGTTCTTTTAGATTAGAATTATTATTAATAATCGAAAAATCAATCTTATCTCTAACCAATATTTCTTTTATTTGATCTGCTTTAAGTTGTTTTTTTAATATATTGTCAAATTTTTTTTCAGATAGATTTCTTTCTTTTTCTACTCTTATTTTAGATAAATTGTGATTAGTATCTACTATCCAAATGTGATCAAGAAGTTTATGCCAATCAGCTTCTACTATTATTGCTCCTTCAAAAACAATTAGATTTTCAGAACATTCAATTTTTTTTGTAATAAAATTCTCAACTTCAGGCCAAATAATATTTTGAAGCATTTTTAATTTTTTGATGTCATCAAACACTAAATATCCTAGTTTGTTTGTGTCTATTTCATTATTTTCAGATAATACATTTGGGAAAGTCTCTGAAACTCTTTTCTTAATATCTTCGTTATATTTGTAATAATCTTTTGCAACTTCATCTAAATCGTAAGTATTTATTCCCTTATTTTTTAGAATTTCTAAAACTGATGATTTTCCACTTCCTATATTTCCTGTTATTCCTAATGTTTTCATATTTATCCAAATAGGTTTTTAATTCAATATGTGACTTTTATTTATACTAATTAGTATTAAAATATACCCCCAGAGGTCTGAGCAATTAAATAAAAGGCCCTTTAATTAGGGCTTTTTATTTAAAGACCTCTCTCTTTTAATTTATCTTCAGTTACTATTTCATGAAATTCAATCTCATATTTTTCAATATTATCTTGTAATTCTTGAGATAACTTATTTCTAATCTCATCCGGCACATTTGCAAATGAATTTGAGCTTAAAGTTTCCTGAGTCCATTCTGCACATACAGAAAAATCATCTGATGGTGTTCCCCAACCTGAAACGTATACAGTAGCTCCATTTCGACCATTATTCTCATACTCTGAGCATATCTTTTTTAGCAAACTAGCTACTTTCCATAACTTATCTCTTGTAGTAGTACATTTTCTTCTTACTAAAAACATTCTGAATCCTTTCTTTGATATAGAATGACTAAATGTCATCAATTATTATAATTACAGTTCTAATTTCTACCTTCATACATGCTACATGGAATTTTTTAATTAAAAAATCTCAACATCCTTATGAATATGTACAGTTACTTGCTGTAATTAGTGGATTAGTTTCTTTACCATTTGCAATTTTTTTTCTTATCTCAGAATCTTTTACGTTTTTAGGAATTTTCCTTAGTCTTCTGTCTGGTTTTATTCATGTCTTTTATTTTTATTTTTTAGGAACTGCTTATAAGAAAGGAGATCTTTCTTTTGTTTATCCAATAGCAAGAGGAACTGCGGTTGCATTAGTACCGTTATACGGTCTTTTTATTATGAGAGAAAGTGTAACGAGTATTTCTTTAATAGGAGTATTTGTAGTTTTTGTAGGAATTATAATCTTAGGAAATATAAGACATATTAGGTTAGTTGATTCTAATAATCTTCTTTTATCATTGATTGTTGGATTAACTGTAAGTATTTATACAATAGTAGATAAATATGCAGTATCTTTAATCAATCCTATTTTTGTTTTCTCTGTATCTTCGTTTGTTGGAGGTTTTTTGTCTATTACATTAATAGATAAGAGAGTTAGCCATTTTTATAACGTAGCTAAAAAAAATCTACAAATAGTTCTTTTAATTTCTATCTTAAGCGCTATAGCATACCCCATGGTTTTATATGCTTATAAATATTCTAGTGTTTCTTTAGTTGCTCCTTTAAGGGAGATTTCAACAGCTACTGCTGCAATTCTGGGCATTATATTTCTTAAAGAAACGCTTACGTTTTATAAAAGTATTGGAATCTTACTTATAGTTATTGGAGCAATACTAATAAGTTTATAGTTTTATTTTTCTTCTATTGAAATTGAGTTTATTGTGTCTCCTGGGTTAGGGTCGCTCATAGGGTCACGTTCTCGTATACTCAACACTACATCCATTCCACTCACTACTTTCCCGAATACTGTATGAGCACCATCTAAATGTGGAGTTGGTCCGTGAGTTATAAAGAATTGAGATCCATTAGTTTCTGGCCCAGCATTAGCCATTGACAAAATTCCTTCAGAATCATGTTTTAAAGAAGACACAAATTCATCACCAAATTGATAACCTGGTCCTCCTGCACCAGTCCCGGTTGGATCTCCCCCTTGAACCATGAAACCAGGAATTACTCTGTGAAATGTAGTTCCATCATAATATCCAGCTTTTGCAAGATTAATAAAGTTTTCACAAGTTATAGGAGTTTGATCTGAGTATAGATGAATTACTATTTCTCCCTTTTCTGTATCAATCTTCGCTTTGTATGTTTTGGATGTGTCTAAATTTCCTTTTGGTGGTTCTAAATTCATAAAGTTACCTTCATTATTGTTGTGTATATAAATTTAATATTATCTTATTTATTGACTTTTGAACGTTTTAGATATTACATAAATTTAACTACTTATAAGGAGATTTTATGAATGATTACCCAATAATTAAAAAAATTACTTTTAATAGGTATGAATTTCCTTTAGATAACATGAGAAAACATATTCTTTCTTCTTGTTATGAACCTGGTTCAAAAACATCTAGAAATATTGTTTCAATTAAAATAGATACAGACTTGGGAATTTCTGGAGAATATTTTAGTATAGCTCCTGGTACCTATGACCAAATGAGGGCTATTGCTCCTGTATTGATTGGTGAAAACGGACTTAATAGAGAAAACTTTTATAATCTAGCTAAAGTGATACTTAGGAAACAAGACAAGATGGGTATAGGTCCTATCGATATAGCTCTTTGGGACTTGGCAGGGAAATATTATGACACTCCTGTATTTAGATTATTAGGCGGAAGCAGAACCAAACTTCCTGCGTATGCATCTACTCTACATGGCGACTATTCAAAAGGAGGATTGAATTCTCCTGAGGCTTTTAGAGATTTTGCAGAACAATGCTATGACATGGGTTATAAAGCTTTCAAAATTCATCCTTGGGCTCCTGCTGATATTGACCAAGAGATTAAGGTCGTTAATGAGGTGGGAAAACTTTCTGACAAGATGAATTTGATGATAGATCCTTGCTGTGAATATGAAACTTATGCTGATGCATTAAGAGTCGGTAGAGCATGTGATGAAAATAATTATTTTTGGTATGAAGATCCTCTTCGTGATGGAGGAGTATCTTTTTATGCTCACAAGAAATTAAAACAGGCATTGAAAACTCCCCTTTTACAAGGAGAACATCTACACCTAGTTGAAACTCACACAGATATGGCTATTGCTGAAGCTACTGACTTTTGGAGAGCTGACCCTGAATATGACGGCGGTATTACTGGAACTATGAAAATAGCACATGCTGCTGAAGGATTTGGAATGGATTTAGAATTACATATTGCTGGGCCTGCTCAAAGGCACTGTATGGCAGCTATTAGAAACTCTAATTATTACGAAATGGGACTTTTACATCCACAGTTATCAAATCCAGCAAATATACCAGTTTACAAGAATGACTATAGTGATGAAATAGATTCAATAGATTCAGATGGATATATAAACGTTTCTGAGGATCCTGGTTTAGGTGTAGAGTATGACTATGAATATGCTAAAAAATTTCTTTTAGACACACTAGTAATTGATTAATTCATGGCAAAAAAACTAATTTTTGATTCATTCATAAAAGCTCTCGATTGTGTAACTGATAATTCCTCAATAATGATAGGTGGATTTGGTGTGCAAGGAGGTCAACCAACAAAACTTATGATTGCTCTAAGAGATTCAAACTTAAAAAATCTAACCTTAATTGGAAATGTTGCAGGAATTTCTATGATTACTGGGTACGGATGGAAAAAAAATGATTCTCATAAAATTATTGATCAAAGTATTTTCTTTGAGAATAAGCAGGTAAAAAAAATAATTTGTTCTTTTCCTATTCCAGCTCAAAGAGATCCAATATCAGAAATTGAAAAAGCTTGGATTAATAAAGAAACAAAAGTGGAAATTATTCCACAAGGAACTCTAGCAGAAAAAATCAGAGCAGCAGGAGCAGGAATTCCTGCTTTTTACACAAAAACAGGAGTGGGAACAATTATTGAAAAAAATAAAGAAACAAAAATTTTTGATGGAGAGAAATTTATTTTAGAGCATGCATTGAGTGCAGATATTGCTTTTATAAAGTCTGACTTAGCTGATGAAAATGGAAATCTTGTATACAAAGGAGCATCAAGAGCATTTAACCCTATAATGGCTACAGCAGCAAAAATTACTATTGTGGAAGCTGATCGTATAGTTTCTTCAAAAAAAATTGATCCTGAAAGAATAGGGACTCCTGGTATATATGTGGATAGAATAGTGAGTGAAAATATTGACTTATCCTAAGAAATTAACAAAGGAAGATATTGCTTTTAGAGCATCGCTTGAACTTCCTGAAAATTCCTATGTAAATTTAGGTATAGGTTTACCATCCCTTTGTGCTAAGTACCTTGATCCCAAAAAAAATATTACCTTTCAAGCTGAAAATGGAATATTAGGATTTGATCAAATAGCTAAAGAAACAGAACAGGATGAAAACCTAGTAGATGCAGGTGGGCAATTTTTAATTCAAAATCCTGGGATTTCATTTTTTGATTCAGCTGATTCATTCGCAATGATTAGAGGAGGTCATTTGGATGTGACTGTACTAGGAGGATTGCAAGTTTCACAGAATGGAGATTTGGCTAATTGGATGATTAAATCAAGAGGTATTGGTTCAATTGGAGGAGCTATGGATCTCGTGGTAGGGGCAAAACAGGTAATCGTAACTATGGAACATATCACAAAGGACAATCAATATAAAATACTTAATCAATGCAATTTTCCAATAACTGGAATTAATTGTGTTAATAAAATAATTACCGACATAGCCGTAATGGAAATAAATTCTGGAGGTTTAATTCTCACAGAGATTGCAAAAGGATGGAATATTGATGATGTCCAAGCCTTAACACAACCAAGACTAAATATTTCAAATAAATTAGGGGAATATAAAATTAGATGATAATAAGTTTAAAATTTATAAGAAAATTTTTATTAACAATTAATTGGATAACTCTGGGTAGTATAGTTGTTATTATTGGGAGTTTTCTAGGTATATGTTTACTTGTTGCAATCATTCTACATTTTTTGATTAATCGGATTTTTGGATATAGTGGCAATAAAGATTTAGATTATAAGGATAAAGTAACTTCAAAGGCTAAAGAACTTTTTAATAGATATAAACATTAGAATTATATTGATTGATTAAAAATCAAATCTATCTAATATCTAAGATCAATTTTCCAAAATTGTCACCTTCAAATAACTTCATAAATGTCTTAGGCATATTTTCAAAACCTTTATAAATATCCTCCTTATAAACAATATCTCCGCTTCTTATCCATTCAGATAAGGCTGTCATAGCTTCAGGATATTTATGCTCAAAATTGAAAACTATAAATCCTTGCATCAGTGATTGTTTTGTAAGTAATGTTCTTGCTACTCTAGGTCCCATTGGAGGAGAAGGAGCATTGTAATTCGCAATTTGTCCGCATACTGCAGTTCTTGAAAAGGTAGATATGTGATTTAGTACAGCATCTGAAATTTCTCCTCCCACATTATCGAAATACATATTAATAAAATCTTCACCCATCAAGCCTAGAGCATTATTAATATCTTCAGTTTTGTAATTCAAACATTTATCAAATTTTAATATATCTGTACAATAATTGACTTTTTCATCACTTCCAGCAATACCAATAACTCTGCATCCCATTATCTTAGCTATTTGCCCAACGATTGATCCAACAGCTCCAGATGCCGCTGATATAACAATAGTTTCTCCAGGTTTAGGTTTGCATATCTCTAGAAATCCTAGGTACGCAGTTCTACCAGGCATTCCTAAAACTCCTAAAGAATATGTTATTGGTAGATCTTTATCTTGAGTAATCTTTGTAGCTTGGTGCTCATCAATAGTGGCATACTCTTGCCAGCCAATTTTTGCATTTACCATATCCCCTACTTTTAGAAATTTTGATTTTGATTCAATTATTTCTCCAATCACCTCGCCTTCCATTACACCTCCAATTTCGACAGGCTTTGAGTATGAAGGCCCTGAATTCATTCTTCCTCTCATGTAAGGATCTAATGATAAAAAATGAGTTTTTACAACAACTTCTCCGTAATCGGGATTATTAATTTCAGATTCCTTAATTTCAAAATCTTCTTCTATATTCGGAATCCCATTAGGCCTTTTACATAAAGTCCACTGTTTATTTTTCATAATAATCCTCCTTTAAAAGTTTATTTCTAATAAATCTTTTCCAACTATAACATTACCATTAAAATTAATTGCTAATTCTTCAAGCCATATTTTATCTAAATCAAATTTAGGAGAACCTGTTGGAACGAGATGGTTTAATACAAGATTTTTAACTTTTGCTTTTGATGCAATTATTCCTAATTCTTTTGTTGAAGTATGCCCATTTACAATATGCCTTCTAAACTCATTATTTCCTGGGTAAGTTTTATTAATGATGTCATCAACGCCATCAAGATTTAATACTTCATGAATTAAAAAATCAACTCCATTAGAAAATTTAATCATCTTATCACTTTTTGATGTGTCCCCAGAAAATACAATTTCTTTGTTATACACATTAAATTTGAAGGCATAACTAGGAATTGCCTCACCGTGTGGCACTGTAATACATTCAACATCTAAGTTTTTATCACCATAAATAATTTCTTCTTTAAGTATTTCATTTACTTTAAAGAAAGATTTAAAATCAGGTCTATTTTCATGTTTTATTCTTAGATTGATATCCCAACTCATAAAATTACAATAAGAATTTATCATTTGACCTAATGGCTTTGGACCAAAACATTCAATTATACCTTTATGTCCACTTTGCCAAGATCTTAGTAACAAAGTTCCTATGTCAGCTACATGGTCTGAATGATTATGTGTGATGAAAATGGCCTTGATTTTTAATGGATCCAAATCGGCTTTTGCTAATTGATTGCAAATTCCATCTCCTGTATCGATAATATATATTTCATCATTGATAATTAAAGCATTTGAAGGTTGCGATCTTGCAGCCCAAATTCTTGGTCCACCACCAGTTCCGAGTAATACTATTTTGTTCATAAAGTTATTTTATAAGATTTATATTTATTTATTCACATATTTACGTTATGCTAAATATATTACTAAATGCATATAGAGGTAATCTTGAAAAATTTTGTTGATTTAGAGTTAAGAGATCCTATTCTTCTTTGCAGTTGGCAAGGTTGGCCTGATGCAGCTGAATCTGCTACTAAGTCTATTGAAGAAATACTTTCACAAAAAGACCCTATTGAAACACTTTCTTTAAATTCAGAAGAATATTACATATACTCTGATAAGAGGCCTCATGTTTCAAATCCAAAACCTCAAAGTAGAAAAATAGATTGGCCCGAAAATAAATTTTCTTTTATTAAGACTAATAATGAAAATGACTTAATAATTTTCCAGGGTGTTGAACCTGACTTATACTGGAAAAAATATATTAAAGAATTTCTATCTCTTATAAAATTCTATGATGTGAATCAAGTAATTATGGTAGGTTCATTATTAGATTCTGTTCCACACACTAGAGACCCAAGGATAAGTATTACTGCTACTAGATCGGAAAATAATAAATTTTTGAAAGGTCAAAAATTTTCAGTTCCTACCTATGAAGGTCCAGCAGGAATAACGTCGGCCATAGGTGAAAGGCTAGATATAAAAAAAATATCATCCATATCTATATGGGGTCATACTCCTCATTATCTACAAGTTACACACAATCCAATTTTGTCATTTGCAATCATGAAAAAATTAGATGATATATTAGATCTTAATGTAAATTTTGATAAGATTTCTAAAAGATCCGAAGAGTTTAGATCATCTTTAAATTTAGCATTAGAAGATCATAAAGAAATAACTAAATATGTCGAAAGATTAGAAGAGTCATACGATACTGAAGAAATGTCAAAAATAGATCCTGAACCAAAACTTATAATCAAGGATTTAGAAAATTTTCTGAAAGAATCTAGAGAAAATCAAAATTGAAATCATTAGATAAAATACTCAATTCAAATATCTCTGAGATTGGATTTAATAAACATAATAATGAAAATCATTCAAAACTTAGCATAATAGGCTTAACAACTCAGAGTATAAATTTTGATAAATTTGATTGCGATTCTTTTGTTTCTGATTTTTATGATCCCAAATCAAATAAAAGTTTTGGAAAATATATTTCTAAAAATGATACTAATGATTCAGTAGAAAAATTTGACTTCATAATAATCATAAATCCTGAAAATTCTAATATTAATTTTTTTAGCTATGATAATCCCATAGGATTTCAAATAAAACATGATTTAGAGATTTCTGACTTAAGATTATCTACTTTAGATTCCTTAAATTTTGATATTTGTATTTATGAAGCTAGCGATATAAATATCTCAAACCTAAATAATATTTTAAGCATCAAGGATAAGATAAACTCAATAAGATCTAATTGGTTTATTTATCTTGATAAAAAAGACTATTCAGAAGATAACTTACAGTTTATTTATGACCTAGGATTTATTGGAATAGTAATTAATTTGGATAAAATAAATATTAAGGATTTTAAAAATATAAAAAAAATGACTAATAAAGTTAGAGATAGTAAAAATGGGAAAATTTGATAATAAAACAATTTCAATCTATGGTCTAGGAAGCATAGGCTTTAATATTGGTCAATCATTACTAAAAAAGAATGAAAAAATGATTGTTCACGGGTTTGATATAAAAGAAGAAAAAATGACTATAGCAAAGCAATCAAACGCAATTTCAAAACAAATGAAAAGCTATATTGATTCTGTAAATGAGTGTGAAATAATTATTCTTTCAGTTCCAACATCCTCTGTTTATGAGATTTTTGAAAGTATCGGTAACCATATATCTGAAAAAACTATAATTATTGATATTTGTTCTTCAAAAAGAGCTGTAAGTGAATGGGCGAATGATTTGTTACCTAATAATGAAGTAATTGGAATTTATCCTTTTATAACAGGTGATTCTATATTAAGTAACAATTGGGGAGTTATATCGTATAAATCAACAAAGAATAATTCAACTGAATCAGTAAATCTTCTAGTAAGTGAACTTGAAGGTATGAAAATTAATTTAGATCTAGCAGAACATGATAGTTATATTGCTCTTACTGAGGCAATGCCTATGATAATTGCCTCAAGTCTTCTCAGTATTTCTAACGATAGTTCTTCATGGAAAGAAGTTTATAAATATTTTAATAATGATGATTTCAAAATGTTTTCTAGTCCAATAGGTAATGATCCAATAAAGATTTTTTCATCTATATCTACGAACAATGATTTATTATTAGAGTGGATAAAATTATACATAAGTGAACTAGTAAAAATTCAAAAATTATTAGAAAGCAATTCTGAAGAAGATATTGCTTCTATTGTGAACAAAACTTGGGAAGATAGACTAAAACTTATAAACAATATAGATCCAGGTCTAGACACTGGTGAAAATATAATCCCTTCATCTTCAGAAAATATATTGTCTCTATTTATAGGTTCAAGAGCAGCCAGATTCTTTTCTAAATCTAAGGAAATAGATAAAGATAAGTATGGTTTTGAGAAGAGAATTTAAGAGTTATCATGTCATATACACTTAGTAACAAAAAAACATTAAGAGGAGATCTTACTATACCTCCAGATAAATCATTATCTCATAGAGCAGTAATGTTTAACTCAATAGCAAAGGGAGATGCTAGTATATCTAACTTTTTAATGGGTGAAGATTGTTTGTCTACCATCTCTGTACTTAGAAAACTTGGAGTAAAAATAGTAGTTAAAGATAAAAATGTTTTTAC
Organism: Chloroflexota bacterium; assembly: GCA_002719425.1. The sequence continues at coordinate 204,008 of PBHA01000004.1, forward strand.
CTATGGCCAAGGTATTGAATCATTATGTGCTCCTCAAGAAATTTTAGATGTTGGGAATTCTGGTACTACCATAAGACTAATGTCTGGGATACTTGCTGGTAGAGATTTTAAGTGTGTTCTAGACGGAGATTCTTCAATCAGAAAAAGACCAATGAATAGAATAATCAAACCACTAAATATGATGGGTGCTAACATTTCAGCTAAAAATAATAATGAAAATGCCCCCATTGAGTTTGATGGTGGAAACTTATCATTTATTGAATATGATCTTCCTGTTGCGAGCGCACAATTAAAAAGCGCACTAATATTAGCAGGAATTAGATCTAATGATGGAATAAAAATTAAAGAAAAAGCTACTTCGAGAGATCATACAGAAAGATTACTCTCAAATATGGGAGCATCAATTGATATTCAAGGTTTGAATATAACAGTAAAACCATCAATTATTGAATCTAGAGACATAATTGTTCCAGGAGATATTTCCAGCGCTGCATTTTGGATGGTTGCAGGTTCTATTCATCATGATTCTGAGATAATGATTAGAAATGTTGGGATCAACGAAACTCGATCAGGAATAATATCTGTATTAGATAGAATGGGTGCATCTTTAGACTTTTATGATAAAAAAGATTATTCTGGAGAGCCTGCATGCGATATTTTGGTAAAAACATCTAATCTAAAGGGTACAAATATATCAGGAAAAGAAATTCCTTTATTAATTGATGAAATACCAATAATTGCTCTAGCAGCAGTTTTTGCTGAAGGTGAAACGATTATTACAGATGCAGAAGAATTAAGATATAAGGAATCTGATAGGATTTCATTAACCGTAAATTGGATGAAAGAAGCAGGTGCTAAAGTTGAAGAATTTCAAGATGGAATGAAAATTATGGGTACGAATTATTTGTCAGGAGGAACATTTTCATCCCATGGTGATCATAGGCTTGCAATGACTTTAGGTATAGCTAGCTTGTTTTCTCAAGAATCAATAACAATAAATAACCACGAAGCTTCAAATGTTTCTTACCCAGGTTTTTGGGATAATTTGAATAATTTAGGGTAAAATGTTGCAAAATCAAGGACCTAAAATATTCTTAATTTCAGGACCATCAGGAGTTGGTAAAGATTCAATAATAGAAGAATTGAGGAATATTTTTAAAGATTTTCATTTTGTAGTAACAGCTGTTACTAGAACCAAAAGAAATGCTGAAATTGATGGGGTAAATCATTTTTTTGTTTCTGAACAGAAATTTCAAGAAATGATTGAAAATGATGAATTGATTGAATGGTCTAAGGTTTATGGGAACTATTATGGAGTCCCCAAAATTCAAATAGATGAACCAATATCCAAAAATCATTCTGTTTTATTAAGAGTAGACGTTCAAGGTGCAGAGAAGATTAAGTCTAAAATTCCTTCAGTAATTTCTATTTTTATAAAACCTGAAAGTTTTGACCAAATTAAGAAACATTTATCTTCTAGAGGGCAAAATTCTGATGATGATGTTGAAAGAAGAATTGAGGCTGCTAAAGAAGAGGTAAAACTATCTAAAAATTTTGATTATATAATTACTAATCAAGAAGGTAATATTCAGTACGTTATTAATCATGTAAAAGATATAATAGTTAAAAATTTAGAAATATGAAAATAAAAAAAATATTAATTTCTCCTCAAGAATTTAAAGAAAGTCTTACAGGTCTAGAAGTAGCAAGTGCAATTCAAGAGGGAATAAGAAAAGTAGATTCAAAAATTATAACTAATTTAGTACCGGTAGCAGATGGAGGCGACGGGACATTACAGACGATGGTTGATGTTACTGGAGGGAAAATCATCAATGAAACAGTTAGAGACCCTTTAGGAAGAAATATAAAGTCTGTATGGGGAAAGTTAGGTGATGATAGTAGTGCAGTAATAGAAATGGCGAAAGCCTCAGGCTTAGCATTATTGGAAGAAAGTGAAAAATCAGCTACATTGACTTCAACTTATGGTACAGGGCAATTATTTAAATCTGCACTTGATCAAGGAATAAATAACTTTATTGTTGGTATAGGTGGTAGTGCTACTAATGATGGTGGTGCTGGATTTGTTTCTGCACTGGGAGCAAGGCTATATGATGAAAATGGGCAAGATGTTGAGGCTAACGGAATAAACTTAAATTCAATAAGAAATATAGATATGTCTAATTTTGATTCAAGAGTAAAAAATATTTCTGTAAGAGTAGCTTGTGATGTTACAAATCCTTTATGTGGAAATGAGGGAGCTTCAGCTATTTTTGGACCTCAAAAAGGTGCAACTCCTGAGGAAGTGAATATTTTAGATAAAAACCTTCTTCATTGGGCATCAATAATAAAAGATCAGTTAGGTAAAGATATATTAAATGTTCCTGGAGCAGGAGCTGCAGGAGGTCTTGGTGCGGGATTAATGGCTTTCACGGATGCAGAATTATCTATTGGAGCAAACATAGTTTTAGATTCACTAAACTATGATGATCATTTGAAAGATGTAGATCTAGTAATAGTAGGTGAAGGAAGCACCGATAAATCAACACAATTTAATAAGTCTCCTGTAGCTGTAGCTATGAGAGCGAAAAAATTTGGCATTCCTGTTATTTGTTTATCTGGATCTATTAGTGAAGGTTATGATGAATCAAGAAATTTAGGAATATCTTCATTTTTCAGTATAGTTTCTGGACCTACTGAATTAAAATATGCTATTGAAAATGCTCATGAATTAATTGTAAAATCAACAGAGGAAATTATTAGATCCTTGTTACTTTAGGAGAAAAAATGTTAAAGAATGATATAGATTTAGTTATTATTGGTGGTGGAATAATTGGTTTAGCAACTGCTAATGAGATTCTAAGATCTAAGAAGAATATAAATATTGTTGTTCTTGAAAAAAGTTCAACTGTCGCATCACAACAATCAGGCCATAATTCGGGTGTGATTCACTCAGGAATATACTATAAACCTGGATCTTTCAAAGCTGAATTTTGTGTCGAAGGCAGAAGAACCATGACTGAATTTTGTGAAGAGAATGAAATTCCAGTTTGGACATGCGGTAAGCTGATTGTAGCTACTAAAGAATCTGACTTACCTAAAATTGATAACTTATATGAAAGAGGTACTCAGAATAAAGTAGAAGGATTAAGAGTTGTTTCTCAAGATGAAATAAAAGAAATTGAGCCACATGTTAGTGCTATCAAAGCATTACATGCACCAGGAACTGGGATTGTTGACTACATAAAAGTTACTGAGGTTTATGCTGATCAGTTTAGACACAATGGTGGAGAAATATTTTTGAACACTGAGGTTATTGGAGCAACTGAATCTTCTGGCAAGATAATAATTAAAACTAACAGAGGTGAAATAGAAACAAAGAAAGCTATAAATTGTGCAGGACTTCATTCTGATAGGATCGCCAAAATGTTTGGCCTAGATACAAACTTAAAAATAATTCCTTTTAGAGGTGAATATTACACCTTAAAAAAATCTAAAGAATATCTTGTGAAAGGGCTTATATATCCTGTTCCTAATCCTGAATTACCTTTTCTTGGAGTTCATTTCACCCAAACTATGAAAGGTTATGTCGAAGCTGGTCCTAACGCTGTTCTAGCAACAAAAAGAGAAGGTTACAGAAAAAGAGATATTTCAATAAGAGATTCTCTTGAAACTTTCACTTACAGTGGATTTTGGAATTTACTTAAAAATGATTGGAAAACTGGTATATGGGAAATAAATAGATCACTCAGAAAATCTGTTTTTGTTAAGAGTTTAAGAGAGTTGATTCCTGAGGTTAATGGTTCAGATTTAGACGTAGGAGGGTCAGGTGTAAGAGCTCAAGCTGTGGCTCCTGATGGAACTTTGATAGATGATTTCAAAATTGAAGGATCAGAAAATGCAATCCACGTTCTAAATGCCCCTTCTCCAGGAGCAACATCTTCATTAGTCATTGGAAAATATATAAGTAACTTAGCGGTAAAACAATTAGGTATCTAGTTATTCAATAAAAAATGAATCAACTAGAAAAACTAATGGTATTGATATTATAAAAAACAGTATAAGTCCAAATATTCCGTTAATTGATGCTCCAATTAATCCGGCAATTAATATTGCTAGTACTATAGCAGGATATGAAATTTTGTCAGTTTTTAAGTTCATTTTATTTTTTAGTGGGAGAGAAAGGTGATTTAACTCTTTTTCGTATAATAGTTTTAAGACTTGAATTCACCAGAATATACTCACTCCCAAATTATTTTTATACTACTGCCTTGAGTTTTTCTTCAAAGTGTTGCTTTCCGACAGCTCCAACTATCTGATCAACTGGTTTTCCATCCTTGAAAATTACATTCATTGGTATTGATCTTACAAAAAATTTTACTGAAAGATTAGGATTGCTATCTACATCAACTTTGGCAAATAGTACTTTCCCATCATATTCTTCAGCTAATTGATCAAGTGTAGGGGCAATCATTTTACATGGTCCACACCAATCTGCCCAAAAATCTACCATGACCGGAATTGATGAGTTCTCTACTAATTCTTCAAAATCAGCTTCTGTTACATTAATTGGTTTTGACATATTGTCCTTTCTTATTTTTTTATTGTTATTTTTTTACATTCAAGTTGAGGAACTACTGAGGAAAAATCAGGATTTTTATTAGATTCAAGATCAGTTACCATTCTTCCAAAATAATCCGTTGAAGAAATTATACCTTCTACATCTCCATCAATCACAACTTCAGTATTAATTATTAAGCGTCCATTTTCATCAAGTATTGAAATATTTGATGAATTAGTTAGGTTATAAGTCTTAGCATCTTTAGGATGAAGACTTAGTTTTATTGGAGAGGTTATTTTATTCATTTCGTTATCAGACTCAACATTTATTTCTTCTGGCCTATTTAAAATTCTTCCTGGTGAATAATATAAATTATTATCTATATCCTCATCAACCTTAGAGTCATTGAAAATAAGATTTTTTGATAATTCAGGCTTTTCTAAAGTATTTTCATTTTTTGAAATTTTAGACATAAATGAATTCTTAATATTATCTAATTCAATTTCTTTTTTCTCGTATATATTTTCACAAAGTTCCCAGATTGACATAGCACTTGAAGATATAGGATTAATCATTTTTGGAGATTTTTTTATTAAACCTCCTATGTTTATAATTGTAGATTCCTGCTCTGCATAAGTTTTAGTTGGTAGAGCGTAGTCTGACTTTTCAAACAAGCTGTTTTTTAAGTGGTTTGCATAAACAATTAAGTCTAAGTTATTAGTCTTTTTTTCTAGTTCGTTATCAAAAAGTGTGTCTGGATTTATTCCATCACCAAATATTATTAAGGCCTTTATTTTTTTGTTTGAAATATCTTTTACAATTTGTTTAGTAGTTGTAAAAGGTTGTTTATTGTCAGTAAATAAGCTGTAAAAACTTGCAGTACCTATTCCATTAAATGTTGGGTATAAACCTTTCCCCTCTCCTACTAAATTATCTGTAATTACAGCTAAATTATAAATTGAGTTTACATAATCTTCTGTTTTATCTGTGGGAACAGTGTCCTGTCCAAAAGTGAAGGTTGTTTTTTCTGAATTTGAAATAATTTCTGCAGCTTCATATAATTTCTCTTTAGGAACCTTAGTTATAGCTGATATTTTTACAGGATCAAAATTCCACATAAACTTCTTAAATTTATCTAGTTGGTCATTAGGTAAATGCTTGTTTTCTAAATTTTGATCAAATATTATTTTACTTATTGTATCTACTACTAATCTTTCTGTACCAGGAAATGGTTTGATCCATAACTTTGCATATCTAGTCAAATCTATTTCTCTTGGATCGATTACTATAAGTTGAGAGTTTTCTTTCGATGCTTTCTTTATAGGTAATGATATAAGATTATTTTCTTCGGTGATATTAGATGAAATTACTAAATTACAGTCAGACTTTTCAAGATTCCAAATCGAATCAGTTGTAGCTAGATAGCCTAACCTTTTTTTAACAGATTCATAATATGATATGTTATTTAGGAATGCAGTGGATACATTATTTGTATTAATTTTTCTAGCTAAACTTAAGATTCCAATATTGTCTTCTATTGAAGCCCTAGGAGATGAAATTATAGCAATTTCGTCAGGTTTAAATTGAGATAATTTTGAATTTATTTCTGTGTAAGCAATACTGTCATCTATAGTTTTTAATTTAAATACATCTTTTTGATAAGGTTTTTTAATACGCGAGGTAGAATTTGGATAATCATATCCAAATTTACCCTTATAGCATAGTTGCCCTCTTGTTGATTCTGATGCAAGGTCACCCTTAAACCTTATAAGTTTATCAGATTTGTTTACCTCAACTAATGCATCGCATCCTCCGGCACAATTAAAACAGGATGCATTATATTCCTTATCAGATTTTTCCCATTTATAATCTCTTTCTACTAGGGCTCCTGTTGGACAAACATCAATACAAGCTCCACAAAATTCACATCCAGATTCTAATAAAGATGTTCCATTTGAAGTTCCAACCAATGAAACTCCTGATCTTGAAACAAGTGTAAGGGCTGAATCAATCCTTATTTCATCACAAACCCTAACACATCTTGCACATACTATACATAGATTGTAGTCTCTATCATAGAAAGGATCATCAACGTGAATCGGTAAATCTCTTCTGTTGTAATTTAGAGGGATAGTCATATCTAGCTGAACAAACCTTGCAGTATCTTTAAGCTCACATCTTTCATTTTTTGGACAAATAGTGCATCTATCCGTAACTGCAACATGTCTTTGACATATATCTTGTGGTCCACATAATTCAATTCTATGGCAAGTAAGACATCCATGAGGATGTTCACTCATCAATAGTTCAACCACACCTTTTCTAAGATCATTAACAGATTCATTATCACTTTCAACTTTCATTGAATTAGCTGCAGGAGTAGTACAAGAAGCAACTGTCATTTTCCTGCCATCTGGCATTTCAACTTCTACTAAACAAGCTCTACATGCTCCGTAAGGTTTCATACTTGGGTAATAGCATAAATAAGGTATATAAATATCATTATCCATAGCTACTTGGAGAATAGTTTGGCCATTCTTAATTTCTAAGTTTTGTCCGTTTATATTAATATTTTGATCGTCACTCAATTTTTACTCCGCCGATTTTGGTCTAGTTCTAGTTGGTGTCAACATTGCTTCTAATGGTTCAGACTTATTATTAATTGAATCAACTATTTCAGATTCAAAGTACTTAAGAGATGATGATATAGGATTATATCCAAGTTGACCATGTCCACATAAAGAACCAATTTTCATACTTTTTCCTATTCTTTCTAGTAGTTGCATGTCTCCAGGATTACTTTCTGCACTAGCTAATCTTTGTAATACATCAAACATGTGTGTATTTCCCAGTCTGCATGGGAAACATTTACCACATGATTCGAATTGGTTAAATGCTACAAGATTTCTAATAAGGTCTACAACTGAAACAGTTTCATTACAAACAATAATTCCACCTGATCCTAGTATAGCTCCTGATTTAGCCATTTCATCAAAATCAATCTTTGTTCCAAAAGCATCTTTACCGAGGACTCCCCCTAGAGGGCCACCGGTTTGAAGCATTTTTATATCACTGTCTGAGTTTGACCCCCCACCTACTTCATCGAGAACTTCTTCAATAGTCATACCCATTGGTATCTCGTACATTCCAGGTCTAGTTATGTGTCCTGATAGACATACTATAGCAGTACCACTTGATTTCTCTGTTCCTGTTGAACTGAACCAATCTGATCCATTTTTTATAATTTGTGGAACATAGGATATAGTTTTTACATTATTTATGTTTGTAGGTTTTTGCCACAATCCAGCTGCTGCTGGAAAAGGAGGTTTGAATCTTGGAGTAGATCTTTTTCCTTCAATTGCTTCCATTAATGCTGTTTCTTCTCCCGCAACATATGAATCTCCAGTAAGAGAGACCTCCATGTCAAAAGAAAAGTTTGATCCCAAAATATTATTTCCTAATAATCCTTTGTCGTATGCCTCTCTAATAGCTCTTTCTATAGCATTTATTGGAATATCATGACCTTGCCTAATAAATACATATGATTTGTTAGAATTTGTAGCATATCCATTTAATATCAGTCCTTCAACTAAGGTGTGAGGATCTGTTTCAAGAATCCCTTTATCGTTATACGCTCCAGGATCACCTTCTTCACAGTTACATAAGACATACTTGACGGGAGCTTTGTTGGGAGCTAAGAAACTCCATTTAACACCAGTTGGAAAAGCAGCTCCTCCTCTACCCCTTAATCCGGAACTTTTTACTTCTTCTACAACTTCTTCTGGAGACATCTCAAATAAAGCTTTATTTAAAGCAGAATAACCTCCTGTTGATATATATTGCATAACATCACCTGGTGTTATTTCTCCAAAATTTCTTGTTGCAATTCTTAATTGCTTTGAGAATTGAGGTAAATCATTGATATTTGGAATTGAAATATCTAAGTTTTTACTTGATTCGTATGCAAATGCATTTTGTAAAAACACTTCTTTACTATTTGAGTAGTGGTCGTAAATCTTCTCACTAATCTTTGTATCAACATTTGCATAATAAATTTTTTCTCCGGTATGCATAACAACAACAATTATTGGTTCAAGGTACATTAATCCCATAGATCCAACTTCAATAACATTAATTTTGTTATTAGTTTTAGAACTCAATAATTTAAGTATCTCATCCGCACCAACAGCCTGACCTGAAGTTCCAGTCTGTACTCGAATTACAGTTTTATCTTTGTATATTTTGGATAAATATTCTTTAGATAAGTCTTCTAATTTTTTATATTGGTCTGTCATTTATTTTTTTAGCTCTTTAATCATGGAATCTAGTTTGTTTTTATCAAGTTTGCCATACATTTTATGATCTATAGCAAATACTGGACTTTGGGCACAAGCACCTAAGCATGTTGAGTATCTTAGAGTAACTTTATTGTCATCAGATTCTCCCTCTCCTTTTATTCCTAGTTGCTCATGAGCTTGATTAATCAGATTTTGTGCCCCATTAATATGACAGCTAGGCCCCCAACAAACATCAAGTGTTTTTTCTCCAGGAGGAGTAAATCTAAAATTTGTATAAAAAGATGCAACACTCCAAACATCATTGATAGTTACTTTGCAATGAATAGATATTTCTTCAACAGCCTCATCAGGAATATAATGAAGTTTATCTTGCACAGCCAATAATGAAGATAGTACTGTTACAGTTTTTCTTTTTTGATTAGAAATAGAATCTCTAATAATCTTTCTTAAACTTTCAGAATTAGTTATTTCTGACAATTACTCTCCCAAGTTGTTACAGTTTAATTTTATCAACTGAATTTTTTGGTAACAAGTTATATTTGTTGTAAATTAACTATTATTTTTTTCCTAGAGATTTTGCTATCTTCATATCTTCACTTACATCTCTCTGAATAGTTGGGCTAACAATCATATCCTGAACAATTGTTCTCTGGGGCATTCTCATACATAAAAGTATTGCTTCAGCTATATCTTCTGGCATCATCATGGTTGATCTTGCTGTTTTGTCAGGAGGTAATGGTCTATTATCTAATATCGGTGTATCAACCTCTGCTGGATAAATTGTGCAAGTTCTAATATTATGTTCTCTTAATTCTTGCCTCATTGCAGTCATCATTGCAGCAACAGCGGCTTTAGCCGAAGAATAAGGTATTCCACCCATTAATCCTGGTGTGACAGCAGCCATTGAAGATATTGTTACAATAGTTCCTTCACCCTGCTCAATCATATTAGGGATTATTGCTTGAGATAATCTGTATACTCCTTCAACATTTACATTAAATACCGATTGCCAGTCTTCTTTCTCAACATATCTTATTGCTCTAACTTTACTACTATGGCCAGCATTATTAACTAAATATTGAATATTTCCAAAAGTATTAATTGCTTCTTTAGCAACATTTGCAGCTGCATCTCCATCTTCTAAATCAGCTGAAATATACGCCCCTTTTCCTCCGGCTTCTTCAATTTCTTTAACAGATTCTTTGAGTAAGTTTTCTCGCCTTCCTACAATAAAAACATTTGCTTCCATTTCACCCAGCATCTTAGCAGTCACTCTCCCTATACCTGAGCCAGCACCTGTTAGTATTACCGATTTACCTTTTAAAGAATCCATTCTCTTCCTCCATAGTTGTTAGAAATATTTTATTATATTATTCACCATGTGAACTCGATAGCCAATCCCCATAAACAGGATATTGTATACAAATAAACTCTAAGTATGCAGGTCTTCCAGATTTATTGGCTTCAAGAGCTCTTTCTAATGCAGGTATGATTTCTTCTGGTTCCTCTATTCGTTCTGAGTATAATCCCATATCAGAAAGTACTTTTGACATATCGACGACATCATATCCTTGGACCTCATGAGTATATGGATCATGACCATCTCCCCAAAAACCAGGGCCATAGCCCGAAAATCCACCGTTACTAATATGAACAATAGTGATTCCAATATTCTCTCTTACAGGAACCTCTAAGTTTCCAAGCATATATCCTAAACCTGCTTCACCTGTTACTGCAATACTATCCCTTTTTGGAAAAGCAATTTTGGCAGCCATTGCAGCGGGCAAACTAAAACCAAGAGAAGATACATTTCCCCAACCTAAAAAACCTCTTGGGATTAATGTTTCATAAACAGTGCTTAATTGATCTCTTGTATTTCCAGATTCGTGTGTAACAAAGGAATTCTTTCTGTCTAAAACATTCATCATATCATTATAAACTCTGTAAGGATTTATAGGTTTGTCAGAAGTTGACATTGGTTTCTCATAAATTTTTTTATCCAACTCTTTTTGTTTATTTATTTCTGAAATAGTAATTTTCTCATTAAATCCTTTACCTGAGGTGAGATTTTTCAACTCTTTTGTTAGTTCAGATAATGCAAGTTTGGCATCGCCGACTAAAGCATGGCTTGTCTTATATAGTTTATTTATATGATCTTCGTTTATATTTAAAACAATAATTTTTTTATTCATAGAATTGGGTATAGCATGTGAAAATCTACCGGGAGACAAACTTGAACCTATCGATAGAATCAAATCTGATTCATTAATAAAATGAGAAGTATGTTTTCCTCTGACTCCCAAAGATAGTTTATGATTTTCAGGAAATGCTCCTTTAGCTTTCAATGTAGTAATAACAGGAATATTTGAAATTTCTGCAAACTCTAATAATTCAGCTGGTGCGTCTGAGTAAAGAACTCCTTCTCCCGCATAGATAATTGGTTTTTTTGATTTAGAGATCAATTCTATAGCCTCTTGAACATCTTCTTGGCTAGGTCTTGATTTCCAAGTTTTAACTGTTTCGTAAATATCTAAACTTTCATCATAAATTGCAGATGCATCAGGGACTGCAATTATCACTGGTCCAGGTTTACCATTTCTAAGCATCGAGAAAGCTTTTCTCATAAATTCTGGCGTTCTTTCAGGCTTATCTATATATCCATACCATTTAGAAACAGATTTAAGACTATTTGTGATATCAAATTCACTATTTTCAGAATTCCCTATTGGGACTCCATCAGTTATACATAAAACTGGTGAATTATCTTCATAGGCTTGTGCGAGACCCGCATAAGCTACTTGTAACCCAGCAGCATTTACTCCGCCTTGAACAGTACATACACCTATTCTCTTACCAGAAGTTACTCTAGAAAATCCATCTGCTAAGGCTATCGCATATCTATCATCTCTCATCATGATCATAGGCACATTTTCTTTACCCAAAGCATTATTTACCTTACAAACTGGAAAAGTAGAAACCCATTCAATACCTTCAGCTTTTAATATTTTTGCTATCCCTGTTCCAACATCAATCATAGTATCCCTCTTTAATTAATTTTGTTATTTTATTTGCTAGATCTACAGCATAATTTGTTCCTCTGTCTTCTGGATATATCTGTGCCGTATTTCCACTATATAAACCATTAATTGGCAATTTTAAGGGTATTTTATACGAAGAATAATTAATTGGAATAATAGGTTGAGCAAAATTGATTTTATTAAATCTATAATCTAATATCCAATCTTTAGTAAATTTATAATTTATTTTTTTTAGATAAGGAGTGTAAATATCGATTAGTTCTTTGTAATTCAATTTTAGAAAGTTATTATCATTTTCAACATAATTAGTAATATACAAAATATTATTATTGCCATAATTTTCTTTAGGGATTAAGTTAGTATGTTCAATTATTCCCAAAAATGGAAAATTGTTTTCTGCTATTGATAGCCAGTAGTAGTCTGAAAGACTATTCTTTAGATTCAATATCATAACGATTGCAGACATATAATCAACTTTGCACATTGAATCTTTAATATTTTTTTCAAGATCGATTAATTTGTCTAGCACCTTATATGGAGCTGTTGATATTACAATGTCAAATTTTTCATTTTTTTTAATTGATTTATTGTCAATGATATCTACTGATTCAACTGAATTATCTTTTGTTATTATCTTCGTAATTTTATGTTCAAAATAAATATTTCCATTATTGCTATTAATTTCTTCCTCAAGTTTATTTATTAGCTTAGAAAATGATCCATTGGGATAACATAATATTTCCTGAAATTTATAATTTCTAGAAGAAACTCTTGTTTGTATTTTTGACCAAAACCAAGGCATGCCAATGGTTTTATAAAATTCTCCAAATTTTCCATATAATAGAGGTCTAAATATAATCTCAAAGGTTTTTTTGTTTACTTTCTCTGATAGCCAATCATAAGCAGTTACATTTTCTATTTTTTTCCAATTTCTTAGGAGCTTTAATCTTAAAGATAGAAGTATTAGTTTTATTCTTTCTTTGAAAGGTATCAAGGACAGTAATAATAAATCAAAAGGTGATGTAGTTTTCCACACTTTACCTTCGCTGTAGGTTGCGACCGATGATTTATACCATTTCAAATCTTTTGACATCCCTAATTCTTTGTATAAATCTAAAATCGCTTTATCTGTTACAAATAAATGGTGATAAGCTTTTTCTATCTCAAAATCATTAATCTTTATTGTAGAAGCTTGCCCCCCTGCAAAGGGACTTGATTCATAAATAGAAACTTCGTGGCCAATCTTTGAAAGATTGTAAGCGGCTGACAAGCCAGCAATTCCTGCACCAATGATACATATTTTCATTTAAGTTTTCTTATTAGGTAATTTTTTTGTTGCTAATATTATAAATCCAAGAATTGAAATAGGTATAAATAAAACTAAGTGAACAATAATAATTATGGTAGCCCCAATATCAGACGATACGTTCATTGCAATAAATGCCAATGTACCAAAAAATTCAAAATTTCCTAAGTTTCCAGGTAATGAAGGGATTACTCCAGACAGGTTTGTAATTGAGCAAACTACAAGAATAATAAAAAATAATTCTATTCTTGATATGTTGGTAATAAAATAGTCCGCAATTATAAAATATACAATGCTTTCAACAATCCATATAAGTAATGAAAAAATAAATACTTTAGTATATTTATTTATAGATTTACACTCATAAAAAAAAGATAAAATATCTTGAAAAAAAACTAATATTTTAGATAAAAGTATTCGAAAAAAGTTAAGTCTACTTAATATAAAAACAAAAATTAAAATTAATAAAAAAATCAAAATTATAATAAAACTGTTTTTTATTTGAAACAACTTAAAATCAAATTCTTTTATAAAAGGAAATGCAAAAATCATTATGATAATTAATGAAATTACATCGAATAATCTTTCAGTAAATATAGTTGATAGAACTCGAGTAAATTTATTTTGTTCAGAATTGACGATTCTGTTTACTCTGTATAGCTCTCCAAGCCTAAAAGGGAAAATATTATTTGCCATATAACCAATTATGGTTTCATTCAACATATTGAATTTATATTGATCAAAGAGCTCTTTATATATTATTTTCCATCTAAAATATCTTAATATAACTGAAATAAAATAAACTAATGTTGAAAAAAATAAAATTGAAACACTGATTTTTGAAATATTATCAATTATAGAGTTGAAATCATTAACAATTTTGTAAACTCCAAAAATAAAGAGTAATGAAAATATTATGGAAAATAAGTTGTTAATGTTTTTAAGATTATTCAATAGATTCAAAATTGTTTGACTTTAGTAATACAAAATTAGTTGAACCAATTCTTGTTTCAAAATTTCTATTCATTATATAATTCGAGACTTTAGCTCTTGATTTGCTGCTGGTTATAATCTTAAAGACATCTGATGTTGATTTATTTCTGTATATGCTTTCAGGGAACCATTTCCTGTGAGCTATTATTCTTTTGAATTTATAATTACTAAGTGATTCTGATGATAATTTTTCAAAGTTTTTTTGATTTATTAATAGATAATCATAATCATGATTATCTATATTGAGTTCATTGATCCAAACAACATTTTTATGTTCTCTTAGGTACCACATCCATGGCCAAGCAAACCCATCCATAGTATCAATACCTACAATTAGATTATCTTTTTTTATGTATGACTCCTCTATTTCTTCATATAGATTATGTAGAGCAGGAGAAGATTGTGTATAAATAAGCATATCCCTAGGTTCATCTGAAAGATCAAAAATAACTTTATTTGTTGTTTTTATAGTTAAAAGTGTAAAAGAAATGAATATAACAATTAATAATGACTTAGATAGATCTACTAAACTCATAAACTTTTTTGATGAGATTACAAATAGAACCAATAATAAAGCTACTATTAGATAAATCAAATCAAAGTATAAATAATTTGTATTATTTGAATAATCAGTAAATAAAATCTTAAACGCTAGATAAAAAAGGACAGATGAAGCAACTAAACTAATAACAATTCTTTCTAACTTAAGGTTGATAGAATTGATTATTTTTGAGAGAAATAAAGGTACTAAAAATATATAAGGAATAACCAGATTTACTACAAGCCAAGGCATTTTTTCACCTGCTATAGAAAAAGCAATTAGTGAAAACAAAGCATTGAAAGATAATAATTTCTCAAAGAAAGTTCCCTTGAATAAATAGAACAATGAAATAGGTAGACCGATCAAAAATACTAAGAATTCATTAGTAAAAAGTAATATAAAGTAATAATACAAAGGCTGATTTCCTCTAGCAACATCATGTTGAGATAACCAATAACCAAGTGACTGCCAGTGTCCAGTAATTAATCCTGAAGGATTTATAAAAAAGGTTGTAAACATTAGAAAAAATACAATAAAGAAAATCGAAAAAGATCTAATCCAAACTGTTTTATCTATAATAAGACCAAAAAAATTAGAAATCCCTAGAAGTATAAAAGTAATAATAATAGATACAAAAACCCCATTTCCAACAGGCAGTCCAGGAGGAACGCCAGGGTAACTATCAGGAGTTGAAAGAATTACTCCAATTGAACTTTGAAAAACAGAAAACATTGGGGCGCCAAGAGGTATGACTATTAATAATAAAATCAAGAATAATTTTGTGATATGGTTTATTTCACTAATATGGATTTCTGACAATATTACTCTTAATAAATCTTTTATTGATACCAAAAATAAAAAAATCAAGATACCTAATATATTCAGATACATAGTTTCTTTGATAGTAAAACCCAAAGATATTATGAAGATTAAGAAATATAACCAATTATTATTTTTAGAAAGATAATATTTATATATAGAAATAAATAATAAAATAATTATTGCACTCATAAAAATATCATTCCTAGCAAATCTACTAAAATAAGTTAAGGATGGTGATATAGATATTAATCCTGCAATTAATAATGTAGACTTATCACCGATTTCTTTTCGAATAATCATAGGAAATAAAACAATTATTAATCCAACAATTGCAAAAGGTAATCTAAGTAAAAATTCATTGCTTCCAAAAATCCAAAATGTTGCTGAAAGGCTATTGAATAAAAACATTCCATGAGTCAGTGGATTATGAGGGTAATAATCACCAATCGAAGTTGCATATGAAAAAAAACCATGCAAACTTTCATCATGATGAACAGCTCTGCTACCTAAATCTATAAATCTTAATATGGCTGCAAAAAGAAAAATTCCTATATAGATAATCGAATAACTTCGATTTTTAAATAATTCAATCATTTACTTTAAAAATCTTGTAATAATCATTTTCAAAAATTAACTTAAATGATCTAAATTGATCATCATTATTAAGATCATATCGTTTTTTTTCATAAGTTGATAATACGATATATTCTACTTTATATTCATTTAATATAAGATTACTTGTTTGAGGATTCTTATAAAATTCTTCTATTGCATTATCAAGTGCAATAATTTCTGAAGTTTCAGATCTCCACTGCAACTGGTGATTTACCCATCCTAATAAAGTTGATCTACCGGTATATGAAGATAATATATTTGATTTTGTGTAAGATTTTCCAACTCCTTCCAAAACAATATCATTTTTATTTGTATTGTTTTTGATAAATTGTATTGCTTCAATATCATCTTCCCTCAAATAATCTAAACCATTTAGACCAAATGAACCAATATTGTCTGAACTTCGTGTTTTTATAGCAGATACAGACCACCATAATGATGGGATAAATAAGATAAAAATCAATGAAACTAATATAAATCTTTTTGAAATAGTAAAAGAATTAATAAATAAAAATATAAAGTAGAGTGAAATTAAATTTAGTATTAGATAATTTATAAAATAAAACTTAAATACCGTGTTCATTCTATTATTGAAATGATCTACGACATAAATATATTCTGAACCTACAATTGTTATCAAAGATGAAAACAATAAAATTAGTATAGATTTTTCAATTTGAGAGTTTTTTATAAGAATTATTGAAGCAGAAATCAGAAAAGCAAAGAAAAAATTATTCAATAGTAAATTAATAAAAAGTTCTAAGTTTAGATAAATATCAGAAAAAAACAAAGGTATAGAAAGCAATATTGCAAGAGTAACAAGAAAATATCTTAATAATTCAAAATAAATTTTGTTTTTATAAATAATGTATGAAATTGAAATAGAAATTGTTAAGAATGAAAACCCCCAATAAAGAAAAAGGTGATGAAATCTAGAAATAATCTTAACATTTGAAATATAAGGAAAAACTAATTGATTGCCAGGATTAAATAAAATCACAAATAGTATCAATTCAATAATTAAAATAATTATTATGTTTATAATTATTTTTTTTTCTTTTTTTTCAAAAGTTTTATATAGAAAAACAATATTTGAAAAAAGATACCAAAGTATAACTACAGAGTACCAAGGATTAATTAGAACTGAAAATATAAAAGTAATATTTATCCAAAATATATTTATCCGAGTAAAGCTTTGATTTTTGAAAAGAAAAAAAATAAAAGAAAAACATAAAATAACAAATGGAAGAACCAGAATATGTGGATGTATGTCTCCTAAAATTATTGAGAAACTAGGGAATTCATTAATCGTATAATCAGAATAAAATATATCAGGTTTGTTAAATGAAATAATTCTGGAAATAGAGAACCACCACCAATTATCATCTGGCCAAAACAACTCAATTGATTCTTTTTTAGTAATACCCTCTATGTCTATAAATTTGTAAAAATAATCACTTCCAAGGCCTAAATGGTTAAATAGTTCAAGTATTGTTGCCAACGGGCCTAAAAAAATCATATAAATGAACAGTATGAGAAAAATAATTGATTTCTTTATATGACTTACAAACTCAAGTAAATTGATTAAAGATAAATAAGTTAATGAAATAACAGATGGTAGAACTAAGTTATAAGCATAAGCACTATCTAAATTAAAAATAGATGGTATTGATGAATAAATAAAATATCCGAATGAATAATAAGAAATAGAATTATTATAAAACCATAAATCTTCTGAAATAATCGAACTAGAAGACATGGTTGATGACAACATCATGAATTCCATAATCTTTTCGGTATGTAAAATGTCTGAATTACTCATTCTAAGAACTGCAATAAAGATAAAAATCAGACTAAAAATTAGATTGTTTGTACTTAAGAATCCTTTGAAGAACAAAATATAAGATGAATTCTTAATTATAAAAATTATTGAAAATATTATTAGTAGACCAAAAGATATTTTCCAAGATTCTGAATTATCTAATATATTTGATGTTAAAAATGAAAATATAGTCCCAGATATTGCAAAAAGTATAAATCCAATTAATATTTCATTTATTCCAATATATAACTTTTTGTTGAGAATATTATTGTAGGTAAAACCAATAGAGAACAAACCATAAAAAACAACTAGAAATAAAAATATTTCAATCATCTGTCATCTTGGTTAATGTAAGTATCTAAAGCAATCTGAGCAGCGTATTTTTCTGCATCAATTTTTCTTCTTGCTTTGGTAGATGTAATTAGTTTATTTTGGATAAATAAATCGACATTAAAATTACCATCTTCTAACTCGGAAGAGACATAATCTGGTAAATCAATTCCTTCTTCTTGCAATTTCTCTTGAAGTAAAGATTTAGAATCATAAAAGGATTTTGAATTATAGATTGTTTCAATCTTTTCTTTAAAGAGATCTATTAATAATTTTTCTGTTTTATTTATACCAATTTCAATACTCATATAACCAATTACTGCTTCAAAAAGATTACATAGAGTAGATGTTTTATTTCTACCATTATTTAATTCTTCACCTTTGCCTAAGATTAGATAAGAGCCTAGGTCAAGACTTTTAGAAAATTCTGATAAAGACTTTTGATTAACTATTTCTGATCTTATTTTTGATAATTCTCCTTCTGCAATAGTTGGATATGTATGATATAAATAGTTGCTTACAGCATAGCTAATAACAGAATCTCCTAAATATTCTAATCTTTCATTTGATTGAATATTTTTATCGTTATTTTCATTTACGAAAGAACTATGAGTAAGAGCAATTTTAAATTCTTCATAATCTTCTTTTATAAATTGTTCTATTAGTTCATTAATCATATTTGATGTTGTTTAGGCCATGGCGGTTGAGGTTTCTTTAATTCACCAAAATAAGTATTATCTGTTGATAGTATCTTTAGAGCATCAAAAAACTTTATTGAATCACTTTCGGGAGGAGTAAACGTCTTAAGGAAAACAGTATTACCATCTTCAAACTCTATTGTAGGAGTCCCAAAAATCCCTTTATTTTCAGCTTCTGTATGAGATTCAGAAATGTAATTTAAGGAATCTTTTGAATCAATATCATTTTCAAAATTTTCAGAATAAATATCTAAAGATTTAGCTAGTTCTATTATATATTCTCGACTTCTTACATCTTCTCTATCTACATGTTTTTTTTCAAATATTGCTTTCATATAGGTATATCCAGCTTCTTTTGAAATATTTCTAGCTGCAATACCTCCTAAATGCGGCCAAATACCTCTACTTAAATATTGATCTAAGTTTTGGTTCCAAGCTTTCCATTCTTCGTTATTATCTGAATTTATTTGTTCAAGTAAAAATGGTTTCCAGTTAATATCAATCTTTGATTTGTTTTCGAGATCTATCAACCAAAAACCCGCTTGTCTGACCCAAGGGCAAGTATAATCAAAAAACACATTTACATTATGATCACTCATGATTAAGTCCTTTATCGTAAAATAATTTATAAATATATAAATCAAATTGAATATTAACCAAAAAAAACTTAATAGCTTTATTCAATCTAATAATAATCTTAACATTATTATAGATTATTGCAGACACTACATATCTTCGAACAATATTAATATTTATATTGTTGGAGGGTTTGTTAGAGATTTTATTAACGGAAATGTCAATGAATCAATTGATCTTGACTTAGTCGTTCATGGAAATATTGATAATTTTGCCAAAAATATGTCATCTGATTTAAGAATAAAATCAAATAAAGTTCATGGGTTTGCAAACTATAAATTAAACTTAAATAATTCGTTATCTATTGATATTGCCCACTCAAGAAAGGAAATATATATTAATCCAGGGAGTTTGCCTAAGTGGGAAAAATCAGATATACACCAAGATTTGTACAGAAGAGATTTTACTATTAATTCTATTGCTTTAGAAATCCACAAATCTAATCTTGATTTAATTGATCCTTTGAATGGTCAAGAGGATTTATCGAAAAAAATTATTAGAATAATTCATAACAAATCATTCCTTGATGATCCAACTAGGATCTTTAGGGCTATAAAGTATAAAACTAGATTAGGCTTTATTTATCATCCCGAAACAAAAAAATATATTCAAGACTCAATAGAAAATATAAATACGCTTTCAAAATATAGAAAATTTAATGAAATCGTTAAATTACTCAAAGAAAAAACAATCAAAAACATACTAAAAGAATCTAGTTTTCCAATTTATAAAAATATGATTTTTCCTAAGAATTTTTTGAATAAAATAGGTTTTATTCATGAATCATTTTGGAACCAATCAACTATTTATGAGAAATTATTTTTTGCTTTACTTGAAGTTGAAGATGAAGAAAGGTTAGAAATGATAAATAACATTGGTTTTTCTAAAAATGAATTAAAAACCTTAAATTCATATTTTGAAATATACAAAATATTAAAATCAAAAAAAATACTTGATATTAAAGAATTAAATATTTCAAAAGATTTTATATCTAATTTATATCACTGCTTATAGCAAATTCTTTGTGTGTACCTCCCCACATTTGAGCTCTGCTAGCAAGTCTTTGTCTATGAAAAATATACTGTTGAGCATATGAAGACAAATCACCAAATTTTTTTCTGGCTCTATCACTAGCTTTTACGGGATTGATTTTTTTCGGATATTTATACCACCTAACTAAACCGTTTAATACATGCCTATCAACAGGAAATGACTCCTTTTTATCAAAAGAATATGCCAAAATACAATCAGCTATTTTTCTTCCAATACCTTTTATTGATGTTAGTAATTCTAAAGAGTCTAAATAAGAATTTTTACTTAATTCATTTATGGTAAATTTTTCATCAATTAAAGCTTTAGAAATATTTATTATATATGGAGCCCTAAAACCAAAACCTAGTTCTCTTAACTTATTCTCTCCCAATAAAAATATAGATTCAGGATCGGGAAAAACATCATTGTTAATCTTTCGAAGTAAACTCATATGATATTTAATTCTTTCTAAATTAGAACATGAAGAAGTTATAAAACCAACTATGCACTCCCATGGTTCTTGCTTCAAAATTCTAATTTTTGGGTATCTATCGATGACAGGTTTAATCACATCATCTTGTAACAAATTAGAAAATCCAGAAAGTTTAGTTGGATCATCACCAAGATATTGATGAAAATGATAGTCTATACCATCTTCTTTTTTTCCACCTATTATCTTAACTATTACTTTATCTTTACTTCTGCTTACTAATAATTCTGTATCTCTAAAGAATCCTTTAAAATAAGTTTTTTCAGATTCATATATTCTTTCCCATGCAAAAGATTGACCCGAATCTAGAGTATTTAGTAAGTCAACATCATCAATTATTTCAAAATCTGTCTTTGTTTTATTCATATTTATCAAAAGCAATAGATAATAACAGTGGATAAATATAGCTTATAATCAGCATTGATACTGAGACAATAATTAAGATATGGTAAAACCTTAATTTTTCAAAAACATACAAATAAATTCCATATAAACAAAGTAACCATAAAATTAATATTTGAGTAAAAAAGTAAGGTAAAAAATCATAATTTTTTATCGATTGAAATTGAAAAAATATATTTGCTAAAAAATATGAAATTATTAAGAATGTAAATGTAATTACATTTATTAGAAGAATATTACTTTTTTGAGGATTATTTGAGTTATACGAAAAAAATTTATTAATATTTACGTATGAAGAAATAAAAAGCCAATTAGCAAATAACAATATAACCGATAAAGATATGTTGTATAAACTCATATTATTTTTACATTAAATAGTTGAATATTTAGGTTTAGTTTTTTGATTTCATTAATAATTTCTAATATATTATTCTGAGAATTTTCTACAAAATATAATGTAGGTCCAGCGCCAGACATTGAAAGTTTTTTATTAGTCACGCCTTCAATCTTATGCTTGATGCTTTCTAAGTTATAGAAAACTTTCATTGCAGGCTCTTCTAAAGAATTATAAAAAGGTCCTTCTAGTTGGACACCAGAATTGATTTTTTTTAGTAAATCTAACTGATTTTCTGTACTTGATAATTTATCAATTTTTTCAAATACTTTTTTTGTTTTATCTTCAATTTGATAAAAAGGATAGATAATTATCAAATCTAATATATTAGGATTTTTTATGAATTGGATTTTATCTCCCCTACCAGAAATTAGAGCTGATGAGTTTGATAGAAAAAAAGGTATATCTGATCCAAATTTTAAGCCAATATCAAATTTCTCCTTACTGTCTAAATTTAATTTCAATAACTTATTTATTCCCTGAATTGCAGTTGCTGCATTTGACGAGCCTCCTCCCATACCAGAAGAATATGGTATTTTTTTTTCAATGTTAATCTTTAATTTTTTACTAGGTGAATATTCTTTTGTCATATAGTCAAGTACCTTGGAAACAATATTTTTTTCCATAGTAATACCTTCTTGAAAAACTTCATTTTTATTAGATTCTTGAAAATATATTTGATCGCATAAGTTGATTTTGCACATAATTGACGAAATATCATGAAATCCATCATTTCTTTTTTTTATGACATCTAATCCCAAATTTAATTTTGCAAAACTTTGTAGGCTAAACATTTAACTTCTTATAACTTTTGTATAAATTTTTCCATTGATTTAATGATAAATGCTGTGGTCTCAAATTTTGATCAATTTTATTTGAATCAAGTATTAAATTTGTTTGATCATTCGTAATATTTAATCCCATAGAGATAGAATTAGAAATTTTTTTTCTTGGATTTGAAAATGAACCTCTAATAAAATTTATATAATCATCGTCTTTATTTATTGATTTAGGTATCAATTTTATTGTCATAGAATCAACTTTTGGTATCGGGTAAAATTCTACATTTTTTATAATCATTAATTCTTTAACATCACAATATGTTTGCATAAGTACGCTAAGAAAAGATTTTTTCCCATCATTAGCAACTATCATTTCTCCAACTTCTTTTTGAACTGTAAATACCATTGAATTTACTTTGTTTTGAAACATGAAATTTCTAATAATTATATTTGATGCATAATAGGGTAAATTACCTATGATGTTGATTTTATTATCAACATCTATAATAAAATTTCTTGCATCTCCTTGGATAATCTTAACGTTAGATCCACCATATTTATTATTTAGTGGTTTTATTAGATCTTTATCATATTCTAATAGG
Source organism: Chloroflexota bacterium (assembly GCA_002719425.1). The sequence continues at coordinate 227,367 of PBHA01000004.1, forward strand.
GTGATTTTTCCTGAAAAATTTAATAATTCGTCTGTTAACGCACCATCTCCTGGACCAATTTCTAATATATCTATACTTGTACAAAAGTCAGCAAGTTGAACAATTTTTTTTGTAATATCTTTATTCCTTAAGAAGTTTTGTCCTAGACTTTTTTTCATAAATAAAAACTAAAAAATTCTTTGTCCATCTGATTTGTTACTAATGGTGATCATATTCCCAACTGTGTAATCACTTAATGCTTTCTCGTCAACTTCTATCCCTAGGCCATATCCATCAGGAACTTTAATTCTACTATTTTTATGAATAAATACATTGTTAGTTAAATTTTCTCTCACCGGATGCGGAGTTCTATCACATTCTAAAACTGATTCATTTTCATAGGGTATATTATTCATCGAAATTTGAGACAATGGTTGCACTGATAGTGCATGTAAAGCTGCTGCAAAAGAAATTCCTGTACCCCAGAAATGAGGATTGAACTTTACTCCCATCGTTTGGGCCATAATTCCAACCTTATACATTTCAGAAATGCCTCCAACAGCACAAATGTCTGGTTGAAATATATCAAAAATTCTATCTGTCATCCTTGGGACAAAATCCCAGCGCGTATGCAAGCTTTCTCCTCCTGAAATAGGAATATGAGAATTTTTTTGTACATATTTATTTGATCTATCATCTCTAGAAGCACAAGGCTCTTCAAACCATTCTAAGTCTACATCTTTTACTAGTTTCAAAAATTCTAAAGCGTTAGAAGAGTCATACGCTTCATTAGCATCAAACATCAATCTTATATTATCTCCTATTGTATTCTTTACCTCTTTTACCCTTATTGAGTCTTCTAATAAAGACAATGCACCAATCTTCATTTTCATGCCTGTATAACCGTCATTGGATAAATCTTCAGCTTCTTTGATTAATGGATCTAATGAATAATTATCTGTGTAGTAAAGTCCAGTAGCGTAAATTGCAATTGAATCTCTAAATTTTCCACCTAAAATCTCATGTACAGGGACTTTGAGAAATTTACCAGATATATCGTACAAAGCAGTGTCAAGAGCACTCATACCGAAAACAGCTGATTTAGCAAAAACATGGCTTTGAAAAGTCGCTGAATAGATTTTATTCCAAATTTTATTTATAAATAAAGGATTTTCTCCTATAGCAAAACTTAGAATAGTTGCTATGGAGTTAATTGTGTCAAGAGATCCAAAAGTTTCTCCCCATCCAATAATACCATCATCTGTAAAGACTTTTATGTTTACAACACTTCTGGTATCAGTCCATCTTTGTGACCATGCAAAAGGTTCAGATAATTTACCCTCAAGATATCTAAGCTCTATTTTTTCAATTCTCATGATTTATATAATAATCTAACAATAATATTATTAGAATATTTTTTGCTATTTTTTCATTTTATATTTATCATGGGGACTAGAGGGATATATTTTTTTTATTATCAATAATTCATGACAACTAGTAATCTTAATTGGGCTGTTATTCCATGTGCTGGACTTGGTACTAGACTTTTACCTGTAACAAAATCAGTTCCAAAAGCAATGCTTCCAGTTGGAAACTATCCTCTAGTTCATTTTGCTGTTAAAGAAGCAATTTCAGTAGGAATTGAAAACATATTAATTATTATTGGAGATGGAATGGATTCAATTCGAAACTATTTTACAGAGATAAAAGTTGATAAATCAATTAGCAATGGTGATTTAGAAAATATAAATATTGAACAAATGATTGCCTCGTCAGATATTAGATTCTTGCTTCAAGAAAAACCTCTAGGAGTTGGTCATGCTATTAAGTTGACTAAAAGAATAATAGGAGATAATCCATTTGCTGTTATTCTTCCTGACGATCTTATTTTTTCAAAACCTAACTCTTTAGAACAATTAAAGACCATATATGATAAATATGGTGGAAATGTTATTGGTCTAAATAAATTAAAAAGAAATGAAATTGAGTATAAAGGTATTGTTGGATTTGATGAAGAAAATGATAGATATAAAATAAATTCTCTCCAAGAGAAGCCAAAAATAAAAGATGCTAAATCTAACATAGGTATTTTAGGAAGATACATTTTAGATTATTCTATTTTTGATCAGATTATAGACAGTGAGTCAGGTGAAACTAACTTAACTGATGCATTAAGTGATAGCGTAAATAAATCTGAAATATCTGGAAAGATTTTAGAGGGTTATCATTTTGATACAGGTAACCCCCAAGGATTAGTCAAGGCTTCAAGTTTTTTCCTTAAAAATTCTAAGCTTATATTAGAAAATTATTAATCAATTTTTAAGACAGCCATAAAAGCTTCTTGCGGAACTTCGACTGAACCTATCATTTTCATCCTTCTTTTTTTACCTTTTGCTTGTTGTTCAAGCAGTTTTCTTTTTCTAGTGACGTCTCCACCATAACACTTAGCAAGAACATTTTTTCTTAAAGCACTAATATTTTCTCTAGCAACGATTTTTCCTCCTATAGCTGCCTGGACTGGAACTTGAAACATTTGTCTAGGAATCAATTCCTTAAGTTTGCTAACAAGTTCTCTACCCTTATATGGAGCTTTAGATTTTTCTGTAATCAATGACAAAGAATCAACATTTTCATGATTTACTAATATATCTAATTTAACTAAATTTGCTTGTCTTTCATCAATTAATTCATAATCCATTGAAGCATAACCTGACGAGCAAGATTTCAATCCATCAAAAAAATCTATTAGGATTTCAGAAAGAGGCAAGAAATGAGTTATGATTACTCTCTGATTAGTTAAGTTTTGACTAGTTTGAATATAGTCTATTTGACCAAACTCACCTCTTTTTGTAGACAGAAACTCTGTTACTTTACCTATATAGTTTTCTGGAGTAATTATTGTAGTTTTCACCCAAGGTTCAGTTATATGGTCAATAAATTGATTCTCGGGCCATTCAGAAGGGTTTTGGATTTTATTTAAATCTCCATTTTTCATATACACGCTATGAGTAACACTAGGTGCTGTAGTGATTAGCTCAAGATCATATTCTCTTTCGAGTCTTTCTTGGATAATTTCCATATGAAGCATTCCTAAGAAACCACATCTAAATCCGAAACCTAAAGCAGCGGATGTTTCTGGTTCATATACTAAACTAGGATCATTCAAATATAGTTTATCTAGTGCATCTCTAAGTTCTTGGTATTTATCAGAATCTACAGGATACAATCCTGTATAAACAGTAGGTGATGATTCTTTATATCCAATCAATGGTTCTGATGTTTTGTTATTTACATCAAGAATAGTATCTCCTACTTTGATATCCTTTAGATTTTTTATACCAGTTTCTACATAACCTACATAACCTGTATCAAGGATTTTAGAAGAGACTTGATTAGGCCTTAAGTAACCTATATCTATAGCTTCAAGTTCAGTTTTAGAATTATAAAAATATAATTTTTGACCCTTTTCAATTTTTCCGTTAAAAATTTTAACATAAGCTATAGCACCCTTAAATGAATCATAAATTGAATCAAATATCAAAGCTTTTAGCCCATCTTCAGAATTTGATTTTTTTGGAGATGGGATTTTTTCTACAATCATTTCTAGAAGCTTATCTACTCCAGTTCCATCTTTTGCAGATACCTTTAATATTTCAGATTCTGTAAATCCTAGAATATCTGTAACTTCATTAATGATTTTCTCAGTTTCAGCAAGTGGTGAGTCGATTTTATTAATAACTGGAATTATAACCAAATCTTGGTCCATTGCTTGATAAACAGTTGATATAGTTTGTGCTTGAACTCCTTGAGTTGCGTCTATAAGTAGTAAAGCCCCTTCGCAAGCAGCAAGAGATCGTGATACTTCATATGTAAAATCGACATGACCCGGAGTATCAATTAAATTTAGAATATAGTTTTCATTATTTAGTTGATAATTTAACTGAATAGTTTGAGCCTTGATAGTAATGCCACGTTCTCTTTCAAGGTCCATAGTATCAAGAACTTGATCCTTGATGTTTCTCTCAGATATCGTATTTGTATACTCAATAAATCTATCAGCCAAAGTAGATTTTCCGTGATCAATATGCGCAATAATAGAAAAATTTCTAATGTTCATAGAAAAGATATAATTTAAACATTAAATTTATTATACGCTACACAAAATTTTCATAACTATACTAAGTTGATCTTAGTCTAATAATTCATCATGTGGTAAAGTCCAAGGTGCTCTTCCTGCAAATGGTCTTGGAACCTCATTGGTATCAACCATATTTACATCAATTAAAGTAGGTTGTTTTGCATCAATAGCTTCTTCTATGGCCTCATTAACTTTAGTGGGATCATTAACACTAATACCTTTGGCTCCATAAGTTTCAGCCATTTTGGCAAAATCAGGGTTAACAAAACTTGTTTCATAGTCTCCGCCCCAATCTAACTCAAGATCTCTTCTTACGTTTCCATAATATCCATCGTTAAAAATCACACCTATAACATTTATTCCGTATTTTACAGCTGTTGATAATTCTTGAACATTGTACATAAATCCACCATCACCAGATACAGAAAGAACCGGAGTGTCAGGTTTTGCTACTTTGGCTCCTATAGCAGTTGGAAAAGCCCATCCCAGGTTTCCAGAATATCCTGAATCATAATAAGTGGATGTATTATATGTTTTGAATGCATATCTTGAATAGTAACCCATCTGTGTCATATCCCATACAGATATTGTTTCTCTTGGCATACCATCTCTCAGAGAGTTTATTATGTCATGTTGAGGTTGTAACCCTTCAGAACCTGAATCTAAAATTTCTCTTACTTTCTTGACAGAAGATGCAGGAGAATCTAATTTAGTTCCACCCATTTGTTTTAAGTTATCAATTAATTTTCTAATTGAAATCTTAGCATCTCCAACAACTGGTAATACATCTTTATGAAATTTCCCTAATTCTGTTTCATCTATTTCAACTTGAATCTTTTTTGTATTTTCTGCAGCAGGGTATCTTATAGCAAATCTAGATCCTAAAATTATAATCAAGTCACTATTTTCCATAACTTCTTTTATTTGACCTTCTCCAGTTAGACCAGATCCATATGAATTTGGATGTTCGTCTGATATAACTCCTTTCGCAGCTGCACTTGTAACTACAGGTATATTTGAATATTCAGTTAATTCTTTTAGCTCATCTTCTGCTTCAGATCTTATAACACCTGTTCCTGCATAAATAATTGGATTTTTAGCGCTTAATATAAGTTTTACAGCTTCAGAAATAGCTTCATCTTTTGGACTAACTCTTTCTAGTGTTGCGGCTTCTAGTAATTGAACTTCTTCACTTTCAACCATAGTTTCTGGAGGCATTTCTATTTCAACTGGTCTAGGTCTTCCATTTTTTAAGTGTTTGAAAGCTTCTGATACACCTGCAGGGATTTCATGTGGTCTAAGTAATCTTTTTTGAAATTTAGTTACAGGTTTAATTGTCTCTAACTGATCATTAACTTCGTGAAGCCCTCCCATATCTTTTCCAATAGTTGCTCTAGGGATTTGGCCCGCTATCATTAGAACTCGTGAATTAGAAGAGTAAGCAGTTGATAAACCAGCAGCAGCATTATATAAACCTGGACCTGGTACAACCATTGCAACTCCAATTCCTCTACTAGCCCTTGCATATCCATCGGCCATATATGAGGTCGCTTGTTCATGCCTAGGGACAATCATCTTAATATTTTTATTTCTTCTTAATGCATCAACTACACCGTACATTTGAACTCCAGGAAGTCCAAAAATCACTTCAACTCCTTCTCTTTCTAGAGAACTAATTAGTGCATCACCACCAGACATCTTACTCATTTAAATCTCCTATTCCCATAAATCTATAATTCTTTCTGCAATAAGCATTACAGTAGCATTTGTATTTGCCCTAATACAATCAGGCATAATTGACGCATCAACTACCTTTAAGTTTTCTGCACCAATAACTGAACCTGTTTGATCAACTACAGCTAACGGATCGTTACCCATTTTACAGGTTCCACTACTATGGTGCCCTGTAACCATCTTTCCATGCAACCATTTTTTTAGTAGTTTATCATCTTTTCTTATATCAATATTAGGATGAATCATATCTCCTACATATTTTTGAAATTCATTATGATCTCCAATTTCTTCTAATATATTTATTCCTTCAATAAATCTATTAACATCATTTTCAGTATCTAAATAATTATAAAAAAGTCTTGGATAATCTGTGGGATCTTGGTCATTCAGAAAAATCTCTCCTGAACTTTCTTCTAAGTTCAGTGTTAAGTTTGCTTTTATTCCATTTGGTACTTCTGGGTTTCCATTATTTTTTGTACTTGAGTTCATATAAACTATCATGTCATTTTTAAAGTTTGAATTTTTAGATGTATACCTTAAACTCATAGCTACTCTTGAACAATTTGTAGTTGGATTTTGATAGTCAGATTTAGGTTCCCATCCAATGTAAGCCATTGGATGATCTCTTAGGTTTTTACCAACTCCTGGCAGGTCAATTACTGGGTTTATTCCATGATTTATAAACTTATCAGGATCTCCAACACCAGAATTTAATAAGATCTTAGGCGATTCTATTGCTCCCGCACAAAGAATTATTTGTTCTGCATATATTTCAAATTGTTCTGATTTAGACTGTAATTCTAATCCAATAGCTTTTGTACCATCAAACAAAATTTTACTTACATATGTATTACTCTTAATATTAAGATTTGGTCTATGCCTTATATCTGCAAGGTAAGTAAGTGATGTACTTTGCCTAACACCATCAATTTGATTAAAAGCTAAAGGCCCAACTCCAGTAGAGTCAGGTTTATTATGATCTGGGCATGAAGGAAATCCGTAATCAATACATGAATTATAGAAAGCTCTATGAATATCATCCCATTCATTTTCAGGTACTCTTTTTACTTTTATATAACCATCTTGACCATGGTAATCATCTGAAAAATCTAAGTCGTTTTCAAACTTTTTAAAATATGGCAAAACTTTCTCAAAAGTCCATTCTTCATTTCCAAACTCCGCCCATCTATCATAATCATCTCTTACACCTCTTAACAATATCTGGGCATTAATAGAAGAAGAACCTCCAATTACTTTGCCTCTAGGTATTCTTATTTCTGGACCACCGTCTGTACTTTCTCCTCTATAAGACCAATTGTGAGGATCAGTGTCATATGATGCAGGGAGATCAAGATTTCCGTGTCCATAATATATATTTTCAGGAATTGACTCTTCATTACTATAATCATTTCCAGCTTCAATCAAAAGAATATTTCTATTTAAGTCATTTGAAAGTCTGTTTGCAAGTATCGATCCGGCAGAACCAGAACCAACTATTACCGTGTCATAAATATTTTTCATCAATCTTCCAATTCATATAGAGAAACCATAAACCATGCAGCAACAGAACCTCCTCTGTTATCAAATCCATTTTCTCTTTTTCTTATTAGATACTCATTAAGATTTTCCAAAGATCCAGTTCCTGTGCATGATTCATGAACAACTCCTGTAATTTCTACATTCTTATCCACAAAATTCCATGCTTTTTCTAGATGTTCTTTATATTTATCAGATAAATATCCTAATTTTATTCCTGTAGCAATTGAGTATCCAATCATACAAGTTGAGGTAAGTTCTTCGTAAGATTCACTTTCATCAATTATTTGTCTCCATGCACCATTTTTAGTCTGAAATCTCAAAAGGGAATTAATGTGTAATTGGTGTTTTTCAATTATTTTTTTTCTATTGATTGAATCTTCTGGAAGATATTTTATTGCTTCTGTGGCACCATAAGTTGCAAATCCATTTCCTCTACCCCAAGTATAAGGTGCTATTTTTGAATGAATATAAATTCCATCATCTCTGTGTAATGGAGAGTTTAATATATGATTCGAAATAAAGTCTTCATATTTTTCATTTTTTGTATACTTGTAAGCTCTACCTAATAACGCAGAAACAAAAAATTGATCCTCGACTTGAATGTTTGGATCTAAAATAGGATTTTCTTTGTCTAAAAATTTATCAGCCTGATCTATGATTGGTTTATTTAGTTGTTCATCACCATTTATTTCATACAAATCATCAAGCCATAAAATTCCAGCTCTATTATCATTTCTCCAATCAGATTCTTCATCTCTAATTCTTGAATTAATAAGTTGATTATAAAACTCCGTAGCAAAATCTTTACCCGCAGTAAAAAAACCTAATTTTTCTAGCCTTAATCTCGCTGATAAACCAACACCTTGAGTATATACAACAGTATCAGTTAAGCTTCCATAATATTGGCCTAAAGTTATGGCTTTATCTAATAAAACAACTTTGTCAATCATTGTTCATCCTTTAATTTTTCATCACAAAATTTAATAACCTCTCCAGATAATTCTTTTGCTTTCTCAGAATCTTCTTTAGTAAATATCTCATAGGGAGCCCCACTTAATGAAAATGTTGGATAACGAGTAGAATATAGGTATTTATCTAGTATAGGTCCGTATGATTTCAAGAAATCAAAGGTTGGGTCAATAGCTATACAATCTTCAGCTAAATCTGAGATTGAAGAACCCCAAACTTTATCAGTTCCTTTTAATACAAGATAAGACACTATTGCTTTTTCTGCAGCCTGTTGAAACATAAAGCATGAGTAAGAAAATTCTGTATCAATTAATTTTTGAGCTAGATCAAAATCATATTTTGATTGATTTTTCCATCTATTTGATTCAACTTTATTAATTTCCATCATGTTATCCTAGGACTTTGTCATCATCTTGAAAAATTATTTCAATAGAATTTTTTATCTTATTTATAACATAATTTTTAGAAGAAAGTTCTTTGAATTCATCTGGAGTGTAAACAAAAAATCTTGTATGCACAGAAGGTCTAAGATGAGTAATCCAAAATTCATCTCTATTAAAAAACTCTTCTTCGGTTTCTTGAATTATTAATAGATCTAAAGGTGTATCTGGCTTAATTCTATTCAATGTAAAATCACCAAATACTGCTAAAGATTTTGCGCCTAATTGCTTAGATTCGTATGAAAACTTTGATAGTTCTTTTTCTAAGCAATTCTTTCTATGGTTTGCAAACCCAATTACAATTGGCACCTTATTTCCTATACGTTGTAGAGAGTAGGATGATTAGGTTCTTCAAATATTTCATCCTTGGTTAAAGGATAACTTTCTTTTTCATACACCTGAATTCTATGACAACCAAAGTCTGGAATATAAATTAAGTTCCCATAAGTTCTTACTGTAGATGGAGATCTTAATTTTCTCCATATTTCTCTATTAGACATTTCTCTTAGTCTTAGAACTCTTGGACTAGACATGATATATGTTTTTCCAATTTTAGATAAAGTAGCATCACCCGTGAACTGAGTTACGTACTTCCCATCTCTATCATAAACAACAACTCTATCGTTATCTCTATCGGCTACATATATATCACCATCATCATCAATACTCAGGCCAGCAGGTCCACTAAGCTGGGTATAATCTTGACCTAACGAATTAGGAATATCACCGAAGGAACTAATATAATTTCCATTTGAATCATATATATTTATTCTGTTATTTCTCCAATCAGACACAAGAATTTCTTCTTTATGATTTACTGCTATACCCCAAGGCATATTAAGTGCGCCTTCACCATCTCCAGAGATAATTGTTTTGATAAATTTTCCATCTCTAGAAAACTTTTGAACTCTATTATTTCCAGTATCAACTACTAAAATATTTTCATCAGAGTCGAATGCAATACCTGATGGAGAATCAAGTTGCCCATCGCCAGATCCATATTCACCTATTTTTTGAGTTTTTGTACTAGATTCTTGAGCTTCAGCAGTCTGTCCTATAGGTACATATCCCTTTTCACCGTCATCTACTAAAGAATGTACACAATGATCTCCTTCATCACTGACAAACAGTCTACCTTCACTATCTTGTATCATTTGCACTGGCCATTTGAAGTTTCCAAAAACATCTAAGTCTTCATCTTTCCAGTTGATTCTTCTTATGTTGCCTCCTGAACCATCTGCTCTTATCAATACATATAAGACATCTTTTGCTTCAACCATGTCCATGCAATAAGTTGTAACTCTTCGCATTCCTAGAGTTTCTTTATATTTATAACCACCTCTTAGAATCGCATATGGCGGTTGCTTGATTTTATCCTTTTGTTGTGTCATAACTTCCTCTATCTATTTGAATGGACTTAGTTGTTCAAAGTTTCCTAAAACTATTTCAGTTGGATCAAGACCTAAATGTTGTTCCAATAAAGTTCCATAAACACCTCTATAATCAAACGTATGTTTAAGGTCTTCTCCATTTAACCACTCACTTGGATCAATTGAAGGATATTCCGAATATAACCCTCCATTAACTCTGTCACCAATTATAAAGGCTCCTCCACCTGAACCATGATCAGTGCCTGATCCATTATCTTTCATTCTTCTTCCAAATTCTGAGAATACAAGTACTACAATTTCTTCAGATGCGTTATGTTCTTCTAAATCAGCCATGAAATCCTTAATTGCTTGAGACAATTCTCCCATTAGCCTATCGTGTGCTGGCATTTCTTGAGCATGGTGATCATATCCTCCATGTTGAGTATAAAATACTCTTGTGCCTAATCCTGCAGTATGTACCCTAACAACATCTCTTAAGGCTTTAGCAATAGAATTGTCTGCATATTCAACAGATGATTTGTATTTAGATGGAACGTCTTTTAACATATCAGCACCTTGTAGTACTCCAGATCCTGTATTAGCAAGATAATTCATCACAACACCTGACTCATGTCTACCACCCATCCATTCATCTGCTGGAGTATACATTCTAGAAAAGACTTCAAGGTTTGCCATTCGTTGTGTATTATCTTCAATAGAAGTCATTAGACCATAATTATCAAGATTATCTACACTTGTGGCAATTACTCCAGGAGCTGCAAGAGCTCTTGGTAGACCTTTACCAAAACTTACTGCAGTTAATGGATTTGATGAATTGGGGTCAATTTCTCTAATAACTTTTGCTAACCAACCTTCTGTTGCTACAGCATTTGGTTCACAGGTGTGCCAAATATCCATAGCTCTAAAATGGGATCTTGAAGAATTTTCATATCCTATTCCTTGTACAATAGCCATTTTTCCTTGGTTATATATTTCTCTAAAAGGTTCAGCATTAGGATGAAAAGCAAGTTCATCTGTAAAAGGAAGCGATTCACCCTCTTTATGCCCTACATATGATCTAACATCGTAATAAATACCGTTAGTGAAAGGAATAACTGTATTAAGAAAGTCATTTCCTCCTGATAGTTGTACTACAACTAAAACAGGATCTTTTTTTGTTTTTTTCTCTGCTACCATTTAATTCTCCTTATGCTAATTGAAATTCTGGAGATGAAACTAATAAAGTGTATAGTTGAACAACTTTATTTCGCACATCTTCATTATCATTATTTTTTCCTACTGCAGGTCCTTTTGATGCTATCTCTAATAATTGATCAAAAGTTTGTTCACTTACTTCAAGATATCCTGCATTTTTAAGTACTTCATTTACTAATTGTTCTGATGAAAGTTCATTATCGTTATTAACTAAAGAATCTACTAAATATTTCGAACCTGAATTATTCATATCACTTATAAGACCTACAGCATAATTGATTCTTTCTGTTAGAGATCCACCATCTATCCATTCTTTACCAGTATGCCAACCTTCAACTGTTGGAGGATCCAACAATGTTTGACCCATTACTGTACTTAAACCATGTAATCCAGCAAGTCTTTCATCTTTTGGACCTACTTCAGAAGTCAATTTGAGAGCTCCTGCAATAAATTCTGCAGGACATTTAACTCTTTTGAACATTGAATTTTTGAAAAAATCTGATTTGAACATTGCTCTCATAACTTCTTTCATATCGGCGTCAGATTCCATAAATGTTGAAACTAGTATATTCATAGCTTCTTGATCTTTAGGAGGTTCTATACTCCATGCAGGTATTTGTGGTTCATCTGCTACAAAAAAGTTATACAAATGTCTAGAAATAAATTTAGCACATGCTTCAGTTTTAACTATAATTTCAACAATATCTTCTCCATTAAAATTACCTTTATTACCTAAAAATTCTTTTTCTCCAAAATCATGATCTTTTTCGTCAAAAATAAATTGAGATTTAAAATGACCATATGGGTAAAGTGGAATTGGTTGCTCAAAAGTCCAACCAGTGAAGGCTCTAGATGCTTCCTTGATATCATCTTCTGAATAGTTGCCTATTCCCATTGAAAATAATTCAAGTAATTCCCTACCAAAGTTTTCGTTAATATTTTTTCCATGATTTTCACAGTTATCTAACCAAAAAATCATAGCTGGGTCTGCAGCTAAATCGGTTAATAGTACTCGAAGGTTCAATAAACAATTTTTTCTGAGCATAGCTATATGATCAATCATTGTTGGTCCTTGTTCACTTTTAGTCCAACCTGTAGCAAATACATGATGCCAAAACAAAGTCATCTTTTCTTGTAATGGTTTCTTTGAATTGATCATTCTATAGAACCATTTAGTATTATCCATACCGAAATTATCAGTAGATTGAAGCTGTGGATAGTAACGAGATAATATATCTTCATCTGGCAAATCACCAACATTTTCTATCTCAACTAAATCGTCAACTATAGTGTCATAATCCTTTTTTGAGAGTTCTTCAAGAAGCTCTGGAGTAGAACCAAAGCCGGCTCTTCTGTACAAATGTGCAATTAACGCTTTATCTGTTCCCATAATTTCCTCTATAAATTCATAATTTTAAATTATAGATATACCCAAATTGAGTATTTTTCAACTTAAATCAAAGGATAAAAAACAATTTTTTACATAAAGTCAAAATCAGTTACAGGGTCAGGAATGTTATCCCATTTACTGGACCCCTTGGTTCTCATGATTGTTATAACTCTTTTAACATCTGGATTAGCTAATCCCCATAATTTTTCCCCTGCAAGTACATTTACAGCATTTTGAGCCCATCTTTTTGATCCTTCAGAAGCAGTAAAATTTGAACCCCCTGCATAATGCGGAGTAATAAACAAATTATCTGTTTTCAGTAAAGGAGACTCAGCATCAAGTGGTTCAATTTCAGTTACATCTATTCCGGCTGAATAAATAATATTATTATTTAAAGCATGGGCTAAATCAGATTCATTAACAATTGGTCCTCTTGCACAATTTATGAAGATTACATTTTCTTTCATTTTTGAAAATGCATCCAAATTAAATGCATGATTATTTTCGGCTGTTGCTGGAGAGTGGACAGTTATAATATCACTTTCAGTAATGAGCTCTTCAAATGATACAAGTTTTACTCCGTACAAATCAGCAACAGATTGAGGAATATAAGGGTCATGAGCAATAATTTTTTCAGGACCAAAACCCTTAATTCTATTAGAAAATGCTCTACCTATATTTCCAAAACCATAAATACCTACAGTTGTACCAGCAATTCTTCTTAGTCTGTTTCTTGCTGCCATTAATTTTGAAGGATCATCAGACCATGCTCCCTCCTTAGTATATTTATTTAATTCTGGTACTTGTCTAGTTATAGTAAGTAACATTGCCATAGCATGATCTGCTACTTCAGAAGTATTTATACCTGGTGTATTTGTTACGCATATACCTAATTCAGTAGCAGCATCAAGATCTATAGAATCAACTCCAACTCCAGATCTACCAACCATTTTTAAGTTAGGTAGACTTTCTAAAACTTTTCTTGTTGTATGTGGAACAGTTCCAACTAACATAACATCTGCATCTTTACCTGCAGCAATTAAATCATTTTCATTTGCACACGCAACAACTTCAACATCTAATCCAGCTTCATTTAGTACATCTAACATAGTTTGAGGAGGTCCACTTCTTCCCGCTGTACTTTGTGTAATTACTACTTTATGTGGCATTTTTTACTCCTATATCGATTTTTTAGTAATATTATAGAAAAACAGTATACAGCAGATAGAAAAAAAAATAATGAGTAAAAATAATTTTGGATATAAATCAATAAGAGAAATACATAATTTATATATTTCAAAGGAAGTTTCTCCAGTTGAAGTAATAGAAGAAACCTTAGAAAATATTGAATCTTTAAACAATACATTAAATGCGTTTGTAACTATTACTGATGAATATGCTCTAAAAAAAGCAAAAGAAGCCGAAAAAAAGATTTTATCTGGAGAAGAATTAAATCTACTAACAGGAATTCCAATTCCAATAAAAGATGTTGAACCAATGAAGGACTTTAGATGCACATTTGGTTCATTACCAAGAGATGGAATTGCCACAGAAGATTCTATGGTAGTTAGAAGAGTCAAAGAGTCAGATGGAATTATTATTGGTAAGACAAATACTCCCGAGTATGGTCAAGCAGCTACATCAGATAATAGAGTTTTTGGTTCAACTTACAATCCATGGAATGAAAAAAATACATCAGGAGGTTCTTCAGGAGGATCTGCAGCTTCAGTCGCTGCAGGAATAACTTCTATAAGCCAAGGCGGTGATGGAGGAGGTTCAATCAGAATTCCTGCTTCATTCTGTGGAGTTTTTGGAATAAAACCTACCCAAGGAAGAATCCCTAGAATTGTAAACGGATCAGTTAAATATAACGTTGTTAATAACGCATTATCAGGTCCCATTACAAGACATGTTGAAGATTCAGCAATTTTATTAGAAGCATTGTCAGGATATTCATCTGAGGGTGAGTACATTACTATAAATGAATCTATATTAGATCTGTCAAGGATCACAAAAAAAACAAACTTCAAGATTGGGTTTAGCAAGACTATAGGTGGTGCAAGATTAGATAAAGATATATCAGAATCAATAAACAATGCAATGATTAATTTCGATAAAGAATATGATTCAAAAATAGATGAAATAGACTTTTATCCAGAATCAATTGAAGAAATATATAATATATTTTTTGATTTCTTTTGCACCAAAGGGTATGCAAGTGATCCTGAACTTATTGATAACCCAGAAATCAAATCACAAGCTACTGACTATCTTATAAGGAATTGGGAACACGGTAAAAAAGTAACAGGTAGTAGACTTTTTGAATGTTACAACAAGATCGGGTACTACAGAGATTATTTAAACAATTTCTTTAAAAATTATGATTTTCTTATAACTCCTACGATGGCAACTACAGCTTTTGAAGTAAATAAACATCCTCAAAAAGTTGGTGGTGAAAATGTTAATGATGAGTTATGGGATTTTACGCCATTTACATATTATTTTAACCTTACGGGAAATCCTGCTGCTACCGTTCCAATTGGTTTTGATAAAAACATGTTACCTATAGGTTTACAGATTATAGGAGATATGGGTAAAGAATTTGAAGTTTTACAAATATCTAAATTATTTGAAGATTTATTTAAGTGGAACGAATTAAAAGCAAAAATCTCAGTTTAAATCGGAACCCAATAAAAGCCATTATTATTTTTTTGAATTCTTCCTATAGCTTTATCATCAGATAAGTGCCCTGTGCATATGATCCATTGATTTTTATATGCTGAATTTAATAATCCTACTCTTGATATAGTACTCATAACAGTATTCCAATCAAAAATTGGGCACCAAAATTGTTCATTAATTTGAGCTTCATTATGAAATAAATCCCCTGTTAGAATGATTTTTTCTTTATTATAAGTTTCCAACAACAAAGATTGATGGCCTGGAGTATGTCCATTAGTTGGTAACGAGAATACATCTTTAATGATTTCAGTCCTACCTTCAACAAGTTCTAATCCTCCTAAGTCTTTTAAGGGTAAGATTTGATTGTTGAAATCATCATTAGGGTTTTCAGAATAGTAATCAAAATCAAATTTAGAAACTAAATACTTAGCATTTGGAAATGTTTTTTCAGGCACTCCATTTTTCCATGTTATATTCCAACCCATATGATCACCGTGGGTATGAGTTGTGTAAACAAAATCTATATCTTTAGGCTGTTTTCCTAATTTTGAAAGATTAGATAAAAATTGACCTCCAGAATCAGTATGGTCATAAGGCCCTGGTCCCATGCCTGTATCAATTAATATATTTTTATTGTCAGATTCCAATAAATATCCCCTCCAAGTTGACTGAATTGTCCCATCAGAATTTTGAGCGAATGATTTATATTTTTCCCAATCGTTGTTTGATACTTCGGGGTAAACTACAGAAGGGTCTCTTTTTACACCTATCAAATCATTTACTAAATTAATTTTAAATTTTCCTATATTTAACATGAATAATCCTAACTAAATATGAATTTTTGTTATTATTATAAAGAATAATATTTTTCGGAGGCATAAAATATGACTACTTACTCTTGCGAGCAGGGGTGTGGAATGTCAGTTAAGGGATTTAATTGTGGAAGTTGTGGAAAAGAACTTGTACATGAGACTTTAACTAAAGATGATGGTAGCACTGTGGGAGTTGCTCAATGTCCAGATGGATGTGGAAAAATCAAATCTCCTATGTGTTGCGGTCACGACATGGCACATTCATAATTTACTAAAAGTTAAGTAATTATAATTAGAGAAGGAGAAAACATTGAATATCCCTGATATAAGTTTACTTGACTTGGATAGAAACCCTGTAAATTTAAGAAGTTACGAGGGAAAGAAAACAATAATTGCTTTCTTCCCTGGAGCATTTACTGGAGGTTGTACTGAAGAGTTATGCAGCTTTCAGTCAGACCTAGAAGAATTTAATAATTTGAATGTTCAGATAGTTGGAATTTCAGTTGATTCACCATTTGCATTGACAGGTTGGGCACAAGCAAACGGAATTACCTTTGATCTTCTTAGTGACTATAAAAAAGAATGTATAAAATTATTTGATGTTGAGTTTCAAGGTTTAGCAGGAATGGAAGGTTATGTTTCTTCAACAAGAGCTGTTTTCATTGCTGATTCATCAGGTGAAATAACCTACAAATGGATAGCAGAAAACCCTGGTGTATTACCAGATTTTGAGGAAATTAAGAAAAACCTATAGAAATATATGCGGATGTGGTGAAATGGTAGACACGCATGCCTTA
Organism: Chloroflexota bacterium; assembly: GCA_002719425.1. The sequence goes on from PBHA01000004.1 coordinate 244,432, forward strand.
GGAGCATGTGCCGCAAGGCGTGGGGGTTCGACTCCCTTCATCCGCACCATCTTTTATACTCAAAAATGGGCATTTGGCACCACTTTTGGCACCACTTTAATGTAACCATTTGTACATAAATGTATACTTTTATTTAGCGTTATTAAGATAATTTGAGATTGATCATTAGGTGCGCTTCTATGAGTCGAACCTTTGATTCAAAAGTTACTTATCTATACTTTTAGCTAAATCTGAATCAAAATATAAACTTAATCTTCAAGAAAAATTATTAGTTTTAGTTACAGAAGTTTATGAAGAGTTTGAAAACTAAAAAATAGGAGATATGATTAGAAACCTATCTCAAAGTTAAAAGATTTGTTTAATTGATCCTTAACACTGCTAGCGTGTCCTTGTGCTTTCACGTTAACCCATTTTCTTATAAGTAAAGCATTCTTATCTATTAGAA
>PBHA01000005.1 GCA_002719425.1 Chloroflexota bacterium
TCTGAGGCTGCTGGGCCTATATATTGTCTTTCAATCCAAGCTGCCTCATAATTTTCGTACTGCTGTCCCGGAAGCATACAACCTTGAAACCAAACTCCTTGACCTTCGTAAAATTCATACGGAGAATAGGTTTGAGTCATGGCCATCATACTTATGTCCATTTTAACTTCACAGAATACCTCTCCTGTACCAGGATTGGTTCTACATTCAGATGCTACTGTATCCATAGTCATGGCACCCATCATTTGTTGCATCATTCCACCCATGTTTGGCATTTGAGCTGATGCTTTTTCAGAGTCAGCTACTCCAAGTATTAAAGTTATGAAGATGAATATATATAAAGAAAGCTTTGAGAGTTTATTGAAAGAAAGATTAAATTTGGACATTTTTGTACTGCACTGTTCTATTTATTAAATTCTGTTATTATTTCCACAAGCAACAATTTTTTATTATATATTAACATATACAAATAATTTAATAACAAAAAAATTACAAATTTAGTACTTATTTAAAGCTAAATAATTAAGTTTGAGAAGGAGAATAAAATGGTTTGGTACGATTGGATACTTATAGCACCCATAGTTTTGGGAGTTGTTATGGGGTATAGAATGGGTCTAATTAAGAACGTCCTTTATATTGTCCTAGTAGCGATAACAATGATTATTGGAGGTCTACTTTCTCAAATGATTGTTGATGCTATAGGATTAGAACTGGAAAGTGATGGACTGGTTACTGTTATAGGTTATGGAATTCTATTGATTGCAGGATTTTTGGCAGTCCAACTATTTAGCGGAGTAGTTCAGATGATTATTTCAAAGCTTACCTTTGGAATTGGAGAAAAAGTTAATGCTGTTGGAGGATTAGGTTCAGGGTTAATACTTGGTTTTTTAATAACAACAATAATAGTTAATATAACTGCAAGATGGACTTACACACCAGATGAAGAAGAAGATGGAAGGCTTGAAATATCTGAAGAAGCTATTTCAAAAATGTTTGAAAATAGTATAAAAGACACATCAAGAGAAGCTGCTGACAAAATTCTAAAAGAAAGCCTTATGGTTGGAGTAGTAATAGATGTAAAAAACTTACTAGGTGGTCAATTTTTAGGTATTATTCCAGGTGAGTTTAGTGACACACTTGATATAGCAGACGAACGTAGGTCTTCTGACTAATTTACTTCCTTTGTTGCCCATGCTTTTATCAGGTGATGGGCAATAGCAATATTCCCAGGCACATTTAGATTATCATTTTTTTCTTCCAATGCTGAGAGTACTTCATTTCTGTGAAACCATTTTACTGAGTGCATTTCATGCTTATCAAAATCTATTTCCTCAGAATCAGCTTCGGCATGGCAACCAATCATCAAGGACCATGGGAACGGCCATGGCTGGGAAGCGTAGTACCTGACATTTTTTACTTTGATACCAGATTCTTCCATGATCTCTCTACTTACAGCTTCCTCTATTGATTCCCCTTGGTCAACAAAACCTGCTAAGCATGAATAAATATTTAAATTTGAAAGTCTCCCTTTAGACTGACCAAGAAGACAATAATCTCCATTACTAACCAGAGTAATGATTACAGGATCAGTTCTGGGAAATAGTTCTGTTTCGCATTTTGTACACTTTCTTGATTGACCTCCTCTTAAACTTATAGTTTTACCACCGTCAATTCCACAAAATATATTTTTACTGTTCCATTCCAATTGACTTTTACTTTGGCTGATCATTCCTCCATGATTTTGTGCCAATTGATCTCCTGCAGTTCTGCAGTTGATAAATTCATCACTTTTAGACAGAAGAGAATTTACTAAATCTTCATCAAATTTTGTTAAGTCAGTGGTTAGATAAATCTCTTCTGAAATAGATCCTAACAATATAAGTTCAGGTTCTATTCCTTTATCTCTAATCTCTCCTAAAGTGAGAAATTTTAGACTTATATTAGTAAAAATTTTTTTTATAAGAACTTTTGATTTGTAATATACAATAACCTTTGAGTCGTTATTATTAATATGAGAATTTATCCATTTATCATCTCTTCTTTCGACTTCAAGCCTATTTATATTATTTCCTGAAAATTTTAATATTTTTCCCATTTATAATTCTCCCGTTAATATCTCTTAAAAAGTAATTAATCCTCTAGCTAACTCTCCTCTTTCTAAAGCATCAAAACCTTCATTTATATCCTCAATCTTGTATTTTTTTGTTATCATCTCATCAAGAAAAAGTTCACCATTCATATATAAATTTGCAAGTCTAGGAAAATCAATTCTAGGCCTACTACTTCCATAAGAAGTTCTAACTATTTCTCTTTCCCCCATCATTGTATAGAAAGGTAGATTTATTTCTACTCCATATGGAGTTTTCCCTAATATTACAACTCTTGATCCTGGCCTAGAGCACTCAAGAGTTTGTCTAATCGTTTCATTATGTCCAGCAGATTCAATAGCATAATCAACTCCTCTTCCCTCAGTTAATTCAGCACAAAATTCTATAGGGTTTACATCTTTAGAATTGACTGTATGAGTTGCACCAACTCTTCTTGCAAAGTCCAATTTATTATCAAAAATATCCACAGCAATAATTTTTGATGCGCCTGAAATTCTAGCACCTTGAATTGCACTAAGGCCAACAGCTCCACATCCTATTACTACAACTGAAGTTTCAGGTTTAATATTTCCAGCATAGACTGCTCCTCCATACCCCGTCATCACAGCACATCCTAATAGTGCAGCTCTGTCTAAAGGAAAGTCTCTTCTGACCTTTACTGCTGATTGTTTGGGAATAACTGTGTACTCAGCATGGGAAGAAACTAAGCTGTAATAGTGTATTTTTTCACCATTTATTGAAGCTCTTGTGGTTCCATCAAACATAACCCCATTAGAATTTGCCTTTTTTTGAACTTCGCAAAGAATCGGTTGTCCATTATCACAATAAAAGCAAATACCGCAATTTGGATTCCAGGAACATATAACATGGTCACCAACCTCTACGTGATCAACCCCTTCTCCTATAGCTTCTACTATGCCTGCCCCCTCATGTCCAATTATTGCTGGAAGATTAACAGGTTGATATCCCCGCATAGTCTCCCAGTCTGTATGGCACAAACCACTTGCTGATATTTTTACCATCACCTCATCTTTTTTAGGTTCTGAAATATCCACATTTTCAACTGATAATTTGCCTTTAGTTTCAAAAAGAACAGCTGCTTTCATGTAATCCCTCTCAATTTGGTATTAGTTTTTATTATCATATTATAAATTTTCATTTATAAGTAAATTTCTAAGTTTAAATTGACCTATTTTTATTATTTACGGAAAAATAGATAAAAATTCTAATTTAAAGAAATTCAAAAGTATTACAAAAAAGATTCGAAAATTTTGGAGCGGGAGACGAGATTCGAACTCGCGACATTCTGCTTGGAAGGCAGACGCTCTACCAACTGAGCTACCCCCGCATGGATTCAATTTTAACACAAAATTTATATTTTAAAAATCAAAATTATATATTTTCTTGATGGTAAATTATATTTCAAATATACATAATTTTTTTGGTGCCGAAGGTGGGAGTCGAACCCACACGGGTTTCCCCAGCCGATTTTGAGTCGACCGCGTCTGCCATTCCGCCACTTCGGCTACTTAGTTACACAATTTAAATACTATCAAAATATTGTCGTTATAAATTATTCTAAATCTTTAATGTTCATAAGCTCTTCATATAATCTTCATATTTCTTTTATAAGATAAACATAGTAGAACAATAGGGTTTTCTAATAAATAAAAATATTGGAGAAGATTATGAAAAATATTATTTGGGATCACAATAATAAGTTACGTAAAGAAATTTACATTATTTTAGTTTCTATTTCCTTATTTGTAGCTGCTATTTTTTTCAGCGAAAAATATTTGAGTGCAGAAGAAATAAAAAATGTAAAACCTACAGAAACTGAAGTAAGAGCAAAACTAGACACTTTAGTTCTTGAGGGAAAGCTAACTCAATTAGAAGCTGAAACAAAACTCGAAGCAATCCTTTCTGGAGAAAAGAAGGGTAAAAAACGAGGAATGTTTGGTAAAAAACCTACAGAAATTGAAGTAAGAGCAAAACTAGACACTTTAGTTCTTGAGGGAAAGCTAACTCAATTAGAAGCTGAAACAAAACTCGAAGCAATCCTTTCTGGAGAAAAGAAAGGTAAAAAACGAGGAATGTTTAGTGTTAAACCCTAGATAGTCCCCACTATATGAGGGTAAATAGGTTAATGGAATATTGTACTCATATGATTTTCCAAGCAACTATATGTCTATTTACCCTCAAAAAAAAACTAGATAAAATTAATTTAATGGCTAATAAAATACTGATATGTGACGATGACCAAATAATTACTGATTCATTATCTGAGTATCTGTCTGCAATGGATTATGAAATTCTAGCGGTTAATGATGGAAATGGAGCTTTAAATAATTTTGTGTCTTTCAATCCAGATTTAGTTCTACTAGATATTATGATGCCTAATCTGAACGGGTTAGACGTAATAAAAATAATTAGAGAAAAATCTCAAACACCCATTATCTTTCTTACTGCTAAAGTTACAGTTGATGACAAAATACTAGGATTTGAATTAGGCGCAGATGACTATATAACTAAACCATTTAGCATGAGAGAACTATTGCTTAGAATACAAGCTATTCTAAAACGCAAATCAAATGTAGAAAATGATAATTTTAACAAGGGTAACGTCAGTCTATCTTCTTCTAAAAGAGAATTAAAAGTTAATAATAACTTAATCGATTTAACTAAAACTGAATTCGACTTTTTAGAGTGTTTTGTTAAAAATTACGAAAATGTTTTGAGTAGAGATCAACTACTCGAATATACAAAATATGATTATCTTGAATCTGACGATCGTGTAGTAGATGTTCACATTAAAAACTTAAGGAAAAAATTAGAAAATTATGAATCTGATTTGAAAATATTAACTGTTAGGGGACTTGGTTATAGGGCTATATATGAAGAAAATTTTTAGATTAGGTTTACAAGCACAAATAATCTTGTCATTTTTTGTAATAATTTCCCTTAGTTTTATTGCAAGCTATGTTGCAACTGAAACAATCTGGCAAAGAACAATAGATGAAAGAAATATTGAATATAGATCAAAAATATCTAAATCTATATCTGATTCCTTAGCAACTTATTATCAATCGTGGGGATCTTTTGATCAAGGTTTCGAAAATGTACTTGTTAGAGAAATGACAAATCTTGGTTTAGATCCAAACCAAGATTCTATTGGAGTAGTTGACCAGAACTATGAATGGATAATTGCAAGTCCAAATGCTATTGATTTGGAAACTGACTTTATAAAGAAAATGATTGATGAAGATCAATACATTATATCTCCCATAAATATTGAATTTTCCGAAGATTTTTTTGATCAGCTATATGTTAGAGAAATTAGAAGAATTAGAGAAGGTTTTAGGCTGGGTTTACTTTCCAGAGAACTTGCTGAACAAACTATTATTGATCTTCAAAACAATCAAAACAATTCAAATTTTAAAATTTCTGAAGCTGATGGAACGTACAATACTAAAACTGTAGGTTACCTTGTTTTTATAAACAAGAATCTAAATTTAGAGAAAGCATACGAAAATTTGCTAATTATGTCCTTCATGGGAATATTTCTAATTAGTATCATAGTTGCTTATTTTATCTCTCTTCAAATAGCATCACCTGTAAAAAATTTGAGATTCGCAACAGAAAAAATTTCTAGTGGAGTATTTCAGCGCATTGAAGATGACTACTCTAGTGCTGAATTATCAAACTTAACAGAATCATTTAATACAATGGTCGATAAAATGACTGAAATTCAAACTCAAAGGGAGCAATTATTTTCTGATATTTCTCACGAGCTTAGGAATCCATTAACTGTTTTAAGAGTTAATATTGAAGGAATTATGGAGAATAAAATTCAGATGAATCAGAAGAAATTACTTCAAATTAACGATCAAATTATTTTATTGTCAAAACTTATTGATGACTTAAGCCTAATTGCAACAGCTGAATCAGGACAGTTAAAACTGAATTTGGAACCCGTAAATATTAGTTCGCTACTTGAAGAAACATCTGATGTTTTCGTAGACTCTGCCCAAGAATCAGGAATAATTTTTAAGCATAATTTTGGAATTTCTAAAGAAATTAATGCTGATCCATTCAGAGTAAAGCAGATTTTTTCAAATATTTTTTCTAACTCTCTCAAGTATCTTAACAAAGGTAACACTTTAACCATATCCATGGAAAATGAAAACAAAATGACAAAAATAATTTTTACTGATGATGGACCTGGAATCCCTAAAGAAAAATTGGGTAGAATTTTTGATAGATTTTATAAGGTCGACCAGAATAGAAATAGAAGTATTTCTGGATCTGGATTGGGCTTAGCTATAACGAAGCAGCTTTGTACTGCTCATAATTGGGATATTAGTGTAACAAGTGAAATTTCCAAGGGTACAGAATTTATCATATACATACCTAATACGTAGTACTTTATAAGCTTTTCTTGATTGATTAAATTACTAATTAATTTATATTCTTTAATATAATGTCCTATGAAAAATATTTGATTTTAGATCTTGAAACTACAGGTTTAGATCCAATGAATGACAAAATAATTAAACTTACTACTACATCCTTTAATGATGAATCTTTTTCTAGTACAGAAATCAAAAGCAGATATTTTAATCCCAATACTTCAATATCAAAAGAATCAGAAAAAATTCATGGCATTACAAATCAATTCTTGAGTCAACATAATCAGTTTAAGAATTATGCAAAGGCGATTTCGGAATATTTAGAAAATTCTTACATTATTGGCTATGGAATATATGATTTTCATCTTCCTGTATTGATTAACGAATTCTTAAGATCTGGAGTAGAATTTGATCTTCGAAATATTAAAGTGATAGATATGAAAAAAATTTATGAAAATCTAAGGCCTAGAACATTAAAAAATGCATTAATAGATTTTTGTTCCATAGAAGTTGATGATTTTGATAGAAAATCTGATGAAAAATCTGAAGCACTTTTAGAGTTGTTTATATCTCAAAACGATGAAATGTCAAAAAAAAATATTACGATTGATAATTTTTTAAGCTCTCAGAATTTTTTGGATAATGATAGTTTTTTTTCTCTAAATGAAAAAGATGAAATAATTTTTGCAAAAGGAAAGCATAAGGAACGAAGTTTACAAAATGTTAGAGAAGAGTTTCCTGATTATTTAGATTGGCTAATTGGTAATGAAAATATTTCTCCTATGGTAAAAATGATTATTAATTATGGCCAAAAATAAGATAGTTTTTTATGACCATAATTGTAAAATTTGTACTTGTTTTGCAGTTTGGATGAGCAAAAGAACAAATTATTGGAGATTTTATCCTAATGATCTGCAAACTGTTGAATCTTTGGGTTTTGTGATTGATCAAAACACATTAGCTACAAAAATAGTAGTCTATGACAAAAAATTATTTTTTGGTGGAATTGCTATTCTTAATATTTTTGCTAAAAGTGGTGGAATTTTAGGATTTCTTAGCAAATTTTTTCTCCTTTTAAAATTTTTATATCCTATTTATTTTTTGGGATATTATTTATTTTCAAAAAATAGATCCAAATTTGGATTTTTAATAAAATATCTTAATTGTTAATATCTCGAATTTCTGAATTTCTGAAATAAATTAAAGAATTAATTATTATGAGTAAAGCTGCTGCTAGCATTACTGAAATACTTGACGAAAGAACTTCTGCAATCAATCCTAAAAAAAGAGCCCCCGCTGACATAAGACTGAATGTAATTGTATGAATTCCCATCACTCTACCTCTTAGATTATCGGGTACTTTCATTTGTAATAAAGACATTGAACCTACCATAAAAACAGAGTTTGAAAGTCCTGTGAAAATTATGAGAAAAGAAGAAATTATTAAGTTATAAGAAATCCAGGGGTTTTGGTATATATTATCTTCAAATATAAACATATTTGATAAGCCGAAAAGAAAAAGAAAAAAAACGCTTACTACATTAGATGCTAAAACAAGCTTCCCCAAATTAATTTTTTCTTTTAATCTTGAAGTCACTAATGTTCCTGTTAGAGCTCCAATCCCACCTGCAGATGCCATTAATCCCAGCATTTGAGCTGAAAGATCTCCATTAATTGTATTTTTAAAAATATTTGAAAATGAAGGTAATAATTGTAGATAAGACATTCCTAAGGCACTTGTAATAAAAGTAGACAAAATCAGAACTCTAAATAATTTATTTTTGGCGATAAAGTTTATTCCTTCCAAAGTATCTTTAATTACAGAAGATTTATTATTAGATTTTTTGTCACTTATATTTGGTTTTATTATTATCATTACTAAACCCATTATTAAGAATCCAGCTGAGCTTATAAAAAAAACAGAATGTGTGCCTAGATAAGCAATTAAGAAACCTCCTGATGCTGGTGCAAGAATTCTAAGCCCTTGCCATAACATTGCATTAAGTGCTGGCACTCATCATTTGAGATTTGTCATCAATAAATTGAGGGAAAATGGATGATCTTACTGGCCAATCGAAACCACTTATTAACCCCATCAAAGTTGAAAAAATTATAACAATCAGAACTGTTTCATAATTTACTGAATCTATAATTGCTAAAAAAAGTAATGATAAACTCATCGAAAAAGAAGTGATTATCATAAGTATACGTTTATCTATTCTGTCTGCGACTACTCCACCCAGAAAATTAATTACTATAGTCCCAATACCAAACACTGCCGCAGCTAATCCTAGTAATAATTCTGAGCCGCTAAGATCGAAAACTAACTTCCCTGCAGTCAAACTTAATAATTGAGTAGCACCAACAGAAGCTATAGATGCAGACCAAAATAATCTATATTTTTTTGCTTTTAGGGCTGCAAAAGTTCCTAGGTTTTTTTCTTCTATTTTATTATCCAATTACCACCAAGAATTTCTATAATTTCTGGTATCAATTTTTGAGAACCAAAAATAATATTTTTTTTTCCATTTATACTTGGTTGTTCGGCAAACCCAGCACCTGATTCTTTAGACAGAGATTCTAATGCTATTGTTTCCCAGGGATTTAAGTCTACTTCTATATATAAATCAATTGATCCGTTGAAAGCTAAGCTATAACCAAAGCAATCAGAAAAACCTCTTGAATCCCAGGCTATTTTATCTATCTCATTAATCTGATTTATTAAGTTTTCCTTTATAAATCTTTGAGGGGAACCATATGAAATCATAGCTTTAGATAAATCATCACAATTTGATGCTTTTATTAGAGAATTATTTTTGTAACATCCTTTTCCTGACACTGATAAAAATCTTTGATTAAACTTAGGAAGTTCAATAAATCCCATTACTGGATTTTCTTTTTGAGTCAAACCAATAATGGTTCCAAATAATGGAATACCTTTTGAAAATGAAGTTGTTCCATCAATAGGATCTACAAACCAACAAAACTCTTTGTTATTTTTTCTTCCCAAGATTTCTTCTGTAACTATATCAGCATCAGTTTTGGATAAGATATTGTATATTTCTTTTTCTACTTTTAAGTCGTATTCTGTTAGCAAACTGCCATCATCTTTGAGACTACTTTCAGAAATATCAATATCTTTAGTTATTTCTTTTGCAATGTCTAATGCTTCAATTGCTGAAGTTAGAAATATATCAAGTTGGTTATCTAATTTAAGATTTTTTGTCATAAGGATTTTTTTTAATACAAATAAATGTTATCAAAAATTAGAATAATGGAGCGGAAGACGAGATTCGAACTCGCGACCTTCTCCTTGGCAAGGAGATGCTCTACCACTGAGCCACTTCCGCACGATTTTCAGTATAAATTATATGCTATCAAAAATTGTACTAACTAGTATCAGATCATTTGTTATTTTTTTGATTTTGAAAGAAATTAATAGAAAAGTTACATCTGGGAAACATTAATGAAATATTTAAACAATTAAAGAATTAATCAAAAAAGGAGTTTTTTACTCTAGGAATAATAATATATATTTTTTTTTATCTTATAATTGCCTTTATGAAAAAAATTAAATTTATGGATACCTCTTTCCGTGATGGTTTTCAATCATGTTATGGGGCAAGAGTTAAAACAGAAGATTTCACACCAATCTTAAAAGCAGCTGTAGCAGCTGGAAATGATAACTTTGAAATTGGAGGAGGAGCTAGGTTTCAAAGTTTATATTTCTACTGCCAAGAAGATGCATTTGATATGATGGATAAGTCTAGAGAAGTAGTAGGTAAAGATATAAATCTCCAAACTTTAGCTAGAGGAGTTAATGTTGTTGGTTTAGAATCTCAATCAAGGGATATTGTTGATCTTCATGCAAAATTATTTAAGAAGCATGGCATAACAACTATCAGAAACTTTGATGCATTAATGGATATTAGGAATCTTGCTTTTTCAGGAGAGTGTATAACTAATGCAGGATTGAACCATCAAATTGTGATAGCTCTTATGGGTTTACCACCAAGCTTAAATGAAAAATATTATCATTCTGCAGACTTTTATACGGATAAAATTAAAGAAATACTTAAAGCAGATATACCTTTTGACAGTTTAGCTTTCAAGGACGCATCAGGAACAACTCCTCCTTCAATAGTTTATGAATCTATAAAAAATGCTAGAAAGTTATTGCCTGAAAATACAGTTATTCAATTTCATACTCATGACACAGCTGGCATGGCAGTCTCATGTAATATGGCTGCAATTGAAGCAGGTGCTGACATTATAGATTTAGCTATGTCTCCTGTAAGTGGAGGAACTTCTCAGGCAGATATATTAACAATGTGGCAAGCACTAAGAGGCACTGATTACACATTAGATATCGATGAAGAGAAAATTCTTGAAGTAGAAAAAATGTTTATTGATCAAATGGAAAAATATTACTTACCCCCAGAGGCTATAACTGTAAATCCTGTTATTCCATTTTCTCCTATGCCGGGTGGAGCATTAACAGCAAACACTCAAATGATGAGAGACAATGGATCTCTTGATCTTTTTGGAAAAGTTATTGAGAATATGCGTGAAGTGGTTGAAATGGGTGGTTTTGGTACCTCAGTTACACCTGTTTCTCAGTTTTATTTTCAACAAGCTTTTACAAATACCGTTCAAGAAAAATGGTCAAAAATTTCTGACAGCTATGGAAAGATGATTCTAGGCTATTTTGGAAAAACTCCAACAGATCCTAACCCTGAAATAATGAAAATTGCTTCTGAACAACTATCACTCGAACCTACACAAGAAGATGTACATGACTTAAATGATGATAATTCTCAACTTGGGATTGAATACAATAAAAAGCTTCTTGAAGAAAAAGGTCTTGAAACAACAGATGAAAATATTTTTATTTCGGCTACTTGTGGTGAAAAAGGTATAGCTTTTCTTGAGGGAAATTCAGAATTAGGAGTTAGATATAAAACAGAAGAATCAGAAGAAAAGATTAATGATTCAAAATCTAATAATTCTGCTCCTATGAATGGTCAACCTACAAAAGTTTCAGTTAATGGGAAAGAGTACGAAGTAATCATTCATACTGATTAATTTTTTTGTTGCAAATTTTATACATATGAGTTCAATTTTTTCTAAAATAATAAATAAAGAAATACCCAGTGAAATACAATACGAAGATGACATTTGTATAGCAATTAACGATATCAATCCTAAAGCAAAAGTTCATATTTTAGTTATACCCAAAAAACCAATAATTAATATAAACACGGCCGAGGAAATTGATAAAGATATATTATCTCATCTACTAATGGTTTGTAAGAAACTTGCATCAACAAAAGGAATATCTGAAGAAGGATATCAAATACTAACTAATGTAGGTGAGGGAGGAGGACAGACTGTTATGCATCTTCACTTCCATTTACTTAGTGGTAAACCTATTGCATTATAATAATCTTTTTTATAATACTAAATATTATAGTTTTAAAAGGAGTATGAAATGGCTTTATCTGAAGGTTCAAAGGTTCCAGATTTTAATTTAATTGATCAAAATGGTGAGAATGTTAATCTTAGCACATTGGCAGGTAAACCAGCTGTTTTATATTTTTACCCAAAGGATGAAACTCCTGGTTGTACAGTAGAAGCTTGTGAGTTTAGAGATATTTATGGTGAGTTTAATAAACTTGATTGTAATATTTATGGAATAAGTCCTGACGATGAATCTTCACACCAAAAATTTATTGATAATCATTCATTGCCATTTACATTATTATGTGACCCAGATAAAAAAATGATTCAGGATTTTGGAGCTTGGGGTGAGAAAAATATGTATGGTAAAAAATCAATGGGAATTATAAGGTCTACTTTCTTGATTGATAAAGATGGCATTTTGCTTAAGAAATGGACTAATGTCAAAGCCAAAGGTCATGCTGAAAAAGTAAAAGAAGTTTTGGAAAATTCTTAGTTGTTTTTATAAATTTGAACCCTATGTCTACAGGAATCTGAAATAAAAATCATTTCATCATTTGTTTCTATTCCTGCAGGTTTCCAAAATCTCTTTTCTTCTTCAAATAATTTAGCATTTTCCCTCCAGCTGGATTGCTCTGGGTTTACATCTAAAAACTCTTGGCACCATTTAGATAAAGTGGCGTCACCAATTAATTTCTCTACGAAATTTTTATTTTTATCATAAACAATGACGCTATCTTCTCCCCAATTGGATATAAAAATAGATTCATTTCTGTCAACATGCACGGATGATGGTTTATTGAGATAGTTGTCATTATATTTAGATATACTTTCTAAAAAATTTCCATTTTTATCAAAAATTTGTATTCTATTATTTCTCCAATCTGCAACATAAATATTTTCAGATTGATCTAAATCAATCCCCCATGGATAATTAAATTCTCCTTCTCTATCTCCAAATGAACCAAAACAAGAAATAAACTTACCCTGGTCATCAAATTTTTGTACTCTTGAGTTTAGATGATCAACAATTAATATATTGTTATCTTTATCAAAAATTATTCCAGAAGGTCTATTAATTTCTCCTTGATCAGTACCATACGTTCCCCAGCTACTTATGAAATCACCATCTATATTGAATACAGAAATTCTGTTTAAATGCTCATCACTGAGATAAATTAAATCATTATTATCAAAAGCTATAGAAGTGGGCAATATAGATTTACCTTTATCTTCTCCCCAGTTAGCAAATTCAAATTTATGGTCTGAGTCTATAGAAACTGCACTTATTCTATTATTTTTATTACTAGCATTAGATCTGCTTAGGACAAAAAGAAGATCTTTTTTGAATTTTACATCTATTGGATTCATAAATCCTCGACCCTCAAAAGATGCTATACCAATAGTGTGGCTATAACTTAATTTAGTAGTGACCATTATTTCATCAGTGATTGTTTAGAAAATTTTTCATTAAGAATTTTTTCAGAATCAACATCTAAAATATCTTCTAAAATTGTAGAATAAAGACTTCTAAAATCAGTATTGTAGTGAATATCTCCTTCAAGTTGAGCCGATGGTTCTAGATTTGGATATTCTCCATACAAACCGCCTTTTACAGAATTCCCTAATAAAAACGCAACCCCTCCTGAACCATGATCTGTTCCTGTTCCATTATCAGCAATTCTTCTACCAAACTCAGAAAAAATCCAAATTACTGTTTCATCATCAAGATTTTGTTTTTTTAGATCTTTCTGAAAACAATCTATAGCTACTGACAATTGACTCCATAACAACGAATGATTTTTTAGCTCATCTGTATGTGTGTCAAAACTACCGTGTTGGGCATAAAAGATTCTCGTTCCAAGCCTAGCACTTGCAACCTGTGCTATGCCCTTAAGTGACTGCGCTATAGGATTATCCTCAGGATATTCTATGTCAGAAACGTAAGATTTTGGAGCTTCACTTAACAAATCAGCACCATCTAGTGCACCTCTCCCAGTTTCTAGTAATCTTAATGAAGGAATTCCATCAAGATTCATTGGCTGATAAATTCTATCTACTGTATCTAATAAAATTTCTCTATTTTTTGATCCTGAAACACCTGTAAAAAGTCCATAAGATTCCAAAGCCCCTACTGAAGCAACAGATACGCCAGGACAGGCTAATGCCCTTGGGAGCCCTTTACCAAAACTTACAGCAGTGACAGGGTTTTTGCTTTCAGGGTCTAAGTTTTTAACTGTTTTTCCAAGCCAACCAATTGAACTACTTTCGAAAGGTTCAGCTGTATGCCAGATATCCATCGATCGAAAATGAGATCTATTGGGTTCTGGATAGCCAATACCCATCATTACTGCTAGATTGTTTTTATCAAAACTTTTCTTGAATACATCCATGTTTGAATTGAAAGCAACCTTATTATCTATAGGTATTATTGAATCATCTTTTAATCCCATATTTGGTCTGTAATCATAATAAAGACCACTTTCGTAAGGGACTATTGTGTTCAAATAATCATTTCCGCCACTAAGTTGGATTACTACCAAATTCTTTTTTTTCATATTCTTTACTCCAAACTAACAGTACTGAAAATCAGGTGTTGAGACAATTAATTTTAATGTGTCAATTATTTTTTCTTCCAGATTTTCAAATTTGTTATTTTTTAAGTGTTCTATTATTATTTTTTTTGAGTTTTCGTTTAATTCTAAATATCCCATTATTTCAAGTAGGTTATTTAAGAAATCATTACTTGATGAACAATCACTTCTTGAAGCAATTTCAATAATTCTCTGTACTCCTTTAGAAGAAAGATTTGAAATTTCGTTACTTGCAAAATTGATTCTTTCTATTAGGGACCCGCTATCAATCCATTCTTCACCCTCATGCCAACCTTCAACACTCGGTGGATTAAGTAAAAACTGTCCCATTAATAATGTGTTCACAGCAAGCTCAGCTGAATCTAAGTCTGGGATTTCATATTTATCTGCTAACCTGACTATTCCAAAAACTAGATCAGAAGGGCTTTTTACCTTTTTAAACCTGATCTCATCGGATTTAAAATGTTCAGATTTGAACATGTACTCTAAAACTTTTTTTATTTCACCATCATTTTTTAAATATATTTCTGAGAGTTTATTTATTTCATCTTCATCTTCATCTTCTGAAACAAAGAATAAATAGAGTCTCTTGCAAATAAAATTAGCAGTTGCTGGATGAGTAGCAACCATATTTACGATATCTTCTCCATTAAAATTACCAGTTTTACCCAAAAATGTTTTTTCAGAATTATCGTGATCATCCTTATCGAAATTAAACTCCATTGGGAAGGGGCCCAAGAAAAAAGGTGGAGGAGTAGGCTTTGATGCCCAACCAGTAAATGCTCTCGCTGCAGACTTTACATCATCTTCAGTATATGAACCCTCTCCATTTTCATCTATTCCCATTGAGAAAAGTTCTAGTAGTTCTCTACCATAGTTCTCATTTGGCGCATCTTTATGACTGTTCTGATTATCTAGCCAATACATCATTCCTGGATCCTGAGAAATTTTCAACAATAAAGTCTCAAATTTTCCTAGACCATATTTTCTGAAAAGATCTATTTCAGTCAACATTGCCAAGCCATGATCAAGCTTTATTCCTCCCACAGCAAGAAGTCCATGCCAAAACAAAGAAATTTTTTCCTCTAATTGTTTTTTTGATTTGGCTAGCCTCCAAGTCCATTGAGGATCTGCATGCCTTGCAGTTCTTGCTTCCACAGATGCTATAAAATACCTGTCTAATAAGTCTTGATCATCCAAAGGCCCAAAATCAGGGTTTAATAGTTGATCAACGACTTCTTCATAATCTAGTTTAGAAAGATCTTCAATCTGATCATGGTTTGAACCAAAACCAGCTCTTCTCATTAGATGAGCAATATGTATTTTTTTGTCTGATCCGATTACCATAACAATAATATAATACTAAAGACAATCTTAATCAATAGTGGTGCCTAGGGACAGATTCGAACTGTCGACACCTGCGTTTTCAGCGCAGTGCTCTACCCCTGAGCTACCCAGGCACAAATTAACTATTAGTCTTTAATTTTTACAGAAAAATTTATTAATGAATGACTAAAAAAGGTACAAAATAAAGTATTTATTAATTATTATTACTAATTATGTCAGTTATTTGTATTTCATCATCAAAAAATAAAGTTGGAAAAACGACTATACTTTCAGGTATAGCTCATGAATCAATAAAAAGAGGAATACGAACATTCGTGGGTTCTTATGAGAACGGAAAAATTATAACTAATGAAACTTTTTATAATATATATGATTCTGACCATAAAAAAGTAGATATTGAAAAATCTCAATTGACACTGGTGGAATTAAATAACCTTTCTAATGATGAGACGCTAAATTTCCTTAATAAAAAAGATGCAAGAATTATTTTAGTGGAAAATTCTAATAAAGAACTTGAAACTGAAATTGATTTTTACGGTGAAAGACTGGTTGGGTTCATAATAAATGGTGTATGGAAATATAAAAAAAATAACTTTTCTAAAAATAAAGAACTAATTGATTCAAAAATACTTGCTATTGTCCAAGAATCAAGATCATTTATGGGTAACAATGCAAAAAAAATTATTGATTATCTTGAGCCAACAAAAATTATTGGAGATAAAGAATCTGATAATTTTATAGAGAATTTCTTAATTGGAGGATTTGTACTTGATTGGGGACCTGAATATTTTTCTACAAAAAATAATGTGGCATTAATTGCTAGAGGGGATAGACCTGATGTTCAATTATCTGCAATACAGTCAGGAACTGTCAATTTGATAATTGCTTCATCATCTAAAACACCCGTTGAATACGTGCTGAATGAAGCTAAAAAATTTGATATCCCTGTTGTAGTAGTTAATGATTCTACGATGGAAACTGTAAATAAACTTACAGAATTTATAGAAAAATTCGATTTTGATAGTATGGAAAAAGTTAAATATGCCAACAATATTCTCATTGATAGTCTAGACTTTGATTCATTATTTGAAATATTTTCCATGCCTATCACAAAGTAAATAATATGGCTGACCTAAACCATAAGATACTTGATGGATTATCAGAAAAACAAAAAGAGGCAGTAATATATCCCTTAAACCCCCTACTTATAATAGCGGGCCCTGGTTCAGGAAAAACTAGAGTTATGTCTCACAGGATTCCATGGATAATAAATAATTATGATGTAAATCCTTATGAAATTTTAGCCGTAACGTTTACTAATAAAGCAGCTAAGGAATTGATGAATAGAACAAAATCTTTTTTACCCAATTCATCAAATGCAGTAGTTAAAACTTTTCATGGATTTGCATCTTATTTTCTACGTATTGAAGGTCATTTTGCAGGTTTGGATAGAGGTTTTTCTATCTACGATGATTCTGATCAACTTAGGATAATAAAAAATATATTTGAAGAATTAGATATTAACATTAAAAAAAATAATCCTAGAGTAATAATTTCTGAAATTTCTAAAGCTAAAAATCTTTCAATAAATTCTAATAAGTATAAGCAAAATTCAAATTCTTACTTTGAAGAAATTGTATCTAGAGTTTATAGTAGATATGATGAAATTCTTGAGAATTCTAATGCCTGTGATTTCGATGATTTACTCTTCAAAACTAACAATATTCTTAAAGAAAACATTGATATTCGTAAAAAATGGTCAAGAAGATATAAGCATGTTATTATTGATGAATTTCAAGATACCAATCCTTTACAATTCGAAATTTCAAATCTAATTACAAATGAGCAAAATTCAATTTCTGTAGTTGGAGATCCTGATCAATCTATTTATTCTTGGAGACATGCAGTTCCAACAAATATTTTGGAATTTAGAAAGATTTATAAGGATTGTTTAGTGGTTAATTTAGACGAAAGTTATAGATCTACTAAACCAATATTAGAAGCTGCAGATT
Organism: Chloroflexota bacterium; assembly: GCA_002719425.1. Next base: position 17,931 of record PBHA01000005.1, read on the forward strand.
CAATAATAGCAAATAATACTAATAGGTTTAAAAGAAAATTATGGACTAAAAATAAAGAAGGTAGTTTAGTAAAGTATAATTCCTATTTTGATGAAGAAGAGGAGGCTGTTTCGGTTGGAAAAAGTATTACAAAATTAACAAAATCAAAAGATTCATTAAATGAAATAGCAGTTATGTATAGGGTAAATGCTCAGAGTAGGGCATTTGAGGTAGCACTAAATTCTCTAGGATTAAAATATAGATTGGTAGGAGGAGTTAGATTTTATGACCGTAAAGAGATCAAAGATATTTTAGCTTATTGTAAACTTCTAGTGAATCCAAATGATGATTCAGCATTTGAAAGAATTATTAATTGTCCACCAAGAGGGATTGGGCTAAGAACGATAAATAAAATTTCTATTGAGAAAAATATAAATAATGTGAGTTATTTAAGCTACTTAAGGAATGCATCTAAAGATGATTTGAGCTCTCTTCTTTCAAAAAGAATATGTGATTCTATAAATGAGTTTCTAGGAATTTATGAAAAATTATTAGTACAAATCTCAATTCAAGAACCTCATGAGATAATAAACTCAATAATTTCAATAACTAATTATGATGACTATCTAAGAAATGATGAAGATGGAGTTGAAAGACTTGAGAATATAAATGAATTGAAATATTCTGCTGAAGAATTTTCAGTAGTTAATGATGCTGACAATACGGAATCATTAATTGATTTTATAGAAAACTCATCTTTGAATTCAAATGTTGATTCAATCGACGAGAATGATGAAGCTATAACTTTAATAACTCTTCATCAAGCCAAAGGACTAGAGTATAAGAATGTTTTCATTGTTGGAATGGAAGAAGGTTTATTACCACATTCTAGATCAATGGATTCAGAAGATGAATTAGAAGAAGAACGAAGACTTTGCTATGTTGGGATTACAAGAGCAAAAGAAAATTTATATTTATCATCATCCAGTAGAAGAAGATTTCAAGGAATTTATGATAATGCAATAAAATCAAGATTTTTAGATGAAATACCAGATAAAGTTCTTGAAAAAACAAGCAAAATTAAAAATATAGATCATTCTTGGAAAAGAAACTTTGAGAAGAAAAACATTAATTCAAAGGATGAAATTGATGATGATATTGAAGTTGATTTTTCTATAGGAGATAAGGTCATTCACACACACTTTGGTGTAGGAAAGCTTACATCTTATAGAATACTTGCTAACGATATTGAACTAGCAATAAAATTTAATTCACCATTTGGTATGAAGAAAATATTAAAGAATAAAGCTCCTATAACAATTTCAACTCCTGAAGAAAGTATGGATTTGGAGGATTATTATGGAATATAGATTTATAAGGATAATTAAAACTTTTATTTATCTATCAATTTTTATAAGTTTTATTTCAGGAATAATTCTTTTATTTTTGAAGTTTGATGATGATAAAACTTTGATTGAATTACATTCATCAAAAGTGATTTTCCCTTTATTTGTTCCTTTCCTAATTGGTACGGTATGTTTGTATTCCAGTAGAAGAAAAAATGTTTCTAAATTTTATATCCCTGTGACTTTGTTTATAGGTTCGTTGCTTTTATTTTATTTTGAGTTGGCAATGTTTAATCTTGTAGGAAATTATGCTTTTTTTTATCTCATTAGTGCAACTTTTCTATTGTCTTCATCAGTCACTTCTTTTATATTTGAATTCAAATATAAAAAGCACAAATAATGTCATCTAAAGAAATTATTACTGATGAAATGAGATCATTTATTGGTCTTGAAAGCGATCCTGTAACATATGTTGTTGAGAAACATAGTATAGAACACTTTGCTCGGGCTATAGGAGAAAGTAATCCAATATATTTTGATGAACAGTTTGCCAAAGATAATGTCGGCGGAATAATTGCTCCTCCAACATTTATAAGATTGTTTAGACCTAAAAGATTAGAAAAACAGTTCCCTGATTCTTTCTCAAATCTTGTTGATGGTGGATCATCATATACATTTCATGAAAAAATTTTTGTGGGAGATCAAATTACCGTGGTGTCAAAATTAAAAGATTTATTTATTAAGTCTGGTAGCTTTGGAGATATGATGTTTAAGATTTCACTAACAACTTATACAAATCAAAAAAATATACTCGTTGCAGAACAAGAAATCACAACCATTCTTTATGGAAAAGGAGAAAAAACGTTTTTGAGTTAAGATATGAAATCAATAGATCAAGTTTATTATGAAGACATAAATATTGGGCAGATAATTGGTCCAAAAAAAATATTAGTAGATAGAAAACAACTTGTAATGTATGCAGGTGCTTCACAAGATTTTAATGAGTTTCATTACGACGATGAAGTCGCTAAGAAAGCTGGTCACAAAGGAATAATCATACATGGGGCATTAAAAAGTGCTTGGCTTGCACAATTACTAATTGAATTTATTGGCATTGAAGGGAAATTGAAAAAATTTAATGTATCATATAGAGGAGTTGATTTCCCATATGAAGAATTGAAATATTATGGGGAAATTACAAAGATTTATGCTAATGAATCTTCTGGTTTTGCTGAAGTAGAATTAGCATTGGAAAATGCTGAAGGTAAGAAAACAACTCCTGCCTCAGCTTTAATTGAGTTGCCAAAAAAAAATAAGTGAGGTTATGATATGTCAGAAATTTTAAAAGATAAAGTAGCTATAGTAACTGGCTCAGGTCAGGGTATTGGGCGTGCTGTTGCTGAAGATCTAGCAGCGCATGGAGCAAAAATTTTAGTTGTTGATCCTGGATTATCTCTAGATGGTAATGTTGAAAATGCGTCATTAGCAGATGAGGTTGTTGAAGGAATTAAAAAAGCTGGTGGGCAGGCAAAAGCAAATAAGATGTCTGTAGCTTCTTTTGAGGCTGGTGAAGAAATAGTTAAAGATGCAATGGATACCTTTGGAAGATTAGACATTGTAGTAACTGTGGCTGGGATCTTAAGAGACCGCATGATTTTCAACATGACTGAAGATGAATGGCATGATGTTATTGATGTTCACTTAACTGGGACGTTTTCAATAGTTAGGCATGCAGCTCCAATTTTTAGAGCTCAAAAATCTGGTAGAATTATAACTTTTTCATCAACATCTGGTCTTTGGGGTAATCCTGGGCAAGCTAATTACGGTGCAGCAAAATCTGGTATTGCAGGTTTTACCAAAGTTGTTGGAAAAGATCTTGGAAAATATGGAGTTACAGCAAATAGTATTGCTCCAAGCGCAGATACTCGAATGACAGCTTCAGTTCCGGAGGAATTTAAGACAGTACGTGATAATCCATATAGACAATCTAGAGATGCAAGAGATATAGCCCCATTTGTCACTTACCTGGCTAGTGATTATTCAGCTCAAATTAATTCTCAAATATTTCATGTACATGGAGGAACCATTGATCACTTGATGGAACTTAGAAGAAAAGTCACCTTGTTTAATCCTCTTTCTAAAGGTAGGTTCAAGCAGGAAGATTTTGATTTGGAAGGAAGAGGACTAGTTTTTGGTTTTGGAGAAAAAAATAATGAGTCTGAAAAACCTCTAGATGGAAAAGTAGCTATAGTGACAGGGTCTGGTAGAGGTATTGGAAGAGGTATAGCATTAGAATTAGCAAAATTAGGAGCAAAAATTGTTGTAAATGATGTTGGAGCCAGTTTAGATGGCAGTGGAAAGGATACTGGTCCTGCTCAGAGTGTTGTTGAGGAAATATCTGAACTAGGAGGCAATGCAGTGGCATCAACTAGCTCAGTTGCATCAGTTGCTGGAGGTCAAGAAATTGTTGATAAAGCAATTGAAAAGTTTGGAAGATTGGATATAGTGATTACTCCAGCAGGAATTTTACGCGACAGAATGATTTTTAACATGACTAAAGAAGAGTGGCAAGATGTGATTGATGTGCATCTTACTGGTACTTTCTCTGTAGTGGCTCCAGCTTCTAAAATATTTAGAGAGCAAAAATCTGGAAGGATAATAACATTCTCAAGTGTATCAGGATTGATTGGTTATAGTGGACAATCAAATTATGGTGCTGCAAAGGATGGAATCGCTGGATTTACTAGAGTTGTTGCAAAAGAACTAGGTAAATACGGTGTTACAGCAAATGCAATTTCACCAGGTGCAAATACTAGAATGACTGAATCCATACCAGATTCTACAAGAGCTATGAGAGCAGGGGCATTTAAGCCAGCAGAAGAAGATCATTTTATTTATGACCCTGAAGATGTGGCACCAGTAGTTGCTTGGTTATGTACAGATGCTGCTTCTCATTTAAATGGAGAGATTATTCATGCTGTAGGCAATAGAATTAGCTTATTTAATGGATATGAGACAAGAAGATCTATAAGAAAGGCTAGCAGATGGACTGTTGAGGAGTTAGCTAATGCAGTGCCAGAAACATTTGGACCAGAGCTAATTAATCCTTCCCCTCCTCAGGAATAATTTTAATATCTAAGTTACTAAATTTTTTTAACCATTCTTCCTTATTAGTGGTCATTTTGAAGAATTCATATCTTCCTTTCTTAACCTCTTTTGGGGAAGAAAAGCCGGCTTTGGAAAAAGCTTTTTGTGCTCTGATATTAGTTTTTAATGTGTGCAAAAAAACATACTCAATCTCTGTTTCTGAATAAATATAATATAATAAATTTATTGTTGCATCGGTTCCATAGCCTCCATTCCAAAAAGACTTATTTCCAATCATAATCCCGAATTCACATGATTTTTCCCATCTGTTTACGTCGTAATACATACAATTTCCAATATGTTTATTTTCGCTATCTTCGATAGAAAACTTTTCAGACCATTGAGATGACTTAGAAAGTTCATTTATAGATATTCTTTCAAATTGTTCATATGATAAATTGATAGGGACAGTTGCATCCAGATCAGATAATTCTGAATCAGTACGCCATTGATAATCATTTTCTATATCTTTTCTTTTTTTGGGTCTTATAATTGTTTTATTTCCAAAAATAGATATTTTATTTTCTGACTTACTTATTATTTTTGGCGTAAAAAGCCTTTTCCAAGATTGAGAATTCATCTTTATATGTTAGTTTTTCTTTTGCATTTTGTATAGACATCCAAACAACTTCATCAAATTCTTCGTCATGATTTTTTATTGATCCTCCAATATTACTCATCAAAAAAAAATATACGGTCTTTTTGTAAATTATATTTTTCTTATATCTGGATTGATTTTTGGGTCCAATAAAATCATATTTTATTTGCCCAAGATCTTTTAGAATCTCAGGATAAATTCCAGTTTCTTCTGAAACTTCTCTAACAGCAGTGTCTCGTATAGATTCATTTTTTTCAGGAGTTCCTTTTGGTAAGCAGAATAAATTTTCTTTTTTTCTATGACATATTAGAGCCTTGTTATTCTCTATAACGACCCCACCAGCGGACCAAATTACTTTTTTATCCATATAAATCCTTGAAAACTTAAAAAGTTTATATGTATATAATATTGAATTTTTTACTTTGTATCCAATTGATATTATTTCAATTTTAAAATATGATCAAATTGGTTGAAATTTTTTTATTTTTTATACAATTAACAGATATCAAAAAAGATTTACTACTATTATGACTCAAAAAATAAAATCTAAGGATTTTGTAATAAGATTTGCAGGTGAAGGTGGACAGGGGTTAGTTACATCTGCTGATGCTATGGCAAGAGCAGCTACTGGTGCGGGCTTTTATTGTCAGACATTTTCTACTTTCCCATCTCAGATTATGGGAGGTCCTGCATCATCTCAGGTGAGAATTTCTACAACACCAGTTTTATCGAATGGAGATGCTGTTGATGTTCTGGTTGTATTAAACCAATACGCATTTGATAATCACATCCAAGACTTAAGTGAAAATGGAGTATGCATTTATAATGCGCAAGACTGTGAACCTTCAGGAGAAGGTAATTACTTTGGAATAAATGCTGACGAATTAGCTAAAGAATCTGGTAATACTAGAGCAGCTAACATGGTTATTCTTGGAGCAGTAGCTACGTTGATTGATTTTAAGATAGAAAGTATTGAAAGCTTCGTCAAAGAAAGATTCACTCGAGGAAGAGATAATGATGAAGAGATAATTAGTTCTAATATTATAGCTATCGGTCTAGGCGTAGAAGTTGCTAAAAAAAGTGGATTTAGTGTAGGGTCTCTCGATGATCCTATTGCCCCAGATTATGAACAAATTATGATCACAGGTAATGCAGCACTATCCTTAGGAGCTGCTTCAGCAGGTTTAGATAGTTATTATGGTTATCCAATATCACCAGCTACGACAATACTTATTTGGATGGAACAAAACCTAATAAATAAAGGTAAATTTGTTTTTCAAGTGGCTTCTGAGATAGAAGCTATTAATAATATTATTGGAGCAGGTTTTTCTGGTAAAAAAGCAATGACTGCTACTGCAGGTCCAGGTGTAGCATTGATGTCAGAGGGATTAGGACTTGCATGGATGGCAGAAATCCCTTGTACTGTTATTGATATTCAGAGAGGAGGCCCCGCTACTGGCCTTCCTACTAAGACTGAGCAGTCGGATTTATTTGCGTGTATGTTTCCTGCGCATGGAGATGTGAAGTTACCAGTAATTGCACCTGGCTCTGTTGAAGAATGTTTTTACGCTGGAGGATTAGCTATAAATTGGGCCGAAAGATATCAAGGCCCCGTGATGATTATGGGAGAAATGAGTTTAGCTGAAAGAACAGAGAATATTAGAAAACCAGATCTTTCAATTATGATTGATGAGAGAAGAAATTCAAATACTGGAGCTAATGGTTACAAAAGATATCAAGACTGGGAGGGAGAACTTTCTCCTATGCCAGTCCCTGGTGGTGAAGTCGCTTATGTAGCTAACGGATCTGAGCATGATGAGATAGGAGATACGACACATCTTCCTAGGCATCATGTGAGGCTTACTGAGAGAAGATTTGCAAAATTAGGATTACTTAATGATGCTCCATTTGAAATAGAAAATCCAGAATGTGATATTGCTATAATGCCTTGGGGAGCAACTAAAGGAGTTGCAAGAGAAGCCTTTGATAAACTTTCCGAAAAAAAAGAGAAGCTTACTTGGATTTATTCAATGGCTCTTAATCCATTACCCCAGGAAATTATAGATCAACTTAAGCAAAAAAAATTAGTTATTGTTCCTGAATTAAACTTTCAAGGGCAATGGTCCTCCATACTCAGAATGGATGGAATTAATGCCGTTTCTGTAACTCAGTACACAGGACTACCCTTTAAACCTACTTATCTTTCAGATAGAATATTAGAAAAAATAAAAGAAACAGAGGTATAGACTTGAGCGATAGAAATCCTGAGTATGATTTTAAGTGGTGTCCAGGTTGTGGAGATTTTGGAGTAAAAAGAGCTTTAGAACAAGCAATTGGAACTTACACAGAAGAATTTGAAATTCCAAGAACATCAAATGTGATAATTGCTGGTATTGGATGTTCTGGAAATATGGTACATATGATGGATGGAGAACAACCCTTTGGAATTCATGGAATACATGGAAGAACATTGCCTATCGCATTTGGTGTAGCAACTTCTAGACCTGAACTAAATACAATAGTTGTTGCAGGAGACGGTGACTTTTTATCAATTGGAGCTGAGCATATTCCTCCAGCTGCATCAAGAAATCCAAACATGACATGCATAATAATGGATAACGGAGTTTATGGGCTAACAAAAGGTCAAAATTCCCCGACATCTACTACTGGTCAAATAACAACATCAACTCCCTTTGGAAAATTAGATGCTCAAATGAAACCATTAGAGCTTTATCTTACATATGGAGTTAGTTATATAGCTTCTCATTATTCAAGCAAGCCTAAAGTTTTAGCTGAGTTTATTGTAGAAGGAATGAAACATCCTGGTCTATCTATTGTTCACGTTCAATCTCCATGTACTACTTATAATAATACGTATGACATCCTTAGAGGAGATAAGAAAAATAATATACCCGGGACTGCATTTATTGTAGATGAAGATCATGATCCAAGTGATTATAACGCTGCGGTTGAGCTAATAAATAAAGGAGGAGTTCCTTTAGGGCTTATATATAAAAAGGCTCCGCCAACAATTAATGATTTACAAGATAAGATAATAGCTACTAAATCAAAAGAAGTTAAAGATATCTTGAATAGCTATTCTATTTAGGTATAATCTTCCTCAGTCATATATTTTGAAGGACACCTTACTGACAAATTTGATGCAACAAAAGTTCCGTCAGTATTAAATTTTCCAATCATTATAAGTTCTGAATATTCATTAAAAAAAACACTACCTATTTCTCCAGAATACTCAACGTTTAAGTTGTTATTATTTTTATCATTTTCATCGGTTACAACAAAGTTAGCCGTTAACCCATCTGGAGATCTTACGTAGGTATTTTGTACTAACACAGCTTTTAATCCGATTTTTGACTGACTATTTATTGTAGGAGAACTAACTAATTCTTCAACTGAATAATATTTATAAGTTGCTTCTGAAAAAGCTTGAAATCCAAAAAATAGTAAAGAAATCACAACAACAAAAATTATTGAGATAAATGTTATTTTCTTATTTCTTAATTCAACTACTCTTTGATCAGAATTTTCTGTCATTAATTTTTGGATGAAATTATTTTTATCTTATTATTAATTATAAATAGATATCCAAAAAATAGTAATGCAAGAAAAATAAAACTTCCTGCAAGATAACCTAGATTATTTTTGATGTTTGAAGATTCATAACTTACCAAAGAATTAATTGATTCTCCAGAATACTTAACTGAAATTGGTTCTAGGCTATGTTGTGCTTCTTCTAATAAAAATACTACGTATTCTTGATCGTTATTGATCGTTCCAACCCATCTTTCACCAGACTGAGTTTCAATTCCTATTTCAGTTTTGATAGTGATATCTAAACTGAAATCATTTCCAAAATTATCAACAATTTCAATGACAATTTTTTCATTCTCTGACTTAATATTCTTAATGAAACCATTCACTAATTCTTCATTGCTCTGAGCATTAATTCCACCAAATGTCATGAATGAAGATAGTACAAAAATTAGTATAACAATAGATTTCTTCATGATAATTTTTCCCTCGTGATATTTTCTAATTTAATGATTTTGTATCTTATATTTGTAAGCAAAACAAACAACAAAGTGAAAGCAATTACTGAAACTAATAATGTTATGCCATAGTCTGCACCGAAAGATGATTCACTTTCTGCAAGAGGACCAATAACTGTGACAGGATGAGCTTCTTGCCATAAGTTTGCTGCAAAATAAATTATTGGACTGTCAATTGCTCCAATCACAGCAATAACAGCAGCTATTTTTTTCATTTGAAAACTGTTTTTATATAAAGATCTAAAAAGAATATAAGCTATATAAATTAATATTAAAATTAAGGTTGTTGTTAGCTTTGCTTCTCCTGTCCACCAAACTCCCCAGATTGGTTTTGCCCAAATGATACCACTTACTAGAGCAGCAATTCCAAAAATGACACCTATTTCTGCCGTAGATTGTGCAACTTGATCCCAAAAAAGATTTTTTCTAAATAAATAAATTATTGAGGCAATTGAAACTAAAATAATCGCAACCATAGAGCACCAGGCTAGAGGCACATGAATAAATACTGTCTTTGCTACTGGACCCTGCGAAATATCTATTGGTATCCACCAAAAAACCATCCATAGCATAAAAATAAACATTATTGCTGTAATAGACGTATAAAATAGTTTAATCATTTGAATTTTTAATGTAATTAAATTGTAACCTATTCCAGTTGACAATACTCATTATATTTTACTTGATATTATTATTTTACTCCTCAAAAATGATATTTGAAATTAATAAACCAATAAGAAAAAATAATAAATCATATGCTATGATCAATCCAAACCAACTTATATTTTTTATATCATTCTGAATAATTTGATTTGTGAGTATAGATCCCCCCATTAGTAAAGGACTAATAAGAGGAATAAATAACATGGGTGAAAGTATTTCTTTGCCTCTTACCTTAGAGAATAGCAAAAAAGTAATAGTTCCGATTATGCTAAAACCTAAATTCACAATAAAAACTAATATTAGAAAGGGAATTTCAAAAAGGTCATAATTTAGAATCACAGTATTAAATAAAAGAATGAATAAACTTGACAAATTAATGAAAATAAAGTTAGAAATAAACTTAGAAATTATAATTAACTCTTTATCAATTGGAGCGGTAAGTAGTAATTCTATACCTCTATTTTCAAATTCTTTAGACATAGATTTATTTATACCTAGTATTATTGAAAAACTAATTGATATCCAAAATATAGCAGAGAAGAATTCTGGTGATTTATTGATACTAGAAGTTGTAGCTACCACAACTAGTACCAATGTTGAATAAGATATTATTGATATAAAAATTTCTTTTGATTTTATTTCTTCAATAAAATCTTTGAAAACTATAGTTTTGATAATAAAAAAAATTTTATAGAAATTTTTCATAATTTTATTTCTTTACTTGTTTTGTCGTAGAAAGATAATAATCCAAAATTATGAGATGTATAAATAATTGTGGAGCTTTTTGATAACTCAATCAATCTATTATCTAGGTCCATCTTAGATTTATCATCCAAACCATTTTCAGGTTCATCTAGAAGATATATTGGATATTTTGGAATAAGGCATCTAAAAAGATTCATTTTCTTTTTTTGACCGTTCGAAAGGGTGTCTGGATATAAATTTTCAAATTTTTCTATATCTAAAAAAGTTTTGTTTTTTTCATAAACATTTTTATCCTCTCCGATTAAATTGAAAAATAGTAATAGATTTTTCTTAACCGTAAGGTCTTTATAAAATATAAAATCGGATGAAGCATAAGATATTTTACTTTTAGAAAGAGAAGAATTGCTTATTTTTTTATCTTCAATTTTGATTTGACCGCTATCTTGAGTATAAATTCTAGCAATTATTTTTAGTAAAGTTGATTTTCCCGATCCGTTATCTCCAGAAATTTTAACTATTTCGCCCCTTTCTACTATAAAAGATAAATTATCTAGAACTTTTTTTTCATCAAAGTTTTTTGATAGATTTTCAACTTCAATAAATGATTTAACCATAAAAATATTTCTTTTTTCTTGACGTTATACAATTGTAGATTACACTTATAACAACATTTGTAAAAGAATGATTTAAATCAAAAAATGGAGAAAAAAATGAAGTTTGCAAGATTTGAAAATTCCGGAAATATTTCTTATGGAATTGTAGAAAACGAAGATATTATCGAAATAGACTCAAATCCTATATTAGGAACATACAATAAAACTCGAAATACCTACAAAGAATCTGACGTTAAGATTTTATGTCCAAATCCTAATCCCTCAAAGAGTTTATGTTTAGCATTAAATTATGGTTCACATTTGGCTGAAAGAGATGCACCTACTAGACCTGAACCTTTTTATAAAACATCTACAGCACTTATAGGTCCTGGAGATCCTATAAAAATACATCCTGAAGCAGGTTTGGTAGCTTGTGAGTCTGAGCTTGTAGCAATCATTGGAAAAGTTACAAAGAATGTTTCAGAAGATGAAGCCCTAGACTATGTTTTTGGTTATACCTGTGGAAACGATGTTTCTGCTAGAGAATGGCAAGGAGGAGACGATGCTGATAATCAATGGTGGAGAGCTAAATCTGCTGATACTTTTGGACCTTTAGGGCCGTATATTATTACAGAAATTGATCCTCAAAATGTATCAATTAAGGGTTTTGTAAATGGTGTTGAGGGTCAAAGTTGTCATTCATCTGAGATGATATTTTCTACCGCAAAAGCAATTAGTTTTATCAGTAAGTATGCGACTTTGTTGCCTGGTGATATGCTTTGGACTGGAACTTCTGGAAAAACTCCACCAATAAATCCTGGAGATACTGTGAGAATAGAAATTGAGGGGGTTGGGGTTCTTGAAAATCCTGTAGAGTCTGCCTAAATTATTCCCAATCGTATAGCCTTTGCAACAGCTTGCGTACGATTAGATGAATCTAGTTTTATACATATAACTTGAACTTTGTTTTTTATAGTTTGTTCAGCTAGATTCATTCTTTGGGCTATATCGAATGCTCTTAGACCATTTGATAGAAGTTCGAGAATTTCAACTTCTTGTTCAGTCGTCTTAATATTTTCTAGGTTGTACATACTGTTCTAGTTTTAGAGTGATACAATTTTTTTAAGTCCTATAAAAAATATAATAGGTCATAAATATCAAAACTTGAAAATATAAACTAGGAAAAAGGTTTTTTCCCCAAATTCTGGGAAATATTTATATGTATGCTTACTCTAAAAATTCTTAAGACGGGCTATTCACTGCTATTTTTTTTGTATCTAATATTTTTAGTCTTATTAGGTTTTTTTCTTGAAAGTGAAAATATCTCAAATATACTATTTTTTGGTTTTGAAATTTCAGCTAATACGAGTACTTTTTTTTCAAACCTATCTACATTATTAAGATCAGGTATAGCTTTTAGTGCAGGTCTAGTAGCTGTATTTAATCCATGTGGTTTTGCATTGCTTTCTGTGTATTTTTCATATTTTATTGGAAGAAAAGATAACAAAAATTTAGATTCTAGCCTAAGAAAAGTTTCTGAATCTATTCTAATCTCAACTACTGTAACAATTGGATTTATACTAATATTTTTTCTTTTTGGACTTATGATATCAAGTGGGTTTTATGCTCTGAAAAATATTTTTTCATATCTAGGGTTAGTCATTTCAGTAATTTTACTTGGATATGGATTTTATATGCTTTCTGGAGGAACAATTTATTTTTCAGGATTGAATAGATTGGCAAATTCTGTAGGTTCTAATACTGAGAAAAACTTAAGATTTTATTTCTATTATGGGATCTCTTTTGGATTAACATCGCTCTCCTGCTCTCTACCGGTCTTTATGTCAATAGTATTTAGTTTTTCCAACACATCATCAATAGGTAATTTATTTTTAGATTTTACTCTCTTTTCCATAGGATCTTGGATTTCTCTTATTATCGTATCTATAAGTTTATTATTTTTGAAAGTTATCATTGAAAAGATAAAAATATTTTTCAAAATTTATAATTATGTTGCTTCAGTAATATTGATTATAAGTGGATCATATTTGATTCTTTACTGGATGAGTGAGTTTTAGTAATAATTTTTCATTATTCCATTTTCTACTGAAATTAGTGTGAATTTAGAACAATAATTGTTATAATAGTCTACTGGAATAACTTTTATTTATATTAAACAAGAATAAGGAATAAATTTGACTACAAAACTTATAAAGTCTGTAACAATTCAAGATCTATTTGATGCTGGTTCTCATTTCGGACATCCCTCAAGAAGATGGAATCCGAAAATGACTAAGTATATATTTGCGAAGAGAAATGGATCACATATCATAGACTTATCTAAAACTTTGGTAAAACTTGAAGAAGCTTTAACTTTCATGGAAGATGTGATATCCAAAGGTGGAAAGTGTTTATTTGTTGGAACAAAAAAACATGCTCAAAGTATTATAAAATCTAACGCTGAAAGGTCAGATTCTTATTATATTAATCAAAGATGGCTTGGAGGTCTAATGACTAATTTCAAGACAATTGAGAAAAGACTTGAAAGATTAGTGGAGTTAGAAGAATCTTTTGCCAAAGGATTAGTTATATCTCAGACAAAACGTGAGTCTCAAAAACTTGATGCTGAAAGAGGACGACTCAATAAATTCTTTTCAGGTATTAAAGAGATGAGTGAGTTACCATCAATTCTATTTGTTGTTGATATTCACAGAGAAAATATTGCAGTCGCTGAGGCAAAAAAATTAGGAATACCAGTTGTTGGAATGGTGGATACAAATTCTAATCCTGATGAAATTGATTATCCTATTCCATCCAATGATGATGGATTGAGATCTATACAAATTATTACTGACTTAGTTACAGATTCAATAATTTCAGGACAAGAGATCAGCCGTAAAAGACAAGAAGATCAGCTAGCAGAAGAAGCTGAGCTTGAAAGACAAGAACAAGAGGCAAGAAATAAAGCTCAAGCAGAGGCCTCCAAAAGACAGACTAAAAAGGCTGAAGAGAAGGTAGAGGAAAAATCTTCTAAGGCTGAAGAGAAGGTAGAAGAAAAATCTTCTAAGGCTGAAGAGAAGTTAGAATCTAAAACTAAAACATCAAAAAAAACTAAAACAGATTCTTCAACAGAAGAAGAAGATTCAGAAAAATAAATCAAATTTTTTGGAGATTTAAATGGCAGAAATAACAGCAAAACAAATTAAAGAACTTAGAGATTCTACAGGTGCAGGAATAATGGATGCAAAAAAAGCGCTCGAAGAATCAGAAGGTAATGTAGATAAAGCTGTTGAATTACTGACCGCAAAAGGATTAGCCTCAGTTGAAAAAAGATCTGGTAGAGCAACAGAAAATGGTATAGTAGAATCCTACATTCATACCGGCGGAAGAATCGGATCTATGGTTCAATTGTCTTGTGAAACTGATTTTGTTGCTAGAACAGATGATTTTACTAAATGTGCAAAAGAAATAGCTATGCAAGTTGCTGCTATGAATCCTAGAGCAATATCGAAAGATGAAGATAAAGACTTAAACGATGATGAAATTTTAGAATCTCAGCAATATATCAGAGATGGTTCTAAAACTGTTGGAGAAGTTGTAAAAGAATTATCTGCTAAAGTTGGTGAGAATATTGTGATTATGAAGATTCATAGGTTTGAAATTGGAAGTTAATAAACCTAAAAGAATTGTATTAAAACTTAGTGGTGAATCGTTAAAAGGTGATCAAGAATTTGGTTTAGATAGTGAAGTTCTAAAAACTATTGCTACTGAAATAAAAAAAGTATCCAAAATAAATGCCCAGGTTTCTATTGTAGCTGGAGGTGGAAATTTTTGGAGAGGTGCTGAATTCGAAAAAAGAGGAATGGACAGATCTACTGCAGATTATGCTGGAATGCTTGCAACAATAATGAATGCACTGGCACTTCAAGACGAGCTTGAAAAAAATCAAATAGAAGTCAGAACTCAATCTGCATTAAACCTACCTTCAGTTGCTGAAGCATATATAAGAAGGAGAGCAATTAGGCATCTAGAAAAAGGGAGGCTTGTTCTTTTTGCTGGAGGTACTGGTAATCCGTTTATGTCAACAGATACTGCAGCAGCTTTAAGAGCTGTAGAAATTAACGCTGATATCTTAGTTATGGCAAAAAACGGAGTTGATGGAATGTATGACTCGGATCCAAACAAAAATAAATCAGCAAAGAAAATATCAGAAATAACTCATCATGAAGCATTAAGTAAAAGACTTGAAGCTTTAGATTCAACAGCATTAACACTTTGTATGGATAATAATTTACCAATAGTTATTTTTGATTTATTTAAACCAGACAATTTACTTAAGGTTATATCGGGTGAAAAAGTAGGTACCAAAATATATACACCAAAAATAACTTAGTTATTATAATAAAAAAAAATATAAAATATGGAACTCTCAGAAATATTAAATCAATGTTCAGATAGGATGACTTCATCTTGTGAATTCTTCGTATCTGACATTAAATCTATAAGAACAGGTAGAGCCACTACAAATCTTCTTGAAAATATAAAGATAGATTATCATGGTTCAAATATGCCTCTTAATCAACTTTCACAAATCTCGGTAGGAGATCAAAGAAGCTTAATAGTTCAGCCATGGGATAAATCTGCTCTTGAACTAATTTCAAAAGGTATACAAACATCTGATTTAGGTGTAACACCTCAAATTGAAGGAGATAGGCTTAGAATAAATATACCACCAATGACTGAAGAAACTAGAAAAAACGTCGTAAAACTCCTTAAACAAAGAAGTGAAGAATCAAAAGTAGCCATAAGAAATGTTAGAAGAGACGCTCAAGAAGATATAAGAAAACTAGAAAAAGAAGGAGATTGTTCTGAGGATGATTCTAGAAGAGCAATGGGTGAGCTTCAAAAGTTAACTGATAAGTCAATTAAAGTTATTGACGAAGAATCTGCTACAAAAGAATCTGAAATTATGCAAGTTTAGTTTTTCTTTATGATTTCTGATAAATTAAAACCCAATCATATCGCTATTATCATGGACGGAAATGGGAGATGGGCAATTGATCAAGGTTTAGAAAGGTCAGCGGGTCACTTAAGAGGATATGAAAATATAAAACCAACTGTCATTGCAGCAAAGAAATTTGGAATTAAATATCTAACTATATTTGCATTTTCTACCGAAAATTGGACTAGATCATCAGAAGAAATTAAATATATCTTAAATCTTGCCACAAACGTAATTGATTCTGAAACTGATGAGTTGAACAAAAATGGTGTAAAAATTACTCACATTGGGAGTAAAAAAAATCTTCCAAAAAACATTTTGAAAAAAATAGATAGATCTGAAGAAATTACAAAAAATAATAAAGATTTTTTTCTATCAGTTGCATTTAATTATGGTTCTAGAAATGAAATAGTTCAAAGTGTTCGGAACTTGAATTTTTCTGACCTAAAAAAACTTACAGAAGAATCTTTTTCTGAAATATTATCAGGAAGAAATTTTCCTGAACCAGATATCATCATAAGAACTGGGGGTCAAAAAAGACTTTCAAATTTTTTACTATGGGAAGCTGCATATTCTGAGTTGTTTTTTTTAGATATTTTTTGGCCTGACTTTAGTGAAGAAAATCTTCAAGAAATAATTGGAGACTTTTCAAAAAGGAAAAGAAATTTTGGTGGAACTTAAAAATTTTTATAGTAGGCTTACAACTAGTATTTTAGGGATAATTCTAATAATATTTAGTTTTATATACTTACCTCAAATTAAAATAAATTTTTTGATATTTGATGATTTATTAGTGCATCCCTTGGTTCTATTATCATTATTATTTTTTATTCTTGAATTTTTTTTTCAACTTAAAAAAAATATCTCATCAAGAAAAAAAACAATGTATATTTTTATTATTTTATATCTCGTATTTTTTCTACATATAATTTTTATTGAAAATAATTTTCTAAATTGGGAAAAAATATTTTTCTTTGTTTTATTTCAAGTCTTTACAGTTGATATATCTGGTTACTTAACTGGAAAAATCTTAGGAAAAAATAAGATAAAATTTTTAGAAAATATTTCTCCAAACAAAACTATAGAAGGATACTTTGGATCAATTTTAATAGGCTTATTAGGGGGATATATATATCTATTTTTATTTGTCTTTGACGATCCAATAAATTTTTCTACAAAAACAATATTAATTATTTCAGTAATCTTTACTAGTATTATTGGAGATTTATTTGTTTCTAAGGTAAAAAGATCAATAAAAGTTAAGGATTTCTCAAAAATTTTATATGGACATGGAGGAATTTCAGACAGACTGGATTCTCTTTTACCTAGTTTTGCAATATCTTTTTGGATATTCTTTTTATTATGAAAAAAATTGTAATTATTGGTTCTACTGGTTCTATAGGAGTTCAAACATTAGAAGTTTGTTCAAGTAATTCTAATGAATTTGAAATTTATGCAATTACTGCGGGAAAAAATATAGAAAAACTAAAGTCACAAGTGGCAAAATATAAACCAAAATTTTATGATAATTTACAAAAATTAAAATTTAATTTTTCAAAATCAACACTCTTAGACTCAGAAAAAATCGTATCTGATAAATCTGTAGATTTTATATTATTTGCATCATCAGGTTCCCAAGCTCATATCCCCATTTTCAAAGCTATTGATTGTGGTAAAAATATAGGTCTTACAAACAAAGAAGTCATTGTTACATATGGTCCATTACTAATGGAAAATGCAAAAAAATTTGGATCTAGTATATATCCTGTAGATTCTGAACCCTCAGCAATATGGCAATGTATAGAAGGAAAAAATAATGAAATTTCAAAAATTATATTAACTGCTTCAGGTGGAGCATTCAGAGACTTAAGCTTCAATGATTTAAGAAATATTACGCCTGAACAGGCCAAAAAACATCCTAATTGGGTTATGGGAGAAAAAATTACTATAGATTCTTCAACTATGATGAATAAGATTTTTGAAATAGTTGAAACAAGCTATCTATTTGATTTTCCTATAGAAAAAATTGAAGTATTAATTCACAGAGAAAGCTTGGTTCACTCAATGGTAGAGTTTTCTGATGGATCAGTTAAAGCTCAGATTTCCAAGACTGACATGAGACTTCCCATTCAACACGCTTTGAATTATGATTCAAAAAAATTAAATTACCAGAATAAACTAGATTTTTCTAAATTAAGTAATCTGTCCTTCAGTCCGGTAGATAGAAAAAAATATCCTTGCTACGATTTTTCTATTGATTACATAAAAAAAGGACCTCTGTATATTTCTGCATTATCTATAACTAATGAGATATTGGTAGATCTTTTTTTAGAAGAAAAAATTTCTTATATTTCTATTCCAAAACTAATGATATCTTCTTTAGAGACTGAAAAATTTGATGATCAAATTAACTTTGATAATATAATTGAAATTAGAGATATGCTAAAGTCAAAAATCTCTCAAAAAGTAAATTTATAGAAAATGCAAATTTTAGTTAGTATAATTACACTTTCATTAATAATTACACCTTTGGTAGTTCTTCACGAGTTAGGTCATTACCTAACTGCAAAATACTTTAAGGTAAGGGTTTTAGAGTTTGGTTTAGGCTTTCCTCCTAAAATTTTTTCTTTTTGGACCCAAGAAATTGAATATAGTTTTGATAATTCAGCTCAGATCAATTCTAAAGATTTAGATAAAGATCAAATAATATATGTTGAATTAAGTGAAAATAGAATTATCTATCTTTCAAAAAAAAATATTTCTAAAAATTATAAACACTTAATCCCATTAAAAATCATTGATATTTTTGAGGATAAAATAAAAGTTAAGACGATGAATTGGAGTATAAACCTAATTCCTTTTGGTGGTTTTGTCAAACTTTTTGGAGAGGAAAAAAATAACTCGAAAGATTCCTTGTCTTCATCCTCTTATCTAGGAAGATTTATAATAATTTTTTCTGGATCTTTTATAAACTTCTTATTACCTTTTATTATGATGTTTTGTGTAAGTATTTTTATTGTAGAAAAAAATATTTCAGACATAATCGTTCAGCAGGTTATGCCAAATTCACCTGCAGATATAGCAGGATTAAGATCTGGAGATAAAATTGTTTCAATCAATAATCAGAAAATATTTTCAATTGTGGACTTACAGAATGAAATTTCACAAAATTTAGGTAAAAAATCTGACTGGGAAATCGTAAGAGGTATACCAAATTTATTTCAAAAACCAGGAGAAAATAATGAGTTTTATTACGATGATAAATTATCTGAAAATTACAATATTTTGGCTAGATGGGATCCTCCTGTGAATGAAATTGGAGTAGATATTTCATTAGAAAAAGCAAGAACAATAAATCCTTATGCTGGAACTATCAATTTTTTTGAAATCACAAATTCTACTTCAAAAACAACTATTTCTTTAGAGGATGCAAAAAAATACTCAAATTTATCTATTGGTGAAAAATTACCAATAGTCCTAAATAACGAAGCCAATGGAATTCCTCTTGATGATGCTAGAAAAATAAATTATGAAGCTGGGGTGATTGATGAAATTAGAGAAGGATCAATAGGAATATTAATAGGCTCTCAAAATTCAAGAATTTATAAAGAAGGATTTTTAGAAAATATTAAAGATTCAGTAAATCAATCTTTGTCAATTTATAAATTGAGTTATTTTTCTATTATTGGAATAATAAATAGATCTTCAAATCCAATTTTTGATGGTCCTAAGGCGTTAGGTCCAATAGCTTTAGGTCAGATAAGCGGTAATGTCGTAGCTTCAGAAGAAACTGTTGAAAACAAGATATTAATTTTAGTTACTCTAGCTTCTTCAATTAGTTTATCCTTATCTATTATAAATTTACTGCCATTTCCAGCTCTCGATGGAGGGAGATTAGCATTTTTATTTATTGAAATTTTTAGAAGAGGTAAAAAAGTTCCTGAGAGTATAGAGTCTTACATTCATGGGGTAGGATTTATTATACTTATAATATTGATCATATTTATTTCGTTTAGAGATATTTCAAGATTATGATAAAAGGATAATATTTTGAGAAAAATTACACATTTGGTTAAAGTGGGTAAAGTAAATATAGGTGGAAACAGCCCAATAGTTGTCCAATCAATGACAGATACTGATACAGCAGATGTAAAAAAAACTGTATCTCAAATAGAAGAATTATATAATTCAGGTTCAGAACTAATAAGAGTAACCGTAAATAATTCTGAGTCAGCAAAATCAATAAAGACTATTAAATCCATACTAAGAGATAAAAACATAGATGTTCCTATTGTAGGAGATTTTCACTTTATAGGACATAAACTTCTCAAAGATCATCCTGATTGTGCTGAACAATTAGATAAGTATAGAATAAACCCAGGGAATCTTGGTACAGGAAATAGAAAAGATGATAATTTTAGGACATTTATTGAAATTGCCAAGGACTTAGATAAGCCAATACGAATAGGAGTTAATGCAGGATCATTAGACCAAGAATTATTAAATTCTAAAATGGATGAGAACTTAAAATTAAAGAATCCTAAGAGTGCTGATGAAATAGAATCTGATGCATTAATAACCAGTGCATTATTATCATATGAAAAAGCTCTAGACCTAGGATTAGGTAAGGATAAAATTATTATTTCATGCAAGGTTTCAAGGTTAAATCAAATGATACATTGCTACAGAGAAATATCTAAAAGATGTTCTGCTCCTTTGCATTTAGGTTTGACAGAGGCTGGAATGGGAATAAAATCTATCGTAGCAACTTCAGCTGCCTTATCTATTCTACTTGAACAAGGAATTGGAGATACGATTAGATCCTCTTTAACTCCTGAAGTTGGCTCCCCAAGGTCAAGAGAGGTGGAACTTTGCCAAGAAATTTTACAATCTTTAGCTATAAGGAGTTATAAGCCAGAAGTTACTTCATGCCCAGGGTGTGGAAGAACTACCTCGACATATTTTAGAGAATTAGCCTCAGAAATAAATGTATACCTTGATAATAAAAAAAAGAAATGGGCTGATAAATATCCCGGTTCTGAGAACTTGAAAGTTGCAGTTATGGGATGTGTTGTAAATGGTCCAGGTGAGTCTAAAGCTGCAAATATAGGTGTATCATTACCCGGCTCTGGAGAAAGTCCAGCAGCGCCTGTTTATGTTGATGGGAAAAAAATTAAAGTACTAAAAGGTAATAATATTTCTGGTGAGTTCATTGACATGGTTGAGTCATATGTCGAAAAAAAATGGGGAGATAAATGAATATTAATGCTCTATTAGGGTCAAAAAAATTATCTGATTTTTTCTGGAAAACTTATCGTGAAGATCCTCAGAACTTAGAGACTGAAAGTCATAGACTTTTGCATAGGTCAGGTTTTATTTCTCAAGTTTCATCAGGAATATTTAGTTTTTTACCTATCGGATGGAGATCGATAGAAAAGATAAAGCATATTATAAGAGAAGAAATGAATAACTCGGGTGCTCTAGAAATAAATATGCCAGTTATTCAATCTTCTGATCTTTGGAGGAATTCTGGTAGGTTAGATACTTTTATTCCACCTTTAGCTAGATTTACTGATAGAAGAGAAAATGAGATGATAGTGGCGCCTACTCATGAGGAAACAGTTACTGATATGGTTGCAAAAAATGTTAACTCATACAGAGATCTACCTTTTACTCTTTACCAAATTCAAACTAAATATAGAGAAGAACCTAGACCTAGAGGAGGATTATTAAGAGTTAGAGAATTTGAGATGAAAGACGCTTATTCATTTGATAAAGATCAAAAAGGATTAGATATTTCATATAAAAAAATGGTTGAAGCTTATAAGAGAATATTTTCTAGATGTTCAACAGAAGTAGTTATTGTAGATGCAGATTCAGGTGCTATTGGAGGAAAGGAATCCAACGAGTTTATTATGTTAGCGGATTCTGGAGAAGATCTAATTCTAATAAGTGAAAATCAAAATTATGCGGCTAATGTTGAGAAAGCTGTATTTAAAAAAGATGTATATAAGAAAGAAGCTGAAGAAAAAATAAAAATTATTGAAACTCCAAATGTAAAAACAATAAAACAGCTTCAAGAACTTTTACAAGTTCCTGCCTGTAAAACCCTAAAGACGGTTGTTTATAAGTTTGATAAAAAATTAATAGGTTGCGTGATTAGAGGTGATTACGATATAAACGAAACAAAACTACGCAATTATTTGAATGCAACATATCTAGAACCTGCTTCTGAAAAAGATATTACTGATTTAGATTTAATTCCTGGATTTATATCACCTTATGAAATAGATAGTATTGATTTCATATATGATGACTCAGTTTCGATGGGGCCTGATAATTTTATTATAGGAAGTAATCAATTAGATAAACATTATAAAAACTTTAATATTTCTAGAGATTTAGATGATATAAAAATGCTGGATATTGCAGAAGCTAAAGAAGGATTTTTTTCTATAGACGGTTCAGTCTTAAAGGCAAAGAAAGGGATTGAAGTTGGGCATGTTTTCAAGCTTGGAGATTCATACACAAAAAAAATGGGTGCCAAATTTTCAACAAATAAAGGATCCGAGGAAAATATCTTAATGGGATGCTATGGAATAGGAGTTGGAAGACTTTTAGCAGCTTGTATAGAGGCTAATAGGAAAGAAAACTCTATGAATTTACCAATTTCAATAGCTCCTTTTTCTATATATCTCGCTCCTCTTCAGATGGATGATAAAGAAGTAATGAATATTTCAGAAAAACTTTTTTCTGAGCTTTCTAGTTTTGGATTTGATGTTCTTTTTGATGATAGAGATGCTCAACCAGGGGTAAAATTTAATGATTCTGAGCTATTGTCATTACCATATAGAATCATAGTTTCTAAGAGGAATTTAGGGTCGGGATTATTAGAAATATTTTACAGGGACGAAAATATTTCTAATAAATTATCATTTGAAGAAACAGTAGAATATTTTAAAAAAAAACAATTTGATACTTAAAATTTTCTTAGTTCATGATAGAATATGAATAAGAAAAGAAAAATTTAAGGAAGAATTGATAGTAAAAGTGGGCTTTGCCCACTTTTTTTAATTTTATGGTTATCTTAGGAGGTAACTTTGAAAAATGAACTTTTTTTAGCTTTAACTCAGTTAGCTGCAGAAAGAAATTTGCCTCAATCTATCGTAGTTTCTGCAGTAAAAGAAGCTATAGCATCAGCTTATAGAAAAGATCCTGCAGCTAAAGGACAAGATGTTTTAGTAGAAGTAGATTCTGAAACGGGTGATGTTATTGTAAAAACAATTTTAAACGTGAGAGAAAAAGATGAAATTGAAGATCCTTTATCTGAAATTTCTCTAGAAGAAGCGAAAAAAATCAATAAAGACCTAAGAGTTGGAGATTTTATTGAGACAGGTTTTATGGAATATAATCCGGGTAGAATAGCAGCTCAGACTGCCAAACAGGTAGTTTTACAAAAATTGAGAGAGGCTGAGAGAGACTTAGTCTTTGGAAAATTTGCTGATAAAAAAGGTCAAGTTATTGCAGGGACAATTCAAAGAATTGATTCAAGAAATATTTTTGTGGATATTGGTAGAGCAAATGCTCTTATGCCTCCCTCTGAACAAACCTCTTATGAAAAATATAGAGTTGGACAACAGTTGAAATTTTATGTTACTGAAGTTCAACGAACAGCGCGTGGCCCAGAAATTATTGTCTCAAGAACACATCCTGAACTACTAAGAAAACTTTTTGAGTCCGAGGTACCAGAAATATCTGCAGGAGTAGTTGAAATTAAAGCTTTATCTAGAGAAGCTGGAGCAAGATCCAAGGTTGCAGTTTCTTCTGAAAATGAAGATGTGGACGCTGTAGGTGCTTGCGTAGGTCTTAGAGGAATAAGAATTCAAAATGTAGTAAATGAATTGCTTGGAGAAAAAATTGATGTCGTAGACTGGAATGAAGACCCAAAAGTATTAATTACTAATTCATTATCTCCCGCTACTGTATCAAACGTATCTATTAATCCTGATGATAGTTCAGCAACGGTTACAGTTCCTAAAAAACAACTTTCTTTAGCAATTGGTAAAGAAGGTCAAAATGCCAGACTCGCTGCCAAGCTCACTTTATGGAAAATTGATGTGCAAGCTGAAGAAGAAGTTGAAATTGAGGAACCTACTAAAGTCAATGAAACAGTTTCTAAAAATACTGATACGAATGTTGTCGAAGAAACTACTCCAAAACAATCGTCTGAAGCAGTTCAAACAATAGAAGAAGTATTTGATGAAACGATCCTTGAAGAGCCACAACAAGCTGAAACTACTGCACAAAATTCCGTAGACGAAGAAGCAGAATTAATGGCCTTAGAAAAAGAAATACAGGAACTTGAACAAAAAGAAGAAGCTGAGATTAAGGAAAAGAAACAAAAAGAAGATATTTTAGACTTTTCATCTGAAGATATATGGAATCTTGATGGAGTAGATTCCAAAGATAAATCAGATGAGACTATAAGATTTGCTGAAGACATTGAATCTTTGAATACTTTTGGAAATAATAACAGAAATTCAAAAAAATCAGATAAAAGAAAAAAAAATAAACGGTAATGATAAGGAATAAATTTGACTACAAACGATCCAGATCAATCAAATTCAGAAGTAATTTCACGAGATCCAGTATCTTTACCTCTTGTTGTAACGGTTGGTGATTTAGCTGAAATACTTGAAGAATCACAAGTTGATGTAGTTAAATCCTTGATGAAATTAGGAGTAATGGCTTCTGTTAATGAAGAGGTTGATTTTTCTACTGCAGCAAGAGTAGCTCAATCATTTGAAATTCCTGTACTAAAGCCTAAAGAGTCTGTAGATAATAAAGATGCATTAAATATTGGGTCTTCTATAGATACATCTGACAAAAATACTGGAGAGAAAAGAGCTCCTGTAATAACAGTACTAGGCCACGTCGATCATGGTAAAACAACACTTTTAGATGCTATTAGAAAAACTAATATTGTTGATAAAGAAGAGGGTGGTATTACACAGAAAATAGGTGCATATCAGGTCAAACACCAAGGATCTGAGATAACTTTTATAGATACACCTGGCCATGAAGCTTTTTCATCTATGAGAGTATCTGGAACAAGCGTAACTGATATTGTAATTTTAGTAGTTGCTGCTGACGATGGATTGATGCCCCAAACTATTGAGTCTATAAATCATGCTAAAAATGCAAACGTGCCGATTATTATTGCAATTAACAAATGTGATTTAGAGGGCGCTGATGTAGATAAGGTAAAAGGTCAATTAACTGAGCATGAGCTAATTGTAGAGGATTATGGAGGAGAAGTCCTCTCTGTTGAAGTATCTGCTCTAAAAGGAGAAGGTATAAGTGAACTTTTGGAATCTATTTCTTTATTATCAGAAATAAGTGAACTTGAATCCAATTCAAATCTTTCGGGAAAAGGAGTGATTATTGAATCTTATAACGATCCTAAAAAAGGATCTATTTCTACAGTCTTAGTAAAATCTGGTTCATTCAAACAGGGTGATATTATAGTTTCTGGAACAAATTCAGGAAAAATTAGACAGATGATAGATGGTTACGGGAACCAAACAAAATCAGCTAAACCTTCAACACCAATTCAAATTATGGGTATAGGAGGAATTAATGAAATTGGTGAAATTGTAGAAGTTGTTTCTAGTGAAAAAGAAGCAAAAAAAATGATACAGAAATTATCAAGATCAAATCAAAGGCAAAATAATAAAATAACAACTTTATCTCAAGTGGTCAAAAGAGCTAAAGCATCAAAAGAAAATGAGATAAATGTAGTTATAAAGACAGGTTCAAATGGAGCATTAACTGCTGTTGAACAGGTTATAAGTGATCTTACAAGTGAAGATGTACAAGTAAAAATAATTTCTGGATCAGTTGGAGCAGTTACAGATTCGGATGTAATGCTTGCTTCAAGTGCAGAAGATTGTATAATTGTTGCTTTCCAAACAATAGTTCAAGATGGTGCAAGATCTCATTCTGAGGCCAATAATATTCCAATAAGAAGCTTTGATATTATTTATACATTAGTAGACGAAATAAAGGAAATTATTCAAGGGCTGAAAGGTGAAGAAAAATCTGAGGTCAATATAGGTTCTGCTAGAATTTTAGAAGTTTTTCCTAGAGGAAAAGTTCAAAAGATTGCAGGTGTTAGAGTTACAGATGGGAAAATATTAAGAAATGCAAGAGTCAGATTAGTTAGAAATTCTGAGGTAATTTTTGATGGCGGAATTGAGTCTATGAGACATCTTACTCAAAATGTTACCGAATTGACCAATAATCTGGAAGGTGGAATTGTATTAAATGGTTTTCATGAATTAGAACTTGAAGATGTTTTAGAGTGCTATGAATTGAAGTAATTTATGGTAGATTTTAGACTTGAGAAATTTAATAATTCTGTAAAAAAAATTGTCGGCGATTATTTGTCAAAAGGATTTTATAATGATGGATCCACAATAATTTCTATAACAAATGTAGCTACGAGTAGAGACTTTGCACATGCAAAAATTTTGGTAAGTATTTTTACTGAAGATTATTCTATTGATTCAATAATTGATGACTTGAATCAAAAAAAAAGTTTATTTCAAAGCAAACTTTCAAAAAGTATAAGAACATCTAGAATTCCTAAAATAAAATTTGTGCATGATAATAGTTCTGAATTTCAAAAGCAAATTGATGATCTGATAAATCAAATAACTCCTGAAAAAAAATAAGAAAAATGAAGTTTAATGAAAGTGGAATCCTTCTGATTAATAAGCCAATTAACTGGACTTCTAATGATGTAATAAGACAAATAAAATCAAAATATCAATTTAATAAAATAGGCCATGCTGGAACATTAGACCCTTTAGCATCAGGAATCCTGCCAATTTTGATTAATGATTCAACAAGATATTTTAATTATTTTCAAACATTTAAGAAGTCATATCTAGCTGAAATTAAGTTTGGTATGTCAACATCTACTTATGATTTGGAGGGGGACGTAGAAGAAACAACCGATAAAATACCAGATAACTTAAATGTTATAAAAGAAAAAATTCCTAACTTTTTAGGTTCAATTAAACAAGTTCCACCTGTCTATAGTGCTATCAAAAAAAAAGGGAAAAGGTTATACGATTATGCCAGAAATAATGAGTATGTTGAACTTGAATCTCGTATAGTAGATGTGAGTGATATAAAAATCATTAATTGGGAATCACCATACCTCAAACTAGTAATAAAGTGTGCAAGCGGATTTTACGTTAGAAGTTTTGCATATGATTTTGCTAAATCATTAAATTCATTAGGAGTTCTAGTTAAATTAACTAGAGTTAATTATGGCCCTTTTGAAATAAATGATACTTTTGATATAAGTAAAATTGAAGAAATTAAGAAAAATCTTTTTTCTATGGGAACCATATTTACCAAGAATAAAAAATTAATTTTTGATAAGGATATGGAAAAAGAATATTATCAAGGAAAAGTTTTTTCTTCTGAAAGCCTGAGCTTAAATTTATTGAATAATGAGGAGATTAAAATATATAATTTGAATCATAAATTTATTGGTTTACTAACTTTTGATAACTCAAAAAATTTTTGGAAACCAAAAAATATAATTAGATAATCTAAAGATATCATAACCATAATTAAGTGCCTCATAATCCATAAAAATGCCAATAGAAATTATTAGAAAATTTTTCAAATTGAAATCAGCTGCAGGTATTTTATTGCTTTTGTCAGCAATTACTGCAATAGTTATTGAAAATTCATCCCTAAGCGACTTCTATTCTAAAGTTCTACATAGTTCTATAAGCATTAATATTTCAGATTTTTCTATAGATAAGGATTTACACCATTGGATTAATGATGGACTTATGGCAATATTTTTTCTTTTAGTAGGATTAGAAATTAAGAGAGAGCTAGTCCAAGGACATCTTTCTTCAAGAGAACAGTTTAGCTTGCCTGCTGTTGCAGCTATTGGTGGAATTACTGTCCCTGCCATTATCTATATAAGTTTTAATATTGGAAATGAAGCTACTCTTAACGGTTGGGCTATACCAACGGCTACAGATATAGCATTTGCATTAGGTGTGGTCACATTATTGGGAAATAGGGTTCCCATTTCATTAAAAGTTACCTTAGTTGCAATCGCAATTATTGATGATCTTATGGCGATAATAATTATTGCCTCTTTTTATTCATCTGACTTATCCCTAAATTATTTGATTTATGCCCTTATATCCACAAGTATTTTATTTTTATTGAATAATAGAAAAGTTAATAATTTATTACCATTTATGATTATAGGAATTTTTCTTTGGGTTTTTGTACTAAAATCTGGTATTCATGCTAGTCTAGCTGGAGTTTTATTAGCTCAATTTATTCCTTTAGGGGTTAGTGAATCTACAGATCAATCACCTTTGCATAAATTAGAACATTCGATTGAGCCATGGGTTAATTTTATTATCTTGCCAATTTTTGCATTTGCTAATGCTGGGGTTTCTTTTTCTGGTATGAAAATTAATCTTCTTTGGGATCCAGTAACAATTGGTATTATATTAGGCTTATTTGTAGGAAAACAAATTGGTGTCATGTTATTTACTTACGTAGGTAGTTTGTTGAAAATTTGTAAATTACCATCTGATATAACATGGAGGCAATACTACGGACTCTCATTAGTAACTGGAATAGGATTTACTATGAGCTTATTTATTGGAAGTCTAGCATTTACTGATCCTGAGTATCAAACATCGGTTAGACTAGGGGTTTTAATTGCTTCATTTTTTGCTGGTATTTTTGGTTACTTAACTTTAAGGTTTTCAACAAAATCGTCATAATCTCTTTTAAATTTAAAAAGATTTATAGTAAGTTAAATTAGAATGCTTAATCCATCGTAAGCTAGTTCCATTTCAATACCAGATTTAGCTGAAACAGCCTTCAAGAATTCGTTGACTTCATCATGATCAATATCATGACAAGCATCTGTAAAATAAGCTTTTTTTGGTTTTAATTCCAAGGTTTTTTCAATCGCTTCTTCAAGAGTAAAATGTGATTTATGCTTTTTACCTTTTCTAAGAGCATCTAAAACTAAAATTTCGCTTCCCTTAATTTTTTCCATTGTTTCTTCTAAAATGAAGGAGCAATCACTAATATATGAAAAATCTCCTATTCTATACCCATTCGCATAATAACTTTTGCCATGATTTACTTTTAGAGGTAAAAAATCTTCTCCAAAAATATTTATTTTATCCTGATTTATAATATTAAAATCTAACTTAGCTACAGTTCCACCCGATGTGATTTTTGAGGTATCCACTAGATAATAAAATGTTTTACTTAGTACATCTAAATCTTCTTTTCTTAGATAAATAGGGATACTCTTTTGCGTATTGTTAGTCCAATCTCTAAGATCGTCGAAACCTCCTGCAGCATCTTGATGAGCGTGAGTAAGTATAACTGAGTCTATTGTGTTTACATTATGCTTTGGGAACAAGTTTATAGCTGATTGATAAAAAAACTTTCCAGCATCTATAATGATATTTTTTTGAATATTTTGGTGATTGATTTTTACCAAAAGGCTAGTATTTAACCTTCTATTTTTTGAATTTGGTTTTATTGCATCATTACAAACTTTGCAATTTGAATTATTTGTCAGACAGCTAACTCTTGGTATACCTTCAGATGTTCCGGTCCCCAAAAAAATAATTTCTATATTTTGTTTACTCATCTAAAAAATTCCTTCTATTGGATCCGCACCGAAACCTAAATAATCCTTAGTTATCAATATACCATCTTCCAATGATTTTATGGTTTTGTTGTTCCATTGTTCCATCTGAAGATTTTTACTTCTAGGATTATGTAATTCTGCCATATTATCAACAACTCCTGATTCAATTAATGGTAATCCCCAAGGCTCACCTCCTCTGTGAAGAAAGATCTTATATTTTTTCTTATTGATATCTACTATTTTTAATATTGAACTAATCCCACCACACCATGTAATGTCTGGTTGCCAAATATCATATATTTTATTTTTCACCATAATTTCAAAGTTATTATAGTTGAAGTCATGTTCTCCTCCAGCAAGCTTGATACCATTCAAATTACCAATCATTGAATCTTCAATTAGCATAGTATCTGGTGTAGCAATATCTTCGATCCACTCAAGTCCGGTTTCTGCTAATTTTTCGGACATGATTTTTGTATAATTTCTGTCCCATGACATGTAACAGTCAATCATAATTTTTTTTGAATTAGAAAATTTAGTTTTAATATCCATAATTATTTTTATTAATTCTTTTGACTCATTATTGAAATCATCCTTAGACTTTATGCTTAATTTAAAGTCCCGTATTCCTAATGAATAATACTCATTTACATTATTGCCAGTAGCGTAAGTTTTTATATTTTTTTCATGATTTTTTTGATCACTTAATAGATTTTTTATTGGAGTTTCATAATATTTACTATAAGCATCCCAAACTGCAAGATCTATTGCTGAAATTGCCATCATTGCTACTCCAGCTCTACCGTATGGAATACTTTCAAAAAATAATTTATCAAATAAATCAGTAATATCTGATAAATTATTAATTTCTTTATTTAGTAAAAAGTTAGATAAATGTCCGTTGATAATTTCTATACTGGCATTTCCACCACCGCCTGTTCCATATCCATAAATTTCATTCTTATCTGTATGAATTTTGATTATTATTTGCCATAAATTTGGTCTCCAACCTGCTAAAGAAGTTTTATAAGAAGGGTATACTGCTTCAATTTTAGTTATTTTCAT
>PBHA01000006.1 GCA_002719425.1 Chloroflexota bacterium
TTAGAAACATCAGATAAAAATGTTGCTAATGAAGAATTATTAAACAGTATTTCAAATCCTCAAAATATCCCGCTTGAGTTTGTAAATATCACTGAAGATTTTTCTTCTGATCAAATAAACAATATAAAAAACTTAACTGAAAGATTTTCAATTGAGCAAATAATAGAACTTGAGAAAAGAATTGTAAGAGATAATTTTGAAAGGCTTGATTTTACAGACATTGAAATAGACAAAGAAGATGAAGATTTTTTATCAGGTTCTATAAGTGTTAAGAAAAAATATGAAGACCTAAATACTGAATATGAGTTGCTACTAAGTGAATACAGTAAAATTGTTGAGAATGTAAAAGAAATTGAAAAAGAAAATTCTACTAGTCAATCAAAGACTGTTTCTTTAGCAATAGAAAATCAATCACTAAATAACAAAATACAAGAATTTAAAACAAAAATTTCTGACTTAAATGATGAAAAAGTAACCATACTTGAAGAAAATGACAGATCTATTAGTGATCTAAAATATGATCACGATAATCAAATTTCTAAACTTAATGATGATTTGGATAATATGATTTTAGAGGTTAAGAATATAAGAGAATCTTATAAAACTGGGAACTCTATTTTAGATACAACGGTGAGGACAGGTCAATCTGCAAATTTTAAGTTTAATTGGGTTGAACTAGATAAAAAATCAGAAAATGATTCTAGGTATCTCAGAATAGACTTAAATAATTTATCAGATACAAATCCTTATAATTTCAGACTAATGAATTACCTTCCAACAGGAAGTATGATACCACTACTTACTGATGATACATTGGGATTAGTTTCTAAAACAAATGAAGATCAAGAGTTCTTTGTTGGTGATGTAGTTAGTTATGTCCCTACAAAATTTGATGCATCTCCTGGAGATATGGAGGGCTGCGATATTTCATTAGAATTCATACTGAAAAAAAATTATAATCATATTTCGCATAGAATTATTGATAAAAGATGGGATGAAGAATTAGAGGAATGGAAGTATCTTCCAAAAGGTGATCAAAACGCACTACATGATGGGTGTTTTATAACTAGCAAAGAAATCAAGTATAAATTGGAAATGTTAATTAAAATCCAAAATTGAATTCTTTTATTCTAATTAATCTAGGCATAGTATTTAGATATTAGGAATATAATAGAAAAGTATAAATTTTTGATTTGCCCATTCGTCTAGTGGTAGGACATCAGACTCTGAATCTGAGAACCCAGGTTCGAATCCTGGATGGGCAGCCATAAATATGCCCCGTTGGTGTAGTGGCCTAACACGCCGCCCTCTCAAGGCGGAGATCACGAGTTCGAATCTCGTACGGGGTACCAAATTGAAGAGTTAAGACTTATACTAAATCAAATTAGAGAAATTTTACCCTAAAAACTGTTTTGTCAGTAAATTGTTAGAAAAAATGGAGAAAAAATGAAAATTGTAAACATAGAATCATTTCCTATTAGAGTGTCAAATAGCTCTGACAAAGGAAGAAAAATTGATACAAAAAATATTAATACTGCCATGCTTGCTAATAATGAACTTTCCCAAAAAGTTGATTCTTACAAAGAATCAGAAAACAAATCACAGAAAAAAAGACATCTCGAAATAAAATCAATGGATAGTTATGAAACAATTATCAAAGATATGGGTGAATATTATATAGATGATGGTTCTAACACTTCTATTTACTCTAAATCACATGAAACAACAGTTGTAAAAATTGAAACTGATACTGGAATTATTGGATGGGGTGAAGCCCAATCTCCGGTTAGCCCTAATACTTCAGCAACAATAATAAAAGATATTGTTACTCCATTAACAATTGGTAAAAATATTTTTGACGTAGAAGCAATATGGCATAAAAATTATGCTGCAAAAAGAGAAAGAGGTCACTATACAGGGTTTTATATTGATGCAATTTGTGGTGTAGATATAGCAATTTGGGATGCCATAGGTAAAGCACTTAAAATGCCTACTGCACAAGCAATGGGTGGAATACATAGAAATAAGATATCTCTTTATAATGGGATTGGAGGTACTATACCTGAAGAAGTAGCCGATCAAGCAGAATGGTCTGTTGGTAAAGGTTACAAATATCTCAAGATGCACCTTAAAGAAGATATAGACAACACCATAGAAATAGTGTCAAAAGTTAGAGAAAGAATAGGTGAATCTATAGGGTTGATGCTAGACGTTCATATGGGATTTGACACATTCAATGCAATTAAACTTGGAAAAGAATTAGAAAAATTAAACCTTTTGTGGTTAGAATCTCCTTCAGACCCAATAGACATACCAGGTTTATGTGAAATTTCCAGATCTTTGGACCTGCCTATTGCAAATGGTGAATGGACAAGAACAAAATATGAAATGAGAGAAATATTTGAAAAGAGAGCTTACGATATCTCCATGCCAGATATAGCTCGAACAGGTTTAACTGGTGGAAAGCAAATTGCAACTATTGCTGAGTTATATAATATTCCTATATCACCTCACGTTGGTGGAGGAGGAATAGTTTCTATAGCGGCTACACTACAATATTCAATGACTATCCCAAATTTCCTAATCATGGAACATTCTGAGCAAGGCCATGCAGTGAAATCAATCATTCTAGGTGAAGCTTTTGATGCTAAAAACGGTCAATATTCTCTTCCAAATAAACCTGGAATTGGTATAGATATTGATGAGAATAAATTAGAAAAATACAAAATACAACCATCTCTATAAATTAAGGAGTTATGTATGCGTGGAGTTGCTTTCAGAGGTAATAGTATTGCCGAAGTTATAGATTATCCTGAATTATCACCTGGACCCGAACAAGTATTAATAAAACTTAGATCCTCAGGATTATGTGGTTCTGATTTTATGAGATATAGAGATGATAAACCTAATGAGCATGAGGGAGAACTTAGAAGGCCAGGACATGAGCCATGTGGAGAGATAGTTGAATTAGGATCGAATGTAAAAAATTTAAGTGTTGGAGATAGAATTATTCAACATCACTACGAAGGGTGTAGGCAATGCAATTATTGTCTTACGGGTTGGCAACAACTATGTGAGGTAGTTGAAAAAAAAGAATATTATGGAGGAAGTATGCATGGTGGACATGGTGACTTTATGGTTGCTCATGAATCTACATGTGTTTCTTTACCTAACGAATTATCCTATGAAATAGGAGCTTATCTTGCATGCGGAGCAAGTACTGCATTTCAAGCATTAAAAAAATTAGAAATATCAGGATTAGAAACTTTAGCAATTTTTGGACAAGGTCCTGTTGGATTAGCTGCCACGATGTTTGCAAAAGAAATTGGGGCAAGAGTAATCGCAGTTGACATTTCAGATGAAAGATTACAAATGTCAAAAGACTCAGGTGCTTGGAAATTGATAAATCCCAAAAATGGTGATGTCGTTGAACAAATTAAAGAGTTAACTAATGGCTTTGGAGCGGACTCAACTTTAGAAGCTGCTGGTTTATCAGAAACAAGAGTATCAGCAGTAGAATCTACAAAAGTTTTTGGAAAAGCATGTTTTGTAGGAGAAGGTGGAGAAGTAAGATTTGAACCGACTCCCCATATTATTCATAGGCATTTGAGTTTGCTAGGATCTTGGACTTTCTCAACTTTTGGGTTAGATGAGGCCGCACGTTTTACATCAGAAAGAAAAATACCATTAGATTCAGTGATCACATCAAGATCATCCATTGAAGAAGCTCCTAACGCATACGAAGAATTTTCGAAAGGTGCACCAGGAAAATTTGTTATAAATTGGGATTAGATTATACGAAGATAATGCAGACGATAATTAATTATTTTTTGAATAGAATATATGACAATTTAACAAGCAAGTAATATCAAGATCTCTCTGAATAATATAATTATCAAATAATATCTAATCTTAAAGAGGAAAAATGAAAAATATTAATCCAAGGAAATTTGCAGGTTATACCCTGATTGTAGGACCAATAATAGCATTACTTAGTTTTTTTATACAGCCAGGTGGAGTTCTACAAATAGGCGGTTCGGTTGATCCAACAAACACCAAGGAGGTTCTACAGTTATTGAATGATTACTCTGAATTAGCAATAATAAGTAGTATCACTGTAGTGATTGGATTAGTAACACTACTTTCTGGTTTAATTTATTATTCTCAGTCAATGGAAGGTGGTGAAGGGTATGCAGTATCAAGAACAGGTATTCCTTTTATTTTTATAGCTATTTCTGGTTGGTGTCTTGCAAGCTCAATTGGTATAGGTGCAGCTTCTGGAGTTATTGATCAAGAAATAGGCCCAAAAATGACTTTTTCCATAAACATAATTTCAACAATTCTTTTTGGTTTTGGAAGTTTTTTTATAACATGGGCAGCAACAATGAAAAAAGAGTACAATAGAAAGGTGTCATTATGGGCAACAGCTGCGTCAATAGTTGTATTTTTTATAGAATTTATTGTTCCTTTCGCCCCAGATCTAACTACCTTGGTAAATACTGTAACAGGTACTTGTTTTATGATAATTACAGTCTGGGCCATTTCCATAGGTAGAACCATGATCAAGTAGAAAACTATCAGGACTACGCATACTCATGCATGTTTTATGAGAATATTTATATAATTAATGTTTATATAAAGTAAAGTTTTTCTAACAAGTTTTTACTATTTAGAGATTTGATAAAACTTATTAATGCCCCCAGTTCCAACTTTCTAAATAATATAAACCAACTTTTTCCAGTAGGTGATTTTTGTAATAGTATCCAAAAAAAAATAATACTATGAGAGCAAAAATAATTAATAAAAAAAATATTATAATTAAATAATCACGTTTTCTAAATCTATCCATAGATATTTCTAGTTTCAACTCATATTTCTAATCGTCTTAAATATTCCTCTATTTTTTGTGGTCCATAATGGTAAGACTTCAGGTATTATTTTTTTTGCCTGATCTGAATGAAATGCTTCTAATCCTTCATTAATAAATTTATTTGCAGTTTCATAGTTATTAATTCCATGCCATATAAATGTTCTATTCATTGGAATTCCTGTTATTAAAACGGTTTGAAACATAGAAATTCCTTTATCAAGAAAAGATTGGCCATCTATACTTATAATTTTTTCTGATAATTCTGTTGTCTTCTTAATATTTGAGTTTTCTCCTCCAAATAATGATAGATAAGAGTTTGAGTATAGTCCTTTACCATCTGAGTTACTATTTACAACTCTAATCAAAGAAACATCTCTGAATTCACCTTTTCCTATTTTTGACATCAAATCCTGAGTTCTATTCTCATTATCCTGATCTTCTTTTTCTTGTAAATTTTCATACCTACTAGCAAGTAGAAATATATTGGGTCTAGTTATAGATCTACCAATATAAGCATTATTTCTATTATTTTTATCCAAGTGATCATTGGTTTCTTCAATTAATTTTTGAGGTTCTGAAGAACTATAAAGTCTTACAATCCCAAATGCCATTTGATTTTCCTCCTTAAATATTTATGTATTTTTTCTAATCGGTTCTGTGACCCGATAACATTCTTTTTGTTTGAATCAAGTGCTCTTTTAATGAATCAACCATGGT
The DNA here is from genome assembly GCA_002719425.1 of Chloroflexota bacterium. The sequence goes on from PBHA01000006.1 coordinate 5,588, forward strand.
AGATGTTGCAGTTCTTGATTCAGCAAAAGATCTTATAACAGATAATGATTTTATAGGTGCTCCCATCGTTATATCTCCAAGATCAGGAGTACTCAGAGGCATTTGAATAAATGGCTTTAACCCTCCAATTTCTATTTCAAAATCATTTAATATATCGACAACATTTCCTATGTGACCAGGCTTTACTTTAAACCACCACTGTACTAAAAACTTGTATTCACTTAAATCTGAAATATCACTAACAGGTCTTATAACCTCAAAGATAATATTCGCATATCTTTCGCACAAAGAGTTCATTTGATCTATTTTTTTAACTACATTAGGGTTTGATTGAGCAGATGAAAGATGACTATCAATATCCCCTAATGAATCAAATCTTCTGTAATGGGAAACCATTCCGGATGGATTAAGAATTCCGTTAGTTATTCCTCCGGTTCCTGACCAACCCATCAATTTTCTTAGTTCGATTGTTTCATCTAGAATTTTTCTGTGTGAATCTAATTTTGGTTTTCTAAAGCTTCTGAATAGATACATAGTTTATTCCTTTTACTTTATTTTTATTTTATTTATTTGTCCTAACTGTTAACTTAATAGACAGAATGTCCAAATTTGGGAATTTATAAATCAGAAAAAATTATTTTAAAAATAAATAACGTCTCTTAAAATCAACTTGATTATATGTTTTAGAAAATTATTTTCCTAAAGGATATTTTTTTTCTATATCTAGTAAAAATTGTTTAGAATTAATTCCACCTCCATAACCACCTATTTTGCCATCATTAGCCAAAACTCTATGACAAGGAATAATTATTGAAATTGGATTTTTGTTGTTAGCATTTCCAACTGCTCTGTATGAAAATGGGTTATTAATTAATCTTGCAATGTCTAAATAACTAGCTGTTTCTCCAAATTTTATTGATCTCAACTTCTTCCAAACATCAACTTGAAATTTTGTACCATAAATAAAATTCAGTGGAATATTAAATTCTGTTCTCTTACCAGAAAAATATTCAGACAATTGAGAAGTAGTTTTATCTAAAATTTCATTTTTTTTTCTATAAATCTTATAATTTGAAAATTTAGAATTAATAAAGTTTTCTATCTTATCTGTTCTGAGAAATTTTAGAAGTAAAAGATTATTTTCGTCAGCAGCAATTAGTAATTCACCGATTGGTGATTGATATTTTATCTGGTAAAGTATCACTTAATAAGTTGCCCTACCTCCACTTATATCAAATACAGCTCCAGTAGAGTAAGAACATTCTTCACTAGACAGCCAGGTCACCAGAGAAGCAACTTCTTGCAAATTTACAAATCTATTTCTGGGTATTTTAGAAAGCATATAATCAATGTGCTCATCGGTCATTTGATCAAAAATTCTTGTTTTTGCAGCTGATGGAGTTACACAGTTCACAGAGATATTATACTGAGACAATTCTTTGCCTAAAGATTTTGTTAGAGCAATAACTGCAGCTTTAGCAGAGCTGTATGCTGGAGCGTTTGGATTTCCTTCTTTACCAGCGATAGAGGCTATATTGACTATTCTTCCATAGTTATTTTCAATCATATGAGGAACAATACTTTTTGAACAATAAAATACTCCATTCAAGTCCACTTCAATTACTTTTCTCCAATCATCAATTGGATAATCCCAGGTGGTTTCATTGGGGCCAGTAATTCCAGCATTATTAACAAAAATATCTACTTTACCTAGCTTTCTGATAGCATTATCTATTCCATCGGAAACATTAGAAAAATCAGTAACATCGACGATATCAAAAAATGAACTGTGCTTATCAAGTTGAGTTTGCAAGCCTTCAATTAACTTTTTATCAATATCCCAGATCATTACNTTCGCTCCTGAATCAATAAATCTTTGAGAAATCTCTAATCCAAANCCTTGGGCTCCTCCAGTAACTATGGCATTTCTTCCTGATAGATCAATCTTATTCATCAATACATTCCTTTATTTGAGTTGCTATATCTCTTGTTGTATCAACAAAAAAATCAATTTCTTTTTCTGTCATCAAAACGTTTAAAGCACCAGCATTTTTTAATTGAAGCAAAACTTCATTATTTCTAAGATAAGTAAATAGAATTTTTGTCATATCAGAATTATTCTCAATAAATGTTCTGTAATCAACAATTTCATTGTCATTAAAATTNATACCAAACAAAGATCCAAACCCTGTTATCTGTACAGGTAAATTTATNTCATCAAAAACAGATCTAAGTCTTTGTCGCAATTTTTCTCCCAAATCATTCATATGATCAAAATCAGGCTGATCTAAGGCATTCATAACTGCAATCCCAGCTTCCATAGTCATTGGGTTTCCATTAAATGTTCCTGCATGAGCAATATCATATTTTTTACTACTAGGATCAAAAAGTTCCATGATACTTTCTTTTCCTCCAAAAGCCCCAACAGGTAGCCCTCCGCCAATTATTTTTCCTAATGTAGTCATATCCGGGGTTATGCCAAAAGATTCTTGAGCTCCACCTTTTGAAACTCTAAAACTTTGAATTTCATCAAAAATCAAAACAATGTTCAATTCTTCAGTAATATTTCGAATAAACTTAAGAAAATCTAAGTCTAATGGTAAGTATCCAAAATTTGATACTATAGGTTCCATTATTATACATGACAAATCATTTTTATATTTNTTTAATAAAGATTCACACTTTTCCTTATCGTTATATGGGAGAACTATTACATCATCTAAGATACTTGGAGGTTGGAAACTATATTCGGGAATACCAGGATGAGTTTCAGGATTTAAGTCACCTTTTTTTGGATAAACACTTACTGAAACATGATCATGTGTACCGTGATACCCTCCCTCAAATTTTGCTATTTTAGTTTTTTTGGTAAATGATCTTGCAGCCATAATTGCCATCATTGTTGCTTCTGTACCTGAATTGGTAAATCTAACTTTTTCCATTGATGGTATTCTATCAACTAAAATATCAGCAAGTTTTGTTTGACCATCAGTGGGAACACTATAGACAGTACCATCATTTATTTGATTGGATAGAGCATTTATAATTTTTGGATTAGCATGACCCAGAATTAATGTTGTTGCATTAAGCATAAAATCTAGATATTTATTTTCATCAATATCATAGATATACATACCCTTCGCTTTATCAACAAAAAAAGGATAAGGATCCATCCATTGAGTAGTCCTTGTATTTCCACCGGGCATAACTTCGGTAGCTATTTTATGCTTGTTAAATGAATTTTTTGTTCTTGATTTATAATTTTTATTTTGGTCTTCTAAAAGATTATTTAGTTTGTCTTGCATTTGATTATTAAGTTTAGTTTCAAATAATTATATAGAATTTGGAAAGTTAAGTATTTTTATCAGGGTTCCAAACTNANCCAAACATATTGATAAATAAAATGAGCCCTACTGAAGACAAACCTAAAGCAATGATCGAAAATAAAAATTTTATATTTAAGTCCAATGAGATACAAATCAAGCCAAATATAGCAACAATTGATAATCTTGTTANAGCTCCAAAGATTGGAATAATCATATTGCCAGTTCCTTGACTAGCAAAATATAAGGTTTTACCAAAAGCAAATATAGGATAAAAAGGAGCAACTATACTTAAGTAAAGTGCACCAATGGCATATGCATTAGAATCAGCAGTATATAAATTAAGCCATAAGCTAGGGAATATTGAAAAAATAATTCCTGCAAAAGCTGCAATAGACGCAATAAATGAGGCTCCATACCATGCTGATTTTCTAGCTCTGAGAAATTGATTTGCGCCAAAGTTTGTTCCAACACAAGAGGTTAAAACACCTCCAACACCGAATGCTAATGGAATTAAGGTTTGCTCGAGTCTAGCACAAACTCCATACCCAGCAATTGCTTCTGTTCCAAATCTAGAAATAAAAGTAGTAGTAAGGATCATAGTTAGTGCAATACTTGTACTGTTAATTGCACCTAATCCACCAACATTCAATATATCAATAAAAATTTCCTTCTTAANATTAGAAATCTTAAATTTTATAGGATATCTACCGAATGCTATTGATATAAACATTAATATTCCTGCTAATCCTTGGGGTATTACAAATGCTAGAGCCAAACCATTTACTCCCATTGAAGGGAAAATCCACCATCCGATTGATAAAGCTCCACTTAAAAAAAGTTGTAAAAATCCCATAGAAACATTAATTATAGCTAACAGTTGATAATCTCCAAAAGATCTATAAATAGACATCATCAAGAAAAATAAAAACATACTTGGAGACAATCCAAAAAAGATTATTGAGTAGTTTACAGCTTTATTTATAACATCTTCTTCAGGCCCCATTAATAGAAATAAATTTCTTGAAAAAAATACAAAAGCTACAAAAAAAATAAGAGCAACCGATAAATAAATTATGAAAGAATGCCATATAACTAAGTTTGCTCTATCTAGGTCATTTTTACCAATTGATCTTGATAAAGAAGAAACAACTCCACCTCCAATAGCACCTGCACCTATCATTCCAGACAAAGAAACTAATGGGTACGTGATAGCAACACTTGCCAAAGAAACTATTCCCAATTTACCCGCAAAAAAAGGTTCTGCAAATCCAACTATTAGCATAAAAAATACTGAAACCATATTTGGAGCCGCCAATTTGAAAAGCATTGAATGTATAGGTCCATTCAAAATCAATTGAATTCTTTCAGATTTTTGCAAGCTCAAATTGCTCTCCAAATTTTATAATCAAAGTACTAGTAGCTAATCACATNGGTATGTATTATATGATAAAAAAAATATTTATTGGAGGAAAAAAATGCCATATGGAGGTAATGATTGGTTAGNCATTACAAAAGAAGATATTATTGAGCCATCACTTCCTATTTGTGACCCGCATCATCACTATTGGGANTTAAGAGTTGAGAGGACTCCTTATGGTAGATATTTACTACATGAACTGNTAGATGATATTAGTGGTCATAATATAACTTCAACAGTTTTTATTGAAGCTCGAGCAATGTATAACGCTGATATTGAAAGAGATTTCAAACCTGTTGGTGAAGTAGAATTTGTGGAGGGAATATCAGCAGCTAGTGCAAGTGGCATATACGGAAAAAGTAGGGTTTCTGCTTCAATCATAGGTCATGCCAACTTAAACCTGGGTAATAAAGTTGAACCTGTATTAGAATCATTAGTCGAGGCTAGTCCAAGGAGATTTAAGGGGATTAGACATATTGTTGCCTGGGATACTGACAAAGAAGTAGATACTGTNACTGTTTATAATCAGGAAGAGCAAATGACAACAAAAAGTTTTATTGAAGGAGCAAAAGTCTTAAGCAAAATGGGTTTAAGTTTTGATTCATGGATGTATTTTCATCAATTGCCACAATTACTTAATTTAGCAAAAGAAGTACCTGATCTACCAATTATGATTGATCATGTAGGAGGTATGCTTTTGGTTGGAAAATACAGAGATAATAAAGAGGAAGTTATAGAAACATGGAAAAAAAATATTTCTGATCTAGCAAATTATCCAAATGTCCAAATAAAGCTCGGAGGTCTTGGAATGCCTATCACAGGACATGATTGGCACTTGAGAAAAACTCCTGTTGGTTCTGACGAACTTGCAGAACAAATGAAGTTTTTTTTAGACTATTGCATAGAAAAATTTGGGACAAATAGAGGAATGTTTGAGAGCAACTTTCCTGTTGATAAAGTTTCATTTAGTTATGATGTTTTGTATAACGCTTTCAAAAAGTATTCAAAAAACTTCTCTAAATCTGAAAGATCNTCTATGTTTCATGATAATGCAATTAAATTTTATAAAGTTGAAGAAGCATAGGAGGAAAAAATGGCATATAACAAAATTCTTGAAAAAGTTAATTCTAACGAGTCCGCAGTAGGATTAAATTTAGCTATAAATTCTCCACACTTAGTTGAGTTTTTTGGTTCTTTGGGATTTGATTGGGTATTTATTGATTGTGAACATGGATCTATGACAGATTCCGAAGCAGAAAATATGATTAGAGCAGCAGAATTATATGGAATGGCTCCAGTCGTAAGAGTTCCAGGAAATGAACCTCATATTATCTTAAAAATGCTAGATGCTGGAGCTAAAGGTATAGTTGTTCCTCATATTGATAATGTTGAAGATGCAATTAAAGCCAGGGATGCAGCCAAATATCCTCCATTAGGTAAAAGAGGATCAAATTATGGCACTGGTAGAAATAATAACTACGGAGAATTAATAAAAGATACACAAGAATATTATGAATTTGCAAATAACAACACAATCTTATTTGCGCTAATAGAAAGTAAAGAATCTGTAGAAAATATTGATGATATACTTGAAGTAGAGGGAATAGATGCCACCTGGCTTGGTCCCTCAGATATGGCCCTTTCGATGGGTCTTCCTGGCAAGGATCATGTAAAAGAGCACTTAGATTTAGTTGTTCAAAAAACAATACAAAAAAATAAAATTGCAGCTGCAACACATTCTGGGCCAGATCAGTTTGATGAGTATGAACATTTTCATAGTTTAGGTGCAAGGGTTTTATCAATAACATCTTTATCTTTGCTCAAAGATTCAGCAGTCAATTGGCAGAAAAAAATAAGACAAATTAGATAAATGTCTAAAATTAAAGAAATTATCACTGTAAGTGATTTAGTTAAAATTTATGATGGCTTTACCGCAGTAAATGGTATAGATTTCAAGGTATCAGAAGGTGAGATTTTTGGTTTACTTGGCCCAAATGGCGCAGGTAAAACTACAACTGTTGAGATATTAGAAGGGTTGCGTAAACCTTCATCTGGATTTGCTGAAATAGACGGTATAGATATTGAAAAAAATACTAAAGCTGTAAAAAAAATTATCGGTGTTCAACTTCAGGAATGCTCTTTTTTTGACAAATTAACTTTATTTGAAATTATTGAAATGTTTTCAGTTTTTTATTCATCTAAACCAGATATTGAAAATATTCTTGAAAAAGTAGGTTTGCTTGAAAAGAGAAAGTCATATTACAAAACTCTTTCAGGCGGCCAAAAACAAAGATTATCAATTGCAGTTGCCTTAGTTAACGATCCTAAAGTTTTATTTCTAGACGAACCTACGACTGGATTAGATCCTCAAGCTAGAAGAAATATGTGGGACTTAATTGAAAATATTAGAAATAGTGGGAAAACAATAATAATAACAACTCATTATATGGAAGAAGCTGAAAAATTATGTGACCGTGTAGCAATAATTGATACAGGACAAATAGTAACAATTGATACCCCAAAAGCACTAATTAAAAAACTTTTAGACTCTGGATTTGAAGTTGAAGAAAAATTACAAAATGCAACATTAGAAGATGTTTTTATAAACTTGACTGGAAAAAGTTTGAGAGAAAACTAATGAGTATCTACCTAATTATTGCAAAGTCTACAATCAAAATGTACTTCAGAAGAACCCAATCTTTATTTTGGACACTTTTTTTTCCAATTGTTATGATGCTAGGAATTGGATTTTTTGGATTTGGACAGTTTACTCCTCCAAAATTAGGAATTATAAATTATTCAAATAGTTATGAATCTGATCTTTTTCTAGAAGAATTAAATAAAAAAGAATACGTTGAAATAAAAATAATATCTGAGAATGAAATTGAAAAATCAATTCTTGAAGGAAAAATAGATTCTGTAATGACAATTTCGGAAGAATTTAAACTAGAATCACCAAATCTAGAAATATCATACGAAAATTCAAAAGAAAAAATTGCCCAAGAATTTTATGATCTGAGTGAGATCATAATCTTTGATTTATTAAATGAGAATCAAGGAGAAAAAAGTATTATCTTAAAGGAGAAGATATTTGAAAACCAATATCAAGGATATAAAGGCTTTTTAGTACCTGGAATTGTTGCTTTATCGATTATGCAAAGTGGGATTTTAGGGGTTGTATTTACTTTGATTAGTTATAAAACTCAAGGAGTGCTAAAAAGGTTGCAAGCAACTCCTATTGATCCTTCTCATTTTCTTATAGGTCAAATGATAAGTAGATTGTTAATAATTGTTATACAAACTTTTGTTTTATTTTTGATTGGAACTCTCATATTAAATATTGATATAGCATTAGGAAGTATTTTTGCATGGATCAATATAATTATCTTCTCGGTACTTGGATCAGTTTTGTTTTTATTTATTGGATTGGCAGTTTCAGGAGCTTCTCCAAATGAAGATTATGCAGCTCCAATTGCAAACTTAATAACTTTTCCTATGATGTTTTTGTCTGGTGTTTTTTTTGATACAGATGTATTTCCTAATTGGTTAAGTATTATTACAAATAATCTCCCTCTTTCTCCGTTAGTGAACTCATTAAGAGAATCAGCACTTTATGGAACTCATACTTTCGAATTATTACCTGAATTAGGTGTAATGCTTGTTTGGATTATTTTGGCATTTATTATTGGAATAAAGACCTTTAAGTGGGAATAAAATTATTCAATTTTTTTTCATATCCTCTTCCGTGATATGAGGCTTAATTAAATCAATTATTTTTTCTAGAGTTTGAGAAGGATTATCTTTTGATGTATCTACCTCAAGTTTAGGGCCAATACTACTTTTATCAACAAAATGTGCATAATCTTTCATAACATCTTCAATATCATTTTTTTGTAGTGGGCTGTTGGAATGCTCAGGGGTATTCATATTTTTTTCCATTCTCTGTTCTATGATCGATTTATCCGCAAACATATGAATAATAATTATTGGATCTGAAGTAATTTGTTTTATTCGATTTTCAATTCTGTCAAAAACTATATTTTCTCTATCAAAAGACTCACCATCTAATCCATAGCCAAAATATTTTCTTGCTAAAACTGCTTCTTCAATATGAAAACCTACAGTTAAGTCATCTCTTTGGAAGTAGTGATGTAAATGATAATACATATGATACCTATGATACATTTCCATTAATTTAGGAGATAAATTTAATATTTGTTGTTGCTCCTCAAGAGTAGTGTCGTCTGGATGGCCTGAAGTATGAGGTATCTTCATATGATCATGCATTAAGCCATCATAAAATGGAGTTCCTGTATATTCCAATTTCCAGTCCTTAAGCTTATTTGCTATAGTCGTAGTTCCAACATATTCTATGCCTGCTAATATAATTTTCATGGTGCTTCCTAACTTTTTTTCTTAACCTATTTTTTCTAACTTATTCTCATCTAATTCAAAACCTAAGCCTGGCTTTGAATTTAAATGAATATGACCATCCTTAATCAAATATGGTTCCTCTAGCAGATTATTATGTTCTGGAATGAAAGCATGTGAATGCTCAAGTTTATAAAAATTAGGAACTGAACTCACAACATGAGCTGCTGCTATCAGTTCTAATGGACCTCCAGGTATAACATGAGGTGCAATAGGAATATAATATGCCTCAGCCATTGTAGCAATTTTTTTAATTTCAGAAATACCACCTGTCCATATGGTATCTGGCATAATAAAGTCAGCTAAATTATTTTCTAATATAGGAATAAAATCAGCTCTTGTATACAGTCTTTCTCCCACACAAATAGGGGCGTTTGTATTTTGTTTTACTTGCTTTAAAGCATTAATTCCTTCTGGAGGAACAGGTTCTTCAAACCATGCAATATTAAATCTTTCAAAAAGATTATTTGAAATTCGAACAGCATTTGGTACATTGTAATGACCATGAGCATCTATTAATATTTCTATTTCTGGACCTACTGTTTCTCTTACAGCAGAAACAATATCATATCCTAGTTGTTCACCATCTTCTGAAATAAATCCATCTTGATACATAGTATGGTATTGTGTCATCTCAAGAAATGGATCTAACTTACAAGCAGTATGACCATTTTCTAAAACATTTTTTTTTGCAGCACTTGCATACTCTTCAGGAGTATAGCATCCATTAAACCATGCATTACAGTAAAGCCTTACTGGATCTCTGTACCTTCCTCCAAGTAAATCATAAACAGGAAGGCTTGATACCTTACCCTTAATATCCCATAAAGCTATATCGAAACCTGCAGTTAGCGAGGTAGTGAAACCTCTAGACCCCATATACGAAAACATTCTAAATAATTTATTCCATAATCTATCAATATCCATTGGATTTTCACCTATCAATTGAGGTGATACTTCTCTTATAGCGGTTGCCATAAAATTTTCAGATACATTAACGGAAGAACCTACTTCACCCCATCCATGAATTCCTTCATCGGTTTCCATTTTAAGAAAAACCCATTTTTTATTCGTAGGACTTTTAGAAGTTTGAGCATATTCAGCAGCATAGATTTTTATATCCGTAATTTTCATTTATTTCTCTCAATTGATAATTTAGTTTTATCTGAGTATATAAACGAGACTAAAAATGTCAATAAAAGAATTAATTCTTTTCTAACCAAGCAGAATATTCTTTTTCAGTTTCTTTAGACCAAGCATTTCTTGGGTAAAACTCACTTAACTCTCCACCTTCAGAAAGTTTTTTACGTGCAAAAACTTCCCATTCTGCATGACCTGTTGCGATTTCAGCAAGTTGATCTGCTAATGTAATTGGAACGACTACTGCACCATCATCGTCAGCAATAATAATGTCTCCGGGGTTGACCAGAACTCCACCACATGAAATAGGTATATTTACAGCATTTGGGAAAATAGAAACTTGAGTATGATAATTAGGTGTTACTCCCTTAAGCCACATTCCTAAATCTAATTCTTTTGCATGAGTAAAATCTCGAATTGCTCCATCAACTATTATCCCTTCACCTCCCTTGCCTTGAAAATAAGTTAGCATCATCTCTCCAAATACCCCGCTTCTTAAGTCTCCCCTAGCATCAACAACAACTATATCTCCTTTTTCAGCAATATAAAGTGCGTGCCTATGAAGCTGAACTTCTGGATCCATCTCTTGATCATCTAAATAAACATCTTCTCTTTTTGGTAAAAATTGTAGAGTTATTGCTGGTCCCGCAATTGTTTTTCCGGGAGAATAAGTCACTGGCCCTTGAATGAAAGGATCATTTATTCCTAATTTATTTAATTCTCCAGATGCAGTTGCCGTTCCGATAGATTTTAATTTTTCTACTAATTCTTTTTTTGGTCTTTCTATTTTATTAATCTTCATTAAGGTTTCCTTTTATTATTTGAAAGAATTTCATATGAGGTTAACATTAACAATTAATACAATAAATTCCAATATGAACAATAAAAAAAATATCTTAATTTCAAATTCCGGTAACAAAATTTCAAAAAAATTAGAAAATTGTCTAAGTTCTCATAATATTAAGTTTATTGATAAAAAGGAACTAGATTATAAAGATCCCAGTGACTTAGATAAATTATTTGTTAATACAGATATTTATATTCATATAGCATATCAGGGCATCACACTTTCAAATGATTATGAAATGATTGATTATCATACAAGAAAAACATATGATTTGTTATTCGCTGCGGGTAAACAAAATATTTCAAGAGTATTTTGTATTTCAACCTTAAAGCTGTTTTCTGAAATTGAATCTAACTTAACTGTTACAGAAAATTGGGAAATAAAATTTGCAGTTGATAATATTGAGCTTCTGTGCTCAAATCTATCCGAAAAAGTTTGTAAAGAATTTGCTAGAGATGGAGTTTTTGAGGTAATAAATTTACGGTTGGGTGAAATTAATGAAGATAATGATATTAGACTATCTGAAAAAAAATTATCTGATTGTCTAAATAAATTTATAGAAATCGATTTTACAGATGAGGAAATAAAGTTATCGAAAAACCCTTTCAATTCTGCTAGAAAAAAAGGTCCAAATTGGATTAACTTTCATCTTCAAGATACTTTTGATGGTCAAAGATATCTTACAGATAAAATAGATAAATTTATTGGAGAATAATTATGAAAATACTAATTTTAGGTGGTACAGGTATGCTAGGTCCATGGGTTGTAAAAGCACTTAAAAACAAGCATGAAATCTTACTTACAGATATAAACACTCCTCCAAAAAATTATGATGGTGAGTTTGAAAAATTAAGTGTTGATGACATTGATGGAGTCGCTAGAGCTTCTGAAGGAAAAGATTGTATTATTAATTTATCAGTATTAAGGCATGATAGGAAACTTGCATTTGATGTATCTACATTAGGTAATTATGCAATGATGAATGCAGCAAAAATCAATAATATTAAGAGAGTAATTAATACTGGGCCTCATTTTCAGTTAGTCGGAACATCTTATGAAGAATGGGACAACAATTTAAATCCAGAAATGCCTCCACAACCTGGAACTAGGCTTTACGCATTAAGCAAATATTTAGGTCAAGAAATATGTAAAAATTTTTCTGATTATTACGATATAAAAGTTATTACACTGCTCTACTTAAATATGAGACATCACTATGATCTAACAACCCCAGATTTTGAGCCCGCAAAACTTCATAAAGATATGACTCCTTTTACCACTTCTTGGATTGATTGCGGTGAAGCTGTGAGATGTGCGGTAGATTTGGATTTAAATAAACTAAGCGGGAATATAGAAACTTTTTTTATTTCTCCGAAGATACCTCATGGGAAATTTAACAGTGACAAATCATATAAATTGTTAGGTTGGCATCCCAAATATACGTTAGAATCATTATGGACTAAAGATTTAATCAAGTCAGATAATCACAAAGAGGATTCTTATTAGATTTCTTTAACTATTTGTACTAATCTTCCAACAATTCTAATTTTTTTAACTTCTAATAAAAATTTGTTATTTGAAAAAGATAATTTATCATCTTTGAAATTTGATTTAACTATACTAAATCCATCTGAACACAAACATGAATATTCATCATCAAAACTAGGTTGCTTAAAGTTTTCTTGCCTTCCGCCACAATTTTTACAAATCAACATAGAAAATCTCTTAGTTGATTCTGGTAATTTCTCTATTAGCCAAAAAGTATCATCTCTAAAATTTTTAATTATTTTTTCCTCATTAGCAATATTATTTAGCAGAATGCCTTCATGCCAATTTTTATTTACATAAACTCTATCACCTATATTTATATATGGTGAATTAGAATCATCCTCTATAAATAATCCTAAAATATTATTACTAGATAAAACATTAGGATCCCAGTAAGCATATAAAGTAGGTTCAATCAAATCATTAGATCTCAATATTCGTTCGACTTCACTCATTTTATAAACTGCTACTTCATTTGGAAGAGAAGAAACAACATTTTGCAAAATTGTTTTATAAGAATTTGTCTTAGTCTGAACCTCAAGTAATTGGTTAATATCTATTTTGAGTATATTGCATAACATAACTAAATCATTAACTTTAATTTCTCTCTGGTCTCTTTCGATTTTTGACAACCATACTGGAGTTTTCTTCATCAATCGAGATAATTCTGTTTGAGACATGTTTCGATTTTGTCTATGGATTTTAATTTTTTCTCCAGTAGACAATTTAGTAGATATTTCTGAATCTATTATAGCCATATGTTTAAATATTATCCTTTAAGCTAATATTATTATTATATTTTTTCCAAAAAAGATATATCTGATTAAACACTAAGTTTTTCATTTTGACAAGCAAAGCTATAATAAATTTAGGAATAATTGAAAAGGTTTCTGTAATGAATGAATTCAAAAAAGCTATAATTTCTGGTCTAGAAGAGTATTTAAGTGGATTAAATAAAGCTATCAAAGGATTATCTAAAGCTGAATTAAATTGGCAACCATCATTAGAATCAAATAGCATTATTTATCTTATTTGGCATATGGCCAGAGTAGAAGATAATTGGATAAACAAAGTAATAGGTGGAAATGAGACTGTTTGGATAAAAAATGGATGGAATGAGAAATTTCCTTTTGAAGAAAATGATTATGGAAAAGGTTACAACAAGCAAGATCTAGCAAATTTCCCTTCTATTGATAAAGATTTAGTCATGGAATTTTATAATGAACAAAGAGTCGAAATACTCAAAGTAATTAAGGATTTAAGCAACGAAGATCTGGATAAAGATTACAAAAGATTAACAGGAGAACTAAAAAAAGGTTATTGGATTTTAGGTCATGTATTAGTCGAAGAATCTCAGCATTTGGGACAAGTGGCTTATATTAGAGGAATGATAAAAGGGCTTGATAATTAATCTTCTAATGTCTTAAATTTCAAACCATAATATGTATCAAACACTAAGAGAAATAAACCTTGAACAACTACTCCAAAACCATGACCTACAGCTGATTCTCCTTGAAAAAAAATTTGTAAAACCAAAAGAATACCCACTATCAGATAAATAACATCTAGAAATGAATTTATTAATAAAATCTTATAAAGCCTTTTGCGGTTAGGTACTGAATTCCTTATTAGAGGAAAAATTCCTAACAAAAAATTTACCGCCCCCCAAATCAAAAATTGAATAGATAGAGATCTTAAAAACTCTACATCAAAAAACAACAAGGTTACTCCCATCACTATTGATGTAAGACCCCAACTTGTAAGAATTATCGCTAATTGTCTATGTAAAAAAGATATTTCTATAGTATTTTTACTCATAACTAAAATATAATATCATCTAATTATAACTAGAAACTAAACTTATTTTATGAAAAAAAATTGGCCAAATGTTTATAAAGATTTAGGAATAAAGCCTGTAATAAATGCTAAAAGCTGGGTAACTATTTATGGCGGAAGCATTATGAGACCCGAGGTTATTAAGTCAATTCAGGAAGCAAGTAGCGTATTTGTTGATCTTGAAGAATTACATGATGTAGCTGGTGAGTTTGTAAGTAAAGTATGTGGATCTGAAATGTCTATTGTAACAAGCGGATGTGCGACCTCTATTGTCTTAATGGCAGCAGCTTCTATAACAGGAAAAGATAAGGATAAAATTTCAAAAATCCCCCATACTCAAGGAATGAAAAATGAAATATTAATTCATAAAGGACAAAGAAATAATTATGATAAAGCATTTGAAATCCCTGGTGGTATATTAGTTGAATATGATAATGATAATTTGCAAGAAAAGATTAATGATAAGACATGTGCAATTGCGTACGTAATTGCACCTTTTTTTGATGAAGGAATTGGATTATCTGAAACTATTGAAATAGCACATAAGAATAAACTGCCACTTCTACTAGACGCTGCAGCTGAACTTCCTCCTAGAGAAAACTTAACAAAATTTATTTCAATGGGAGTAGATGCTGTAGGTTTTAGTGGCGGAAAAGGTATAGGAGGACCTCAATCTACAGGAATACTAACTGGTAAAAAAGAATTAATTGAAGCAGCCAAATTACATAGTTTTCAAAACTTACATACAACAAAAGCTGCAATAGGAAGACCTATGAAAGTCACAAAAGAAAATATTGTGGGTTTTGTGACTGCTTTGAAATTATTTATTGAGGATGATGAGGTATTGGAGAAAGATCTTTGGTACAGAAAAGCAGAACTACTCAAAAGAAAAATAGAAGTTAAACAAGGTCTAACAGTATTTATAGATGACGTTTATCCCAATAGGCAGGGACCTACAGTTGTAATAGGCTTTAAATCAGGATACAAGGGTCCAAAATCAGAAAAAATCATGGAAGAGTTATCCAAAAATGATCCCAAAATTTACGTTGGAGGTGGTCTAAATGATGGCCATGCATATAGGGATGAAATTTCTATCACAGTTCATAGCTTGGATGACGTAGATATAGATATAATTGCAAAAAAATTAAATGAAGTAATTATCGATTAAATTTTTGATAAAGTTTTTCAGAATCATTTAACATACCCACATATTTTTCGTAGATTTTTCCCTTTTTATAGTAGATAAAAGTTGGTGTAACTGTAATCATATTTTCTGAAATAATATTTGAATATCGACTATCCGAAACGTTTAGTTTAATTACTTTGAACTCATTCGAGTAATTATTAATAAACTCATTTATAGCAGTTTGGCTCAAAACACAGCCCATACAATTAGGTGAAAAAAATTCAATTACAACATTTTCTTTATTATCTATTATTTCTATTAATTCAACCTGCGTAAGATCATTATTTGATTTAGGTTGAAAAAAAATTTTTACTGAAACAAATAAAAGAGTAATTAATATAAATGAGACTATTATTATCAATTTATTTTTGGTTACATAAAAGAATAATAATGAACTAAATAAGATTGGAAAAAGGAATATTAATATATATAAAGAATTATGGTTAATCCAGGTATACATTAATAACTTTTACTCCATTTTTGATCCAACGAACTTAGAAATTGCTCTTGCCGTTGGGTCAGTATGAACATTAACTATTGCGGGAAGCCCTGAATCAATCGCTCTAGTTATTGCAGGTTTAATTTCATTGGGATCTTCAACCATTTCTCCATATCCTCCAAGAGATTCTGCTATTAAGTCAAACCTTGTGAATCCAAGTTCTCTTCCTGGCTTTCTAATACCCTCTACTCTCGCAGTCCAACCTTCATTATTTGAAACAACCACAATAATTGGTAATTTATATCTTACAGCTGTATCAAAATCCTGAATATTCATACCTAAAGATCCATCTCCATGAAGAGAAAAAACCGTATTATTTGGTTTAGCTATCTTAGCTCCAATTGCATATGGCAAACCCACTCCCATACAACCTGTTGGGCCTGAGTTAATTGAGTGACCTGGTAAATAAGCTGGAATACTCTGCCTCCCATAATGAAGTATTTCATTTCCATCAATGGAAATAATAGAATTTTCATCCATTATTTCTCTTAATTCTTTACATAACCTAAGAGGATGAATAGGAACTTGATTTGAATTTTCTAAAGGTTCTACCCTTTCTAATCTTGTTTTTTCTAAATCAGATAAATTTTGCCTCCAAGATTCCCATTTTTCAGACTTGAGATTTTGCTTTTTAAATTCATTTGTTAGTTGATTTATTACTTTTTTACAATCACCAACAATTCCTAAACTTACATCTCTATTATGGGCAATTTCTTCTTCTAAAATATCAACTTGTATGATTTTAGCTTCAGGATTAATTCTATTTCCATATGTCATAATCCAATTAAATCTAGTTCCTAAAACTATAACTAAATCAGTTTCTCTGAAGGCGCTAGATCTTGCAGCAGGAAAGGAATATTCATGTTTATCAGAAACAACTCCTCTTGACATTGGAGTTGTATAGAAAGGGATTCCAGCAATATCAACAAATTCTTTCAATTCCTTTGAAGCATCAGACCAAAATGTACCTCCTCCAGCAAAAATAATTGGGGAATTAGAATTAGATAACAATTTAATAGTCTTTTTTACCAAATCGTTATCACCTGATGGTCCAGAACTTTCTTTTGAACGGGTTGCTCTTGAAGTATCTTTTTCGTTAATCTTTTCATATAAAACATCCTCGTTACAATCAATGTATACAGGTCCTGGCCTTCCAGTTGTGGATATTCTAAAAGCATGAGATACGACCTGAGGATATTGAGACGCAGAAGTAGGTCTAAAAGTTGCTTTTGAAACTTTTTCAAATATAGAAACTTGATCAATTTCTTGAAAGCCACCCCTGTAAAAATCCTTAATTGGACCTGCACCTCCCAAGGTTATCATTGGAGCACAATCAATAAATGCATTATATTGTCCTGTAAGGAGATTCAATGTTCCTGGTCCAGATGCAGCGGTAGTAACTCCAGGTTTCCTAGTTACTCTAGAATATCCATGAGCTGCCATAGCTGCAGCTTGTTCGTGCCTAAAATCAAATGTCTTAATTCCCAAATCCTCAGAGTTATTTATTATTTCGTAGTTTGGACCTCCCATTAGATAAAATAGACACTCTGTATTTTCTTCCTTTAAAGTTCTCGCAACTAAATATGAACCATCAACTTCTGACATTATATCTCCTAACTTTTTTCTAATCTTTTTGCATCAGTAGGAATGTCAATCACACTCTTATAATAGTCATCATTATTTACTATACTTAAATTTCCTACTTCTATCATGATATCTAAAGCATTTTGATAATCTGTGATACTGATTCTTTCAGATTCAACCTTCCCTTCAGGATTTGCATTGTGCCAATTAATTAAGGGAAGAGAAATACCTGTTGCTTTGTAACCAAAAGCAGCAAAAGCAGTAGCTTCACAACCTCCTAAACTCATCAATTGTCTTTGAAACAAAAAATTATCATTTTGCGCAACCAGTTGTTTTACAGATGATAATAAAATTATTTCTCCTGAATTATCAAATGTTGTAGCTCTATCTCCTGCCCTTATTATTGGTCCTGCACCAGAAACAGCTCCTGGTAATTCACTACTAGTCTCAACCGATACTATTATTGAATCTTTAGAAACTCTTCCAGTTTTGGCTATTATTCTTGCACCTAACAATCCTACTTCTTCAGCTCTTGAGAAAATTGCTCTTATTGAATAATTAGTATTCACATTTTTTAATTTGATCAAGGTTTCTAATATTAAGGAACATCCAGCTAGATCATCAGCGACAGGTGTTACAACTTGGTCATTATTAATTATTGGATTAGGTAAATCAAAAACAGCAGGTATAGGATAATCTTTGTCATCAATATCTGTTTCTATAAACACATACTCTTTATTTAACCATCTTTCAGAATTAAAGCTGGGTCTTGAAATTTTAGACTTAAACTCACTAGAATTATCTTCCTCATATGGAATAAGGTTGCCTTTTATTACATTATTACCATTGATTATTTTAAGGTCAGTATTTTCGACATCACAAAGTTTAGGCAACCCTCCTAACGTTTTAGCTTTGTATAGGTTATTTTGAACCTTTTCAACAATTTCAAATCCTGGATGATCCATGTGAGATATATAAACTATTTCTTTATTTGTCTCACCTGCTAATAAAACTTCAATATTTCCCCAATTATCCTGAGAAAAATCAATTTCATATTCGTTTAATTTTTTTTTAATATAATCTGAAACTAAATTTTCATGAAATGAAGTTGTAGGTATGCTGGAAAGTTCTAAAAATATAGACAAATCTGAATTTTTCATATGACTTAAATTTTATAAAAAGATAAAAACTCTATAAATTTCTTCTTAATTATGATTTCTTTTTTTTGATTATTTTATATGATAACGCAAAATATGAAGAAAATTTGATTATGAATAGAATATTTTTTGAAAGGAAATTTTAATGGCTAAGTATAAAGTGGTCTTTTTAGGACCAGAAGATGACAAACTAGAGTATGAGCAAGCTGAGATGGCTGACCTTGATGTAGAGTTCGTGAAAGCAAATCCTAAATCTGAAGGAGAAGCTATGGAAGTAGTAAAAGATGCTGATGCAATCTTAAATCGAGCTGGTTGGGGTAGCGAACAATTTATTAAAGCAACAAATCACTGTAAAGTATTGGCAGTTTATTCCCATGGATTTAACCATATTGATGCAGAAGCTGCCACTGAACATGGAATGATGATAACGAATGGTGCTGGAATGTGTGCAGAAGAAGTTTCTAACCAAGCTGTTGCATTCACACTCGCATTAAATCGTCAGGTAGTTCAATACACCTTACAATTGAGAGATGGTGGAAAATGGGATGGGAGTGAGTTCAGCCCAATTGCACCTTTAGATGAACAAACAGTTGGGATAATAGGATTTGGAAATATTGGTCGACAAATAGCAAGGAAGCTAGGAGGATGGAGAATGGATACCCTAGTATATGATCCATATTGTCCGCCTTGGTTGATTAAAGAATATGGCGTTGAGCAAGTATGGGAGTTAAACGATATCTTTACAAAATCTGATTACGTTATAACAATAGTACCTTTAAACCCTGAAACTCATCATATGATTGGAAAAGAGCAATTTGATTTAATGAAAAAAGATGCATTTTTTATAAATGTTTGCAGAGGTGCAGTAGTAAAAGAAAAAGATCTAATAGACGCATTGAAAAATAAAAAGTTTAGAGGTGCTGGATTAGATGTTTTTGAACAAGAACCTGCTGACCCAAAGAACCCTCTGTTCAGTATGCCTAACGTAATAGTTGCTCCACATATAGCTGGGCAATCAACAAGATCAGCATGGTTATCAAGAAGAAGAGCATCACAACAAGTAGCTGCAGTGCTTAGAGGAGAAAGGCCTTCTGCTCTTCAAAATCCAGCAGTTACATCAAAACTAGAAATGATGACTTCTATGCCTGCTTCAAAACCTAAGCTTTAGGAGACATTTTGAAAAGTATAGTAATTGAAAAAATAACTACACTGCGAAACCCAAACTATCCAAAAATAGTTTGGGTTTTGATTAAGACAAATGATGGAATTGAAGGAATTGGAGAAACATCTTATGATCCAGATACAGTGGAAGCATTTATTTTAGGAGAAGCTTCTGATTACTTAATTGGTAAAAATCCATCACAAATAGATTTGCATTGGGAAAAACTTTCAAAAGTTGGATCACATATCAAACTCGGCAATTCTGGTGAAATGCGTGGATTATCAGCAATAGATATGGCATTATGGGACTTAAAAGCTAGAAGATTAGGTATACCAATATATGAGCTTTTAGGGGGATTATCAAGAGATAAAATAAAAGTTTATAACACATGTGCTGGTTACTCATACGGAGTTAATAGACAAGGATCAAAACTACCAGGTGATATTGATTATAAGGTAGATCAACCATATGAGGATCAATTTGCATTTATAAATGATCCAGTTGGATTAGCAGAAAGCTTATTAGAAGAAGGTTATTCTGCGATGAAAATTTGGCCATTTGACCAGTTTGTTCCAAATAACGATGGAAATATGATAGATTTAGATGAATTAAGCCAAGGAGCTGAACCATTTAGACTAATAAGAGAAAAGCTCAAGAATAAGATGGAAATAATGTTAGAATTACACTCATTTTGGAATTTACCTTCTGCTGTTAGAATAGCAAAATCTGTTGAAAATTATAATCCTTTTTGGATTGAAGATCCAATGCCTATGGATAACTTTGACACTTTAGCACAATTTAAGTCATCAACTAGTATCCCAACAACAGCTTCTGAAACAGTTACAACAAGATGGCAGTTTAGAGAAATGTTTGAAAAAAGAGCTGTATCTATTTGTATGTTTGATATTTCTTGGGTTGGTGGATTATCTGAAGCAAAAAAAGTATCTACTATGGCAGAATCATATAATTTACCTATTGCAACTCATGACTGTGTAGGACCAGTTACACTAGCATTTTCTGTACAACTTTCACTAAACGCCCCCAATACTATAATCCAAGAAACAGTAAGAGCATTTAATAATACCTGGTATAAGGAAATTGCTAGTAATTTACCAGATATAAGAAATGGTTATGCTCATGCAACAGCTGAGTTAGGGTGTGGAATCAAACTTTCAAATTTGTTTTTAGAAAATAAAGAGACTATTAAAAAAATAAGATCATTGTAAAAATCAGGGAGTATAAAATGACAAAGATAGCAGATGCAATTCAATTATTCAATTGTCCAGGACCTAAACCAAATGGACTCCAAGCAACTGAAGAAGGATTATGGGTAATTGATCAAGGTAATAACTATGCATACTTACTTGATTGGGATAGTGGTAGCACAATCAAATCTTTCGAAACAGAAACACACAAATCTTCTGGAATAACTATTGATGACTTAGGAAATCTTTGGATTGCTTCTACCTATAATTGTAAAATATATAAAATTGATTCAAGTACAGGAAACACAATAGAAATTTTTGAATCACCAGGACAGGGAATGAATGCTCCAAGAGAGCATGAAGCTGAAAAATATCAAAATACTGGGGATCATGGACTAGAATGGAGGGATGGAAAATTATATGTTGCTTCTCCTCCATCTCAATATATTCATGTAATGGATCCTGTAAATTGGGTTGAAAAAAATAGAACAAAAGTACCCGGTTACAGAGTACATGGTATAGCTTGGGCTGAAGAAAAAGATAAAATTTGGGTAGCTGACACAGCTATGGGAGTCGTATCCAAAATCAGGCTGTCAGATGGAAGGGTTTATGATGCCTTTAGAGTACCTCATCCGGTTCAAGTACACGGTATGACTATCAGAAATAATGTTCTATGGTACTGTGATGATAGGCGTCCCATAGGAATATTAAACGTAAGCATGGAACCTGATTTTTAATATGAAAGATAATAAAGGAAAAGTTATGACGGTTACTGGTCTTATTGAACCGTCAGAAGTTGGGAATACATCTACTCATGATCACGTCATAATTGATTTTAATGCTATTTTGACTGAACCAATCAATAAAGAAGAAATACATTTAATGGATGAAAAAATAAACATAAATAATATAGGTTGGGTTAGGTTTAATTGGGCATCTTCAAAAGATAATTTAATTTATTCGGATGTAAATATTGCTTGTGAAGAACTTAATTATTATAAAAAATCTGGAGGAAACACAATTGTAGATGTAACAAATATTGGACTTGGAAGAGATCCAGAAAAGTTACGAAAAATTAGTAAAAAAACTGGTGTGAATATAGTGATGGGTTCAAGTTTTTATGTTGAACTAGCTCAGAAAAAAAATTATACAAAAGACGGAATTGAATCTTTGTTTGAAATAATTATGAAAGATATTAATTTTGGTGTGGATAAAACAGATGTTAAATCAGGAATAATTGGAGAGGTTGGTTGTTCTTGGCCTTGGACTGATAATGAAAAAAAATCGATGGAAGCATCCGTATCTGCACATAAAACTACAGGACTACCGTTATTAATACATCCTGGAAGAAATGAGTATGCACCATTAGAAATAATAAATTATATTGACAAATTAGGTGCAGATCTTGAAAACGTAGTAATGGGACATGTTGATAGAACAATCTTCAACTATGATATTTTGTTAGAAACTGCCAAAACAGGTGTTTATATTAATTTAGATTTATGGGGACATGATAGTCCTTACTATCCTTTAGCACCTGAGACTTACATGCCTGGAGATCATGAAAGAATAAAAATGGTTGAATATTTAATTGATAATAATTTCGAAGACAAAATCTTATTAGCACAAGATATTTGTACAAAGCACAGATTGAAAAAATTTGGTGGTCACGGATTCGATCATTTATTAACAAGAGTAGTCCCTTGGATGAAAATGAGAAGCTTCAATGATGAAATAATTAACAAATTAATGATAAATAATCCAACCAAAATGCTTACAATTAAGTAATGAAAAAAAAATTTTTTATTATAATTCTATTAATGATTTTTGGATGTTCCAATGAATCAGAAAAAATTGAAAACAAGAACTTAATATCATTATTTATAATTACAGAAGATCTAGAACTAGGAAATAATAGAATAGTTTTGTCTGTATTAGACAACAAAGGGCAAACAATAACAGATAATCTAAGATTCTCATTCAAAAAATTAGGTAGTAATAAAACTAATGAAATAAAAGAGATAGCTGTTTCATTCTGGCCACCAAAAAGAAATGTATTTGTCACTAATATCAATTTTAACAAAACTGGATATTGGGAATTTATAGTAAATAGAGAAAATGAAACTGCTAAAGCAACAGTGAATGTGTTAGAAAATTCAGAGACTTTATCAGTTGGAGACACTGTTGAACCCATATATACCCCATCTTTAAGTGATTTTGAAATTAGTAACATTACAACAGATATTAACCCTGAAAAAAAATTATATCTTTTCAATCTTGAACATGCGCTTAACCAGAAAAAACCAATTCTTTTATCCTTTTCAACTCCAGGTTTATGTGTAACAGGAGCTTGCGCTCCTCAATTAGAAGAATTAAAGAAAATTTCTAGTTTAAATAATGATGTAATTATAATTCATGTTGAGATTTGGAAGAATTTTGATGAAGTCATGAAAAAAGGAGATTTATCAGTTGGAGTATTAAATGAATCAGTACGAAAATTTAATATTAAAACAGAACCCTGGACATTCTTAATAAATGCTGAAGGAATAGTAAAAAATAGATATCAAGGTTACGTTGAATCAAATGAGATAATCCTAGAATTAAGCAGATTACAAAGTAACTAATGAGTATGTTCTAAAAATCTAAAATCCTTAATCATTTTTTTCGAATTCTTTATTTCATAAACTATCTCAACTTTTTCACCTTCTAACATATGAGATCTAATATGAGAATATGTAAAATGAATATTTATATTCTCAAGTCTATTATTGTTATCGACATAAAATTCATTTTTATCAAACCGATTTTCAAGAATAATAATTTCAACTGACCTTATTCCATTTAAATCAATCGACTGAATATCAGTAATCTTACCTTCGAATATATTTTGAGAAGTACATGATAAAAAAAACAATCCCATAATGAGTATAAATTTCTTAATTTCTAACATCTTCCAAAATTTTATTAGCTTTATCAATAATTGATTGATTTCTAGGATTTTTTGATATTTCAATCGCTTCAAGTAAATCTATTTCTGCTTTTTCAAGATCTCCAAATGTGTAATAAAGCAATCCTCTCTCAATAAAATAGGCAGGGGCAGATCTATCCATACTTATGGCTGTATTGATAAGATTCATTGATTGATTTAAATCTATTTCAAATTCTCTAAAACTTTTGGCCTTCCAATAATAAATTGATGAATCTTCAGGTTCTAAACTAATTGCAGATTCAAAAAGTTCATTTGATTGATCCAACAAACCTTTCTGAGCCTTAACTGCTGCGGAAACTATTATTGCTCTCACATCATTATTATCAATATCAAGAGCATAATTTGCAAATCTTTCAGAAGGGTCATACTCATCAAGATAGTAAAGTATTAAAGCTTTTTTTGAATAATGAGATGCAATGGAGGGGTTAATTTCTATAGCTTTTTCTATATGATTCTTTGCTTGAGAAAGATCTGATTGAAGTAAAGAACTATCAGCTAGACCTTCCCAAGCTTTAGAAAATTCTGGATCTATAATTATTAATTTTTCATAAGTTTTTTGTGCTTCCTTATATTTACCTTGTTCAATAAATCTATGTCCTTGAACATATAGATCCAGAGATGCTTGAGGAGAATATTCATAAGTAATCTCTTCAGATATAATAGAATTTTCCTGTTCAGAACACGATAAGATCATTAAAATACTAAGAGTAATTATTATTATTTTCATAATATATGAACTAGTTGCCTTAATATCTCTTTTTCAGACTTATCACCTATTTTAATTCCGATATCCAATTTTAATAGATTTTTAAGCATTGATCTCATTCGAATAGAAGAAAATTTTTGAGCTTGATTATGAATTTTATTAAATGCGAAATTGGATTTTATTTGAATTTTATTTTGTATTTCTTTANTGCTATACCCTCCCAAAAGGTCCTGAACTATTATGATCAACCTTAATTGTCTCGCCAACATTTGTTCTATATTAAAAAAACTTTGACCATTATCTATAAATTCATTTATAAGTTTATTTGATCTATAGATATTCTTTTCTAGTAAGGCATCTATAAGTTCAAAAATAGATGATTCTTTGATCCCAGAAACCATGATCTCAACATCAGATTGTTCAATTCTTTCTTCTGGTTTGAAATTACTTAACTTAATTAATTCATTATCAATATATCGATAGTTATTTCCTATCAGTTCTATAAGTTTGTTAACAGCATCGTTACTTAATTGAATTTGATGAATATTTTGTCTATTCAATATCCAATTTCTGATCTTATCCCAAGAACCTCTACCAGTTGGTAAATTATTTAAGTGAACTTCAGCTAATTCCATAAATTTCTTTATTTTATTTGAACCAACATTTATCTCATTTGATTCAAAAAAAATCAGTTCATTCATTGATGGCTTATTTATACATATCTCATTAAATTCTTTCCATTGTTCATTTTTAGAAGAAATAACTTTTGTTAAAAGATCGATAAAAATCAACTTTCTATTTTCACCAAAAAGAGACATGGTATTTACCAATTCATTGAAACTAGATTCATTTAATGAATTTGAGTAGATAATATTTATATCTGATTCTATTTTAGTTTTATCACCAGTAAATTTATTTAATATTTCTTTTGATGAGAATTCGTCATCACCATGTATAAGTTTAATCAAGACTTGATAATAATATTGTTGCTATTATTTAAATATGAAATTTAATATTTATACTATTACAATTCTATGAAAAATTTTATGTCATTAATACCAAGAATAATTTTTTTTCTATATAANATATTTATTAGTCTTTTTGATCCCAGAGTGCCTACTAAAGTAAAATTATTTTTTTTAATCTCAATACTCTATGTTATTTTCCCATTTGACATTATTAAAGACATGCTACCAATTTTAGGTCAATTGGATGATTTATTAGTTATACTAATAGCTATTTTGGTTTATAAATTTCAAGAATTCAAGAAAAATCTCAAGGATAGAAAAGATGAAAAAATTATTGATGGAGAGTTCAGGAATATAGATTCAGATGAAAATGAAAAATAAATTAATTAAATGATTATGAAAAACTATTGAAATTGAAAAGGATAGATTCTAATGGGATTTAAGTGTGGAATAGTTGGACTACCTAATGTTGGAAAATCTACATTATTTAACGCCCTAACTCAAACAAGTAATGCTCAAGCAGAAAATTACCCTTTCTGCACGATAGATCCTAATATAGGAGAGGTTGCTATACCAGATGAAAGATTGACCACATTAGCAAACTTAAGTGATTCTAAATCAATTATTCCTACAAAAATGTCATTTGTAGATATTGCAGGATTAGTAAAAGGAGCCTCTAAAGGTGAAGGTTTAGGCAATAAATTTCTTGCAAATATTAGAGAAATGGATGCTATAGCATATGTTATTAGATGCTTCGAAGACTCAGACATAGTTCATGTAAATGGAAGAATTAACCCGGTAGAGGATAGTGAAATAGTTGAAACTGAATTAATGCTATCTGATTTACAAAGTATTGAATCAAGAATTCCTATAATGGAAAAAAAAGCTAAATCTGGAGATCGAGATGCAAATGAATTATTATCTATATTAAATGATGTTCATGATTTATTAAGTGTTGGAAAACCAGCTAGATTATTAAGAATATCTGAAGGAGAAAAACCTTTATTAAAAAACTTACAGTTACTAACAAGTAAACCAGTACTATACGTATGTAACGTTTCAGAGAAAGATGCTGCCAATGGAAATAAACACTCAAAATTAATACAAGACATAGCAAATGAAGAAGATGCTATATCAATCATAATTTCCGCAAAAATAGAATCTGAAATTTCTCAACTGCAACCAGAAGAAAAGAATGAGTACTTATCTGAATTAGGATTAAAGCAATCGGGACTAGAGCAAGTAATCCAATCAGGTTATAAACTCTTAAACTTAATAACTTATTTCACATCAGGCATCCAAGAATCAAGAGCTTGGACTGTACCAAAAGGATCTAATGCTCCAAGAGCTGCAAGAGAAATACACACTGATTTTGAAAAAGGATTTATAAGAGCAGAGGTGGTAAGTTATGAAGATTATGTAAATTTAGGTGGTGAAAAAAAATCTAAAGAGGCAGGAAAAATGAGAGTTGAGGGAAAAGATTATTTAGTTGAAGACGGAGATGTCATATATTTCAGATTTAATATTTAGATCTTCTTACAATATACTTTTTTTATCTCATTAGTTGCTAGAATAAATTCAGAAGTTTAAAATTCATAATAGATCAGAACTAATAAATTATGATGAAATTAATATAAATAAAGCAAAAATATGAAGCTTCAATTTTTTACCAATAAAAATAAAAATATACTAATTTCATCTTTTGGATCTTTTTTATGTATGTTTTTTATAGCATATATAAATTCGCTTGATTCAAGTAATATTTGGCTAATACCTCCATTTGGTGCAAGTTTAGTTCTTGTAATGGCTGTTCACAACAGTCCATTAGCACAACCGAGAAACGTTTTTTTTGGACATGTTTTTTCAGCATTATCAGGTGTGATAATTTTTTATTTTCTTGGAGGATCTCCTCTATCAATTTCTTTAGGAATGGCTCTTGCAATCTTGACTATGATGATAACAAAAACAATCCATCCGCCGGCTGGTGCTAATCCAGTAATAGCAATTTTGGGAGCAAAAACTTTTGAGTTCGTTATAATTCCAGTAGCTATTGGGGCTTTATTTATTGTTATTTTTGCTTATGTATATAACAAGATATGGAAAAGAACTTAAAAGTTTTTATTATAATAAGTGAATTGATTCATACCAAAACAAAAAATAATTAGTTATGGTTAAATTTATGGAAAAAATCACATCTTATAGAAATTTATAAATCAAGGTAAACTTAAATAAGAAAGTTAAGAAAATATTGTTTCAAATGAAAATACTTAAAGGAAAATCAAATGAGTGATGAAATTGGAAAAATAGATAAACCAGATTCGAAAGAAATTATAGGTAAAAGAAAAGCATTTGTCTGTGTTTTGCTACAAGCACCGCCTGAAGCATCGAAGGACTTACATGAGCTAGTACAAAAATATTGGGACGCAGTGGACAAAAATATTTCTAACTTAGAAGAAAAAACAGGTGTAGTAAAAAGAATTTTTGTTGAAGGGATTCCAGGTAAGGGAGAAGATGTTTCAGTAAGTCTAAAAGATGCAAGTCTTGGAGCTTGGAATATGCTACAAGAAAGAGTTAATTCTGGAGCTGAATTTGAAGAGTTTGAAAATTTAGAAATTTTGCAAAAAGTTATTGACTGGTCAAAATGCTTGAATTCAGGATTAAGTAATAGAAGTGTTGCTGAAAAAATTGCTGAGGAATTAAAAAAAGAATCTGAATCAAGATTAGAATTTATAAATAACTCGATTGATTCAAATCTTAATGATGGTGAATCCTGCATTATTTTCAGTGGAAACCAAGAAACTAATCTCCCAGAAGACATAGAAAAATTTATAATTTCTCCTCCAGAACTTGACATGGTAGCACAGTGGGTTAAGAATGCTCAGGCTGCTATGGAAGCGCAGATGAGAGAACAGTTTGAAGCTCAGCAAAACGCTTCAACTAGTAGTACTGAGCAGGAAGCACCCCAGGATAAGCCTGATAGTGGTATATGGACACCAAACTAGAAAATTATGATTTAGGATTATACGTACATATTCCTTTTTGTCATACTAAATGTACGTACTGCGATTTTAATACTTATTCAGGTATTGAAAACCTAATTCTAGATTTTCAAACAGCAATTTGTTCTGAAATAAAATTTTGGCAATCTGAAAAACCATATTTACTAAGTTCAATTTTTATAGGTGGTGGTACTCCCTCATATTTGGATATAAACATATTAGAAAAAATTATTTCTACTATAAAAAATACATTTATTATTAGTGATAAAGCCGAGATAACTCTTGAGATAAATCCTGAAGATGTTACTGATGAAAAATCCTCTTCTTGGAAAAATATAGGAATTAATAGATGTTCAGTTGGCATTCAATCATTACAAGATAATGAGTTGAAAATAATTAATAGAAGACACGATTCTGATAAAGCTATTAAGTCCTTAAGAATCTTACAGAATTATTTTGAAAATATTTCTGTTGATTTAATATACGGGCTACCAAAACAAAATCTTAAGTCCTACATTAATACCTTAGAAAATATTATTGAGATTAATCCCAATCATATATCCTCATACTCCTTACAAGTTGAAAAAGGTACTTTTTTAGACCAACAGGTTTCTCAAAAAAAAATTACTGTTGCTGACGATGATATTTCTGCTGCAATGTATAAAACAACTCAAAATTTATTGAGTGAAAAAAGATTTAAACAGTATGAAATATCTAATTGGTCAAGGGATGGATTTAATTCTGAACATAACTTGAAATATTGGCAACTTAAACCATATATTGGAGTAGGACCAGGAGCTCATTCATACTTAAATAAGGAAAGATTTAGTATTATCAAATCTCCAAAGAAATATATTAAGACTTCAAAATTATTGAAACAAAATAACGAAGTCAACTTTAAAGAAAAAATAAATTTCTTGAGAAGTATTTCATTCCTTGATGTGTATGAAAATTATAACAAACAGAATGAAATACTAGAATTTTTGATGCTTTCATTAAGGCTAGAAGAAGGAATAAATATTTTAGATTTTAATAAAAAATTTAATTTGGACTTTAATACTTTATATTTGGATGATTTGAAGGAGTATCTTAAAGATAATATTCTCATAAAAAATAAAGATTGTTATAAGCTTTCGAACAAAGGTAAATTATTTGCAAATGAAGTGGCAAGTAAGTTTGTAAAATAATGTTTAGTTATTTTGGATCGACTAGATGAAAAAACTATTATAAATAGAACACAAGATTAGTTTATTTTCTAAGCCCATACTTCCAAGTCAAAAGTAAATTAGATGCGACAAAAATAGAACTATAGGTACCAATAATTACACCCAATAGTAAAACAATCAGAAAATCTCTAAGTGATTGTCCTCCAAATAATAGCATGGACAAAATAACTATTGAGGTAGTAACAGATGTTCCAATAGATCTAGTCACAGATTCTCTAACTGACATATTAACAACATTTATAAATTCTGTAGATTTATTAACAATTAAGTTCTCTCTAATTCTGTCAAAAATCACAATAGTATCATTTACTGAGTAACCTATAACCGTCAAAATACCAACTATAAAAATTGAATTAACAACAGAACCAACAAAAAGACTAATCAATATAAATAATCCCATCACTACAAGGACATCGTGAACTAAAGTAATTATTGCTGATATAGCATATACGTATGCCTGTTCAACGTTTCTAAATGCATAAATAATATAAAGCATTACAAATAATGAAGCAATGAAAACTGCGATNATAGAATTTCTAATAGTATTCTCGGCAACAGATGATCCGACAGTGTTAACATCTAAAGTTGAAGGCACTTCTCCTATTGCATTTTTTAATTGATCATCAATTTTTTCTTTGCCATTCAATCCTAAATCAGAAGTTCTAATGAAAAATTCTTTATTCCCCATTGATTGAATAATAGCTGTCTCAAATCCTGCATTTTGCATACTTTCATTTATTTGATCTTGAGTAGGATTCTTATCATCCCATCTATAAGTAATTGTTGAACCAGAAGTAAAATCAATTCCTAATGGTAATCCAGGAACTACTAAAAGTAATACTGAAATAACTATTGCAATTATAGAAAAATAAAATAAATATATTCTTTTTGACAATAAATTCATACTAGTTGTCTCCTGACTTGTTTTTCTTGGAAATTGGAATAAATAAGTTACTTTGATTAACAAGATTATTGTTAGTAATCAATCTAACCAAAATTCTATTAACTTGAAAACTGGTTATCATGCTTAATAAAACTCCAAGTCCCAAAGTTAATGCAAATCCTTGCATCACAGATGTGGAGAAGTTAGATCCAAACCAATACAGAACTACAGCAGTTATAATAGTAGAGAAATTACCATCTCTGATAGATGGCCATGCACGGTCAAATCCTACTGTTATTGAGTTGAGTAGATTTCTTCCAGCAAGTAATTCTTCCTTAATTCTTTCTGAAATTAAAATATTTGCATCAACTGCAAAACCAATAGATAGAATTAGAGCAGCGGCTCCAGAAAGTGTAAGTGTTACTGGTAAAATCTTGAAAATTGAAACAACAAAAAGTAGGTAAATTACCAAGGTCAAAGAGGCAATAATTCCAGGAATCTTGTAATAAGCTATCATAAAAATTAGGACGAGTACGAAACCTATAACTCCAGCAGTTAGGCTTTTAGAAAGAGATTCGGAACCCAAAACTGCATCAACATTTCTTTCTTGTATTAAGTCAAGTTTAGCTGGTAATGCTCCTGATCTAAGCTGGATTGCTATCTCTCTTGCTCTTTCTGCGTCAATATCCTTACCATAGATGTAAGCTCTCCCACCTGATATAGCTTTGTCAGCACCAGGACTTACTAGTTCTTCATTATCAAGATAAATAGCAAGCAAGTCTCCCGTCCGAGAAATTCTATCAGTTACTTCATAAAAAATGTCAGAACCATCATCATCAAAAACAATATTAACAACAGGTTGAGCTAGCTCTGGTACTGTTCCAGGGGAAGCATCGGTTAAGTTTTTTGATTCAATACCTGTGGCAATTTCGTTATAGTACTGAGGATCAAAGCATTTTACTAAATCCCAAACATTTTGATCAAGATCTTCCGGTTTATCTCTTCCACATTCTCGAACTCTAAATTCCAATTGAGCGGTTGATCCTATTAACCTTTTTGCAGATTGAATACCTCCACTAGCAACGAACGTATTAAGTTCACCTTTTGGTTGTAAGTTAACGAGATTATACTTTGTTTCAGAAAGAGCCATCATAATTTGCTCTGATAAATTCTCATCTCCATAACCAAAATTAGTAAGAATTATCTCCCAAGCGCCAAATTCTTTATTATTAAGCTCATCGTATTTAATATTTGATTTTTCAAGCAAAGGTTGTATATCTTCGATATTAGGAAATTCTAAATCTTCACCTTCTTTTTTTCCTTCTAGTCTGATTGGTGAAAAATTAATCATTACTTTTACAGGGAATGTGTTTGCTAAATTATTCCTTATAGACTCTATAGTATTTTGGTCAACCAAATCACCATATTCAATAATATATTGATCTTCTATTTTTTCAATTTGAAATTCTTCTAATCCTGCTAATGAAATTTGATCTTTAATCTGTTCTAAATCTGGATCTTCACTCGAATATGAAAAAGCAATTTGATCTCCTGATTGTGAAGGGATTTGAACTAAAATTTTATTTGGGGGTGTTCCCAATAATTGAACATTGGCTTCGCTAACACCAAACTCATTTACTCTTTTATCAATTATTTGCCTTACACCTTCTGCATCATCAACAGTAGGTTCTTCTCCTGTATTTGATGTGATTGAATAGACAAGATGGGTACCTCCTCTTAAGTCGAGGCCTAGAACCATACCTAGAAAATTATCGTTATTACCTCTTTCCCAAGATCCTAATTTTATTGGATTTATAAAAATTGCTAGTAAAGAAATTACTAAACATATTGATAGAATTATTATTCCTTTAAATCTCAATTTTTTTCCTTTCTTCTAAATTTCCAATGAAGCATCATCTAAAGAACTATCAGATTTGATTTTAGAAAGTTCTATTTTTTTTTCAATGACTTCTTCAATAATTAAATCATTATTTAAGGCGTGTTTTTTAATAATATGAATTTTATATCCTACATCATGCCAATGAGCTTCATTTGGTGTAATTCCAGTCTTATGAAGTTCTTGATGAGATTTAAGATGATCAAGGTACATTATTCCATTTAGATGATCAATTTCATGCTCAATTGCTTGAGCTAATAATTCTTCTGCAGAAAGTTGAATTTTATTCTTATTTTCATCTAAATATTCGGCATCAATTTTTAAGGATCTTTCTACAATACCTGTAAATCCTGGAACACTCAAGCATCCTTCTTGCACTCTCCTTCTTCCTTCTTGATTAATCAAATTTGGA
Organism: Chloroflexota bacterium; assembly: GCA_002719425.1. Next base: position 39,006 of record PBHA01000006.1, read on the forward strand.
TTAATCATAATCATAGGAGTTTTTTCTGGGACTTGAATAGTAATCATTCTTATAAGTTTTCCAACCTGTGGTGCTGCAAGTCCTACTCCTTTTGCAGATTGCATAGTTTCTAGCATACTATGTCCAAAATTAACAATTTCTTTATCGATTTCGGTAATTTCTTTTGATTTTTTCCTTAAAATAGGATCTGGAAATATTCTAATAGGTAATATTGACAATATTCTCTACCTATCTTGCTTCTTTAATTCTGGCCTTTTTTCCAGTCAAATCTCTAAGATAATATAGATTAGACTGCTTAACCTTTCCTCTTCGTACAACTTTGAGAGAATCTATACTTGGAGAACTAATTGGGAGAGTTCTTTCAACTCCTACCCCAGAAGCTATTCTTCGAACTGTGAATGATTTTCCTGGTAATATCTGAGAACCATTTTTGTGACTTCCTTTTATAACATTACCTTGAAATGCTTGGATTCTTTGTCTGTCACCTTCTCTAATTAGTATGTTGACGACTACCGTATCTCCACTCTTAAAAGTCTCAATTTTCTCATTACTTTGAAGTTTGTCTAAGTAGTTTACAGNTTCTTCTGCTACAGGTTCTTCTGCTACAGGTTCTTCTGCTNNAGGTTCTTCTGNTNCAGNTTCTTCTGCTACAGGTTCTTCTGCTTTAGGTTCTTCTGATGCAGATTCTTCTGCTACAGGTTCTTCTGATGCAGATTCTTCTGCTACAGGTT
>PBHA01000007.1 GCA_002719425.1 Chloroflexota bacterium
ATAAAACTAAATAAAGTATTATCATCATTCCCAGAAATAGATTTTGTTATTTCTAAATCTCTTAGAGTTACATAGTCCAAGATTAGGTCATTAGATCTATCAATATTATTTATTTTTTGTATGTTTTTCGCAAAAGTTTTTTGATTGGAGCCAACAAAATCTAAGATCATTCCTAGGCTCATAATTAAGGATTTTTTATTATCTATACCTATTTGAGATAGATCTTCAATTTCAAAATGAGAGTATATAGTACTTTTAGCAAGAGCTGTATTCTTAACTGGTCCTTCATATTCTCTTGTAAGAAAAGAATCAAAATACTCATTAAATATTTCGGAATTATCTTTTGAATAAATTATCTCTCTTGGATTCAATCTTTCAATTTCATTAAAAATATTTTGTCTATCAGATGAATAAGTTTCAAATTTTCCAGTTGATATATCTAATGCTGCAATATGAATTACATCTTTATCTTCATATAAACTAACTAAAAAATTATCATCATTAGAATCTAATAAATCTGGATCAGTAACTGTACCTGGTGTAATAACTCTTGTAACTGCTCTATCAACAATTCCTTTAGATTCTTTTGGATCAGATGTTTGCTCAGCAATAGCTATCTTTAGACCAGAATCAATAAGTTTCATTAAATTGTTTTCAAGTGAATGATAAGGTATTCCAGCAAGAGGAACTTTATCTTCTGCTCCAACATCTCTAGCAGTTAGTGCTATATTAAGAATTGAAGATAACTTTTTTGCATCTTCGTCAAAAGTCTCATAAAAATCTCCCATTCTAAACAATAAAAGGCAGTCTTGATAGTTATTTTTTATGTCTAAATATTGTCTCCTTCCTGGAGACATTTTCTCTTCGCTATTCTTTTTTGTACTCATTTAGTTAGTAATTTATAGTTACTGTATCACTAGCTATCCAGCGAAGTCTACTTATGGTTACATCCTTGGGAAGATCAACAACTAGATAACCTATAACTTGTGTTCCTTCCACTAATGTTATATCGCCCCATAAAGGAATAAAATCATTAACTTTATATTTATTATCTAATTTAGAAATTTCATATGCTCTTTCAATACTATTTGAAGGAAAATACGTCTTACCATCCGATGCTAATATTTCCGCAGCACTATCATTTATATTAAGAGTTATAGTGTTGGCAGTTTCGTTAATTATTTGAAGTTTTAATAATCCTAAATTTCTTCCCTGATCTGTTGAATCAATTTCCCAATTTGTCAATTCACCTGTGAATGCATCAGGACCATCGTAGTTAATCTTTTCATTATACTGAGGCTCACTACTTTTTATCCATAGTACTTTTCCAGCCTTATATAACGGATCTAAATCTTCTGAGTTAAAGAGGATCCATGGAATAGAAATTGTTGCAAAAAGTACTGAAATTATTGTTACAGCAATAAGCAACCTAGGTCTATTAAGTTTAGGGAAGGTTGTTACTCTTCTTGTTAAGATGTTATTTTCAGAATCAATTTCAACGTACTCTTCTCCTGAGGTAACAAAGCCTTTTATCTTAAAAGAAAAATATATTCTTGAAATATTTTCACGGGTATTTATTCTAGAAACAGAATATTCTTTACCTTTATCTTCAAAATCAGGACCATATTCATATTTATTTGAAAGTATAAAATCTAATGAAATATCAATTATTTCCTTTTGATCCTGAAACTTACCATATTGTATATTTTTTGTTTGATTCATATCTTAATTTATTAATTCTTTATATATCTCAACTAAACTTTCAATTATGTATTCAATTTCTTCAATCTTGTTTGTAAGACTAAATGACAATCTTACTGAACCAAGAGCTAACTTATCATTTACTCCTTTTGCTAACAAAACATGACTAGGTTCGACGCTTGCAGTACTACAAGCAGAACCGCTACTAGCCATTATACCTTTAAAATCTAGACCAATAAGTATTGGTTCTCCTTGTATATTAGGAATTGAAAAGTTTACTATATTAGGTAACCCATTTGAAGAACTATGAATAACAACCTCTGGTATAAAGTTTTTCAGGTCATTAATAAATTTTTCTGACAGTAATTTTGTGTGACTGAAGAAATTTTCTCTGTTTTTTTCTGCTATTTCTATAGCTTTGCCAAGCCCAACTATACTCGGAACATTTTCTGTTCCAGATCTATTCTGTCTTTCTTGGCCGCCTCCATCCAACAATGGCTCAACGACTATATCTTCTTTTACATACAATGCTCCTACACCTTTTGGAGCATTAAATTTATGTCCTGAAATAGAAAGTAAATCAACTCCTAAGGATTTTACATCCACATTAATTTTTCCTATTGCTTGAACAGCATCTGTATGAAAATATATTTTATTTTTGAATTCTTTCTCTTTTTCTCTAACAATTTGAACTAAATTACTTATATTTTGAATGGAACCAATTTCATTATTTGCAAGCATTATTGATACAAATTTTGTCTTATCTGTGATCAAATTTTCAAAATTTTGGATATCAATCATTCCTTCATCATTTACGTTTGAGTATTTGAGTTCATATCCAATTTTTTTTAGTTGTTCTGCAGGATGAATCACTGCGTGATGTTCAATTGTAGAAATTATAATTTCATTTTGAGAATTATTTTTTACAGGCAAACATAATCCTTTTATTGCAAGATTATTAGATTCAGTTCCTCCACTAGTAAAAATAATTTCAGAAGACTCACAATTTATTACTTTTGCAATTTTATCTCTTGCAAATTCTATTGCTGCTTTAGAATCTTGACTAAGCATGTAAAGACCAGACGGATTTCCAAAAGATTTAGTATAAAAGGGCAACATTTCATCTAGAACTTCAGAATTAACTGGAGTTGTAGCTGCATTATCACAATATACTTGATCAATTTCAAAGGTCATATATTTATTATAAATTAGATTAGAAAAATAGGGCTGAAAATTAGAAATTTAGGTAAACTAGAAAAGATAAAATTTTTTGAAAGAGAATATATTTGATTAGAGTTGAACACTTTTTTAAGAATTATGGACCTTATCCTGCAGTGATAGATGTATCATTTGAGGTACTAAAAGGTGAAATAGTGGGTTTTCTAGGTCCCAACGGAGCTGGAAAAACTACAACCATGAGAAGTATTACAGGATATCTCCCTCCTACATCAGGAAATATCACTGTTAGTGGATATGATTCTGTAAAATATTCTCTTGAAGCAAGAAGGCATATAGGTTATCTTCCAGAAACAGTTCCACTTTATTTAGACATGACTGTAACTGATTATTTAAGTTTCATGGGTAAGATAAGAGGAATGAATCAAAAGTGGATAAATGAAAGAATTAGTAAAGTAATTGATCATGTAAGACTAGGTGATTATAGAAATACACATGTAGGTAAATTATCAAAAGGGTATAGACAGAGAACAGGAATTGCTCAAGCTATACTACATGAACCAGATGTTTTGATTATGGATGAGCCTACTATCGGAATTGATCCAATTCAAGTAGTTGAAACAAGAGAATTGATTAGTGAATTGGGAGAATCTCATACATTATTGATTTCTTCTCATATTCTTCCAGAAGTATCAGCAATTTGCCCAAGAGTATTAGTGATTTCAGATGGGAGGATAGTTGCCGATGATAAACCTGCAAATTTATCAAATAGACTATCTGGAACAGAAAGAATTGAGGTAGGTATCTCAAGAAGTAAAATTGATTCAATAATTTCTACATTAAGAAAAATTGATTCAGTTATTGATGTAAGATCAGATTCAAGAGCTGAACAAATTGATCAAGGCAAAAAAGAGAGCTTCCTGCCAATAATTGTCGATGCAAAAACAAATGAAAATGCTACTGAAAAAATAGCTAAATCTATTGTTGACAACGGTTGGGGATTAAGAAACTTGACTCCTTTACCAATGACTTTAGAGGAAATATTTTTACAACTTACACAAGATAAATAACTATGAAAAATATTTACATCATTTTGATGAAAGAGATAAAAACTTATTTTGCCTCACCAATGGCATATATAGTATCAGCTTCATATTTAGCTATAACAGGATTCTTTTTTGTTGCTTCTGTTTCTGACGCTTTTTCAGAAGCAACTATAAGAGGATATTTAGCTGGAGCTACATTCTTTATGATTTTTATGTCTCCTGCTATAACCATGAGACTCATTGCCGAAGAACAAAAATTAGGAACTTTAGAACTTCTTCTAACTTCTCCTGTCAAGGAAGCAGAAGTTGTACTCGGAAAATTTTTAGCATCACTTGCAACTGTTGTAATAATGATTATTTTTTCCCTATATTTTGTTGTCTTACTTTATATTTTTGGGGATCCTGATTCAGGTCCTTTATTAAATGGAATTTTTGGTCTTTTGCTATATTCTTCTGCTACTCTAGCAATAGGTTTATTTGCATCATCATTGTCGCCTAATCAGATTGTTGGATTAATTGTTGGGTCTGGAATACTAACAAGTTTGACAATTATTGATTTTATTTCTGACAGAGTTACTGGTATTGGTAGTGAAATTCTTAGCTTTCTCCAACTAGGAGCATCTTTTTCAGTTTTTGATCTAGGTTCATTAGGAGTGGCAGAAAGTGGCCATTTTGCTGATTTTTCAAGAGGAGTTTTCTCACTAGTAGATGTAGTTTTTTATCTTTCAGTAACTATAGTTTTCCTACTTTTGACTATTGTAATTTTAGAATCTAGGAGATGGAGGTAGAATGAGTACTGATAACAAGCGTCCGTCTATGGAATCTACAAAATTTAATTTTAGGAAACTACTAGAAGGCACTAGAGAAAATATTAGATCACTAAGGCAAGGTTTTATGCTTGCTTCAATTTTTTCGATTTTTTTAGGATTCATTGTTTGGATTTTCTTCAGAGACATTTCTACAATTGGGCTATGGATGATGTTAGCAGGTTTTCTACTAGCAATTTTAATAGCTTTAATTTCTTGGAAAAATATTCTATTCTTTATTTTTGGAAGAAGAGGAAGATATGGAATAAATACTTCAATTATATTTCTTGCATCACTAAGCTTAATTATTATTCTCAACGCTTTATTATTTTGGTTATCAGGAAGACCTGATTCACCTGAATGGATAAGAATTGATACGACTGCTACAAAGCAATTTATTCTTGAAGATCAAGCAATAAAGGTTATAGGTAATTTAAATGAAGATGTAAAAATAACTGTGTTCATGGCCACTAATACACCAGAAAAAAATGCAAATTGGAGAGCAACAGAAGATTTACTTCTTGAGTTCAAAAGAAGGTCTAAACAAGTAAAACTAGAATATGAGAAGATAGATCCAGAGCTTGATCCTAATGCCGCTTCAAATTATGGAGTTAACACTTTTCCTTCAATAGTAGTTGAAGCTTTAGATTCTAGAAGATCTCAAATTATTCCAGGTAGAAGTTCGTTGGTGTCTGCAAATCCATTTACTGAACAAGATATAATAACTGGTTTACTAATAGTAAATCAAATTAAACAGAAAGAGGTTATTTTCTTAACTGGTCATGGTGAAAGAGATATCACTGATTTCGATCCTAACTCATCTGGAATGGGATTAATTTATTCTGATCTACTTGCACAAAACTATAAAGTATTATCATCAACCTCACAAGAATTAGCTATTTTATTATCTGAACAAAAAATTCCAGCTGTAGTAGTAATAGCAGGAGCTGAATCTGATTTTACTCTTCAGGACTCTGCAATAATTTCTGAATATTTATGGCAAGGTGGAACTTTGCTCATGATGATAGAACCTGAGAATACTCCTGATGGAGTAAAAACATTTTTATATAAGTATGGAATCGCGGTTGGAGAAGGTACAATATTTGACATGGCAAGTTTTGTGGCTCCCAAACCAAATTACTTACAAATTAAGAAAACAAACGGTCAAATACCTATACACGAAATAACCACAGACTTTGATGTTCTTTATCTACCAGGTTCTGCATTCTTAGCATCTACAATAAGTCCTGAAACAGTTCCTGTGTCAGAAAACGGAGAACCTTTTATTAAACATGTTCCTTTAGCATTTACTACTTTAGAAAGTTGGGCTCAAAAAGTTACAGACACAGAAGATCTGAATTATGACGTAGAGAGTGATATTTTAGGTCCATTTCCTACTATTCTCGCAGTACAGGCAATTTCAGAACTTGGTAAAGCACCAATAGAAAATGAAGATGGAACTATAGTCCAGACTTCAATTGTAGTTGTTGGAGATACCGATTTTGCTTCAAATAAATATTCTGGATCCGCTAAAAACAGTGACCTTTTCATTAATAGTATTAATTGGCTAGCTAAAGATTTTGAGCTGATTTCAATCAGACCAAAGACTCAAGCATACAGAGAGTTAGTGCTAACAAAAAGTGAAAGAGATTTCATTAGATGGAGTGGATGGCTATTAATGCCAACTTTAGTCACATTAGGTGGATTTATTAGTTGGTGGCGAAGAAGATAGCATGAACTTAAGAATATCTTTAATTCTAATCATTTTAGTTTCATGGTTTTCTGTTTTTGGGGTACTAATATTCAAGTCAGATATTGGTTCAGAACAAAGTGAGGAACAAATATCTTATTTTTATCGTGTCTCATCTGGTGATATTACGAATATTTCAATCAGAAACCAAGATAGAGCCTTTAGTTGGAGACTTATAGATAATACTTGGTATTTTGATAATATGGATGGAATCCCTGCTGATTCTTTTAGATGGGGTGGAATAATAGATTTACTACAAGGTCCGCAGCTTTATAGGACTATTTCAGAAAACATAGATGATAAAACTAAGTATGGATTAGAAAATCCAACAACAGAAATTTCAATTTTTTTAACTAGTGGTGACAAAAGGACTCTGTTTATAGGCGATAAAACTCCAGATCTGCAGAATAATTATGCCTATTTAGAAGGTGATGATAAATTAGTTATGGTTGATTCAACGTGGAAAGGGGTTTTAGCGCGACTAGTTGATGAACCTCCATATCCAAAATGGATGTATAAATTAAATCAAGAGGAAATATTAGAACTAGTAATCATTAATGACAATGAAATTATAAAAGCATTCACTCTAAAGTCAGATGGATGGTATAACTGTAAAATTCCGCTTACTGGAACACCTTGTGATGGTGATGAAAAGGCAGATTCTAATAGCTTGAAATCATTCATAGATGATTTCTCCACAATAAAAGTAATTTCATCTGTACAACTAAATCTTATGTTTGAGGAAGATTATGCTATATATGGCCTTGGACTTGATGCTCCTTATGTAGATGTTAAGACTTTTAGCAAAGATCAATTTGGAGTAAATACTATCTATAATACATCTTTGAGTATAGGAAAAATCAACGAAGAAAAAACTGGTTATTATGCGGTAGCAGCTGAAACAAAAGACGTTATTCTTATAGAAAAAGAATGGGCAGAGAAAATTTTATCTTTTATAACTAAGTAGTAAGATTTTTGTATAATTCTGGCAGTCTTGCCGGTAGCATAGAGATATCAGAAAGAACTTCGTATGAAAAATCATCCATCATTGTCTTTAGATAATCATGCCCCGATTTATCAACAGTTAGACAAAAAGGAGTTATTCCCTTTTGTCTAGCTTCAATCAAGGCTTGCCTAGTGTCATATACAGCATACTCCTTCTCTACACCTTCTCTTGAGTAACCTCTATCCTGTGGTCTTCCATCAGTTATCAAAAAAATGAATCGAGAGCGTGCCTCGTGATTTTCAAGTTTGGTAATAGTATGTCTAATCGCAGGTCCCATTCTAGTTGCATGTAATGGAGCAATTCTATCAATTCTTCCAGAGATAGAATCATTAAATTTTTCATCTAAATCTTTTATAGTATAAAATTCAACGTTTTCTCTACCATAACCAGAAAAACCATAAATCCCGTAGTCATCACCCAACATTTCTAGTGAATTCACCATTAGTACAATTCCCTCTTTTTCTACGTCTACTATTCTTTTGTATGATCTTCTTAAGCCTTCTGCCCTTCTTGATCTTAACCAAACCATATATTCTACAGGATCATCAGGGGCTCCCCAATCATCAGAGTTTGATTTTGAGCTATCATCAATAGCCTCAGCAGTTGATGCACTCATATCGATTAGCAGTGCAACAGCAACAGATCTTTCAGTCTTATTTCTTCTCCAATAAATTTTTTCATCTGGAGTCACCCCAGATCTAAGATCTATAAGAGCTTCAATTCCAGCGTCTAGATCAGCTTCTTCTCCATCTTCTAATCTCTTTTGTTTTCTATATTGTTCAGGTACAAATAACTCAAATTGCTTCTTTATTTGATAAACCAAATTTGAATTATTAGTTAGTGTTTCTCTATAAAAATTTGCCTCACCGTCTGGAAGTTTTTTTTCGTGTAACAAACACCAATTAGGTTTGTATTCAACATCTCTGAAGTCCCATTCATCATAAGTAAAAGTATCAGGTTCTTTTGCTTCGAGTGGACCTCCATCTTCATCAACATGAGTAGGTTCACCTCCAGAAAATGAAGAATTATCTAGATCTCTATTTTTTAGTTCTTTCATAAGATTTTCTAATAATTCTTGGTTAGGAGATTCAGTTAATTCCTGATTTTCATCAGATTCTTTTGATTCAAGATCTGGTGAGTTCTGGATTAACTCCTCAATTTGTTCTTGAGTGAGACCCTGAATTTCTTCACCTTCTCCTTCCATTTCATCTCCACTAACAGTTAGCATTTCTGTTAGCAATTGCCCTAGTTCAGGCTTAAAGTCACCCTGATATTCAACAGGATCTGGAGATTGATAATCTCCTTCTTCTGGAGGATTTATTGAACTTTCTTCAGAAGGTTCTCCTGATTCTGATTCTCCTTCACCACCGGAAAAGTAAGAAATCATATCATTTACAACCTGTTCATCCTCAAATTGGTCATCAGAATCTTCTAAATCCTCATCTTTTATTTCATCAGCCTCTTCCTCGGGTTCATTTGGATCAATTTTATTATTATCTATATCTCTGATTAATGAAAATAGTCTAAATGAAACAGCCATAGAATCTTCTACTGTTTTTATTTTGTCATTTGAAATTCTTGATAAAGTAAGAAGGTATCTAACAATATCTTCATATTTTGTTTTGGTTCCTTTGGGTACATTTCTATCTTTATCGCCCAGCGTAAATCTGAGAACTTTTTCAATAAAAACTTCTCTTCTTTTATTGCTAGTGTCTGATTTATTTTTTCTATTATTTAGTTCTTCTAACTGAACTTTTTTATAAAAATTTCTTAGTCCTGGATATTTATTTAATATAAGTTGATCAACTCTATACTCCTCAACCATACTAAAGATATCATCAGCTAAGATTGGATCGTGCTTAAATGGATAAGAACCTCTAAGAACCTTGGCTATTCTGGTAGCATGTTCTTCATCTGAATCATTTACTTGATCAAGTAATGCATTGAAAATAGCCTTCGATCTAGAATTTATCGGTTCTATTTTATAATCATATTTGTAACTTCCAAATTCAGTTAATGCTTGTTGATGTGATGCAAGTACTTTATAAAAATTAAAGTTATCTTCTTTTTTGTTATATCTTTTAATCACGTCAGGCAAATAAATTGTTTTACCGTCTGAGGTAGCTAAATCTGATTCACCCCAACCTATATTTTTATCAGTTATGGTTGTTGAACCAGATACTGAAACATCTTCACCTGAAAGGGCTGTACAATAAAGTTTCATCAAATCTTTTATTCTATTTAACTCAACACTTGAAGAAATTTTATCAATTAAATCTTGGGATTCCTTAGATTGAAGTTTAAAAAATTGAGTTGCTGGAGCAGTATTAGTGTCCTGATCAATAGCAAGTCTGATTCCTTGAGATTTCCATTGATCAAGTTGATCAATATCCAAAGAATCAAGTAATCTTGGTACGTTATTTAAAAAATCTAAGGTAGCAATAGGAACATTATTTACCACTTGCTGCGTCATCTGTAAAACTTGATCATTATCATTTTTATTAGTCAGAGATAAAGTTCTAATCAGCAGTTGTAAAAATTCAGATATTTTCAATCCTGATAATCCATGAAGCCTTCGGGTCATATCGAAAGTTATTTTTGTATGAGCATTAGGTAGTTTAGAAACTTGATCCTTGATAATTTCATAAGTAGGCTTTATATCTCTCCAATTATTTTCAGTTATCAAAACAGAAAGATGAATCAATTCATCAATTTCTTGAAGATTCAAAGTATAAATTTCCAATGATGAATCTAGTATTTCATTTGCAAGATCATATGACCTATTTGATAAAATTTCCATGAAATCAGTAAACTTACAAAATTGATCAAAAGTTAATGTTTCTAAGATAATTGGGGTATATTCAAACATCTTACAAGCCAAGTTAGTTGATTTCCAAGTTCCTTTATGTAACTTAGTAACTCTATTTACCCAGTCTTCAATGTATCTTGGACGAAGTCTTACCATAGTTTGTGGACTGGAACTTAAGAAAGATTGAGCTATTTTAGTAGAGTCTTTTGATAATGAAATACTTGATTTACACCAACCAAGAAATTGTCCAGATGGTAGATATTGTTGTACCTTAACTGATGCAGAAAAATATGCAAGTGAAGGTTCCCATGATCTTGAAGATAATTGAGCTATTTCAAGACCTATATTTTCCCATTGCATTAGAATTTCTTCTGGTAATTTACTTTTCAGGATTTCTCTTGAATCTGAATATTGCCTTAAAAGATCATCTGGATAAGCCTTTAGCAATCTTTTTATTTTTTCTGATTTATATTTTGAAAAGTTATCCATTATTTTTCTTATTATTTAACATTTCTGAAATTTGAGTAATCATTCTTGCTGATGCACCCCAAATCAATTTGTCTTTGTAAACAAAAGCTTTAGAATCTATTCTCTTGTCATCTTTAGTGAAAGAGACATATCTTCTGTTCTTTTCTTCAATTAGATCAAAAAGTGGAATCTTTGCTATCTCTTCGACTTCTTCTTCATTTTTGATCAGTTTTATTTTGCTTTCAATTTCACCAATAAAAGGTTGAATAACCCAACCAGTACCTAAGGTCATAACTGGATCTAATTCTCCCCATAAAACAAAGTCTTTTACATTAGCTCCTATTTCTTCATTCGTTTCTCTTGTAGCAGTATGTTTCAAATTTTTATCAGAGTTTTCAACCTTACCTCCAGGGAATGCCCACTCTAGTGCATGTCTACCCTCATCGGCTCTTTTAATCATATATATTGGATAATCAGGATTATCTTTCTCTATCAATATACTAACTGCAGCAACCATCAAATCACTTTCCTCTATAGTATTACTATTAGAAGTTCTTCCTTCTAAGATATTCTTTAAGGTTATAAATTTATTTTGATTCAAATTTGTTACTCAAAAATTGAAGAAACTATCTGGTCTACAGTTTCTTGAATTTGTACTTCGTCTGTAATTCCCCAAGTAAGTGCAACTTGACAAGCCCTTTTAGGAGAAATGCCTTGTTTCATTAATCTTGCAGCATAAATAAGTAATCTAGTACTTGCTCCTTCTTCTAAACCATGCTCTCTTAAGTTTCTAATTTTCTGACCTAATACTGCTAATTGATTGGACAACCCTTCTTCTAAACCAGATTCATGAGCTATAATTTTTGTTTCTCTGTCAACATCAGGAAAATCAAACTCAATAGCAACAAATCTTTGTCTGGTTGAGTGTTTTAGATCCTTAACTGCATTTTGATATCCAGGGTTGTATGAAACAACTAAAAGAAATCCTTCATCAGCCTGAATAACTTGTCCTAATTTATCTATGCTTAATGTTCTTCTATGATCAGTAAGCGGATGAATAATAACAGTTGTGTCTTTTCTAGCTTCTACAACCTCGTCTAGATAACAAATGCCTCCAGATTTAACTGCTCTAGTCAAGGGACCATCTATCCACTTTGTTCCGCTCGCATCTAGTAAATATCTACCAACTAGATCGCTGGCTGTAAGATCTTCATGACAAGCTACTGTTACCAAGGGAATATCCTTGACTTTATTCTTATTATCATTGATTTTCCATGACATATATTCTACAAAACGTGTTTTCCCAGTTCCAGTAGGACCCTTTAAAAGGATTGGAACTCTTTCGTTGTAAGCTGCTTGAAAAACTTCTATCTCATCAGATGTTGGCATGAAGAATGGCTCCTCCGCAACAATATACTCTTCTGCATTCACTTCTTTATAACTTTGAGTTGCCATTATTTTCTCCAATATTGTAGGTTTGTGTAACTATTAAATAAAAAGCTTAAACTAATATAAACTCTTTATTCTATTCATTCAATTCCTATGATAGAAAAAAAGAGTAATAATAAACATTAATTGAAATAAAAAAAAGGAATTACAAAATATTCCTAGTATGACAATTACTTATATAGAAAGTCTTAATAATTTTTTTTATCAATGACACTATTTGAACATAATAGCAGAAAAGAGTTACTATCTAGCTCACCTTTATCTTCAAGATTACGTCCAGAAACTTTGGATGAATTTATAGGTCAAGAACATATTTTAGGTGAGGGTAAAATTCTAAGAAACTTAATTGAAAACAAATCTATTCCTTCAATGATATTTTGGGGACCTCCAGGTACAGGTAAAACAACTCTTGCTCGAATAATTTCAAAATTAACAAATAACAATTTCAAGTCTCTTTCAGCAGTATCTTCAGGTTTGTCAGATATCAGAAAATTAACTGAAGAAATATTAAGAGAAAGAACTTCTAAATCAAATAAAACAATTCTATTTTTAGATGAAATTCATAGATTTTCAAAGAATCAGCAAGATTCACTTTTACCATTGATCGAAGATGGAATAATTATATTAATTGGAGCAACTACTGAGCATCCTGGATTTTCTATAATAAACCCACTTATTTCAAGAGTTAAGATTTTTAAATTTGAGTCTCACAATGATGAATCAATTTCTAAAATCATAAATAAAATTCAAAATTTGTCTGATGAAATTTTTAATAAAAAAAATATAAAGTTAGATAAAGATGTTCTAGATATTTTAATTTCAGGATGTGGAGGAGATATTAGAAAAGCTATTGACACATATGAGCTTGCTGTAATGTCCATAAATCATTCAAAAAAGAAAATTGTTTCGAAAGACCTTATAAAAGAATTACTTGAAAACAATTCAATATATGACAAACAAAGCGATAATCATTACAATAATATTTCTGCGTTTATCAAATCAATTAGGGGCTCTGATCCAAACGCTGCTATTTATTATCTTGCAAGAATGCTTAAGAATGGAGAAGATCCTTTATTTATAGCAAGGAGATTGATTATTAGTGCATCAGAAGACATAGGATTAGCCAATCCTAATGCCATGATAATTGCTAACTCTACGTTTGAGTCAGTAAATAAGATAGGTATGCCTGAGGGTAGGATTCCATTAGCTAACGCTACTATATATTTATCATTATCAGAGAAAAGTAATTCTTCTTATAAAGCAATTAATGAAGCCTATGAAGAAGTCTCAAATAACCCTATAGCAGAAGTTCCTATACACCTGATGAATGCTGAAACAAAATTAGATAAAGAATTTGGCGTTGGCAAAGGATATCAATATGATCACAACTCTAAAGATGGATTTATAAAACAAGATAATTTCCCCAAAAATATAGATAAAAGAAAATTCTACAATCCTATCGGTAGAGGAATAGAAAAAACACTCAAGGAAAGGTTTGAGAAACTTTGGCTAAATGATTAGATTGAATTCATAACCTTTGACATAGACGCTATTGCTTTATCAATATGCTTATTATCAATTCCATAATGAGCAACCATTCTAAGATCAGTATAAGAACCATTTATTAAAATCCCCATATCCTTTAGCTTTTCGGCAACCTCAAAACCTGTATTTTCGGGTACTTTGAATCTTACAAGGTTTGTATGAATATTATCTGGATTTATTTCTACTTTACTTATTTCAGCTAATCCAATTGCTAATTTTTTTGCGTTCTCATGATCTTCATTTAGTCTTTCAACCATAGAATCTAAAGCAACAATTCCGCAAGCTGCTATAACTCCAACTTGACGCATTGCAGATCCAAGAAGTTTTCTAATTCTTCTAGCTTCAGTTATTTGATCTTTTTCGCCTACAATAACACTTCCAACGGGACATGAGAGCCCTTTAGAAAGACAAAATGTAAGTGAATCAACATGTTCTGCTAAATCCTTAACAGAAGTATTTAGAGCAACCGAAGCATTAAAAATTCTTGCACCATCAACATGAACTCTTAAACCTGCCTTTTTTGCAGTTAAGGCCATTTTATCTGAAGCTTTTTTGTCTATAGGGATTCCACTTAATCCACCATGAGTATTTTCAAATGCAAACAACTTAGTTTTAGGTTTATGATAATCATCTGGCTTTACAGCATTTAGGATATTTTCTTCATCTATGGTTCCGTCGAGGTTAGTTTTGAGAGGATACATAACAACTCCACCTAGCACAGAAACACCACCACCTTCAGATGAAAATATATGACAAATATCACCAATTAATATTTCATCACCTCTTGTTGCCTGTGAAAGAATAGAGACCAAATTTCCTTGTGTGCCTGACGAAACAAAGACAGCATCCTCTTTGCCAAACATTTCAGCTGCTTTTTCTTCAAGTTTGTTTACAGTGGGATCATCTCCATATACATCATCACCAACCTCCGCATTAGCCATAGCTTTGCGCATTTCAGGAGATGGTTTAGTTACAGTGTCAGATCTAAGATCAATATGCAAGATTTCCTCCATAAAAAATTTGTATAATATTTTTATATGAAAAATTATAACTCAATACAAGAGAAAATTATTAATTCTTGGCTACTTAAAGACAAACTTTTTTGGACATTATTTCCTTTGATTTTTATATTTGATCAAATTACAAAATATTTAGTTTATAAAAACTTAGCTTTAGGTCAATCAATTCCAGATGATTTCATCATCAAAATTACATATGCAAGGAACACTGGTACAGCTTTCAGTTTGTTTAGTTCTTATGGAAATTTACTACTGATAATTTCAATATTTGTAGCAATCTTCTTCACAATTTATTTTCTCATGATTGATAAACCTAAACTAACTATGAGATTATTTATCTCTCTTGTAGTTGCAGGAGCTTTGGGAAATATTCTTGATAGAGTAAGGTTTGGATACGTAAATGACTTTATTGATGTAGGATTTTGGCCAATTTTCAATATTGCTGACTCATCAATATCTATAGCACTAACTATATATTTCTTTGACTTAATATTCTTAAATAAAAAAAATGAAGATTAACATAATTGCTAAAAAAAATGAAAGATTAGATAAATTGATCTCATCAAATACAAATTTTTCTAGAGGTGAAGTAGTTGAGATCATTGAAAAAGATTGCTGTGTTGTTGACGGAAAAATTCAAAATAAAAAATCAACAATAATCAGTCCAGATTCTAGAATAGAAATTTTATCTATAAACTCTTCTGAAAAAAAAACTTATAAGAAAATAAATACCCAATTAGTTGATGAACATATTATTGTAGTAGAAAAGCCTGCAAATATGATTACGCACAGAGCAAGTAAAAATAATGAAATTAGTTTATGCGAACATATTGTTAATTTATACCCTGAAATTAAATCTGTTGGAGATATTGATAGACCTGGAATAGTACATAGATTAGACAAAGACACGAGTGGATTGATGATAATAGCAAGGTCTGCTAATGCTTATGAAAAATTAAAAGAAATGATAAAGGAAAGAAGCATTTCACGTAATTATGAAGCTTTAGTATATGGAAAGCCTAAGCTAAAAGAAGCAATAATTGATGCTCCAATAATCAGAGACCCAAAAAATCCTATAAAAAGAAGAGTATCCATAGGAGGGAAGGAATCTAAAACCTCTTATAGAATAAAGAAAAACTTTGAAGAATATTCTTTGTTAGATGTAAAGTTATTCTCAGGAAGAACTCATCAAATTAGAGTACACTTAGAACATGTAGGGCACCCGGTTGTTGGTGATAATTTATATGGGAATAAAAAGAGTAAACTAACAAGATCTTTTTTGCACAGCTCAAAACTTGAATTTTTTCATCCTATCAAGAATAAAAAATTATATTTTGAGTCTCCCTTACCTTTAGAATTAAAAAAATTTATAGAAACTATTTCATGACAAATAAAGAAGTAAGAGTAAGATTTGCTCCAAGTCCAACTGGAAATCTACATATTGGTGGTGTGCGTACAGCAATATTTAATTGGCTTTTTGCAAAAGCCAACTCTGGTAAATTTATATTACGTATAGAAGACACTGATCAAAATAGATATGATGAAAATTCTGAAAAATCTATTTTATCTAGCTTAGAGTGGTTAAATTTAGATTGGGATGAAGGACCATTTAGACAATCAGAAAGAAAGGATTTGTACGGTAATATAGCAAAAAACCTTGTTGATTCTGGATGGGCATATTATGACGATACTACTTCAGAAGAACTTGAAGAATTACGACAGCTTCAAATCAGAGAAAAGAGACCTCCAAGATATGACAATAGGGGCAGATACAAGGAGATTAGTCACGAATATTATGAAAAAAATAAAGACTCAAAACAAATCGTTGTAAGATTTAAAGTTCCTGATGGAGGGAATAAACCTTTTAATGATGAAATAAGAGGAAAAGTTGAATTTAACCTCAAAGAAATCGATGATTTTGTTATTCTTAAGTCCGATGGTATGCCTACATATCATTTAGCTCATGTTGTAGACGATCATGAAATGAAAATTACTCATGTTATTAGAGGAGAGGAATGGATCTCTTCTACACCAAGACATGTATTAATACATGATGCAATGGGTTGGGATTATCCTAAGTATGTACACGTCCCATTAATTCTAGGAAAAGATAAGTCTAAACTATCAAAAAGACATGGTGCTGAATCAGCATTAGAATATAAAGACAAAGGATATTTGCCAGAGGCAATATTTAACTTTTTAGCACTATTGGGTTGGTCTCCAGGTGATAATAGTGAAATAATGACCATCGATGAAATAATAGAAAAATTTTCAGTAGATAGAATTCTTGGTCATCCAGCTGTTTTTGACCCTGAGAAATTAGAATGGATGAATGCATCCTATATTAGAAACCTAGAAGATAATACTCTTTGTAAAATGATTATTAAAGAAGTTGATCGTCCTAAAGAAAAAGGAGGATTAGTTAGTGAAAAAGTTTCCATAAAAGATATAACCGATAGAATTCCTATTCTTACTCCATTGATTAGGGAAAGATTAAGAAATGTTTCAGAATCTTCATTTCTACTAGAGTATTTTTTTTATGATGATTTAGAAATAAAAAAAGAAACATTACTTCCTAAAAAAGTTGAACCAAAATCTATTATTGAAGGATTAACTAAATCAATTACTTTGATAGATGAAGAAAAAAAATTCGAGCCTGAAACTTTAGAAGAAAAATTCAGAGAACTTGCAAAAAATTCTGGGTTAAAAGCAGGACAATTATTTTTTCCTATCAGAATTGCAATTACAGGTAGAAAGGAATCTCCTCCGCTATTTGATACTATGTGCGCTATTGGTAAAGAAAAATCTATAAATAGACTTTATAGTGCTATAAGTATTATAAAAAGCTAGCATAATTTGTGGTTTTTCATTTAGAATAGATAAATCACAAATCAAAACAAAGGAAATATGGTAGAAGTAAGAATAAAAGATGACGAAAGCTTTGAAGCCTTATTAAGAAGGTTTTCAAAAAAAGTACAGCAAGAGTCTATAGTTTCTGAAGCTAGAAGAAGACAAAATTTTGAATCACCGACATCTATTAGAAAGAAAAAGATTTCAAATAAAAAAAGAAAAAGTTATCGTACTACTTTAAAAAACCAATAAAATAAGTAGAACTTCTCACTAATTTAATTATCATATATTTCATTACAACTTAAATTTATTAGTAAAGATTTAATCAGTTGAAAATAGGAATTGTAGTATTTCCAGGTACATGGAGTGAATCAGACACATTTTATGCCACTAAAGATATATTGGGTATTAATACAGAATATATTTGGCATAAAGATCAGAAATTAAATAATACTGATCTAATTATCTTACCAGGAGGATTTTCCTATGGAGATTATTTAAGAACAGGTGCAATTGCAAGTTTTTCTCCAATAGTAAATAAAGTGAAAGAATTTGCAAATTTAGGTGGACCTGTAATAGGTATATGCAATGGATTTCAAATTTTATGTGAAACAAAGCTTTTATCTGGAATACTCCTAAGAAACAAAGACCTATCATTCGTTTGTGAATGGTCAAATTTAAAGGTAAACAATAATTCTATATTCACAAATAAATTTGAAAATAATGAAATAATTAAGATTCCTATTTCACATGGAGAAGGTAATTTTCAAGCAGATGAAAGAACTATAAATGAACTTGAGGAAGAAAATAGAGTTATATTTAGATATTGCTCTGATCAAGGTGAAACAAACTTAATTTCAAACCCAAATGGTTCAATTAATAACATAGCTGGAATAATCAACAAGCAAGGTAATGTTTTAGGGATGATGCCACATCCTGAAAAAGCGTGTGAAAAAATAATAGGTGGAATTGACGGACTTGGAATTTTTGAATCAGTAATAAAAAGAGTAACTAATGGTAACTGAAGAAACATTAAAAGAATTAGCATTAACCTTTTCAGAATACCAACTAATTATAAAAAAATTAGGTAGAGAGCCAAACGAACTAGAACTTGGATTATTTGGAGCTTTATGGAGTGAACATTGTGGTTATAAACATACAAAGAAATTACTTAGAACAATCAAATCTCAATCAAAAAACACACTAACTGAGGCTGGAGCTGAAAACGCGGGTGCAATAAATATAGGGAATAATAAAGCCATTGTAATGAAAATGGAGTCACATAACCATCCCTCTGCGATTGAACCTTATGAAGGAGCTGCAACGGGTGTCGGAGGAATTGTGAGAGATATATTTGCGATGGGAGCAAGACCAATTGCACTAATGAACTCACTAAGATTTAGTAACTTAAGTGATGATAGAAATTTACAAATTGCAAAAGGAGTTGTGCAAGGTATTTCAGGATATGGTAACTGCCTTGGTATCCCAAATATCGGAGGGGAATGCTTATTTGATGATTCTTACGATGATAATCCTTTAGTTAACGCTATGTGTATTGGTTTAGTTGATAAGGATAAAATATTAAGTGCCAAGGCTGAAAACCCAGGTGACTTACTAATAATTATTGGAGCTGAAACTGGCAGAGATGGTATTCATGGTGCATCAGGATTAGCCTCTCAAAACTTTGAAGAAACTGTTGAATTAAGATCAGCAGTGCAAGTTGGAAATCCATTTTTGGAAAAGCTTCTGATTGAGGCATGTTTAGAAATTTCAGAAATGGAGGAACTAATAGGAATGCAAGACTGCGGGGCGGCAGGAATTACTAGTGCTGCAATAGAAATGGCTGAAAGATCAAACTTAGGATTGAGTTTAGATATAAGCAAAGTTCCAGTTAGAGAGCAAGGAATGACTCCTTATGAAGTAATGCTTTCTGAGTCTCAAGAAAGAATGCTAATTGCAGTTAAAGACGGAGAATATAAAAGAATTTTTGATATTTTAGAAAAGTGGGACTTAAAATGTTCAGTAATTGGTAAATTCATCAAAGAAAATGTTGTAAAAATTTATGACAAAAATAAATTAGTTTCAGAAACTTCTATCGAAGCCTTAACTAATCCACCAGAGTATAGTCTAGATCAGATTTCAAAAAACTATAAACCTGAAATAAAAAATTTTATAGTAAAAACTTCATACAAATCTTATAATGAAAGACTTATTAAACAATATTTAGAAGAGCTTCTAAAATCTGATAATTTAGTCTCAAAGAAAAGTATATATAAAAAATACGATCATCACGTACAAACAAATACAGTAGTAGAGCCTGGAGAAGACTCTGCAGTCATAAGGATTAAAGAAACTGATAAGATGTTAGTTTTTAGCTGTGATGGAAACTCAAGATTATGCGCTATAGACCCAAAGACAGGTTCAGAAATAAATATTGCTGAAGCATGTAGAAATATTTCTGTGATGGGAGGAACGCCAATTGCTTTAACTGATGGATTAAATTTTGGAGACCCAACAAAACCAAAGGGAGCATTTGAATTAGTAGAAACATTTAAGGGATTCAATAACGCTTGTGAAATATTTGATACTCCCATAATAAGTGGAAATGCAAGTTTATTTAATGAAGGCCACAAATCATCCATAAATCCTACCCCTATAATAGGTGCAATGGGAATTATGGATAAAACGATAAAAACTCCAAAAAAAGCTTTTAGAGAAAATGGAGACAAAATAGGTTTCATTGGTAAGGAAATTTGGGGTTCAGATTCAGGTCTATCAGGAAGTGAATTCCAAAGAATCTTTGAGAATGAATTAAGTGGAAATATTACTATCGATCTTAATTTTGAAAAGGAAATTCAAGAAAAGATAAGAAAATTAATAAAAAATAATCTAGTCATTTCAGCACATGATGTATCTATGGGAGGATTTATAACTGCCCTAGTTTTATGTTGTGAAAAAAATAATTTAGGTGCAGAACTAAATATGTCAGTCCCAGATTCTTGGGCTGGTGCTCTTTTTGGAGAAGACCCATCAAGAATATTATTCTCATTCAAAGAAGAAGATAAAAGTAAAATCTCTGAAATTTTAGGTAATGAAAGTTGGAGAGAAATTGGAACTGTTATTGAAAAAAATATAAAATTTGAGAATATATTAATTGAATCTGAGCCGTTGATTTTCAGTTATAATAAAGGTTTTAGTAATGATATTTAAAGAATTATTTTAATGCCAACATACGAGTTTAAAAATAAAAAAACAGGAGAAATAGAAGAATATTTACTTTCATTCAGTGAAGTTGATAATTTTAAAAAAGAAAATCCTCATCTTGAAAGAATTTGGACGGATACTCCAAGCGTCATATATAAAGGAAGTGGATTTTATTCTACTGACTATAAGTCAACTCCTAAATCAAAAACATCAAAAAAAGATACGATCAACGATTCTGAAAAAAAATCTTCAGATAAAAAGTCTTCAGAAAGTAAGTCTTCACCAAAAAAAAGTAAAAAAAATAAGCAGTGAAAGCTTTAATTCAAAGAGTATCATCCGGATCAGTAATTGTTGATAAAAAAACTGTTGGGTCAATTCAAAAAGGTTTAGTCGTATTACTAGGAATAACTCACTCAGATTCAGAAAAAGAAATAGATTTTATTATTAATAAAGTCTTAAACCTAAGAATTTTTGGAAATGAAGAAAATGATAATTTTGAACTATCTGTCAAAGAAATTAATGGCGATATTCTCATAATAAGTCAATTTACACTTTATGCTGATATAAAAAAAGGAAGAAGGCCTAGTTTTGTAAACTCTGCTAAATCTGATTATGCAGAAGAAATATACAATCGGTTTGTTGAAAAAATAAAGAAAGAAAATTTATTTATACAAACTGGAATTTTTGGAGCAAAAATGCAAGTCGAAATAATAAATGAAGGTCCAGTCACTCTAATTTTAAGCTCAGATTAAAAATCTAATGATATATCTAATGCTTTAGCAGAATGAGTTAATTTTCCAACTGAGACAATATCAATTCCATTGATTTTATTTAGTTCTTCAAGTCTTTCAAAATCTATGTTTCCTGAAACTTCAACCAGTTTTGATTTATTGATTTTTTTTATTCCTTGAATTATTTGCTCGTTAGTGAAATTATCAAGCATTATAATATCTGCATCTGTTTCAATAACTTCATCAAGAAGATCTAAATTATCAACCTCTACTTCAATTTTTATTGTGTGAGGAGCATTTATTCTTGCCCTTGAAACAATTTCATTAATAGAAAGTCCTTGATCAATTGCAGCAGAAATATGATTATCTTTTATTAATATTCCGTCTCCTAGATTTCTTCTATGATTAAATCCACCACCACATCTTACTGCATACTTATCTAGGCTTCTCCATCCTGGAATTGTTTTTCTAGTATCGGTTATAGAAATATTAGTTACTTTTTCAACATATGTTTTGGTTAATGTTGCTACTCCTGACATTCTTTGCAAAAAATTAAGAGCAATTCTTTCACCAGATAGGATAGAGCTTTCATCCCCTATTATTTCTGCTAATATACTTTGTTTATCTATCAAAGATCCGTCAGTAATTTTCTGTATATATTCAATAGAAGGATCTAGTTTTTCAAAGACTTTTTTAGCTACTATATTTCCAGATAACACACCTTTAGATTTTGAAATTATTTTTGCATTAATTTTTTTTGAACCCAAAGAAAGGGATTGGGTAGTAATATCTCCCATCGACAGATCTTCTCTTATAGCAAGATCTAGGATGCTGTCTAATTCTGGTAAGTCAATATTAATTAGTGCAACCTTCTACTTTGGTAAATCAAGCATTCTTTGCAGACTTATTTTCGAAAATTTTTGATCTTCTTCATTAACATTTATCTGATTAATCATAATACCTGCCACAAGGCCTTCAAGAACCCATAATAGATATGCTGGGTGAACACGATACATTGTTGCACATGGACATACCATTTCATCCAAGCAGAAAATGTTCTTGTCAGCAAATGTATGTGCAAGTCGTTTGACTAAGTTTATTTCTGTTCCTATTGCCCATGTGGAACCTTTTTCAGCTTTTTCAATAACATTTTTTATATATTCTGTAGATCCTACATAATCAGCTTGAGAAACAACTTCATTTGTACATTCCGGATGAACCAAAATATTTACATCAGGATTTTTCTTTTTTGCTTCCTTTATTTGATCAGTAGAAAATCTTGTATGAACAGAACAGTGCCCCTTCCACAAAATTATTTTTGAATTAATAATCTCGTCTTTTTCTAAACCACCATTTTTTTTGTAAGGATCCCAAATAACCATCTCTGATTCATTAATTCCATAATCTACTGCAGTATTTCTTCCCAAATGTTGATCTGGTATAAATAAAATTCTTTCCCCTTGTTCATAAGCCCAATCAAAAGCCTGCCTAGCATTAGAGGAAGTACAAACTATTCCATTATTTTTTCCACATAAAGATTTTATTGAAGCCGTGCTATTCATGTAAGTTACTGGAATAACTGCTTGTTTATTATTGGTTTTATCAAAAATCTCAGTTAGTTCATTCCAACATCTTTTAACTTCTTCAGTACTAGCCATATCCGCCATCGAGCAACCTGCTGCCATGTTGGGAAGGATTACTTTTTGTTTACTAGAGGATAGTATCTCCGCTGTTTCAGCCATAAAATGTACTCCACAAAAAATTATCACTTCTGAGTCTGTTTTTTCGGCTGCAAGTTTTGATAGTAAGAATGAATCTCCTTGTAAATCAGAAAATTCAATAACATCCTCTCTTTGGTAGTGATGCCCTAAAATAGTAACCTTATCTCCAAGTGATTTCTTTAAATCTTTGATAGAAGATCTTATCTCCTCAGGCTTTAGCTTGAGGTATCTTGTGGGTATTCTTTGCCATCTAACACCTGCTTTAAATTCTTGCTCAAGAGTTTTCGTTCTAAAATTAGATCCATCTTGACAGAAAGCAGACTGTTCTAGTTCAGTAACTGGTATATTTATTCTATTTTTATGCTTGATTACCATTATGTGTTTTTCTTCTAAATCATTATTGATATGAAGAAATTAATAAACTATTTTATAAACATTTATGTAAAAATCAAATATCTGTTTTAATTTTATATAATTTTTTAAATTTTTTCTGCATTAAGTGAATACGGAGAATAATCAGTAATTAGTGTTTTTATTAATTTTCCAATAAATTTCTCATCTAAATCATCTAAATAAACGAGTTTATCGCCCTCTGTCCTTCCATAAAACATGTTTCTATTTTTACCCTCTACTAAAACATCAAAGTTTTTATTCAAATATTTTGAATTAAGATTTTTTTGAATCTTGTCTTGTAATTGATTTACAATATTTAATCTAATTCTTTTTTCTTTCATAGGAATATCATCATCGATTTGACGAAAAGCAAATGTTCCCTTTCTTTCAGAGTAAGCAGCAACATGAACCTTATCAAATTTTACTCTATTCAAAATATCTATAGAATCTTCAAAATCGCTTTCTGTTTCTCCTGGAAATCCGACTATTAAGTCAGTGGTAATTGTTGCATCAGGAACAATTGTTTTTATCTGATCAATCTTCCTCAAGAATTGATCTCTTGTATAACCTCTTCTCATATTAGCTAAAATCCTATTTGAACCAGCCTGAAAAGGTAGATTGATTGATTTACAGACTTTTGGTAAATCATTAATAGTCCTGATTAGTCTTAGAGACATATCATTTGGATGAGAAGTAAGAAACCTAATTCTTTCTAATCCAGTAATTTCACTGATCAGATACATCAAGTCTGAAAGGTCTTTTTTAGGATTTAAGTCATGACCATAAGAATCAACATTCTGTCCAAGCAACGTAACCTCTTTCGTACCATTTTTAACCAGTATTTTGATTTCTTCACATAGTTGATCAATTGGTTTACTAGTTTCTCTCCCTCTTCTATATGGAATTACGCAAAAGGTACAAAATTTATCACAACCTTGTACTATCGGAACAAACTCTGCAAATTTAGATCTTTCAGGAATCAAGTTTTCAACACATCCATCAGACGATAATTTAAGATAGTCAGCAATATTCTCAATAATTTTTGGTGTGTCCTGAGGCTTTGCCCATAGATCAACATGTGGGAATCTTTGAGAAAGAGATTTGGTTGTTGACTCAACCATACATCCTGTAACACAAATATAGGTTGATTTTTTTCTTTTTTGTTTGGCTAATTTACCTAATAAACCAGTGGCAGTGTCTTCTGCAGATTGCCTGACCACACAAGTATTTAGAACAATAATATCAGCTTTTTCGATATTTTTTTCTTCATCTAAACCTAGCCTTTTTAAACCAACATCAACTCTCTGAGAATCAGCAATATTCATCTGACAACCAACTGTCCAAACATGAAATTTATCAATTGTTTTTGATTTTGTAATCATAATTTAAAAAAATACTGGCGGGGAGAGCGGGATTCGAACCCGCGTGGGGCAAAACCCCTCCCACTTAGCAGGCGGGTGCACTAGGCCTCTATGCGATCTCCCCTAGTAAACTATTATAAAAATTAATTAAAAAATTTTATAATATTTAGTGTATCAAAAATATATTGTTTCAAAATGATAAAAATAACCATCAAATTATTTGCAAAACTTAAAGAAGATATAGGTGAAAGTAAAATTGAATTAATGCTCGAATCACCAGTAAAAATCTCCACGATTTTGGATACCATATCTAATGATTTTGGAGTTGACCTTTCAAATAGAAAAAATTATATGTATGCAAAGAATTTAGAATACTGTAAAGATTCTGAAATGTTAGAAGACAAAGATGAATTAGCAATTATTCCACCAGTAAGTGGAGGTTTATTATAAATAAGTCTGGAGAACAATTCGATATTATATTAACTGAAGAAAAACTAAATGAATCTAACTTTATCGATACTAATTTTGGTAAATCTGATGGTTCTGAGGTTATATTTTTGGGGATAACAAGAGATAATAATTTTGGTAGAAATGTATCTAAATTATTTTACGAATCTTATCAAGATATGGCCTTGTTGGAAATTGAAAAAATTATTTTACAAATTTTATCTAAATGGGATATTAGTTTTCTTAAAGTAATACATAGATTAGGATTTGTATATCCATCAGAACTAAGTATGATTTTGTCTGTAAAGTCCAAACATAGAAAAGAGTCATTTGAAGCATCCCAATATTTTGTTGATGAGCTTAAAAAAACAGTTCCAATTTGGAAAAAGGAATTTTTTGATGACGGAACTATGTGGATAAATGATAAAATAGTAGAGTAAAATTCAAATATCGAATTAATTCTTTCGAAAAAGCAAGGAAAAAAAATTTAATGGTAAGAATAAGATTAAAAAGAATAGGAAGCAAAGGAAAGCCATTCTACAGAATAGTTGTGGCAGACAAAAGAGCACCAAGAGATGGTAAATATATTGACTTGATTGGTACATATGATCCACATCAAGACCCTCCTGAAATAACAATTGATGAAGAAAAAATAACTAAATGGATCTCAAACGGGGCTCAACCTTCTGATTCAGTTAGTAGTTTAATGAAAACTAAAGGTATAGAAGTAAAATAGAGGAATAAAATGGCTGATAATCAAGAACCAAAAACTCCTGAAGAATTAGTTAAGTACATTGCAAGTAATCTTGTAGAAAATACTGATGAAATCAGTATAGAAACAGTAGAAGAAGAAAATAAAATTATTTTAAGATTAACTGTGGATGAAAATGATAAAGGTAAGATTATAGGTAAAAATGGGAAGATCGCAAAATCTATAAGAAACGTACTTAAATTAGCATCTACTAAGGATAAAAATAGATATATTTTAGAGATTATATAAATGTCTGGACATTCAAAATGGAGCACAATAAAACATAAAAAAGGCATACTAGATGCGAAAAAAGGTGTTTTATTTACAAAATTATCAAGAGAAATAACCGTTGCTGCAAAATCAGGGGATTCTGATCCAGAGCTAAACTTCAGATTACGACTAGCGATTGATAATGCAAAATCTCAAAATATGCCTAAAGATAATATTGAGAGAGCAATTGCTAAAGGATCAGGAACTGGGGCTGGCGGAGAATCATTCGAGGAAATCACTTATGAAGGTATAGGCCCTGGTGGAGTAGGTATTATCATACAAACTCTAACAGATAATAAAAATAGATCTGCTGCAACTGTAAGATCAACCATTACAAGAGCTGGTGGAACGTTTGCATCAACAGGTTCTGTGTCATGGAATTTTGAACAAAAAGGTCAAATCGTCATAAACGTTAATGGAGAGGATCCTGAAATGGTAGCCCTAGAGAGTATTGATGATGGAGCTGAAGACTTTGATGTTTATGAAAATACAGTTGAAATTACTTGTCAATATTCCGATCTATCAAATATTCAAAAAAAGATAGGTGAAAAAGAAAATGTTAGTCTAGAAAAAGCTGAAATAGCATTAGTACCAAACTCCACTGTTACGCTTGATAAAGAACAATCTAACAAAACCTTAAGATTATTAGATGATCTAGAAGATCTAGATGATGTTCAAAAAGTTTTCACTAATGCAGAATTTAATGAAGACGCATTAAATTCTTACGCTAGCTAACAAAAATGATAAAAGTCAAAAATCTGATAAAGACTTACGGGAATTTTACTGCCTTAGATAAAATTAATTTTGAGGTAGAGAAATCTACAATTCATGGGCTATTAGGCGAGAATGGCGCAGGAAAAACTACAACAATGAGATGTTTGCTTGGTTTGACATACGCTGACTCAGGGGAAATGTACATTAGCAATGATTTAGTATCAAGAAAAAATCATAATATTAGAGAAAAAGTTTCTTATTTAGCTGGTGATTTTAGACCATACGAAAACTTTACTGCTCAAAGTTATTTTAATTACATACTAAGTATTGAAAATAATCTTTCAAAAAAATATTTAGATCTTGCTGAAAGATTCAAGCTTGACTTAAAGAAAAAAATCAAAGAACTTTCTAAGGGTAACAAACAAAAAGTTGGAATTATTCAGGCTTTTATGAAAGATCCTGAAATACTTATTCTTGATGAACCTACGAGTGGTTTGGATCCAAATTATCAAAAAGTCTTTCGTGATCTTATTTTTGAAGAAAAATCTCAAGGAAAAACAATTTTATTATCTTCCCATGATTTATTGGAAATTTCCAATTGCTGTGATTTTGTAACCATCATAAAAGATGGAAGAGTAATTGCATCTCAAAGTAAATCTCAGATTGAAAAAAAGTCTTTGAGATTAATTAAAGTAAAATTTAAGATTCCTCCAAGTAAAGAAAAAATAGATAGTTTAGATTTTATTAAGAGCTATGAGTCACACGACGATCAAATTTCTTTTATGATTTCTAATGACGTAAATTCATTTATAAAATTTATTGCTAGTTACGAAATAATTGATATGGAAAGTGAAAACTCAAATTTAAGTGACACACTGATGGAATATTTTTAATATGAAAATATTATTTAATGCATTAATTCAAAATAGAAAAAAGACTCTCACCTTTAGTGTAGCTTCTATTTTTTATACCCTTTTCCTACTTTATGTATGGACTCTTTTTTCAGAAACATTTGGAGATATACTTAACCTATTTCCAAAGCAGCTTCAAGTAATTGCTGGTTTTGGAGATGATCTTTCAACTGCTGGATTCTTAAATGGTGAATTTATGCATCTAATTGGACCAATCATAGTTGGAGCTTTTGGCATAACACTTGGTTCAACTTTAATAGCTTCAGAAGAAGAGAATAAAACAATTGACCAATTTCTAGCTTTATCAATTTCAAGAAATCGATATTATATTGAAAAATACTTCTCGCTAGTAATTTCGCTGATTATTTTGACAGTTATAATAGGCGTAACACTGCAATTAGGTGTGATCATTTACGATATAAACCTAAGTCTTTTGAACATTTTTTATGCAATCTTTGGACTATTTATTTTTGGATTGTCTTGTGGATCAATCTCATTTTTAGGAGGAGCAATTTTTGCTAAAAATTCCACAGCAGCTATGATAGGAGCAGGGATTGCTATTCTTGGATATGTTTTAGATTCTGTCTATAAAACTGTCAATACTTTACAATTTGTTAAACATGTCTCCTTACATTATTACTACAATAATAATGGTCTAATAGTTAATGGAATAGATTTTACGGATTTATCTGTTTTGTTAGTAATAATTACTCTTTCATTTACTTTTGGGATAATCATTTTCAACAAAAGAGACATAAAGTCCTAATAGGAATCTTTTATGATAATAATAGTAATATTATTAACATGAATTTAGAACTTATAACTATAATAATCTTAGGAATAATATCCACACTTACCCTGATTATTTTATATATTTTTTTTAGAAAAAATAAAAATATATCAAATGAAAATAAACAGCTTGAAAATTTAATTATAAAAAGCTCTTTATCAAATAGGTTGATTGATTCTATAGAATCATTTCTTGAAAAAAAAGACAATCCCGAAAAAAAATTATGTGACTCGATTAGATTAGTATCATCAGCTAATACTGTAATTTATCTCGAGATGAATAAAAAAGATGGATCTTTCAAACCAGTTTTTTATTCATCTTCTAATGATCTAAATATTAAAGACTTTAGTACAGAGTATGTTGACGACAAAACACTATCTATTATCGTAGGATCAGAAGGTACTTATAAGATATCTGGAAAAAATCAGGATGAAAATTTTCCTAAATGGTTTGATCAAATTGAATTTGAAAATGTGATAAGTTTACCCATCATCCAAGGTTTTGAAACATCAGGTTGCTTGTATATTTTCTTAAACAATAAACTTACAGATAATATTGATGATTTTCTTAGAAATATATGGATAATAACTAATTTGTTCCAAAAAACAGAAGTAAAAGAAAACAGAGCATTATTTGAAGTAAATAACGAAGAAATTATTTCCAACGAAGAACAGGATAATCAAATTATACTTAGCGGTCTCTCGCTGGATGAAAATCTAGAATTACTTAAGTTCAAAGATAAAGAAATTTCTCTATCAAACTCTGAATATCTAATAATGAAGAAATTGTTTGATAAAAATGGTGAAGTTTTGCCATATTCAGATATAGAAAATATACTTTGGCCTAATAAAGATGGAATTAATAAGTCCGCAATGAGGCTTCATATTCATAGACTTAGGGATAAATCAAAAAATATTTCTGAAAATCTTGATGTAATTAAAACTGTAAGAGGTAAAGGAATTTTCTTAGATAAAACCTTATTGTAAATCTTTGACCATTTTTGACAATCTATCTATTGCCAGAGAAAGGTTATCCTCAGAGTTTGCAAAAGAAATTCTTATATAATTATCACCATATTTACCAAAAGCTGTTCCTGAAAGTAAAGCTACTCCATACTCATCCAAAGCTTTATCTGCAAATTCTGAACTAGTAAGACCGGTACCAGAAATATTAGGAAAAGCATAAAAAGCTCCAAGCGGTAATCTACAGTTAATACCTTCAATTGAGTTTAAGCCTTCATGAACTATTTTTCTTCTAATCCTAAATTTTTCCATCATATTGTTCGTGAAATCTTTAGGTCCAGTTAATGCAGCTATCGCAGCCATTTGGCTGAAAACAGAAGTGCATGAAACTGAGTTTGTCATCAATTTAGTTACATCATCAACCATAAATTCGGGGAAAATCCCATAACCTAATCTCCAACCTGTCATAGCATAACTTTTTGAGAATCCATCCAAGATTATTGTTCTTTCTTTCATTCCTTCAAAGTTAGATATAGAATAATGTTCTCCTTCATAATACATGTCTTTATAAATCTCGTCCGAAAGGACAACTATATCATTCTTAACAGCTAGTTCAGCAATCCTTCTAAGGTCTTCTTTAGTCATTACTGATCCACATGGATTATTAGGGTAATTAAGTATTAATAATTTTGTTTTATTTGTAATTATTTTCTCTAAATCATCAATAATGGCATTAAAATCTTTTGATTCTTCAAGTTTCATCGGTACAGGTTTTGCTCCTGAATAATTGATCATAGATTCATAAATAGGAAACCCAGGGTTTGGATAAATTACTTCATCACCTTCTTGTACAAGAGCCAGAATTGAAAAAAACATTACAGGTTTTCCCCCAGGAGTTACTATTACTCTTTCAGGAGAAATAGAATAACCATTAAACTCGCCTTGATGAACAGCAATAGCTTCTCTTAGCTCTGGTTGTCCAGCGGATGGCCCATAGTGAGTAAATCCATCGTCTAGAGCTTTTTTAGCTGCATTTATTACATGCTCAGGACTATCAAAATCCGGTTCTCCAATTTCAAGGTGAACTATATGTTTTCCTTGGCGTTCAAGTTCCTTTGCTTTTGCTAGAGTTTCGAAGGCAGTTTCAGTTCCTAATCTATTTTGTCTTTCTGCTAAGTTCATATGAAAAAATATTTCTTACTATTTATATAATATGTAACTATATTTAAAATTTAAAATAAGTAAATATTTATCCACTAAAAAATGATTCAAAACAAAACTAATTATAATAAATTAGCAGATTATTATGATCTGATATATGAAATTACTCCTCCAAATGACTATATCTTTTATAAAAATTATATTGATAAAAAAACTGAAGTATTAGAAATGGGAATAGGGACGGGTAGAATTTTCTTAAATTTTTTTGATTCAGGTGTTAAGTGGACAGGTGTGGATTTATCAGAAGAAATGATTCAAAAATGTAAAGAAAAAATTGAACCATTACAACCTTTGAAAGAGAAAATAAATCTGGTGAAGGAGGATATGACTAAACTTGATATTAGAAAAGAAAGTCAATCTATACATAATAAACTATTTGATTTAGTAATATATCCCTCCCATTCAATAATGAGTGTTGGTGATGAAAACAAACAAAAAAAAGCTCTTTGTTCAGGATTAAAACATCTTTCAAAGGAGGGATTTATAATATTTGATTTGCATAATCCTAATAATTATTTGGTTAATAAAAATTTTAAAATATTAGGAACCAAAACTATTAATAATATTCAATACAAATTATTGAGTAAAAGTAAGATAGATTATGAATCAAAAGTTCATAGTAATTATATGATTTTAGAGTCTGAAAATAAAAAAATAAAATTTGAATCACATGAATACTTCATGTATTTGGAAGATGTAATAAATCTTAGCGATGAACTAAATTTTGAAATTATTGATATTTATGGAAATTATCAAAAAGATCCATTCATTGAGGACTCTGAGGAACTTATTATTGTTGGAAAGAAAAAAGATGTCAGATAGTAATAAATTTAAGATTCAGTCTCCATTTTCACATAGAGGAGATCAACCAAATGCCATAAAAAAACTTGTCGAAGGAATAAATGATGGATTAAGGTTTCAAACTCTTTTAGGTGTAACTGGTTCTGGAAAAACTTTTACTATGGCTGGAATAATTCAAGAATTACAAAAACCTACACTAGTAATTGCTCATAATAAAACTCTAGCAGCTCAACTAGCTAGTGAGTTACAAGAGTTTTTCCCAAATAATTCTGTCCAGTACTTTGTTTCTTATTATGATTACTATCAACCAGAAGCTTACGTTCCAAGAACAGATACATACATAGAAAAAGAATCAGATATAAATGATGAAATTGATAGGTTGAGACACGCGTCAACTAGATCGATATTAACCAGAAAAGATACCATAATAGTAGCATCTGTTTCATGCATTTATGGATTAGGTTCTCCTGAAGAATATAGATCTATCTCTCAAACAATAAAAGTAGGAGACAGAATAAATTCATCAAATTTATCTAGAAAACTAATTTCAATGTATTTCAACAGGGATGATTTTCAAAGTAACAGAGGTACCTATTCAATTAAGGGGGACACTATGGAAATAATACCTTCTTATGAAGAGTTTTCTATAAAAATTGAGTTCTTTGGAGACGTAGTTGACAGAATAACCGAAGTAGATATCCTAACAAAAAATAAAATAAGATCTTTAGATGAAATTGTAATTTATCCAAGTAAACACTTTGTCACTCCAGAAGATAGCCTTTCAGAGGCTCTTATGGATATAGAAACTGAATTAGATCAAAGATTATTATTTTTTGAAAAAAATAGTAAACTGCTTGAAGCCCAAAGAATTAAGGAGAGAACAAATTATGATATGGAACTCCTAAGAGAGACAGGTTCTTGCCCAGGTGTTGAAAATTATTCAATGCATCTAGGAAGAAGAAAACCAGGAAGTCCTCCTTGGACATTATTAGACTATTTTAATAACGATTACATGATTTTTATTGATGAGTCACACATTACAATTCCACAAATAAATGGTATGTATAAAGGGGATCAATCAAGGAAAGAAACATTAGTTGAACATGGATTCAGACTTCCTTCAGCTAAAGATAACAGACCTCTTTCATTTGAAGAGTTTGAAGATAGGATGCCACAAACTATTTTTGTTTCAGCTACACCAGGAAAATATGAAGAAAACAAACAAGAAGATTATGTGGAGCAGATAATAAGACCAACAGGTTTATTAGATCCCGAAATTATAATCGAACCAACGAATAATCAGATCGATAATTTGATAGACAGAATTCAGGTTAATATTGAAAAAAACCAGCGTACTTTAGTCACAACTCTTACTAAGAAAATGTCGGAAGAGTTATCTGAGTACCTTAGAGAACTTGGAATAAAGGTTCATTATTTACATTCTGAAATTGACACAATTGAAAGAATAGAAATATTAAGAGACTTGAGATTAGGGACATATGATGTTGTTGTAGGAATAAACCTCTTAAGAGAAGGGTTAGATTTACCAGAGGTATCTATGGTAGCGATTTTAGATGCAGATAAGGAGGGTTACTTGAGATCTGCTACCTCTTTAATACAAACAATAGGAAGAGCAGCAAGGCATGAAGAAGGAAAAGTGATAATGTATGCTGACAATATTACTAAATCAATGAAATTTGCAATAGATGAAACAAATAGAAGAAGAAAATTACAAGAAAAATATAATTCAGAAAATAATATTACCCCCAAAAGTATAGTAAAGGAAGTTAGAGACATAACAGAAAAACTAAAAGAGAACAACTTAGAACAAAGTGGAGACGAGTTTAAAATTCAAAATATTTCTGATAAAAATATAAATAAGCTTATTAAGGATTTAGAAAAAGAAATGAAAAACTCTGCAAAAATTTTAGAATTTGAAAAAGCAGCTTTATTAAGAGATCAAATAACAGAACTTAGAAAAAATCTGATTAATGGAAAAGGCTAAAGGAGAAAAAATGTACGCACACCTAAGAATTTATACTGTGAACAAAGGAATGATGGATGAATGGATCAAACTTTTCAATGAAAAATTAATACCTTTATTAGATCAGTCAGGAATTAATGTAGAATCTACTTGGATTAATGAAGAAAAATCACAATTTATATGGATTAGATCTTATGGTGATTCTTTGGATGATATTGAAAAGAAAGAAGCAATATTCTACGGTACAGATTGGTGGATAGAAAACGTTGATATGGTTAGAGGGCATTTAGCTCATCGAGAAATTATAACTATTACCAATATAAATTGAATGAAAAAACAGATTTAAAATTATCTAGAAAAATGAAAAAAAATTGGTATTATTATAATATAAATACTGAAAAGTAGATAAGAAGATGTCAGAAGAATTAAACAAAGAATCAGTGATAGAAGCATTAAAGGAAGTTTATGATCCTGAAATTCCTGTTAACGTTGTTGATTTGGGATTGATATATAATGTAGAAGTTGAGGACAATGAGGTTCATGTAGAAATGACCTTAACTGCTCAAGGATGTGGAATGGGTCCTTATATTGCTCAACAAGCAGAATGGCGAATAGCTGAAATCGAAGATGTAGAAGATGTAGTCGTGGATCTTGTTTTCGAACCACCTTGGAACCCAGATTTAATTACTGAGGATGGAAAAAGGCTCTTAGGTATTGATTAATGGCTGAACCTAGAAAATTAACACCTGCTGAAGAAGCAAGACTTGCCCAAGTAAGGGAACAATTCAAACAAAAACAAGCAATTAGTAACTCCTTAAATTCAATAAAGTACAGAATTGGAGTATATTCAGGTAAAGGTGGCGTAGGTAAAACAACTGTTACAACTAACTTGGCATTGATGTTGGCTAAAAATGGGAAAAAAGTTGCTATATTAGATTGTGATATAGACTGCCCCAACGTCACTAGGGTCTTAAAAATATCTAACAGACCTGAAGCAGATAATGATGGTAAAATGATCCCTCCTGAAAAACATGGTGTTTCAGTAATGTCAATGGGATTTTTTCAGGAAAATGAGGATGAAGCAATTGTATGGAGAGGTCCTATGATCCATAATGCAATAAATCAATTTATCTCTAAAACTAATTGGGGTGATATTGATTATCTGATTTGTGATCTCCCTCCAGGAACTTCAGATGCCCCACTAACTGTTATGCAGACATTAAACTTAGATGGATTTATCATAGTTTCAACACCTCAAGAACTTGCTGCTCTTGATGCTAAAAGATCTATAAATATGATAAAGAAATTAAACCTAAAAGTTTTTGGTGTTGTAGAAAACATGACAGGAGGAATTTTCGGAAAAGGAGGAGCATCGGTGATGGCTGACGAATTAAATTTACCCGTACTTTCTGAAATTTCACTCCTTCCTGAATATTCAGATAATAACGATCCTGCTGTACTTAATAATGAACAGTGTAAAGAAGAATTTTCAAAATTAATGACTAATCTTGAAGAGATAACCTCAAAATTATAAGAATTTATTGAATAGATTCAAAAAATTCTTTCAGGTCTAAATTAATTTCAGATGGAAAAAGCCTTTTTTTGCCAAGTTTTGATTCCGAGACATTTTTGTAAATATCCTTAGAACCTTTATGAAAATTTCCTGTAATACTATTTTCAACAAAAGTATTAGAAATTTCTTCCATTTCTCCAATCCATCTGTGAGCTTTACTTGGAATAGATTTCAAGTTCTTAAGATCATTAAATACTCTTGGTTGAGAAAATTCTAACTCTTTCATCAGAGATTCAAAATTATCGGTTCTTATTGATAGAGTAACAGCAGCAATTAGTAATGAACTATATCCCTTAGTTATTGATGCGTAGGCCATCTTCATTGCTGAGGCAGAGCCTATTTTTCCTCCCATGTCAATCACCTTCATTCCTAATCCATCCAAATCAGTCATATAAGCAGAATTATCACCAGAAACATATATTCTAGGAAGGTTTTGATCTTTTGGAGGTGTTCCAATTATACCTCCATCAATGAATTTTACCCTTCCTTTTGAAAGGGTATGATTCATTCTTAAAACTGTTTCAGGAGATATTGCATTTAAGTCAGCAAAATAAATTTCTTTGTTTAAGTCTTTAGATATTTTAGAAACTTCTTTTGAAAGATTTTCTGCTGCGTCAGGGACTAGAATTGAAATAATTAAATCAGAGTCTTGTATTGAATCTTTTAGTGTGCCTGAATCTTCTATTCCATATTTCTTAGCTCTTTCAATAGTATTTTTTGAACGTCCGTTTAGTGGAGATATCACTCTAATCCCAGATTTTATGATTCTTTCTGCAATTGGAGACCCCATTTCCCCTGGACTCATAAGAGTAATAGAGTTCAAATCATTAGTCCTTCTAATTTTTCTTTTATCACTTTTCCTACAATCTTTGACTGATCTAAAGTCATACCAAAAACGTGAATTTCAATTGTGTCTTTACCATCTGGAACTCTAGTCCATATAGACGGTTCAGAATTTTTTAATACATCCACAAAATCCAAATTGTTTGATTTTATTTTTTTGGGGTCTATATCTATATTCAATCCAAATGGTTGATGACCAATTATATTATCAATTATTTTTACATCTAACCCATCAATATCGTTTATTTCATTGATTATATTCAAAGTTTTTGATTCTTCGTAAGATAATCTTTCTTCATGATTTAAGCCCATCCATCTCTTTACTGCCGCAAATACCCCAATAATTTCTTGACGATCAATTTTATGAGGTCTACCAATACCTCTAATTCTTCTACTTTCATAACCGACAAAAGAATGTCTAGCAATCGTGTCTATAACATCTTTTGTACCTATTGCTATTCCTGTTGAATGAGGTGCACCCATATATTTAGCTGCTATACATTGAAAATCAGCACCCATTTTCACGTATTTACCAAAATTTTCTAAAGGGTAAATTTGACCCGCGGCATCAACAGAAACAGGTTTGTTTTTTGAATGTGTTATTTCAATTACTTCTTCTAAAGATAAAATCTTATCATCTACTTCATTTTGTTCATAAACTGGATAATGAACACAAGCTGTATCAGAATCTATAGCATTTATTAGTTCTTCTTTTGTAGTGCCATCTTCAGATCCAACTTCTACTAAAACACCACCTGAAAATTCCATACATCTGTCGTACCAATATCTTTGTCTTTTTTGAATTAGAATTTTATTTGGCATTCCTTCCGTATTAGGTAGTTGTTGAATTTTATCATCATCTTTTCCGGCAATAAAAGCTGCAGCTGCAAGGGTAAGAGCAGATCCTGCACCAGATGTAATATAAGCAGCCGGAACATCTAAAATCTCTGCAATATGATCTCCTATTTTTTGTTCCAGTTCAGTCATCGGAATATATACATCGTTTGACATATCCATTGCTTCTCTTACCTCGTCTGCAACAATTGAACCTCCTAATGCAGTTACACTACCAGTCGCATTAATTATTGGTTTCAATCCTAAGTCTTTATAAACAGATCCCCACTCAGCATTCATCGAATTTCCTTTCAATTTTAATCATCTTCTAAAGTAGATATATCACCTTCTGGCTCACCCAGCTCTCTTGCTTTTAATAATCGTCTCATTATCTTACCTGATCTAGTTTTTGGCATAGTTTCTAGAAAATCTATTTCTCTTGGAGCTACTCCAGCAGAAAGTTTTTCTCTAGCAAATCTAATCAACTCTTTTCTTAAGTCATCTGATTGTTCAAATCCTGGATTTAGAGTAACAAAAGCCTTAACTATTTCCATTGCGATAGGATCTGGCTTACCTATCACTCCAGCTTCAGCGACTGCCGGGTGTTCAATAAGCGCACTTTCTACTTCAAAAGGACCAACTAAGTGCCCTGCGGTATTTATAACATCATCAGCCCTACCCTGAAACCAAAAATATCCATCCTTATCTCTCGATGCTTGATCTCCTGTTATGTACCAACCTTTCTTAAATCTTGAGTTATACATATCATCTTGTTTCCAGTATGCAAACATTTGTGAAGGCCATCCAGGTCTAACTGCTAAAATTCCACTTTCATCAGCAGATAACTCATTATATTCATCATCAAGAATACCCATGGTTATACCTGGGAACGGTTGCCCCATAGAGCCAGGTTTGATGTTTGTTGATGGATAATTAGCACACATTATAGCTCCAGTTTCGGTCTGCCACCAATTATCATGTATGGGTAATTTATAGTTTCTTTCACCCCAAACAACAGCTTCTGGATTTAATGGTTCTCCTACAGATCCAATAAATCTTAAGCTCGATAAATCAAATCTTTCAACCACATCTTCACCTGCTCTCATTAATAATCTAATAGCAGTAGGAGCTGTATACCAAATATCTACCTTATATTTTTGAATTATTTCATACCATTTTGCTGCGCCGAACCCACCTTCATAGATAATTTGTGTAACTCCATTTGTCCATGGAGCTATCATTCCGTATGAAGTTCCAGTTACCCAACCAGGATCGGCTGTACAAAAATAAATGTCACCATGACTCAATTCAAGTGCCCAATGTCCGGTTAGCATCTGTTGAACAACTGCTTGGTGTCTATGCAAGACTCCTTTAGGTTTACCAGTAGATCCAGATGTATAATGCATTATTGAAAAATCATACTGAGAAGTATTTATCATTTTAAATTTTTCAGCATCTACTTTTGACATCAGCTCGTTATAATCTAAATCTTCATCAACAAGAGGAGAGTCAAATCTGTCGTCCTTATTTACAACTATTACATTTTTTAGTGTCTTAATGTCTTTTAATATAGGTGAAATCTTTTTTCTAAGATCGGGAGAAGTTACTAAATATGCAGCTCCAGCATCAAGCATCCTATCTTTTACAGGATCTGGTCCAAATGCAGAAAAAAGTGGTGCAATAACTCCTCCTGCTTTTAATATTCCCATAGCAGCAAAATATAACTCAGGTAATCTATCCATAAAAATGAAAACTCTATCACCTTTTTCCATACCTAGATCAAGCATTACTTGTCCAAATTTATCTGATTCTCTCTTAAAATCTGAATAGGAGTAATTTTCTTCTTCACCATTCTTGCCTAGCCAAATCATTGCAAGATTATCACCATGACCATGTTTAACATGTTTATCAACACATTCATAAGCATTATTCAAACCACCATCAGGTAGCCATTCAAGTTTTGAGTATGCATCTCTGTTCCAATCAAAATCTGAATATTGTTTTTTATAATCAGTTAGGTTTGGTTTATCAGCATCTGAAAAAATAGTATCTTTGATAATTTCGTCAAATTGCATATTTTACTCCATGTTTTTTGTTATGATTATAGATACTAGCATAAAAAAAATATGATTCTATAAATTAGAATTGTCAAATTTAGAAAAATTTTTCATAGGAGCACTAAC
>PBHA01000008.1 GCA_002719425.1 Chloroflexota bacterium
TTCTTCTGCTACAGGTTCTTCTGATNCAGNTTCTTCTGCTACAGGTTCTTCTGNTNNAGNTTCTTCTGNTNCAGNTTCTTCTGNTNCAGGTTCTTCTGCTTTAGGTTCTTCTGATGCAGATTCTTGAGATTTTTTTTCTTCTTCGTTCATTTCTATTACATTAACTTTTTTTATCACACGAAGTAGTTAATAATATCATTTAAGTACTATAAAGATATAGCATTTAAGTTCAATTTATAAGATCATCTC
Source organism: Chloroflexota bacterium (assembly GCA_002719425.1). Next base: position 250 of record PBHA01000008.1, read on the forward strand.
TCCTTTTTTTTGTTCTAGCTAAAGATATTTCTTTTCGCCATTGCAGAATTTTCTTGTGATCACCTGACAATAGAACTTTTGGTACTTTTTTACCTCTATATTCATTTGGTTTTGTATAAACAGGACCCTTTAAAATTGATTTAAAATTATCTCCAAATGAATCATTCAGTAAAGATTTTTCATTCCCTAAAAATCCAGGGGATAATCTAGACATTGCTTCTAAAAGAAGAAGTGCTGGTAACTCGCCTCCTGAAACAACAAAATCTCCAACAGAAATTTCTAGATCAATTTTTTCTTCAATGAATCTTTCATCAACTCCTTCATAGCGACCACATACAAAAATCAAATTAGATTTTTTATAAAGATTGTTTATTAGTTCAGAATCAATAAGTTTTCCTTGTGGTGAAAATAAGATTTTGTAACATTTGTTATTTCTTTTTTTTTCGATGTAATCGACTGCATTAGACAAGGGTTCTGGCATTAATACCATTCCAGGCTCAATGCCATACTGTTTGTCATCAACTTGACGATGTTTATATGGTGAAAAATCCCTTAATTGATGAGCTTTAATTTTTACTTTAGGAGAAATATTTTTTGAGAAAGGTTGAGATGAAATATAATCTTCTATAATCTCAGGGAAAAGAGTTATTATATCTATATTTTTCATTTTCAATGCCCTTGTTTACCTTCAATAAGATCAAACATATGAGGTAAAACTTCTACAATAGATCTTAATCCGTCTTTTACTCCTCCTGGGCTTCCAGGCAGATTGAGAATAATTTTATTATTTGCTACACCGCATAAACCACGGTATAAAATTGATGTTTTGATTTTTTCATAACTAGAATTTCTTATCAATTCAGGTATTCCGGGTATATTTTTTTCTAAAAACTCACTTGTAATTTCAGGTGTAATATCTCTTTGGGAAATACCCGTCCCGCCTGTAGTAACAATTAGGTTTACCTGATTGATATAAATATATTTTTCTAAAGCTAATTTTATTTCTGAGGGTTCATCAGGTATTAAAACTCTATCGTATAATTTCAAATTATAAGAAGTTAGGGTTTCTACAATAATATCTCCACTTTTATCCTTTATAGAGGGATCTTCAGCCCTTGAGTCAGATAAGGTTATTGAAACAAAATTTTTCATAATTTTATTATAAATGAAATAAATCTGTATTTACCTACAATTGAAATTCATTATTTATAAATGAGAAAATATAAATAATAATACTAAGAATTCAAAAAATGAGTTCACTGAGGTAGAATTTGATTTTGAAAAATATCGACATACAGCATATACCTGTAATGGTTCCTGAAGTTTTAAAGTACTTAAAAGTTTCTGCAGTAGGTAGATACATAGATTGTACTCTAGGGGAAGGAGGACACACTAAAAGTATTCTTGAAGCGAGTAATCCTGGGGGTGAAGTTCTTGGGATTGACGCAGATCATGAAGCAATAGAAGTTTCAAAGAATAGGCTTGAAAGGTACGGTGAAAGATTTGTATTTGAGAATTCTAACTTTAAGAATATTAAAAAGATAGCTATGAAATCAAATTTTGTTCCCTGCCATGGAATTCTTTTCGATTTGGGCGTTTCTTCATTACAACTTGATAAAGAAGCTAGAGGATTTTCGTTTAGAAGAAAAGCTCCTTTAGATATGAGATTCTCGATCAATCAAACTCTTACAGCAGAGGAGGTACTTAATACTTTTTCTGAATCAGAAATTTCAGATATTTTATATCAGTATGGCGAAGAAAGACAATCTCGAAAAATAGCAAGACTAATAGTCGAAAACAGACCACTATCAAATGCAGATCAGCTTTCAAATCTTATAAAAAACAACATAAAGCAAATAAACTATAAAATAAATCCATCAACAAAAACTTTTCAAGCATTAAGGATATATATCAATGAGGAATTAAATTCTCTTACTCAGGCTTTAGAACAATCACTAGAAATCTTAGAAGTTGGAGGAAGAATGGCTGTAATTTCTTATCATTCATTGGAAGATAGAATAGTAAAAAATTACTTTAAGAAGGAATCAAAATATTGTATTTGTCCGCCAAATATACCAGAATGTGATTGTGGACATATTCCAAAATTGAAAGTCATTACAAAAAAGCCTGTTTCTCCATCTCAAAGTGAGATAGATGCAAATAAAAGAAGTAGAAGTGCAAAATTAAGGGTTATTGAAAGAATATAATATGACTAAATTATTATCTATAGATATAGGATCTTATTCAAGTAAGTTGATTTTGACTGAAAAAATTTCAAATACCATTGAAGTTCTATTTTTTTCAGAAAAAAGCTACGCAGAACCATTACGAGAAAAAATAACTACAGAAAATTCTGAAGTAATTGCAAATCAAATAAATAATCTTGTCAGAGATTTCAAGAATGTAGAGGGAGAAATTGTGTCATGCAATGTATCATTTGGAGGATCTTCTGTAAATTCCGCTATAATTGATTCTTCGTTAGAAAATATGGATTCTAGTGAAATTATTACGCAAGATCAATTAAATCTTTTGACAAAAAATAATCCAAAGATAAATTCATTTATATCAAAAACTACAGCACATATTATACCTTTAGAATATTCGTTGGATGGAATGATAGGAATAAGACACCCTCTAGGCATGCACTCAAAAAAACTTAGTGTAAGTAATCTCTACGTAAATATCGAAGATGATGATATTTCAAAATCTAAAGAAATTTTAATTAGATCTGGATTAGAAACAAAAATTATTGCATCAGAGTCAATCGTCACTTCTAATTATTTACTAAATTCTGATGAGAAAGAAATTGGATCACTAATAATTGATATAGGTGCTGCAAGCACAGATTTCTGCTATTCAAGAAAAGGAAAGCCAATTCTTATTGGTTCTTTGCCAGTAGGAGGAAATCAATTTACATCTGACTTATCTATAGCATTTTCTACTAATTTAGACTTTGCAAATCAACTAAAATTAGAAACAAGTTGTACGCCAGAAAATGAAAGAATAGCAGAGAAAGTAATCGTTAAGCAGAACGAAACAAGTAAAACTTTCGAGATTACAAAAAGGCAGATTTCACAAGTACTTAAAGAACGAGCAATAGAGTTATTTAATTTGATAAGACAAGAAATAATAGATAAATTGGGGACAGAAAATTTACCTGAAAGAATAATACTCTGCGGTGGGGGAAGTAGGTTAGAAGGTATAGTTCCTTTATCTAGGTATATTTTTCAAGCTAAATCGAGGCTTATAGACTCTAAAAACATAAAATTTTTAGGTGAGAATCTACCTATTGAGGCTATGGGAGTAATGTCATTAGCAAGCTATTGTCATAACCTCACTTCAAACACAGAATATGTTCTTGAAGGCTCTTCAAAAAATAACCCAAAAACTACAAATGCTTCAAATGCTAATAGCATTACTTTGGGCAAAATTGGTTCTAAGCTACAATTTAGTGTTAAAATATTAAGAAAAAAAATAAATATAATATCAACAAGAATAAAAAATATTCTCAAATAAAGGAAAATAGTTTGGTACAAGATTCTAATCAAAATATAGGGCAAGCTAAAGTAGCTGTTGTAGGAGTTGGTGGAGGAGGTTCTAATGCAGTTAATAGAATGTATAAAAATAAAATCTCTCATATAGAATATGCAACTATTAATACTGATGCACAGGCACTATCAAACTCAGATGTACCTAGTAAACTAAGGGTTGGTGATAGATTGGCAAGAGGAATGGGTGTTGGTGGAAATCCAGAAAAAGGTAGACTTTGCCATGAAGAAGACAGAGAACATATTCTCGATTTGGTAAAAGATCAAGATATGGTTTTTATTGCAGCAGGAATGGGAGGAGGAACAGGTACAGGTGGAGCACCAGTAGTAGCTAGTGTAGCCAAAGACTCAGGAGCTTTAACGGTTGGAGTAGTAACTAAGCCTTTTTCATTCGAAGGTTCTCAGAGAATTAAACAAGCTGAAGAAGGTGTATCAAGATTAGAAGAGCAGTGTGACACATTGATTGTTGTTCCAAACGACAGGCTATTACTTGCTTCTGATACAAATATTTCTATGGATATGGCATTTAGAAGAGCAGATGATGTCCTAAGGCAAGGCGTTCAATCAATAGCAGAATTAATACTGACTCCTGGAGAAATAAACTTAGACTTTGCAGATGTTACTACCATAATGAAGAATGCTGGCCCTGCATGGATGGCCATTGGAACAGGAAAAGGAGAAGATAAAGCTATAGAAGCCGCAGAAATGGCTCTGTCATCTCCCCTACTTGAACAAACTATTGATGGAGCTAAAGGAGTCCTATTTAATATTACAGGAGGCTCTGACTTATCGATTAATGAAATAGAACAAGCATCCCAAACGATCTCATCCGTTGTAGATCCCGATGCAAATATAATTTTTGGTACTGTAACTGACGAAAGATTAAGTAATGAGATGAGAATTACCCTTATTGGTACAGGTTTTCCATCATTAAATCAAACTTCACAGCAAACAAGAACTGAGAGAACAACTACTCGTACAGACACTAGATCAACTGATAATAATTCAAACCAAAATAATGACAAAAATAATCTAGATCTTCCTCCTTTCCTTAGAAAATAGATAAATGGCTTATTAAATTTATATCCATTCTTGCTTTTTAGATGATTTTAGATAAAAAGCACTACACAATATGTAGTACATCAAGCTTGACAAAGCCACTACTAATAGTAGATAGTTAAATATACCCGAAAAAAAAGCGGAACATTTTTTTTGATTTAAAACTATGAATTGTCCATATTGTGATAACCAAGAATCTAAAGTAGTAGACTCTAGATACATACAGGATGGTATTAGAAGACGTCGTGAATGTTTGATGTGTTCTCTTAGATTTACTACCTATGAAAAAATTCATTCACAATTATTGAACGTTAATAAGAGGGATAATTCAAAAGAAACTTTTTCAGTAGAAAAACTAACAAAAAGTATTTCTACAGCTTGTAAAAAAAGACCTATTTCAAAGGAAAAAATTGAAAAAATAGCTATAGATATAGAGACTAATTTACTTCAAAATCATGGATCTGAAATCTCATCTAATCTAATAGGACAGATGGTTTTGAACGAACTTTTGAAGTTAGATAAAGTTAGTTATATTAGATTTTCTAGTGTTTATAGAGACTTTCAAAATGAGGACAGTTTTGTTGACGAGATAGACAAGCTTAAAACAGAAAAAATGATTAATTCAAAAAATCAAATGGAAATGTTCCCTAGATCAAAAAAAACAAAAAAAGAAAAGGAGTAAAACTAATGGTAGAAACCAACAAAACAAATCTTGAATTTAGTAGATACGGAGAAATAAACCAAGATTTTGAACCTGCACCAATTAGTGATAACGCTAAAGTTGTTTTAGATAAAAGATATTTATTGAAAGACGACAAAGATGAGATTATTGAAACTCCAAATCAGATGTTTATAAGGGTAGCTAAGGCATTAGCCAAACCAGAAAAAGATTATGGTCTTAAAAATTCAGAAGTAAAACAGATAGAAAATTTATTTTATCAATCTATGGCAAGCCTAGAATTCCTTCCAAACTCACCAACTCTTATGAATGCTGGAACTGGGGCAGGAACTTTATCTGCATGTTTTGTTCTACCACTAACTGACTCGATGGAAGGAATAATGAAAGCAGCACATGATGCAGCAATGGTTCAAAAATTTGGAGGAGGAACAGGCTTTTCTCTCTCCGAAATTAGACCAACAGGTACACCAATTGCTACTACTCATGGAAAAGCATGTGGACCTATTGCCGTTCTGAAACATTTATCCTCTGTTTCTACACTTGTCACACAAGGAGGAAAACGAGATGGTGCAAATATGGCAGTTATGGATATACACCATCCAAATATACTTGATTTTATTGAATGCAAAAAAATAGAAGGTGAAATACACAATTTCAATATTTCTGTTGGGGCATCTGATCAATTCATGCAAGCTGTTAAAGACGGCACAGATTACCCCCTATTAGTTAAATCAGATCCTGCAGATTCAGAAAGTGAATTAATAGAAGCAGGTAGATTAGATGCAAGAGAAGTATTCAATAAAATCGTTCATGGGGCTTGGTCAAATGGTGAACCAGGCATGGTATTTTTAGATGAAGTTAATAGGAATAGCCCAGTTAGACACGTAGGAAGAATAACTGCTACAAATCCCTGTGGTGAACAACCTTTATTACCGAATGAATCCTGTAATTTAGGTTCAATTGACGTAGGAAAATTTGTTATTGAATCTGAAAATAAAAATACCATAGACTGGGATAGGCTAGCAAAAATCATTAGATTAACCACAAGATTTTTAGATAATGTAATAGACGCAAATAAGTATGCAATTCATGAAATTGAAGAAATGAATCTTGGCACGAGAAAGCTAGGACTTGGAGTTATGGGATTTGCAGATATGCTTGTAAAACTAGGGATTCCATATGATTCTGAAGAGGGCGTAGAAATTGCCAGAAAACTAATGGCATTTTTTAAAGATGAATCTGACAAAGAATCCAGGGATCTTGCTATAGAGAGAGGCCCTTTCCCAAAATGGAAAGGTTCAAAGATGGAACAGAATGGAGAAGAACCTTTAAGGAATGCGTGCAGGCTTACAGTAGCTCCAACAGGAACAATATCAATGATAGCAGGGGCATCATCAGGTATTGAGCCTATATTCTCTTTAGCTTATAGAAAACATAATATTCTAGAGGGAGAAACTCTATTTTATGTTGATAAAAATTTCGAAAATATGTGTAGATTAAGTAACATCTATTCTGAAGAATTAATGGAATATTTATCTGACGGTGGTTCTCTACTAGATAGAGAAGATGTACCTGCATCAATTAAGGATTTATTCCATACAGCTGGAGATATTTCACCGACATATCATGTCTTGATGCAAAGTGCTTTCCAAGAAAGTACAGATGCAGGAATTTCTAAAACAATTAATTTCCCTAATGAAGCTACTATTGAGGATGTAGAAAATGCTTATATGCTTGCTTGGGAAACAAAATGTAAAGGAATTACAGTTTATAGGTCTGGTTCAAGGCAGGTAGAAGTCTTAACTTCAGGTCACGATGCTTCAAATGATAAATCAAGAGAGGATCTTAATAATTCTGACGATAATATTGAAGAATTTTTACCTCAAAGTTCAGTAAATGGATATATTACTCCAATGGATAGACCTCAAGAATTACTAGGAATCACATCTAGAGTAAGAACAGGAAGGGGAAATCTCTATGTAACTGTAAACATGGCGGGCAACAAACCTTTTGAAATTTTCACTACTCATGGGAAAGCGGGTGGAAATGACGCAGCAATGGCAGAAGCTGTTTCAAGAGTTGCTTCACTTTGTCTAAGAGCAGGTTTAGACCCTAAAGAGGTTATAAGTCAATTAAGAGGAATTACAGATATTCCTGCTTGGGATGAAGGAACTTTAGTTAGATCGGTACCGGATGCATTAGCAACTGTGCTTGATAAAGTAATATCTAATGAAACTAAGGAAATTTTCAGTGAAGCTACACAAAAATCAATTTTTAGTTCGCAAGATAATGAAGTTGCAAAGACTGAAAATATCCAATCTTCTATGCTAAATTTTGGAGAAACGGAAAAAGTTACCGTTAGCGTTCCAGGTAATAATATGCCTCTACCAAACTGCCCTGATTGTGATGTGGGAACACTTGCTTTCGAAGAAGGATGCCAAAAATGCTATAGTTGTGGTTACTCAAAGTGTTGATGAATGAATAACAATAATAAACAAAAGCTAGCTATAACGATGGGAGATCCATCTGGTATAGGTCCAGAAGTAGTAATAAAAGCTATCAATAGCCTATATGTTGATAGGAAGAATTTTCCAATAATAATTGGAGACACAAAAACTGTTGAAAAAACAGCTAAAAATCTTGACATTAATTTAAGCTTTATGCCAATAAAATCAATGGATTACTATGACCAAAATTGTAAACAAATTCAGGTTTTGGATGATCAAAAATATTCTGATATCAATTTTCCAGTTGGACTGAATTCTAAAGAATCAGGAAAAGCCTCACATGAATGGGTAGAGACCGCAACAGATCTTGCAATTGACAATGAAGTAGGTGCTATATGCACCGCACCGATAAATAAAGAAAGCTGGCAAATGTCAGGATTATCAGATATAGGGCATCAAGAAATTTTCAAAAGAAAATCAAGTTCAAATTATGTAGCAACTATGCTAGTTTCTGGGACTCTGAGGTGCATGCATTTGTCAACACATTTATCTTTGGCAGAAGCTTGTAATTATGTAACAACAGAAAATGTAACTAGAGCAATAAAATTAACTCATGATCATTTTACTATGTGGGGATTTGATAATCCTAGAATTGGTGTTGCTGCTTTAAACCCTCATGCATCTGATGGAGGATTGATTGGAAATACTGAGCAAAAAGAAATATTACCAGCAGTTGAAAAATGCATTAATAAAGGCATAAATGTATCAGGTCCACACCCTGCAGATTCTATTTTTTATGATGCTATTAATGATAAGTATGATGTAGTGGTTGTGATGTACCATGACCAAGGGCATATACCTATAAAAGTTTACGGTTTTGAAGAATCAATTTCTGTAAACCTAGGAGTTCCTTTTATAAGAACATCTGTTGACCATGGTACAGCCTTTGATATTGCAGGAAAAAATATTGCTGATGCTACAAGCATGATTGAAGCTATAAAATTAGCTCTAAATCTCTCAAATAATTCAAAATTATGAATTCAACAGAAGGTTCAGTTTTTATTGGATTTGGAAATATGGGATCAGCAATAGTTAACTCTATTTCTAAAAATAATATTTATAGCGACATATTAGTTATTGAATCTGACCATAGTAAGTTAGAAAATAATTCATCAAAAAACATTCGCTTTTCTGAAAAAATTACAGAAGAATTATCCGATCAAAAATATATTTGGTTATGCGTAAAACCTCAGTCATTCAGCTACTTGGCAAAAAAAATCAAACCTTACCTGAAATCTGATCAAATTATTATCTCAATAATGGCAGGAATAACCATTAATCAGATCAATGATCAAACTAATCATGAAAAAATTATTAGAATAATGCCAAACACTCCAGCTCAAATTTCTAAGGGTATAAGTGTATGGAATTCTACAAATAATATTTCTGAAATCGAAAAAAATAAAATTGAAAAATCATTAAATTCTTTTGGAAAATCTATTTATGTTGATGAAGAATCAATGATAAATTTATCAACTGCATTATCAGGAAGTGGACCTGGTTTTTTTTACAGAATTTTAGAATCATTTATTTCAGCTGGTGAAAAAATAGGCCTAGGAAATGAACTTAGTAAAACTCTAGCCATAGAAACATTTATAGGAAGTGCAGAACTTATCAATATCACTAAGAACACTCCTAAAAATTTGAGGGAAGCTGTCACTTCACCTGGAGGCACCACAGAAGCAGGATTAAATTTGCTAGAAAAAAAGGAAATTGATAAAGTGATTTTTGAAATGATGAAAGAGGCTGTTCAAAGAGGGAAAGAATTAGCTGAAGAAAGTGAAAATTAAGTGTCTGATTTATTATTTAACCTTATTAATTTTTACTCGATCATCATCCTGATTAGAGTTTTATCAAGTTGGATCCCCAATTCAAGAGAGTATCAAATTGTGCAATTCTTAATTGTTATAACAGAACCTTTACTAGGAAGATTGAGAAAAGTTCTTCCTCAAGCTGGGGGATTTGATTTGTCTCCAATAGCTGCAATTTTTTTACTTGAAGCTATTGCTTCAGTTATAAAATCAATTTAATTTGAAATTTCTGAAGCACTCAAATTAAGTTGATATCCATTATTATCTTCTACTTTAAGAGTTCCATCTTTATTCAACTTAATAATTTTATATAAATTATTAGAATTATTTTTCTTATTTAAATAATTTGTTCTAAAAGAAACTTTTTTTTCTAATCCATAAAGATGTTTTGAAATATTTTCAATATTAATTTTATTGTTTATTAGCTTTGAATAAAAAAAACTAAACTTAGAAAGATATTTTTCTATAACAGTTAAGATATCTAGTTCTTTTCCAATAATTTCCATCAAACTTACCGAAGGGTAAATAAATCTATTAGTAGATTTATGATTAGAATTTATATTTATACCAACTCCAACTATAGATTTGACCAAACTTCCTTGAATAACATTTTCTATGAGATTACCAGAAATTTTTTTCCCGTTTACTAAAACATCATTAGGCCATTTTATACTTATAACTTCGTTTCTTAAGATATCTTCAAGCATAGATAAAACTGAATAAGCACTAACAATAGACAAAAGCTGTAGCTTTGATTTATCTATATCTAAAATTAATGAAAATAAAGCATCATTGCCTTCTGAAATCCAATCTCTATTGTTACTACCTCTACCATTTGTTTGATACCTAGCAACAACTACAGTACCATGACAGGCACCATTATTTATCAAATCTTTTGATTTATCCATCGTTGAGGATAATTTATCAAAAATATAAATTTTATTAGCAATCATATTTTTTTTCATAACTTAATAATAATTGATTTACGTGTTAAAGCTGGTATTAAAATACTAAGGCTTTATATCTATCTTTGATGTAGGATTTAAGTATGTTTGATCTATAAGTATTTTTTTACTAAAAATACTCCCTAATCACATTTTGAAAGGTAATTTTTATGTATTGGTGTTCAGCAGTTTCTAATTCTCCTTCATTAGAGCTAGCAATAGAAGATGTAACAAAGGAAATAATAAAAAAATTAGACGGTAAAAGCCCTGATTTAGGATTTATATTTATTTCTTCTCATCATTCTTCAGATTATGAATCTATAAATGAGAAAATCAAATCAAAAATCCCTTTTAAAACGATTGTTGGCTGCTCAGCTTCTGGTGTAATTGGAGAAGGAAAAGAATTTGAATATTTACCTGGAATATCTCTATCAGCAGGATCATTACCCAATGTTAATTGCACCCCCTTTCACTTTACTCAAAATGAACTTCCTAATCCTGATCAATCCCCAGAGAGTTGGAAAGAAATCACAAATTCTGAGGAAGAGAATCCAAAAACAATAGTTTTATTTCCTGATCCTTTCTCCGTAAGAACAGAGTATGTTTTAGACGGTTTAGATTTTGCATATCCAAATACAAAAATTATAGGTGCTCTTGCCTCTGGAGGGAGTAAACCAGGACAAAACGCATTATTTATAAATGATAAAACTTATACTAATGGCTGTGCCGGATTATTAATTTCTGGAAACTTTGAGTTAGATGTACTGGTTGCTCAAAGTTGTAGGCCTATAGGTGAGCCCATGATTGTTACTAGAGCAAATAATAATGTTATAAATGAATTAAATAACGACCTTCCAATAGTAGCGATAAAAAAACTTTATGATAATTTACCCGAAGATGAAAAATATGTGATGAACAATGCACTTCAGATAGGAATATTAATGGATAGATTAGGAAGTATAGACGATGAAATAACATATATGATCAGAAACATATCTTCTATTGACAAAGAAACAGGTTCAATAACAATAGGAGAAACTATTACTGAAGGACAGATTGTTCAATTTCACCTTAGAGATTCAAGTGCAGCTCAAGAAGAACTAAAAAAAATGCTCTCGGAATATGAAAGTAAAAATGGTGAAATTATAAAATCTACACTTATGTTCTCTAGTGTAGGAAGAGGTAAATATTTATTAGGAGAATCTCATCATGATATTAATCTATACAAAAATTTTATTGATGATAAATCACCCATAACAGGATTTTTCTCTAATGGAGAAATAAGTCCAATAGGGGATAGAACATATCTTCACGGATATACATCATCTTTTGCAATTTTCAAAGAAAGTAATTAATTCAGATATCTAAGTTGAGAATATTTTTCCATGAGTTCATATAATTTGGGGATAGTTTTTTTTTGTTTATCTTAGATTTATCGTTTATATTTTGAGAAGAAAAAATAATTTTATTATTACCAAATTTTTCATTCAAATAGTCAATTTTGTCCATTAATGAATCATTATTTTTTTTAATATTGTTCATCATAAATGAAGATTGATATTCATCTACAGGAGATAGTTGATTAAGAATAACACCTGCCTTTTTATATCTCAATCCATCTTTAAATATATTTTTTAATAAAATAAGAGAATGTTTTATTATCTCAATATAATTATTTGTTGAAACAAAAAATTCATATGACATGGATCCAAAATATTTTGAACCACGTGATCCTTTGAATCTATTTGTTAATATAAAAACTTGTATTTGTTTTACTCTTTGATTTTCTTTTCTCAATTTTTTACATGCTAAAAAAGCAAAATCACTCACATATTTTTCTAAATTTTTATAATTATCAATATCACTCCTGAAAGATCTTGAAACTCTTATACTTTTTTTGGGTTCTGAAGATAAAGATAATTTATTACAAATGATTCCATGAAGCTCATCTCTAGTTCGAAGTACATTGATATTAAGCTCATTCAATATCCAATTTCTATTCATGTTCATAAAATTTTCAGCTGTTGTTATACCTTTACTAATCATAAATTTAGAATATTGATTACCTATACCCCATACATCTTTGATCGGTGTATATGACAAAATTTTTTTAGCCATCAATTTATCCTCAATCAAAAAACAGCTATCTGAAGATTTTTTAGCTATATTTCCAGCTATTTTAGACAATGTTTTAGTTTCAGCTATACCTACTGAAACAGGAATTCCTGTTGTTTTTTTTATATTTTTTACTATACCTAAACCGATCTTTTTATAATCTTCAGTATTTATCTCCAAAAAGGCTTCATCAATAGAATATATCTCTAATTTATCAGAGAATATTTTGAGCTGATTCATTATTCTGTTAGAGATCTCACCGTATAATTCAAAATTTGATGAAAAAATATGAACATTATTATTCTTAATTATTTCTTGTGCCTTAAAAACAGGTTCTCCCATTTTCAATCCTAAACTTTTTGCTTCGTTACTTCTTGAAATAATGCAACCATCATTATTTGATAAAACTATAACTGGTGAAGAGACTAATTCTGGTCTAAACAATCTTTCACAAGAAACGTAGAAATTATTACAATCAACTAAAAAAATCATATGAATTTCTTAATTGATGCAACTACTACTCCTAAAATACGAAAATCATTATATTCAGTTAAAAAGATTGGCTGATATTTTTTATTAGCTGAAACAAGACTTGTAGAATTATCATCAAGATTGAGTTTTTTGACTAAAAATTCTCCATCTAAAACGCATAAAATGATATTACTGTTTTTAGGATTGATAGATTTATCAATGATAAGCATGTCTCCTGAAAAAATTCCTACTCCTCTCATAGAATCTCCTGAAACTCTCACGTAAATAGTAGAATTAGGATTTTTTACTAAATAATCTTCAAGATTTAATTGAGAAGCAAAAAGATCTCCNGCTGGAGAAGGGAAACCTGCAGAAACTGCTATAGAAAAAAAATTATTTTGATCTCTAAAATACATAGGAATGATATCTTATATATCATCTGTATTTTGTGTCAATTATCCTGTCTTCTTTTTTCAGTAGATGATACGTCTTCTCTGAAATCTTTTTCTTCTATGAGGTCAAATAAATGCTTATATGTAAAACTTATATTTTCCAATTTCAAATTATCAAATTTTTTACCAGTAACATCTACCCTTCCAGCAACGATGAATTTACATTTTTTATCTTCAATAACACTGAATAAATCATCGAGTGATTCACCCTTATTAAGATATGATTCATCTAAAAGCCTTAGTGCCGTATCATAACCAATAACAAAGTATGAGCTTGGAAATAAGATAGCCTTTTCTATAAATTTACTACTTTTTGTTATTATTATTTTTTCATCTTTACTAAATTTTTTCAGCCTGCTTCTTAAGTCATCACCAGCTATTTCAGGTTTATCAACATTAAATAAAGAAATTTCATAGTACTTATTTTTATCATAGTTTTTTGAGCAATAATCAAGTAATTTTCTGTGTCCATGATGAATTGGATTAAAGGAACCTGATAATATAGCTGCATTATCCACAACATGATCTAGAACTTTAAGGTTTGAATCAGTTATAAAATAATCTAATTCTCCATAGCTCAATAACTTAATCTGATCTATAAAATTTTTCATTTTCCAATAGGTTCAATGGAATAGTTTCATTTATGCCATGTACTTTAGCGATACAATTTATAATCTGTTTACTGATAATTATATCCTCTGAAATTCTATCTCTTTTATACTTATCAAAATATAAAGAAAAATACGATAAAGAATCTTTCGTAGCAATCGCAATATGGGCCCTATCTTCTCCTTTACGATCTCTATTTGTACTTATAGCACCTGTACATCCTAGACCAAATAAGTAAATATCATGCTTTTTATCAGTAAGATTTATACTATTTTGGTAAGCAGTTTTTGCCATATTAATAGATTCTTCTTCACTAACGTGACTTGATAACTCTTTACCTAAGAACTCTTTGAGAGAATTCATAGAATAAGGCACATAAGAAGTTATTATGGTATTTGATGTACCAGATATACTAAAAAGCCATGATAATGAGCTTATACCGCATCCTGTAATTACTAAAGACCCCTTAACCTTATCTATTGAGTGGATTTGATTTATTAGATTTTCAATTTCTTTATCCATTTATGAAGTATTATAAGTTTGATGCTTCATAAATAATAATATTGTATTTATCAAACGAAAACTTTATTTTACAAACAATTAATCAACATTATAAGCTAAGATATAGATACCCAAAAAATTCATTAGAAAAAAAATATTGTTAGTATGATAAAAAATCTCCCAAACTTTATAACAATTTCTAGACTGTTTTTTGGTTTAGTTGTATCTATATTGATTTTTTTTAAATCTGATCCTATAGTAATTCTTTCTTCTGTGCTTTTTCTGATAGGTTCACTGAGTGATGCTTTAGATGGCGCATTTGCAAGAAGACAATCAAAAGAATCAACATTCGGTACTTTTTTAGATCCTATTGCAGATAAGATATTTGTTTTTCTAGTATTAATTTCATTAGTTTATAACAACGACTCTTTAAGTTTGTTTATAATAGCTACAGCAATAATAATGAGAGAAATAGTAGTTATGTCACTTAGAGAGTGGATATCCAAAATAGGAGAGAATGAAATATTAAAAGTTTCATCCTCGGGAAAAATTAAAACGATAATTCAAATGGCAGGAATAACGTTATTTATTTCGACACCTGCAATCAATCTAAGCTATTTTTATGAGTTTACAATGATCATACTTACCTTAGGTACTCTTATGGGCCTTTACTCAGCATACGTATATATTAAGAAATCATTTGTTTATATAAAATGAACCAATTTACAGAATCTCACTTAAAAGGTTGGAAAAAAGATTATAAAGATCTTTTACAAGGAAAAAGATTCAGATTAGTTGATGAAAATATATGGATGCTAGGAAAAACTAAGGGAGTAATTTGTTTTTTTTCTGAAGGTGAAATAGTATACCTATGTTTGTCTAAATCTATATTCCAGACATTAAATGACATATCGGCAATAAAGAAAAATAATGAACTAATCAAATTAATATTGAGATATGATTTAGGTTTTTCTGAGAGTAGAATTTCTCAAAAAAAACTCTCACAAGCTACTGTTAATAAGATAAAAAAAATAATTAATTCTTTTGAATTTTCATTAATTAAGATAAATACAAACAATGCTGAAAAAGTTATAGATGCATTTATCTTAGTCTCAGATCCAATCTATAATGGGCACACTACAAAACTTAATAAAATTCTTGATGATTTACCTGAAAAAAAATAACTAAGATTTACAGTGTTCCTGATCTAAGTCTTCTGAGAGCTCCAGGATGTTTTCTTAGAAAAGGTGGGACCTCAAGATCGTCGATGCTTAAACCTTCTTGTTTAATATTTCTTTCAGCAAAGTCATCATCTATAAGCACAGGAAACCCAGTTGCAATAACAGTTATTTTTATTTTTCCATTAAGCTTAGGATTGGTAACACTACCAAAAATTATATTAGCTTCTGGATGAACCTTTGACTTGATTACTTCTGAGGCAGCAGTAACTTCATCTAAAGTGGTGTCTTGACCACCAGATACATTAAAAATAACTCCTTTTGCGCCATCAATTGGTAATTCTAATAATGGCGATGAAACAGCTTTTTCTGCGGCATCAATTGCTCTACTTTCACCAGATGATTCTCCTATTCCCATCCAAGCTGGACCAGCATTTTCCATAATAGTTTTCACATCAGCAAAATCTAAATTGATCTCTCCAGGTACTAATATAAGTTCAGCTATAGACTGAATTCCTACTTTTAATACATCATCTGCCAGTGCAAATGCATCTGTCATTGAAAGATTTTCTTCAGTTTGAAGTAATCTATCATTAGGTACAACTATCAGAGTATCAACATATTTTTTTAGATTTTCAATACCTTCTAATGCAGCGTCTAATCTTTGAGTTCCTTCAAACCCGAAAGGTTTAGTAACAACTCCTACTGTAAGAGCCCCTGAAGATTTAGCTATCTCAGCGATCACTGGGGCTGCTCCAGTTCCAGAACCTCCACCCATGCCAGCTGCAACAAATACCATATCAGCATCATTAAGATATTCTTTTATTTCACTTCTACTTTCTTCAGCGGATTGCTTTCCTCTTGAAGGATCTCCTCCAACGCCCATTCCCCTTGCAATTCTGTCTCCAATTCTTATTTTTTCAGGAATTAAGGAGTTTTCTAGGGCTTGGTTATCTGTATTAACTGCAACAAATTGAATTCCTGGAATAGTATCCCTGTACATTCTGTTAATTGCATTTCCTCCACCTCCGCCAACACCAAAAACCTTAATCTTAGCAGTACCAAATCCAATTAGTCTTTCTTGAACCATTTTTTACCTCAAAGTTATTAAATTAAATATAAAAAAAAATTTTCCGATATTTAAATTTAATTGAAAATAAACTTAAATGGCTTAGTAATTTATAACGAATTTTAATCAATTTATACTGTATTAATTTATTAAATAAGGTTATTTTATATACAAACAGAAATTAATTTACGGAGATTATAAATGAACGGTTATGACGCAGTTGTAGATATATTGAAAAAAGAAGGATTTGAATGGATAGCTTGTTTTCCTGCTAATCCTTTGATTGAAGCAGCTGGTAAAGGCGGATTGAGGCCTATAGTATTTAGGCAAGAACGTGGTGGGATAATGGCTGCAGATGGGTATGCCAGAATGTTAGCCAAAGAGGGTAAAAGAGGTGTTTTTTGTTCTCAAGGTGGACCTGGGATAGAAAATTCTTTCGGAGGATTCGCTCAAGCTTGGGCTGAAGCGGTTCCAATTCTTTATCTTCCAGCAGGATCACCTGCAAATGTAGCAGAGGTAAAACCGAATTTTGATCCTCAAACCAACTTTGCTCACATTACTAAATGGCATTCTTCAATAACAAAAAGCTCTGAAATATCTACCCAGATGAGAAGAGCTATGTCAGCATTAAAAAATGGTAGACCTGGGCCAGTACTTCTTGAAATGAGAAGTGATGCTATGGCTGGAGAGGTTGATAACACTGATGATTATTCAAGTCCAGGTAGCAATTTGACATCTCCAAGTCTTTCAAATGTTAAGGATGCAGTTAAGGCTCTTGGAAATGCAAAAAATCCTGTGATTTGGGCAGGACAAGGGGTTCTATACGGTGCTGCAACTGAAGAGCTTAAAGAATTTGCAGAAATAATGCAAATTCCTGTTATTACTACGATGCCAGGAAAATCTGCATTTGATGAAAGACATCCATTATCATTAGGAGCAGCAAATAGAACTGCACCTAAAGCTGTATGGTCTTGGTTAAAAGATTCAGATGTACTAATTGGCATAGGAGCTAGTTTTTCAAAAACTACTTTTGGAATAGATATTCCGGAAGGGAAATTTATTATCCATAATACAAATAATATTGAAGATATAGATAAAGAATATTCAACAGAAATTGGTCTTTTGGGAGATGTGAAATCTACTCTTAAGATGCTTATTGATGAAGCAAAAGGGACTTATGGAGACTCAAGAACGAAAGATACAAAAACTATAGAATCAATTACTCAAGTAAAACAAGAATGGGAAGCAGATTGGGCTCCTCTATTAAATTCTAATGATGTACCTATTAATCCATATAGGTTGATTACTGAAATTAATAATGCAGTTGACCATGAAAACACTATAATGACACATGATGCAGGTCATCCTAGAGATCAAATTATGCCTTTCTATCCAGCAACTGTTCCTAATAGTTATATCGGATGGGGTAAATCTACACATCTAGGTTATGGATTACCATTGGTTATTGGAGCTAAAATTGCTCATCCTAATAAATTTTGTGTAAATTTTATGGGTGACACAGCCTTCGGTTTATCAGGATTAGACTTAGAAACTTCAGTTAGATCTGGAAATCCAATTACGACTATTCTATTGAATAATAGTACTATGGGAGGTTATGACCATCATATGCCTATAGCTATGGAAAGATACGGAGCAGGTAACAATACTGGTTCCTATACTACTATCGCTGAAGGTCTTGGTGCTAAAGGAATATATGTTGAAAAACCAGACGAAATAGTTCCTGCTATAAAAGAAGCTCAAAAAACAAATAATGATGGAAATAGTGCACTTATTGAGGTAATCACTCAACAAGAAGGAAGATTTAGCAGATACTATAATGACGAAAGTATTACTGGCGGAAAAATAGTAAAGTAGTATGAAAACCACTGGATTTAGATTATTACAACTGGGTACTCCTTGGAGAAATCTTTCGTATATCATAGTGGAAACTGATGAAGGAATTACAGGTATAGGTGAAGCTAGGGTATTAGGAAAAACTCATACAGTTGCAGAGTATCTTAAAGATGTCGAGAGACATTTTATTGGACACGATCCATTTGATATAGAATCTTTGTATCGTAGGTTCACATTACTAGATTTTGGTAAAGCAGGAGAGGTTGTTCATACTGGTTTAGCTATGGTAGAAATGGCTTTCTGGGACATTATTGGAAAAGCTACCAACCAACCAGTATATAAGTTACTTGGGGGAAAAGTCCAAGATAAAATACAAGCTTATGCTAATGGATGGTACACCGTAGAAAGAAATCCAGATAGTTTCTCTCTTGCAGCATCTAAAGTTGTTGCAAGAGGATATAAGGCTTTAAAATTTGATCCATTTGGAAATGGAGATTTAGAACTTTCAAGACCTGAACTTTTTAAGTCATTAGAAATCATTGAAGCTGTTGCTGATACTGTCACTGAAGATATGCAAATGATGATTGAAATGCATGGTAGATTTGCCGCTCATCAAGCTGTCGAAATTGCTAAAAAAATTGAAACATTAAGTATCGGATGGATAGAAGAACCTGTTAGACCAAGTGATAATCCAAGCTTGGAAAAAGTAAGACTTCATACTTCCTTACCAATAGCTACTGGGGAGAGACTTTATGGAGCTTCAGAATTTAGAGAAATTTGGGATAGTAAATCAGTAGATATAATCCAACCCGACATAACACAATGTGGTGGAATTTTTGAGACAAAAAAAATTGCATCTACTGCAGAAATTTATTCAATTATGGTAGCACCTCATAATGTTGGTGGAGTTATATCCACTTTAGCTGCAATTCATTTATGCTTTACGCTAAGAAATGTGAAGATTTTAGAGCATTTTAACGATTTTGCTGATCCATTTGTAAAAGAAGCAGCAGATTTCTATCCGGAAGTTAAAGATGGTTTTTTTAGTTTGCCAGAAAAACCAGGATGGGGAGTAGAATTAAATGAAGAATTCATACTAGCTCATCCTCCTGAAAAAAATGATGATGGTATTAATCTAGATCCAGGATTAAACATGTTTGAAAAAATGGACTGGGCAAAAAGAGGTCAATCTGAGTAAATAGGATTAACTAAATTATGTTTGATTTATTGATTAAAAAAGGAAATATAGTAGATGGTTCTGGAAAATCGAGATATAAATCAGATATTGGAATAATTGGAGAAAAAATTGTATTTATTGGAAACTCAATTAATAAAGAGTCAAAAGAAACAATAAATGCAGATGGATTAATCGTATCACCAGGCTTTATTGATACACACACTCATCATGATGGTGTTTTATTAAATGATCCTCAACATGCAAGTAGTCTAAGACAAGGAGTAACAACAGAAATTTTAGGCCAAGATGGACTTTCCTATGCTCCTCTTTCTTCAGAAAACTATAAAATTCAAAGAAGATACTTAGGGGGTATTTTAGGCTCTCCTCCTGAAAATTTAGATATGAGCACTATAGATTCATTTAGGTCTCATTATCATAAAAAAGTTTCAATTAATACTGCATATCCAGTTTCACATGGAGCGCTGAGAATGGAAACTGTAGGCTTTTTTGATAAACCTCTAATTGGCAAACACTTAGATCATGCTAAAAATTTGTTAGAAGAAGGATTAAGCCAAGGATCAGTCGGTTTAGCTACAGGGATGTCATACCATCCTAATGCATGGAGTAATACTGAAGAGTTAATTGAATTATGCAAGGTAGTCCAAAAAAAAGATGGAGTCTATATAACTCACCTAAGAGACGTAAACACTGAGAGAGGTTATGGAGGAGGAGGAGTACCTGAAGCTTTAGAAATAGGTAGAAAATCTGGAGTTAGAGTACATTTTTCACATACTAGAACTAGTGCTGAAAATGCTGGTAAAGTTTCTGAAGTATTAGAGCTAATTGATAAAGCAAAATCTCAAGGTGTTGAATGTACCCTAGAATTATATCCTTATCCAACAGGAAGTTCTTTTTTACTGAGCAGTATTCCAAGTTGGGCTCATGAGGGTGGTCCAGATGATATTTTAAGTCGATTAAAAGATCTGGATTGTCGAAAAAAAATTATTCAAAGTCTCAAAAAAAATACAAAAAGACAAATGGATACTGTGCTACTTTCATACCTACCAAATAACCCTGAACTCGAAGGTATGACAGTTGCAGAATTGTCTGAAATAAGAAATATATCAATGGGAGACTTAATTTGTGATTTACTAATTGAACAGGATTTACAGGTTGGTTTTTGGCAAGTTCCTCCTTCAAGCATTTCAACTTGGAGACAGATAAGTAGAGATGCAATGGATTTTATATCTAGAGAAGATTATATGATTGGTAGTGACTCTATTCACATAGGTAGTGTTCCTCATCCAAGAGCATATGGTACTTTCCCGAGATTTATAGGTAGATTAAGAAGACAATTCGATGTTATTAGTTTAGAGGAAATGATTCAAAGAGTTTCAAATAATCCTGCAATTACATTTAACCTGTCAAAAAGAGGTCTTATTAAGGAAGGTAATTTTGCAGACATAGTGATCTTTGATGAAGATAAAATGATTGATACTGCAACATATGACGATCCTAAACAATTTCCAATTGGAATACCGTATGTCATAGTGAATGGAATTATTGCTGTAAATGAAGAAGTTTGCACGGGTAAATTCGTTGGACACGCAGTTCCATAGGTAAGCTTTAGATAAAAGAAAGACTGTAAGCCGAGTTCTGTTTCTTAAAAAAAGATGTGATCATCCATCTAGACTAGTTGTCACCAACTAGTTCAAGCAGCTCACCCTGGAACTATCTAGGAAAATTAATTGTTCCTCTATTTAGCCTTGCACCAAGTGGGGTTTACAATACCAAATTTGTTACCAAATTTGTGGTAAGCTCTTACCTCACCTTTTCACCCTTACCAATTTAATGTGGCGGTATATTTTCTGTTGCACTATCCGTCAGGTCACCCTGCCCTGCAATTAACAGGCACTTTATCCTAGCGGTGCTCGGACTTTCCTCTAGTTAAAAAAACTAGCGATCACTCGTCCTTCTTTTATCTTTACGTTTAGGACTAATTTATTAGTCTAACTAGTTCATTATATCAATTTAGTCAATTGAAATTAATAATTCCTTATTAATTTGTCTAACAAAGATTTTTTTAATACTCGAATTGTTAATATTTTTTTTAGAATTATAGTTTTCAAATTTTTCAACAAATTCTTCAAAATATATTTTTGAATTTGTTAATTGTGAAATTATTTTATAAACAAATGAATTCTCATAATCAGTTTCTTGAATCAAACTTTTATCTATTTTTTTATCTAATAAATTATTAAGCTTTTCAAAATTGATTTTTATATTGCAGCTAGTATTTTCAGCATCACTAAGATTTGAACAATTATAATACTTATAATTTTTTTTTCTTCTGACACCATTACTTTTCCATGAATTTTTATGATTGGTGACTAAAAATTTATTTCCACAATTACCACAATAAATAATTCCATTCCAAAAATTTTTCTTGTAAGTTCTTCTGTTAATATCTCTTAATCTTTTATTTGCTAAATCAAAATCATTTTTACTTACTAATGCATCATGCGAGTTTGGAATCACAACACTATATCTTCTATAAACTCCAGTATAAAAATCATTTTGTAAAATATGTTTTACTTTTTGGGGAGACCATTTCACACCATAGGATGTTATAGATAATTCTTTACTAATCTCAGATAAACTAAAACTGTTATTGTAAAGATAAAATATTTTTTTTACTATTTTTGATTGATCAATATTTTCTTGAAAAAAACCTGATTGGGTTTTTTTGTATCCAAAAGGAATTTTTCCTAAAACCTGACCTCTGGAGGCTTTTTTATTTACTGAATCTTTGATTTTATTAATTCTTTCAGGATCTTTTCCGTTGTATTTTAAAGTTCTTATTGCTAGTTGAAAAGGATCAGGAAAATCATAAGAAGCACATAAAACTGTTAAATTATTTTTATTTAATGAAATTATTTTTTCAGTAAAACCAGTTAAGTCATCATCTAACACTTTAGCGTCAGAAAGAAAAATCTTTGAAATATTTTTTCTAATAATAAAATCACTAATTTTTTGAAATTTTTTCTCTGCCAAAAAATAATCTATAGAGATATTTTCATACCTACAAAATTCATTTAGCTTATTTATTTCATCATTATCTTTTTCATCATAAACTAATGCTAAATTATTCAAAAAAATTTACTCCGAAATTAATGACTTCCCACAATTACATATTATGGGCACTTCACTTTTTTTTATTTTTTCAATGAAAGCATTGGGAAGTTCAATTTTACAACAGGTACTTACCTTATTTTCAAGTTTTGAAATTCCATTATTTCTATTTTTACTTATAAATGTTTCGTACAGCTTCAAAATCTTTGGATCTAATTTCTGGAGTAAATCATTTCTTTTTTCATAAAGTATTGACTTTTGATTATTAAGAATTTCTAGATCATTTTTAAGTTTTTTTTCTGAATTTATCCATTTTTCTTCCAAAGAAAAAATTTTCAATTGAAAGTTATCCTTTATCTCATTTAATTTTGAGAGATTTTCTATCAATTTTTGATTTTTTGTTTTATAAGATTCTATTTCAGAAGTTTTATTCTGAATTTCTATTTCGATTGCTTCTGATTCTTTAGTATTTCTTATTTTTCCTGAGTAAAGAGTTGTATTTAATTCATTAATCTCATTACTATTTTGATCAATAAATTGATTGATTCTTATTTGAACTTTTGAAAGCTCTGACAACTTAGATTCAATAGCTGTAAACTTTGATTTTACTTCTTCCATTCCTAATTTATCATTTAATTTGTTGGATATTTCTTTTTCTTTATCTTCTATAGAAAATATGCCCAAATCGAATTGTTGAAGCTCAAAATAAGATTTATTTTCTATAGGCATAATAATGTTTTTTTGATTCTATTCTTTACTTGTGTAACTATAATATATAATACGATATATAAATCACAATTGAATTCGTTTTCAAAAACGTTTAATAAATATGCAGAATAATTTTCCAAAAGCAGACTTAAAGAAAACAAAAATAGTATGTACTATTGGTCCTGCTTCTGAGTCTATAGAAATTATCGAAGGATTGATTAATGCTGGTATGAATGTTGCTAGAATGAATCTTTCACATGGTAGTAGAGAAGAACACAAAAAAATTATAAATAATCTTAGATTAGCCGCTAGAAATAAAAATGTTTATTTACCTATTCTTGCAGATTTACCTGGTCCAAAATATAGAGTTGGAGAGATATCGAATGGATCAATGGAAGTTGTGGAAAATCAAGAAATAAAATTTGATTGTAATAATGAAAAAATTTCCTCAGAAAGTATAAATATATGGCCTACTGGATTGTCAAATGATATTGAAGAAGGAGCAATATTAATGATTGATGATGGAGCTGTAGAGTTAGAAGTAGTTAAGATATCAGAAAATATAGTTGAAACAAAAGTTAAGTTATCTGGGAAAATTAGTAGTAATAAGGCAGTTGTCGCAAGAGGCTATCCTTCAATGCTCGACTACTTTACTGAAGAAACTGAAAATGCACTTAATTTTGTTGATTCAAATGACATTGATTATATTGGACTATCTTACGTTAGAAATTCTGAAGATATAAAGAGTGTCAAGAAAAAACTTTCAAACAAAAAACTGAGAATTATTTCTAAAATCGAACTGCAAAAAGCTCTAGATAATTTAGATGAAATAATCGACAATTCTGATGTTGTTATGGTGGCAAGGGGAGATTTGGGAGTACACTTACCTATTTCAAAAGTTCCTTCAGCTCAAAAGTTTATTATTGATTTAGCAAATAAAAAAGGTAAGGAAGTAATCACTGCAACCCAAATGTTAGAATCTATGACAGAGAATCCTCAACCGACTAGAGCTGAATCAACTGATGTTCATAATGCTGTCTTAGATGGTACAGATGCAATAATGCTTTCTGGAGAAACATCGGTAGGAAATTATCCTATTAGAGCTGTAGAATTTATGAGAGAAATTTCTGATATAGCCGAAAAAGAAATAGATCATTTAGATATAAGGAATACAAGATTAGAAAATGTTAATTCTTCTAACTCCAGTATTATAGACGAATTAATTGCTCATGGAGCAGCAACAATAGCCGAACAATTAGATGCTAAATTAATTGTAGCTTTTACAGAATCAGGATCTACGGCTGCCAGAGTAGCATCCTATAGACCATCTCAATCTGTTATAGCTTTATCTCCTGATATAAGTGCAGAAATAAATTTGGGATTACGATGGGGAGTTAATACGGTCAAAGTTGAAAGCTTCAAAGAAATAGAAGTAATGTTCGATTATGCTAATGACTTTGTAAAAGAAATGAGCCTCGCTTCGACTGGAGAGTCCATAGTAGTTGTAGCAGGCCTTCCAATTGGAGTTAAAGGTAATACAAACTTAATTAGAGTTATTACTGTTTCTTAAACTTTTATAACTGTATTTTTTAAAGTCCCTATATTTTCAATTGTTATTGAAATTTCATCTTGAGCTTGCAAAGTAAATTCCTCAGGAGGAATAGTTCCTGTTCCTGTCATTACAGTAGTTCCATCTGGGATATCATTACCTTTATGAAGCCATTCATTTAGTTCATCGCATTTTCTTTTCATTAGATTAGTATTACCAGATCCAGAAAAGACAACCTTAGAATCTCTCTTTATAATCATCTCAACAATTAAATTATTGTAATCAATTGATTCTATAGGAACCCAACACGGACCTATAGCAGCAGAATTATTATAAATTTTTGCTTGAGGAATATACAGAGGATTCTCGCCTTCAATCGATCTACTAGACATATCATTTCCTACTGTAAATCCGACTATATCACCTTGAAAAACAATGAATGTAAGTTCTGGTTCAGGGACATCCCAAGTAGAATCTTTTCTAATCCCAACTTCGTCATTTGGGCCCTTTAATCTTGCCAAAGTACTTTTGAAAAAAGCCTCAGGCCTATCTGCTGTATAAACTTTTCCATATACATCAGGTGTGTCAGATTCAGCTTGTCTTTCTTTCATTGAATCTTCATATGTAACACCAAATGCCCAAGTTTCAGGAGAATCAACCGGTATTCTAGGATTATTTAAAGCTTCTTTTGAAAATTTACCACCTTCATTATTCATAGTATTTTTAAGATATTCAGAAACCGAAAGATCATTATTTATTGCCACTTTGATTAAGTCTATAGATGTCGTGATTGATGGTCTTAAGTCAGTAATATTCTTAATACTTTTACCATCATCAACAATAACATTTTTTCCAATTTGATAAATTTTCATAGTACCCTCGCTATACTTCTTTGTATTCTCCATCCACAGTATCATCTCCATCCGATTTGTCATCAGGTTTTGAAGGGTCACTTGGTTCATTTCCTTGCTGAGGTAAATTTTGTCCAAATTTTTGCAGTGCAAGATTTACCTTCTCTATACCCTCATTTATTTGATCTGAGTCTGAATTTTCATCAGCAATCAAAGTTTTCAAATCGTCTACCTCGTTCTGTAGTTCGGAAGTAACATCATCAGGAACTTTATCAGAATTTTCTTTAATAAGTTTTTCTGATTGATAAATGACTGCTTCTGCAGAATTTTTAGCTTCAATTCCGGATCTTTTTTTCTGATCTTCTTCTGCAAATTTTTCTGCATCTTTGACGATCTTATCTATTTCATCATCTGACATTCCAGATCTACCAGTAATGGTGATCTGTTGTTCTTTATTAGTTGCCCTATCTTTAGCCAATACTTTTACTATTCCATCAGCATCAATATCAAATGTCACATCAATTTGAGGTACTCCTCTCGGTGCAGGCTGTATACCATCAAGTGAAAATCTCCCAATTGATACATTATCATTTGCCATCTCTCTTTCACCTTGAACAACGTGAATTTCTACACTAGGCTGATTATCTGCTGCTGTAGTAAAAGTTTCTGTTTTTGATGTAGGAATAGTGGTATTTCTTTCTATCAA
Organism: Chloroflexota bacterium; assembly: GCA_002719425.1. The sequence continues at coordinate 27,170 of PBHA01000008.1, forward strand.
AGATGTTTTTACTCCACCTAAAGTTTCAATGCCAAGAGTTAATGGAGTAACGTCTAACAATAGAACATCTTTTACATCTCCTTGCAAAACTCCTGCTTGGATAGCAGCACCTAATGCAACAACTTCATCCGGGTTTATAGTTTTATTGGGTTCTTTTTTAAATAATTCCTTAACTTTCTCAGAAACCAAAGGCATTCTTGTCATACCACCGACTAAAACTACTTCATCAATATCAGATGGCTTTACCTCTGAATCTTTAATTGCATCAAGGGTTGGCTTAACTGTTTTTTCAACTAACTGAGAAGTTAATTCTTCAAGCTTGGATCTTGTAAGATTAAGTTGAAGATGTTTAGGTCCATTTGAGTCTGCAGTTATAAAGGGTAAATTTATCTCAGTTTGATTAACAGATGACAATTCAATTTTAGCTCTTTCTGCTTCTACTCTAATTCTCTGCAAAGCTGCTGGATCAGTTCTTAAGTCTATTGAATTTTCACTCTTAAATTCATCACAGACAAAATCTACTAGAACGTTATCAAAGTCATCACCACCAAGTTGTGTATCTCCATTAGTAGATTTAACCTCGAATACTCCATCACCTAGCTGTAGTATTGTTATATCAAATGTTCCTCCTCCTAAATCATAAACTGCAATAGTCCTATCGCCTTCCTTGTCTAAACCATATGCTAGAGAAGCTGCAGTAGGTTCATTTATGATTCTCAATACTTCTAATCCTGCAATTTGACCAGCTACTTTTGTGGCTTCTCTTTGAGAATCATTAAAATATGCTGGGACAGTGATTACTGCTTGATCAATTTTTTCTCCAAGTTTGATTTCAGCATCTTCTTTTAACTTTCTCAAAATCATACCTGATATCTCTGCAGGTGCATGATTTTTGTCTCCTAACTTAATACCAACATCTCCATTTGATCTTTTATTAAGAGAGTAAGATACCCTGCTGGACTCTTTTTTCATTTCATTTTGATTAAACCTTCTTCCAATAAATCTTTTAGCAGAATAAATTGTGTTTTCTGGGTTTGTAATCGATTGTCTTTTTGCAGTTTCGCCTACAAATCTTTCATCTGATTTTGTATTGAGTGCAACAACTGAAGGTGTAGTTCTTTTACCTTCATTATTTTCTATAACACTGGGTTCTCCAGATTCCATTACAGCCATTGCTGAGTTTGTAGTTCCTAAATCTATACCTATAACTTTTGGCATTTTGATTCCTTTCTTTAATTTTCTTTCTTAAATGCTATTTCTACTAAAATGGGTCTAAGCAAATAATCTTTATGTTTATATCCTGGAGATATTTGTCTTATAATATCTCCGTCTTCAAAATCAACGGTTTCTACCCTTGATATAGCTTCATGAATATTTGGATCAAATTTGTCATTTTTATCAAGATTTAGCTCAACAAACTCATAATTTGAAAGCAAAGACTTAAAGTTGTTATTTACTGACTTTATTCCATCAACCCAAGATTTATAAGTCTTTGAATCGATTTTTGACGATAGAGCTAAATTTATTTGATCAAGAACATTAATAATTTGCATGAAAATTTTTCTTTGGGCTCTATCCTCAGATTCTTTACTATCTTGAGAAACCTTTTTCCTATAATTTACTAGATCAGCCTGTGCTCTCTGGGCAATATCTAAATATTTATCCTTTTCGGATATAATTTCTTCAATTTTATCCTCAAGTAACTTTATTTTTTTTTCGTTTTTTGTCTCTTTAGGCATAATTAGATTTTTATTCCAAGTTCTAAAAATAATTGTTTTAATTCTTTGGATGCAACTTTTGCAGAGTTCTTATAAACTTGATTATTGACGCCTTGTTCTAACAAATTTACTATCTCTTTTATTCTCATTGATAAAGCGAGTACAAGTTTTGCACCTTCAAGATTTAACCCATATCTTTCAGTCAGAAGTTTTACTATTTGTAGCCTCAAAAGATCATTTTCTGAGTACAATCTCCTTCTTCCATCAGTTCTTGAAGGTTTTACCAATCCGTTTCTGTCATATTTTCTCAAGGTATTTGGATGCATGGAAATAAGATCTGAAGCAACACTAATTGTATAAACCCCTAATACTGGATCAGAGTTAATTTCTGAATTCAAATTTGAGTCAGATCTCAAACTTGAGACAGTGACTGAATTTGAAACTATCCACCCTCTATTAACCATAAATACTCCCTTTATCCATATGATAATACTTAACACGTTATGTGTCAATTAGTCCTATTACGAAATCATCAATAAAACTAAAGAATGAGTAAAAGTTTACATTTTGTTAACGAATTAAATTAATTAATGCTTGATTTATCAAAAAAGGACATATAATATAGTTTCTTGGAAAATACAAATATAAGAAGGAAATTAATAAAGTGATTTACTCTAAATGCTGTCCTTGTGGTGGAGATATTGAGATAAATACTGATTACGAAGGTAAGTTTCACCTTGCGTGTATTCAGTGCAGCAAAGAAATATCTAAATCAGAGGCAATCAACATGCTAAAAAAGCTACAACCTAAAGTAGCTTAATTTATTTCTTTTACTGTTCTTCAGAAAGATTTTCAATAATTATCGTTAAAGAATCGTTTATATTTTCAATAAACCCTGAGTCTATTACGAAATTCGTATTTTTTCCATCACTCGTATTAACGGTAATAGTACCTTTATTTAATGAGGATAAAATAGCTGCGTGTTTAGGCAAAATGGTCATTTGACCCAGAGAACCTGGAACTAGAACACTATCAGCTTCTCCAGAAAATATTTCTCCACTAGGAGAAACTATATTAACATTTATGCTATTCCCCATATTAATTATTTTCTATTTGTTGTTTCATTTCTTCACCTTTTTGAACAGCTTCCTCTATATTTCCTACCATGTAGAATGCTTGTTCTGGAAGATCATCATGCTTACCTTCAATAATCTCAAGGAATCCTTTAACGGTCTCAGCAATAGGAACATATTTACCTGCAATTCCAGTAAATACTTCTCCAACGAAGAAAGGTTGAGTAAGAAATCTTTGAATTTTTCTTGCTCTAGCAACAATAAGCTGGTCTTCTTCTGACAGTTCATCAATACCAAGAATTGCTATAACATCCTGCAAATCTTTATATCTTTGCAGAACTTGCTGAACTCCTCTGGCTGCATTATAGTGATCTTCTCCAACAATAGCTGGCTCTAATATTCTAGAGTTAGAAGCAAGAGGATCTACAGCTGGGAATAAGAATTGTGCAGCTAACGCTCTATCAAGAGATACGTTTGCATCTAGGTGACCAAAAGTGGTCACAATTCCCGGATCAGTATAATCATCAGCAGGAACATAAACAGCTTGGAATGAGGTGATTGATCCATCTACGGTAGTAGTAATCCTTTCTTCAAGATCACCCATTTCAGTGGATAATGTAGGTTGATATCCAACAGCTGAAGGCATTCTACCTAGCAAAGCTGACACTTCCATTCCTGCTAAAACATATCTATATATATTATCAACGAAGAGCAAAACATCTTGTTTTTGTTCATCTCTGAAATACTCAGCCATAGTTAGACCTGTTAGAGCAATTCTTGCTCTAGATCCAGCAGGTTCATTCATTTGCCCAAAAACTAAAGCAGTGGAACCTAGTACACCATAATCTTGCATCTCATGCCATAGATCATTACCTTCTCTAGATCTTTCTCCTACACCTGCAAAAACAGAAACACCTGAGTGTTCTTGTGCAATATTTCTAATTAATTCAGTAATAATAACTGTTTTACCTACACCAGCTCCTCCATATGCACCAATTTTCCCACCTTTAGCAAAAGGAGTAATCAAGTCTAAAACTTTTATTCCAGTTTCTAAAAGCTCCACAGATCCAGATTGTTGATCAAAGCTAGGTGGTCTTCTATGTATTGGCCATCTTAAGGCATCTTTACTAATCGGCTCTCCATTATCAATAGGGTCTCCAACTACATTAAATAATCTTCCCAAAGATGGTTCTCCAACTGGTACTGATACCGCAGCCCCTGAATCAATAACCTCCACTCCTCTAGCAAGACCTTCAGTAGGACCAAGTGCTAAACATCTAGCCCATGAATTACCTACATGTTGCTCAACTTCTAGAACCAAGCGCTCGCCTTCATTTTCAAGTTCCAATGCATTGAAAATTTCAGGTAAGTTATTTTGATCAAATTCTACATCTACTACTGTACCAATAACTTGGACTACTTTACCTTTATCACCTTTAGCCATATTTTTTCTCCTTTACTTTCCTTCTAATGCAGCAATACCACCTATCAAATCTAGTAGTTCTGCAGTAATTGTTTCCTGTCTAGCTTTATTCAAATCTAGAGTCAATTCTCCTATAAGCTCACTAGCATTATCAGTAGCATTTTGCATTGCAACCATTCTTGCAGAATGTTCACTTGCAAAAGCCTCTAGTATAGACTGATAAATTTGAGATCTAACATATTTTGGAGTTAACTCAATTAGAACCTCATAATCTGAAGGTTCATAAATATAATCACTTATTGAAGTTTCTTCACCATCATTAGAGATAGGAAGAACAGTTTGTACCTTTGGAACCTGGGCTGTAGTTGTTATAAACTCGCTATAAACTAAATCAACTTGGTCCCATTTCTCTTCTAAAAATCCTTTTATTGCAATATCTGAAATAGCTAAAGTATCAGTTATCTCGGGCCTGTCAGGTATTTCAAGTTGTTCAACTATATCCTGATCTCTAGAATTTAAGAATCTAAAACCTTTTTTCCCTACTGATAAAACACTATAACTTTCTTTAGAAGATTGAATAACTTCTAAAGCTTTTCTATTAATGTTTCCAACTAAAGCTCCTGCCAAACCTCTATCAGGTGTAACTAAAATCATTAATTTATTCTTTATTTCTCTTTTTTCCAACAATGGAATGTTTACTCTTTCTAAATCAACAGAAGAGGACAAATTTGTAAGCAATGACTTAATTGTTTCTGCATATTTTTTACCCATTATCACGTTTTGTTGGGCTCTTCTCATTTTTGAAGCAGCAATTAATTGCATGGCTCCGGTAACCTTTGCAGTATTAGAAACTGATCTTATTCTTGCTCTTAATTCTTTAGTACTAGGCATATTTAATTTCCAAAAGTTCCTTTATAGGTTTTTAATGCTTCATCTAATTTCTTTTTTATATCATCTGAAAGTTCACCTTTATCATGAATTTCTTTCATTACATCAGGTATATTTGCTGAAATGAAATCATACCAGCCAGTCTCAAATTCAGAAATTTTTTCTATCTCAACATCATCCAAGGATCCTTGATTTGCAGCATAAAAAATTGAAACTTGATTTTCAAATGATAAAGGCTCATTTTCATTTTGTTTGAGAAGCTCAGTCAATCTTTCTCCTCTAGCAAGTTGTTGTTTAGTAATTGCATCCAAATCATCCGTTCCAAACTGAGCAAATGTTTTCAGAGAATCATATTGAGCCATCTCACCCTTAAGTGAACCTGATACTTCTTTCATAGCTTTTTTTTGTGCTGATGAACCAACTCGAGTTACTGAAAGTCCAGCATTTACAGCTGGTCTTACACCTGAGTTGAATAGGTCTGGTTCTAAGTACAACTGACCATCAGTTATTGAAATAACATTTGTGGGAATATAACCCGAAACGTCACCTGCTTGCGTTTCAATTATTGGTAAAGCTGTGATTGAGCCTCCGCCATACGCATCGTCTAGTTTTACTGCTCTTTCTAGAAGTCTTGAATGTAAATAAAAAACATCCCCAGGATAAGCTTCACGACCTGGAGGTCTTCTTAGCAATAAAGACATTTGTCTGTATGCCCAAGCATGTTTACTCAAGTCATCGTATACGATCAATACATCTTTTCCTTGAGACATGAAATATTCTGCCATAGTTACTCCTGCATAAGGAGCTAAATACTGTAATGCGGCTGAATCAGAAGCATTAGCACTTACAACCACTGTATTATCTAAAGCTCCCTGTTCTTCCAATCTAGTAACAACGGCAGCCACTTTAGATGCTTTTTGACCTACAGCTACATAAATTCCAATAATGTCTGAGTCTTTTTGATTGATAAGAGCATCTACACACAAAGATGTCTTACCCGTTGTTCTATCCCCAATAACCAATTCTCTTTGACCTCTTCCTACTGGAACCATAGCATCGACAATTTTCAAACCAAACTGAACAGGCTCATCAACAGATTTTCTTTCAACAACACCCGCAGCTATTTTTTCTACAGGTAAAGATTCTGATGTTGATACATCACCTTTACCATCCATTGGCCTACCAAGAGGATCCACTACTCTTCCTAACAAATTATCCCCTACTGGAACTTCAACAATTCTACCAGTTGACCTTACCTCATCTCCTTCTTTAATTGAAAGATAATCTCCCAAGATTACTGCTCCGACACTATCTTCTTCTAGGTTTAGCGCAAGTCCAATAATATCATTAGGGAATTGTAACAACTCATTAACTTTTACACTTGAGAGTCCGTGTATAGTTACAACACCATCTCCTGCTTCAACAACAGTACCAATATCTACCATACTGAAATCTCCGCCAAATTCTTCTATTTGACGTTTTATTATTGACGCTATATCTTGACTATTTGGTGACATAATTCTTCTCCATAACTATAATGTCGTTGATATTAATAAATGATTTTCTAAACCATTTAGTTTATTTTTAGTGGAACAATCGATAATTGTATCCCCTACTTTTATGATGTATCCTCCAAGTATAGATTTGTCTAAATTCTCAGAAATTTCAACATCATCTACTTTAAAAACATCACATATTTTTTTTGTAATTTCATCCTTTTGAGAAACTGTCAATTTCACGAAGGAAGTTACTGTTGCTGAAACTTTACCTTCTGAAATTTGGTTTTGATCAAAGAATTCATTCATAACTCGTTCAAAATAATTTATATGACCTTTATTGATCAACAATTTCAAGAAATTAATAAAAAGTTTTTCATAACCTTTAAATAGGGTATCTATTGACTTATATTTCTCAGAATTAGGAACTTGTGGAGAGCTCAAAAAAGAATACAAATCATCATCATTCATTATTTCTTTAGAATTACTAAAGTTATCTATCCAGATGTTAGTATTATTTTTTTCTTTAGCTATATCGAGAATTGCTTTCCCGTATCTTTTAGTTAGTGAACTTGCCATATTTCCTAATTGTTAATTTCTTCTTTTAGAGTTTTGTCAATTAATTCTTTATGATCTTTCTCATCAATAGATTTATCAACAACTTTAGTAGCTGCTGAAATTACTAAAGAGGAAAATTCTTTCTTGACGTTTTGAATAGTTTTTTCTTCAAGCTTAGCCATTTCCTTCTCTGTCTTCTTTACTAATTCCAGAGAATCTTGTTCAGCTTTTTCAGCTTGTTGAAGCCTATATTTCTCAGCTGCTTCTCGTGCGTCTTGAATAAGCTTCTGACCTTCTTGTCTTGCAGCATTTATTTCATCCTCTAATTTTTGAGCTGATTCATCAGCCTCATTCTTAACTTTTTCAGCTGCTTCTAAACTTTCTTTAATCTTTTCAGAACGGGTTTGAAGCATAGTACCAATAGGTCCAAATAAAAGTTTCCTAAGAATTAAAAACAACACTGTAAAACTTATTAACTGAGTTATTAAACCCGATAAATTTATACCTAATGCATCCATATCTAATCTCCTATTTTTCAGCTGAGAGTTTTTCTCAGCCGAAAAGTTTATAAAACGAACAAAATCAATATGGCTACAACTAGAGCATAGATAGCGATCGCTTCTGTAAAAGCAATAGCTAGAATCATACTCTGTTGGATTGGACCTCTTGCCTCAGGATTTCGTCCCAATGATTGTAAAGCTCCATTAGCTAACATACCAATACCAAGACTTGATCCAACAGCTCCTAGTCCCATTGATAGTGCAGCCCCTATAGGTTGCCATTCACTTGCCATTTTTTTCTCCCTTCACTATTTTTATTTTTTTGCTTATTTAATTTGCCCTAATGGTCGTCATGATCCGAGTGAGATGTAACAGCCATTACCCCAAAAACTAATGTTAACATTGAAAATATTAGAGCCTGTATGACACCAACAAAAAGTTCAAGACCCATGAACGGCATCATTCCAACCAAAGGCAATAAAAATCCCATTGAAATAAGTACGATTTCACCCGCGAACATATTTCCAAAAAGCCTAAACGTAAAACTAATAGTTTTTGCAAATTCACCAAATAATTCTAATATTCCTACAAATGCATTTATTGGGCCTTGTGAAAAGTTAATAAATTTTCCACCATAGCCCTTAAATCCTAGAGAAGAAAAACCCCAAAATTGAATAGCTATCATAGAAAAGATAGCTATAGCCAAAGTGGTATTTACATCTGTAGAAGCCCCTCTAAAAAACGGAATCAATTCACCTGTCTTTTTACCCAAATATGATTTTGGGCTAATACTTCCATCTGATTCTTTTTCATATAATTGAACTACTCTACCATTATGTATATTTTCTAATATTTCGTTCAATCTTGTTATATCTTCAGGCGAGGTTCCTGAATCAATTTTTTTCTTGATATCTTTAATTTCGTCTGGAGTGTAACCACCAATTGCACTTAGTGGAGCTCTAGTTGATTCTCCTCTTCCTAAAGGCATCAAACTTATGCCTGCAGTTTTATCAAAAACAACGAAGCCATGGTAATGTTCTTCTTCTAGAACACATAATTCAGCCATAATTGGCAATGAATCTTTATAGTCTTCAGCACAATGACCTGAATGAGAATGATGATGTACCCATTCTTCGATAGTCTCAACTTTTCCAATAGAACCAACACCAGGCATAATTCCTAACCAGTTAAAAGCCAAAACTCCTAAAAATATAGTTATTACAACTGGTAAAAATCTTCTAGCACTCTTTCCTCCAGCTTCTTCTGCAGTATCAATCCAAAATTGAAAAATCATTTCAAAAACATTTTGCAAACCTGATGGAATTTCTTTCATGTTTCTAGTTGCTCTCCAAGAAAGAATTATCAACAGTAGCATTGCAATCCATAACATTACCGTTGAATTTTTTAAGTCATATGAGAAAGGAGTAGATATATGTAAAACAGTTTCAGCTGCGATAGATATAAAAGGAAGTGGACCACCTAGAAAACCTAAACCAAAACCGTCTCCTAGCGCACCACCAAGAACTGAAACTACAAATATTCCTAATACTACTGATAATATAAAAATTATTTTGGGTTTTAAAAACATTTAAAAGTATTTTTCCCTTAAATTTAGCTTTTTAAAATTCTAACCGTACAAATAATACCTACAAAAAGTCCAATCATCAAACCCAATAAGGTCATAAAATAGCCAAGATTTAATCGATTATCTAAAAAATTGCCACCAAAAGTAAAAATTACTATAGGTGTTATCATAATCCATCCCATACCTAA